>VMHB01000008.1:0-1391 GCA_007378985.1 Parcubacteria group bacterium Greene0714_7
GCTACTACTGCATTG
The DNA here is from genome assembly GCA_007378985.1 of Parcubacteria group bacterium Greene0714_7. Lineage (GTDB taxonomy): Bacteria > Patescibacteriota > Minisyncoccia > Phycocordibacterales > Phycocordibacteraceae > Phycocordibacter. Next base: position 16 of record VMHB01000008.1, read on the forward strand.
TCACTTCCTGATTTGTCTATCACGAATCTCTCGGCAGCTTCTTCACTTATTGCCGCGGGACAAAGTACTGCGGTGACAGCGACTGTGCAGAATACAGGGACAGCACCTGCCGCCGCGTCTATGATTGCATTCAAAGAAATGGGCATGACACTTTACGAGATTTCCGTGCCTGCACTAAGCGCGGGAGGGTCTGCTAGTATCACACAAGCAATGGGTAGTGCTCCGAACATAGCTGCACGGTATCGCTGGTCAGCAAAAGCTGATTCAACAAATGTGATTACTGAAAGCAACGAGAATAATAACGTGTCCTCTGAAATAATGGTAGATACGTTTGTTTCTACATCAACCACGACTGCCACAACAACCGCCTCGACATTCGAGCGTTTATCTAGCCAGTTGGCGAATATTATGGAAATATTGATGCGATTGGCCGAACAGGTGCGGTTGTTGAAAAGATAATCTGGGGATTCGAAGAAACAGCCCATGATGTAAAGCATTATGGGCTGTTTCGTAACCAATTTGCCACCCTTTTCGTTATGAAATAGTGTATAGATACAAATTTCATATACCATGAAAGCTCAAAAAACAGTGTTTGAGAAGGCGCTTGAGCAATTTCCTCAAAAGAGGATTCTTGTCATTGGCGATGTAATGCTCGACCGCTATACACTTGGAACAATAGCAAGAATTTCACCTGAAGCGCCGGTACCTGTTTTGCAAAAAACAGATGAGAAATTTATACTTGGGGGCGCCGCGAATGTGGCAAATAATATCGCGGCTCTCGGAGCGAAACCGATTCTTTTCGGCATTATTGGAGCGGATAATTCTGGCGAGATCTTTTTAAAACTTCTCAAAAAATCAAACATTGGAACGAGCGGCATTCTTGTCGACAAAACTCGGCCGACGACGGTGAAGCACCGCTTTGTCGTGGGGGAAAATCATCAGCTTCTTCGCGTTGACGAAGAGGTAAGTTTTCATTTAGCTTCGGCAGGGGAGGCAAAGCTGCTTGAGGGCTTGCGTCGGCAGATAAAAACATGTGATGGCATTATTTTTTCAGATTACGCGAAAGGTCTTTTTTCCGAAGGATTGATCAAAAAAATACTCTTACTTGCGCGCGACGCGCAGAAAATGATAGTTGCCGATATAAAATCAGTAAACAAAAAAATGTTTCTGGGTGTTGATGTGATCACTCCGAACATTTCTGAAGGACAGCAAATGACCGGTCTTAGTGAAGTTTCTGAAATTGGAGAAAATCTTGCCACAAGTCTTTCTGCGAATATTGTTCTGACGCGCGGGCAGGATGGCATTTCTGTTTTTAATAAAAATGGCGAGCGAACGGACATAGCGCCGAAAAAAGTAAAAGTATTTGATGTGAGCGG
>VMHB01000008.1:1419-8603 GCA_007378985.1 Parcubacteria group bacterium Greene0714_7
GAAAAATGGCTTGAGAACAACGATAAGTATTGTTGCAAGCTACTCTCGCTCAAGAAAGGATATCAATGCAGTCTCCACAAGCACAAAGTTAAAGATGAGATGTTTTTTATCATGCAGGGGCATGTGCGTCTTGAAGTTGGAAAGAAGGTACTGCACATGTTGCCGGGAAGTTTTGTGCGCATTACATCGGGTGTTCTGCACCGATTTCGCGGCATTGAAGACTCGATTATTATCGAAGTGAGTACCCACCACGAAGACAGCGACTCGTATCGCGTGGAAGAGAGCAGGAAGGTGGAGGGTGTGCCCGTGTGATTTCAGGTTTGCAAAAATTTGACAAGTAAATTTTCTTGTGATATACTCGCGCAAGTAGTTTGTTCCAGATTCTCGGAAACATTCTAAAGAAAGGAAAAAACGATGAATATGATCATCGGCGCAGATGCGGCCAAATTGGCTGGTTTGCAAATTGACCTGCTGCAGAAAGTGCGACAGGGTCATGTTACGCTTGGACAGCTGGAGTGGTTCACTGGTTTGAGTAAAGAGGAGCGCAACAATCTTTTTTTGAGTTCTAGATCCTCGCTTCTCGAATTTGTCTCAACGGTTGTTGTGCCGGCAAACACCTGCAAGTTTGTCGCCCGTGAGGGATTGGTTTGTGACGTGAGTGTCGCCGCCGCGGTCAAGATTCGTTACCTCAGCGAGAATTTCATCGAGTGGTTTCTCGGTGGCAGGGGCAAAATCGAAGCCCCAATGACTGAGCAAGTGCTTCGATATGCCAAGTTGCGAAAGCCGTCATTTGATGGTGCAATCATTGCTGAGCTCGGTGGTGAGGCGAAGGCCGAAACCGCTCTGAGAGAGATGTTCTTTCTTATGAAAAAGCAAGGACATGGCCAGCCTGGTGTTCTTCTGAACAATGCCTATGCCAATATTTTTTATGTCCGTGATATTGCTGGTGCGCTCCGGACGGTCCGCGCGTACTGGTACGGCGGTGGCTGGAGCGTGCACGCGTACTCTGTTGGGTCTCCGAACAGGTGGGACGATGGCCCGCCAGGTGTTCTCTCGCAATTCTGTCCTTGGCTCCTCTGCCACTGCAGTGGTGAGTTGATCCTTTGGCAGTTGGACACTTTGACCCTCGGTTTGCACGATGTGTAGATCGAGGGTCATTTTTTTACTCAAACTTGTTCTGCTATACTGTTTGTGAAATCATGCGATACGCGGCGGTCACGACTCTCGCGTGTAGCTGCACTATGGATAAATCCCTCCCGGCCTCCCTTTGAAATCTCCCTCATTCCCTCTTTGATAAAGAGGGAGGTTCCTGGGAGGAGTTGCGTTTGGCTTCCCCCTTTATGAAAGGGGGAATAAGGGGGATTTTTCGAAGGCGTGGTGGGTTACTCTCGTGGCAAGAGCTTATGTAGATTCCATTGACATTGTCACGTCTGTGGTGGCATTGTTCACTGTGGTATGTCCATTGTATCTTTTCGAAATCATTCGGGGGTTTTATATGAGAGATGTGACTATTCGCCTTAGTATCCTGCTTTGTGGTTCTTTGTTATTTTTCTACTTTTTAAGAACTGTTTCGCTCTCGATTGCATCGAGCATTGTGCTCGCGCTCTTTTTTATTGGCATTGTCGTCTATTGTGATCCAGATTTATTACTGATGTTGCAAGAGTATCGAAAGTTGAAGTATGTGTCAGAAAAATCGATTGAAGAATGATTCTTTGTTCGTTTAGTCCATCGCGGTGAAAATATGAGGAGAAAATATATGTTAAAGAGAGTATTCTTCGTACTTGTGACTCTGTGTTGTTTTGGGATAGGAGTCTCTGTAGCTACAGAGACTCAAGCCGTAAAGCATGGCTACAAAATTCTTATCCAAGGGACACGGCAGGATGGAGATGCGATAGCGAAAGAGTATAGCTTCTCTTATACGTTTCATACTCGCTCGAATGAATTCGTGTGCGGTCCGGACTACATACTTGTTTACGATGTCTATGATGCAAGTATGTTTCTTGCCGAGCGCATGAAAATTACAGTTCGGTCCGAATTTGACAGGTTTGGTATAAAGATAGGGGGAGTTAAGATATATAACGATGCTGGCACCAGGTGTCAAAAGGGCACCCTCATCGTTAGGTAGTTCAAGTTCCGGCGCTCAAAAAAGGGCGCCGGAGTTATTTTTATTGGCGTGCAATACCTGATGGTGTGCGTACTCGCACAGACGGGGATGCACATAAAAGTTGTATCGGCGGCGGCCGATTCCTATTCCAGCAAAAAAGCCATGGTTTGCTCCGCGAATACCCTGTGGTGTCTGTAAGGAAACCCACAGGGATCGACGGAGCAGACTTTTTTATCAGAAAACTTGACCTTTTGCGTGCTATCCCTATAATACCTAGTACCTTCTTATGTGTAGAAGAAGGGCTGTTTGGTACTTTGACAATGAGCCGAAAATTTATGAGAACGGCGCAAGGCGCAGTTTTTGTGGATTTTCAAAAATAGCATTATTAATTCAAATTTATGCAAGTTCTAGTGATCTAGACCTAATTATTGCAAAAGAGAAAATTTACTATCTTTCCTTTTGTTTCGTTCAGAAATTTTTTAGAGTTTGATCCTAGCTCAGGATGAACGCTGGCGACGTGGATAAGGCATGCAATGGCCATTTTATGCACAGAGTCTTCGATATCTTTTATCGAAGTGAGTGGTAAAAGTGGTGCTGGGCATGGCGAACGAGGCAGTAATACGCAGGAACTCACCCCAAAGTCGGGCATAACCCATCGAAAGATGGGATAATTCCCGATGGTCCCAGCTCTAATTTTGCACTTCTAGTAAATATATAAAAATAAAAAAATCCTAGCCTGTATGGACTGCGGAATGTATGAAAAATACGCAGTTCGCCCCGCATATATTTTTTTCGTTCCAACTCGTTGGACGTTAAAATATATCGTGGCTCCATTCGGCTAGGATTGAGAGTATTATAGCAAATTTATATTTTTTGTCAAGGAGTTCAAAATTAGGGCTGGGTAAAGATTTATCGCTTTGGGAGAGGCCTGTGAAGTATCAGCTAGTTGGTAGGGTAATGGCCTACCAAGGCTATGACGCTTAGGGGAGCTGAGAGGCTGACCCCCGCCGATGGAATTGCGATACGGTCCATACACCTACGGGTGGCTGCAGTCGAGAATCTTCCGCAATGGACGAAAGTCTGACGGCTTTTGTGAGGGATGAAGTTTATTGACAGTACCTCAAGAATAAGGGGCTCCTAACTCTGTACACGTGCGCAGATGGCTCTGCGCGCAAGGAGCAAAATCGAACGTTTCTTGAAAGAGAAATTGTTCGTACCGCAGTGCAGCTTTCTCGAGTGATCGAGAATGAAAAACTTGGCTATATGCTGGAACTCTCTTATGGGCTGCGTTTCGATTTCGATCGAAATCCAAAAGAGACAATCAGCAGGGAAGTCGGGTATACTTAAAATTATGTTATGTAATCTCACTGAACAGCAACGAGATGTCCTCGTTGGTCTTATGCTCGGAGACGGGTCTCTTGAGTATAATGGTTATCGGGGAACTCGATTGCAAGTCAAACAATCAGAGGCGAAGAAGGAGTATGTGTTCTGGCTCTATGGTCAGTTTATGCACATAACGAAAACACCTCCACAGCAAAGAATGGATACACGACAATGGTACTTCGGGACACGTTTTTACACGGACCTTGAAGACATGTGACACCTCTTTTATAGAGGAAGAACAAAGATTGTTCCGTTGCATATCGATTCATTGTTTGACTCACCTATCACACTTGCGGTGTGGTTTATGGATGATGGAAGGCTAGACTATAGGGCCAAATCCCATTATGCATACCACATCAGCACTGATTCTTTTACGGAATTAGAAGTGAAGCGACTGGAGAGATTGCTTTTAAGGAGATTCGGCATAGCGGCAAAAACATACATGTCGCTTTGTCGAGGAAAACGATATCCGAAGCTCTATATTGGAAAGGAAGGTCGCGATGCTTTTTGCACGACGATCGCTCCCTACATTTTACATTGCTTCGAATATAAAACACCTCCGCAACAGATGTATACCGTGACCCCTCAGAGACTACACGCCGAGCGCCAACCTTTCGTTTCAGAAAGTGTTGGATGATGATATAGTCCGATCCTCATCGTGAGATGAGCGACATACTCCGCGTATGTCATGTACATTGGCCAGCAGGAGCGGTAATACAGAGGCCCCAAGCGTTATCCGGAATTATTGGGCGTAAAGGGTGTGTAGGTGGTCGTGTTAGTCTTTTGTTAAAGCCCCGGGCTTAACCCGGGATCTGCAAAGGAAACGGCACGACTAGAGGATGTGAAGGGTGTACAGAACTCATGGTGTAGGGGTGAAATCCGTTGATATCATGGGGAATACCAAAAGCGAAGGCAGTACACTGGTGCATTCCTGACACTGAGACACGAAAGCGTGGGCAGGGAATGGGATTAGATAAATCCCAATTGTAGTAATTGTAAAAATTACAAGCAATGAATGGTGTCCTCTGTATCGGTGACGATACGGTGAGCATCCAGCTGTATCGGAGAAACCCTGAAGCATTATGCGTTTTACTGGCGCGCTTCAGACAACCCCGAGGGAAGCTCATAGCAAATTGTTATAGAGCCCCGTAGAGACTATGAAGTTGAAATTAAGATAGTTGGCGCATTTCTGTCGCAGTGTATACCTAAAAATTATGCAACGTGATGTAAAAAAATATGTGCCTTTGTCGAATCGAGCGCGAAGCATTATTCTCGGAACAATTCTGGGAGATGGTTCGCTCAAGATACAAACTAAGTATGCGAATGCGAATATACAAATTCGTCATTCAGAAAAGCAGAAAGAATATCTTTTATGGAAAGCGCAAGAGCTTTCCGAGATAGCAGGAGAGAAAAGTGTATGTGTGCAAAAGGCTGATGGCCATAGCAAACTTCGGAAGTGGCGATTTAGCAGTAGGAGGATGGTAGCGCTTACTGAACTACATCACCTGACATACAAACACAACAAGCTGCGCATTAGGCGCACGTGGCTAAATCAAATGACCCCATTGTCACTTGCCGTATGGTGGTGCGATGATGGTTCGCTTATTGGCTATGGAGGCAGAAAAGGAGTGTTTTGTACTGATGGTTTCGATAAAGCATCGGTCAAGATACTTGCTCGCTATCTTGGAGTTGTATGGAATGTTCGCGCAATTGTTGCCCCGGTGGGCCGCAAGCGTGACGGGAAGCAGGAACAATACTGGCGATTATGGATAAGATCCCAGGAGGAATTGAAAAAATTTCTCCGTACTATCTTGCCCTATATACCAGTGCAGAGCATGCTTCAAAAGACCATTCTCCTCTATAAAGATTCTCAACTTCAACAACGCTGGATATCTGAAGTGATTCAACTCGGCCACTTTTCACATTCTGCTGTTATTGCGGAATATGAAAAGAAGCGGGCACGATGGAATTGCTATAGATAAAGATATAGTCCGGACTCCGCGGTGACGCGGAGAGTGAGGCAGAAATGTCCTCATCAGTTTTGTCGGTATAACCGACAAACGAGTAACAAATTCAACCCCAGTACTCCACGCCCTAAACTATGTTCTCTAGCTTTTTGGAGTATCGACCCTCCGAGAGGCGAAGCTAACGCGTTAAGAGAACCGCCTGGGTAGTACGGCCGCAAGGCTAAAACTCAAAGGAATAGACGGGGACTTGCAGCGGTGGATCATGTGGTTTAATTCGATGATAAGCGAAGAACCTTACCAGGGTTTGAAACCTAACTGAAATCTTCGGGAAACCGGAGACCTCTCACAAGGACAGTTAGGCAGGTGATGCATGGCCGTCGTCAGCTCGTGGCTTGAGTTGTTCTCTTAAGTGAGGAAACGAGCGCAACCCTCGTTGCCTGTTATATGTGTCAGGCGAGACTGCCCAGCCGTAGTTTTGCGAATTAGTTCATTTGAGAACTTATGTTCGCAGACGCACAATATTCTTCAAAATAATTTTTTTGAAGTGAGTGGCAAAACTACTGCTGGGAGGAAGGTGAGGATGACGCCAGGTCAGCATGTCCCTCTGATATCCTGGGCTACACACGTGATACAATGGCTGCTACAACGGGTCGCGACGGGGTAACCCTGAGCCAATCCTTATAAAAGCAGCCCTAGTTCAGATTGAGGTCTGCAATTCGACCTCATGAAGCTGGAATCGCTAGTAATCGTGGGTCAGCACACCACGGTGAATACGTTCTCAAGTCTTGTACTCGGGTCGCCATGCGATTGTACAAGCCAGTTCGTGCACTCTCTCTTAGACTTTTAGAGAGAGTTAATCGAACCAAAGCAAAGCACAGTGTTTTGAAGTGAAATCCCAGTCTGTGGCTCGCGAGAGTGCAGATGAAGGGGGAAAGTAGCATTTATTAGCTTGAATATCAGTTTGTGGCATAACGTGTAGGCTATCCTGCGAGTACGTGGAGAAAGCTACTGTGTTGAAGAATATGCACGTTATGTGTAGTGATATCGAGATAGTAAAAAACGGTTTGTATGGTTACCGTGGGAGATCTTGTATGATCCTCTTGGTGTGATAACCTTGAGGTATAGAATATAATTCTAAAAATCATGCAAGAAGTCAGCAGAGTTCGTAGTACCGAGAGGGAACTTTGGGGCGGTCGCAAAAGACGCCTTAAGAAACCAATCGGGAAGGAACAAATTCATAGGGAAAAACTTAATCCACATTGAGAAAAATTGGAAAAAAAGCAAAAACCTATGAAAACCGCTAGGGTACGGGAAAACCGTTTGCCCAGTGGTGTGGGAACACTTGACAAGTAATTGAAAGTGTATTCTAATACCGCCCGTCAAGCCAGGGAAGCCGGGAATACCCGAAGTATGCATTCGTGCATCCTAAGGTAAGTTCGGTAACAAGGGCTAAGTCGTAGAGGTAATCTGCCTTGTTGCGACCTTAGTGAGTAATCACTAATGAAAAATCTAACTGTATCGGTGAACCCCTCCTCTTTATGATGTGGTATCATAAAGGAATGAAGGCAATACCGAGGGAAGCTCAAATAATTTATTGAATTGATTCAAGAGCATGTTACTGCTCTCATGTGAGTGAAAAATTATATTTGTAGCCCCGTAGAGACTACACGTTGGCTCCTCTGTAACAAAGAGGATGAAGATATAGTCCATGCCGTAATGAAAATTATGGA
>VMHB01000006.1 GCA_007378985.1 Parcubacteria group bacterium Greene0714_7
CCGACGAAACGTCGCCTAGCCCCTAGCCCCTAAACGCTGTACTCTATTCTCATGTCTCCCGAACAAGCAAAAGCTCGCATTACAGAAATTGAAACAGCGATGGCAGGCGCTGATTTTTGGACTGATGTTGATAAAGCACAGAAGATGATTCGTGAAATGAAAGATTTGGAGGCCGTTGTTGCGGGGCCTACTCGTTACGACAAGGGGTCCGCGATACTTTCTATTCTTGCAGGAGCTGGTGGAGATGATGCCGAAGATTTTGCAGGCATTCTTTTTCGAATGTATCAAGGTCATGCTTCAAAAAAAGGATGGCAGGTTTCATTCTTAGACGAAAATGAAAATGATCACGGTGGTTTTCGAAGCGTCACATTTGAGGTGGCAGGTACTGGTGCTTATGGTCATTTGAAACATGAAGCCGGAGTACATCGGTTGGTACGCATTTCACCCTTTAATGCGAATGCAAAGCGACAAACATCTTTTGCTCTTGTGGAAGTGGTCCCAAAGTTTGCACCAGGGGAGGGGTTGGAAATAAAAGATGATGAGATAGAAGTACAATTTTCTCGCTCGGGTGGCGCGGGAGGGCAAAATGTTAACAAGAGGGAAACAGCAGTGCGCATTGTGCATAAGCCAACGGGTATGGCAGTGCGTGCTTCTACGGAACGCTCTCAAGCTGCAAATCGCGACCGTGCGCTTACTCTGTTGCGTGCGAAATTATTTATTCTTGAAGAAGAGAAGCGTGCCCGTGAGTTAAAAGGGCTTTCAATTGCAGGTACTGTGAAAAATGAATGGGGGAGTCAGATTCGCTCATATGTGCTCCACCCATATAAATTAGTGAAGGATCATCGCACTGGCGTTGAAATGCATGACACTGATGCGGTGCTTTCGGGTGAATTAGATACATTCATACAAGCAATGCAGTCTGGAAAAGTTGCAGACTCAGATTCAAGTGAAGAGGTGTAGTATTATGTGTCTTGGGGTTTTCCTTGTTTTTGTTTTTCACTAAACCCTAAATGTTCCCTTCGGAACCGATGAGGCATCGCCTAACCCCTATCTTCCAATGATTTATTTCGACAAAGTTACCAAAATATACCAAGACAAGTCTGTCGCACTTGAGGATGTGACGCTATCATTTGGCCCCAAAGAGTTTGCCTCTATTGTGGGACACGCCGGTGCTGGGAAAACAACACTCCTTAAAATGATCTTGGCAGAAGAGACACCTTCTTCCGGAGTGGTCTTTTTTGAATCCACTGATGTTCATAAGATACCTAAAAATAAACTTCATACGCTTCGAAGAAAAATAGGAACCGTTTTTCAGGATTATCGATTGATTCCCAATAAAACCGCTTATGAAAATGTGGCATTTGCAATGGAAGCCTCAGGGAGAAGTGATGACGAGATTGCCGCAGATGTCCCACATGTATTAGAGCTTGTAGATCTTGCTGATAAAGCATGGAATTTCCCCCGTGAGCTTTCAGGGGGGGAGCGCCAACGGGTTGCTATCGGGCGCGCGATTGTGAATCAGCCAGAGGTGCTTCTTGCGGATGAGCCAACGGGTAACTTGGATCCTATTAACACCTACCAGGTGGTTGAAATTCTTAAGCGTATTAATGAACTGGGTACGACCGTCATTCTGACGAGTCATAATAAGGGTGTTGTTGATTCACTTGGGAAGAGGGTTATCACGATGGATAATGGACATGTGGTAAGAGATGATAAAGAAGGGAGGTATGTCTTATAAAGTGTTATGAATGAAATGAGTTACACTTTATTAGACCCTGTTAAATCCGCGTTTCAGGGGACGTTGCCGAGCAACGTATTTAACAGGGTGAAAGTTTTTCTAATCTCGTAATCCTCGATAACAAAAACTAATCATGTTGTGGACTAATATCAGAAGAGTATTGCGTGCAGGATCAGTGAATGTGATGCGAAATAGTTTTGTTTCGCTTGCATCTATTTTTGTGATGACAATGACTTTAATCATCATCGGTTCGTTGATGTTTTTGAATACACTTGTTGGTGAATTTGTCACCTATGTGAAAGATAAAGTTGATGTAAATGTATATTTTGTAACGTCAGCCTCAGAACAATCGATTTTTGATTTTAAAACAGTACTACAAAATATTCCTGAGGTTGCCTATGTTACTTACACATCGAGGGATGATGCAATAGCAGAGTTCCGTCTTCGTCACGAGGATGATCAATTAACCTTACAAGCTCTTGATGAATTGAGCTCCAATCCATTTGGTGCCGCGCTTGCTATCAAGGCAAAACAACCTTCACAGTATGAAGCTATCGCGTTATTTCTTAATGATCACTTGAATGATTCCAATGGCAAACCGTTTATTAGTTCTGTAAATTACGCACAAAATAAAACAGTCATTACACAGTTGGGGAATCTAACCACCTATGTTCAACAGTTTGGTTGGTTTATGATCTTTATCTTTTCGCTGGCTTCAATATTGATTACATTTAACACTATTAGATTGGCTATTTATACTGCTCGCGAGGAAATATCAGTGATGCGTCTTGTGGGTGCGTCAAACATGTACATTAGAGGTCCGTTTGTGGTGGAGGGCACCTTGTACGGTGTTGTTTCAGGTCTTATTGCATTAATTACATTTTTCCCACTCGCATGGTTCTTAAAGGCGCCAGCTCAAAAAATGTTTGGTGCCGATATCTTTTCGCATTACCTAGGTGCTTTCCCCGTGTTTTTCATTGTCCTTATCTCAGCAGGTGCGTTTCTTGGTGCTCTATCTGCTTTTCTTGCGGTGAGGAAGTACCTTTCAGTCTAGGTATTAGCCAATAGGGTATAGGGTTTAGGGAGTTCCGATGTTCCCTAATGGCTAAACCCTAGTGGCTAATCACTTTTGATGTTAGGATATTCCGATATGGAAGACGCTCGATCAACTAAAAAAAGATCGGGCCGTGCCCCCTCAAAGAAGCGTCATAAATACATCTTTGTCATCGGTGGTGTGATGAGTGGTGTTGGTAAAGGTATTGCTACATCTTCAGTTGCACTCATTTTGCAAAGTAAAGGGTACAAGGTGAATGCCGTAAAGGTTGATCCCTATTTAAATATTGATGCTGGAACAATGAATCCAACCGAACACGGTGAAGTGTTCGTGCTTCGCTCTGGTCTTGAAACTGATCAGGACATGGGAAACTACGAGAGATTTTTAAATGTCTCCCTAAATCAGGAGGATTACATGACGAGCGGAATGGTGTATCAAAGTGTTTTAGAGAAAGAGCGAAATCTTGGATATAAAGGTAAGTGTGTAGAGGCTATTCCCCATGTGCGTGATGAAATTATCCGTCGCATTCGTCTTGCGAGTGAACAGAACGGGTCTGATATCTCAGTCATTGAGATAGGTGGTACGGTGGGTGATTTTCAGAATGCTCTTTTCATTGAAGCCGCTCGTGTCTTGAAACTAGAGCATCCTGACGATGTTCTTTTTATTCTCGTTTCCTATCTACCCGTTCCAGGTGCGTTAGGTGAAATGAAAACTCGTCCAACGCAAAATGCCGTTCAGCAATTAAATTCTTATGGGGTGCAGGCAAATATTATTATTGCGCGTTCTTCACAGAAATTAGATCAGCGGCGCAAAGAAAAAATTGCTATTAGTTCAAATGTTTCAGCTGATCACATTATTTCAGCTCCTGACGTTGAATCCATCTATGATGTGCCGTTGAATTTTGAACGGGAGAAAATAGGGGAAATGCTTTTAAAAGCGCTACGACTTCCTAAGAAACCAGCAACAGGTTTAGCTGATTGGCAAAATTTTGTCTCGAAGATAAAAAATGCAAAGAAGGAAGTAAAAATAGCAATTGTCGGTAAATATTTTGATACAGGTGACTTTGTACTTTCAGATGCGTATCTTTCTGTTATAGAAGCAATAAAATTCTCGGCCGCCGCTGTGGGTGCACGCGTAGAGATTACTTGGGTCAATGCAAAAGATTTTCAGAAAAATCCGAAATCTGTTTCCGCTTTGAATAAATACAACGGAATTATTGTGCCGGGAGGTTTTGGGGAAACTGGCATTGAAGGAAAGATTTTGGCAATACAATATGCGCGCGAAAAGAAAATTCCTTATTTCGGCCTTTGCTATGGCATGCAATTAATGCTTATTGAATACGCTCGAAATGTTTTGAAACTGCCAGGGTCTCACACGACAGAAATTGACTCAAATCCAACTCATCCAGTCATTGATATTCTCCCAGAACAAAAAGCAATTCTTGCAAATGAAAATTATGGCGCCACTATGCGTCTCGGTGTGTATCCTGCCCTCCTAAAGAAGGGCACTATTGCAGGAGATGCATATGCTATGGAGAGTGTAGAAGAGCGTCACCGTCATCGTTACGAGGTTAATCCAGAATACGTTCGGCAGTTTGAAGAGGGAGGTGTGGTGTTTTCAGGAGTCTCTCCTTCAGGTATTTTGATGGAAATAGCAGAACTGCCTCGCGGTGTTCATCCATTCATGTTGGGCACTCAATTTCATCCTGAATTACAAGCACGGCCTCTGGCGCCACATCCACTTTTCACTGCTTTTTTGAAGGCGTGCGTACGGAAGGACACTGTGATTTAATGCCGAGATGGATGGGAGTCTTGAGATAAAGCCTTACGCAGTACTGACCTCTTTAGCTGAAAGGATATGTGGATTGTGTAAGGGTAGCGGTGACTGTCGTCTGAATTGTAACCATGGTCAAAGGCAGGGTTCTGTTGAAGTGTGTATAGAATGTTCTCCAAGTTCAGGCGGGCGTACTGTTCCGCCGGGCGCATGTTCTGCGTGTGGAGGTTCAGGTAAAGATTCTCGTTTTAAATTTTTCTAGCCCCCGCTAGTTTTTCAAGCTTAAGAGTCTGTTACTCTAGAGCAGTATGGTTCCATTTAAATCACATAAAGGGTTTACTCTTATTGAACTTCTTATTGTCATTGCAATCTTCGGCATTCTTGCATCGGTGGTTTTAGCATCACTTAGTGTTGTTCGAATAAAGTCTCGCGACTCGCGTCGTACTTCAGATATTAGGCAGTTACAAATCGCACTTGGTGCGTATGCAAATGCGAATTCGTCTTCGTATCCAACAACACTGAATGGTCTCGTGCCAACTTATATTGCCGTTCTTCCTACAGATCCTTCCGGCACCGCTTCTTCTCCCATTTTCTATCGGTATGCAGGACTTGGTGTTGGCGCTCTATGCTCGAGCTATCATCTTGGGGCTACGCTAGAGGACAGTACCAACCAGGTATTAGGTAGCGATAATGATGCCACTGCAGGTTCAAAATGTACAGGCTCTTCAAGTGACTTTACAGGGACTGACCCTATGTTTGATGTGAAGCCGTAATTGAGTAGTGGTTAGTGTATAGCGTATAGGGGTTAGCTTTTAGAATTCTACTAACAGCTAGCTTTTAGGACAAAGATGCAATAAAAATCCCCATATACGATGGTGATTTTTTGTTTCTAATAAGAAGTTGTTTTAGATTTTCTCGATATTTTCCCACGGTCTGCCTTCAACGCCGAAGTGTCCGTACGCAGCTGTTTCTTGGAAGATAGGGCGGGTGAGACCGAGGCGCTCAATGATTGCTCGTGGACGGAAGTCGAAATTTTTCTGCACAATCTCACTTAAATCTTTTCCAGAGTCATCGAACGCTTCTACCATCACTGGCTCCACGCGACCAATAGCGTAGGCGACTGATACCAAGACTTTCGTTCCGTAGCCATTTGCAACGAGATTCTTTGCAGCAAATCGGCACATGTATGCAGCTGAACGGTCGACTTTTGTGGCATCTTTCCCTGAGAAAGCTCCGCCCCCATGTGGCATTAAGCCTCCATAGGTGTCCACCATTATTTTTCGCCCTGTAAGGCCTGCATCTGCTTCAAATCCTCCTTGAATAAACTGACCTGTTGGATTTACTAGTATTTCAATCCCCGTCAGATCTCCAAGAACTGGTCCAAATAAATGTTCAATGAGTTTCGCACGAATTTCTTCTTGGGAAACATCTGCTGTGTGTTGGGTTGAAGTGAGTGCAGTAATTACTTTCCCATTTGAAATGGTTACTTGTGTTTTTCCGTCAGGCCGGGCCCAAGGGAGTGTACCTCCGCGGCGGAGTGCTTCAAGTCGGCGTGCGAGCGCATGAGAAAGTACAACACCGAGTGGAAGCATTTCTTTTGTTTCATTCGTAGCGTAACCATACATGATGCCTTGGTCACCTGCGCCACCGGTGTCTACGCCCATCGCAATATCTCCTGATTGTTTTGCGATATGTTCAAGAATATCTAATGGTTCTGTGTAGCCAATGTCTTGATACACTTTTCTCGCGATGCCTGCGTAATCAATGGTTGCGTTTGTGCGTACTTCACCACCGAGCATCATGTATCCATGGCTACCAAATGCCTCCACTGCAACTCGACTTGTTGAATCCTGCGTTAAGCATGCATCTAAAATGGCATCTGATATTTGATCGCAGACTTTGTCGGGATGTCCTGCGGTAACGCTCTCGGTTGTGTATGTCTTAAGTAAGTGAAGCATAAATTATTTTTTAGTTGGTGGATAATAAATAAAAAATCTTTCCCTATTAAGGAAAGATTTTTGTTAAGATATCTTTCCCCGAAGGGCTGGTAGCACTTTATCTTTCGACAAGTTGCTGGTGGATCATAGGCCCAGATGCCTCCTCACGCTCTTGATACGTATTCAGTTGTAAGGATGTGTCGGGCAATCCCGCCAATCCTTTCTAGCGTCCTCGGTTCGGAAATCCAAAAGCGTACTTTTGTATTTCTCTCACTCTACGTCGCTAGTCAACGCCCATTCTAAACTACTCGATGGGGAAGGACAAGGTTACCGGAAAGTATGTTCTTTAATACCTCGGGGTAGAGAGCTCGTTCCTCAATCTTGATTCTCTCATGAAGGGTTTCCGTGGTGTCGTTTGGAAGTATTGGAACACTCCTTTGTGCAAGGATGGGGCCATCGTCGAGACGCGCTGTTGCGATGTGGATGGTGCATCCTGTTTCTTTCGCCCCAGCTCCAAGTGCATCTCTCACCGCACGGTCGCCTTTAAAGAGGGGAAGTAGAGAAGGGTGTGTATTAAGAATGAATCCGTCGTATTCAGTAAAAAGAGACTCTCCAAGAATGGTCATAAATCCTGCCATGGCAACAAGATGAATGTCGTTCGTACGAAGTACTTCTAGAATTTTTTGTGTGTACAGCCCTCTGTCGAAGGTAACGCCAAAGTTTTTGCGCTCTATTAGTTCTGTGGGGATTCCCACTTCTTTCGCTCTATCGAGCGCTTTGCATGGACGGTCAGCAACGACTAGTTTTACAGGAATATGCTTATCCAGCATGGCTTCAAAATTAGAGCCCGTCCCTGACACAAAGACGGCTATATTTTTAGGTGTTTTTGTATTCATATTTTGTGTGTTTTCCACCTAAACCTTGCTACTTGGCGACCCTGTGCCAATTATGGTATCCTGAGGCATGGGGAAAGTACACACAGGGAAGTTTCTTACTTTCGATGATGTCTTGATTCGGCCTGCTCGAAGTTCTGTTGAGCCGCGCGAAGCAAATGTAGAGACCGCGATTGCTCGTGGTTTTTTTCTTACCATACCAATCATTTCTGCTGCGATGGATAAAGTGACAGAGACTAAAATGGCGATCGCTCTTGGCAAACTCGGAGGTTTAGGAATCATTCATCGTTCAAATACATTGGAAGAAGAAGTTCGTATGGTGAAAGAAGTTAAAAAGGCAGGCGTGCGTGTTGGTGCGGCATGTAGCGCGTTTGATTTGGAGCGAGCTATTGCACTAAAAAAAGCAGGAGCCGATGTGATTGCTGTTGACTCAGCACACGGTCACAATATGAATGTGGTTGCGGGTGCCAGAAAAATAAAGAAAGCTATAGGCAAAACGCCACTTCTCGTCGGGAACATTGCCACAAAAGAAGCAGCTCTCGAGCTGGTCAAATTTGCAGATGGGATTAAGGTTGGTATCGGCCCTGGTTCAATTTGCACAACACGCATTGTTTCTGGTGTTGGTGTGCCACAACTTTCCGCAATCATGGAAGTAGTTTCAGTTGCAAAAAAATTCGGAGTCCCAGTTATTGCTGATGGTGGTATTCGTATGTCTGGAGATATTGCAAAAGCTTTGGGTGCTGGTGCATCTGCCGTCATGCTCGGCAACACTCTTGCGGGTACTGACGCCGCACCGGGGAAAATGGTTACTGTTGGCGGAAAGAAATTTAAAGAATACCGGGGTATGGGTTCAATGGCGGTTTTGAAAAAAGGAAAAGCAAATGATCGCTATCTCGGCACTTCAAAAGGTATCGTGCCCGAAGGTGTTTCAGCCTTGGTGCCATACGCAGGTACGCTTGAAGATGTTGTTTCAAAGCTTGTTGGAGGTATACGAGTCTCTATGGGGTATGTTGGTGCCAAAAAACTTTCTGATTTTGAAAAGAAAGTGCAGTTCATGGTAGTTTCAGGTGCATCAGTCAAAGAAAATAACCCACACTCTCTCGCTAAAGTATTTGAAGACTAGCCCCTTGCTTTCAGTGTATCGCGTGCTAACGCCAATCTACACAAAACAAAAACCACTATTTGAATTAAATAGTGGTTTTTGTTTTGTGTAGTGTATACGATATATCGTATACGTCTTGCGTTTTGATGTTTTATTTCCGCTCGCCCCTTCACTTGTTTGTTTGCTATCTTTTTCTCTAATGTATCAATGTAGTACTACAGTGATACATAGGGAGGGGGAAAGAAAGAAGAAAGCCTCTCTCTTTGAGGATATACTGACGATATGTTTCCGTTTTCTGATTTTAAAATTATAGCGACCACTCTCTCGCTCGTTCTTGGTGTACTTTCGTACATACCCTATATACGAAGCATGGTTCTTCGGCAGACTACGCCACATCCATACACATGGCTTATTTGGTCTATCACCACGGGCACCGCCGCAGTGGGTGGGTGGTACGGAGGTGGGGGATACGGTGTTCTGCTCCTTGCCTTATGGTCGGTGCTTACATTTTTGGTTTTTCTTCTTTCTTTTAAATATGGAACAAAGAATATTACGAAAGGGGACGTAACGCTCTTGGTGCTTGCTCTTCTTGCGATTCTTGTGTGGTGGCAACTCAATGCTCCTCTTCTTTCGATTCTCATGGTTACAGCAATTGATGCCTTTGGGTATGTGCCTACCATCCGCAAAGTATTGGAAGAGCCATGGAGTGAATCTCTAGCTTCGTGGTTTCTTTTCACGGTGACAGCGCTCATTGGACTTGTAGCTCTTGCTCAATACAATTTTCTCACGGTTGTGTATCTTGCGATGAGCGCCACCCTCAATACTATTGTTATAAGTATCTGTCTTTTCAGAAGACAGAAAATTAAAAAACCCACTATCGCAGTCACCTAAAGACGTTTTTATTTGCGTGTATGTAAAAAGTCCTGCGTCCCTGGTGTAAAATGACTTCAAATGCAAAAGACACTTGTAAACTCGGCTTACATAGATAACACAAACGTCTATAAAGGATTGGAAGCTGAGGGTTTTCGTGTTGAGTATGCAAAATTGCGGAAATACTTGACTGAACGATACGCAGTTAAAACGGCCTATATCTTTATAGGATTTGTTCCCGGCAATGAAGATTTATATCGTCGCTTGCAGGAACAAGGCTTCACTCTCGTTTTCAAACCAACAGTTCCAAACAGTGAAGGAACGAAAGGTAATTGTGATGGGGAACTCATCTTACAAGCTACTGCTGACTTTTATGAAAAAAAGTATTCGAAGGCAGTCATAGTGACCAGTGACGGCGATTTTGCCTGCTTGGTTAATTTTCTTCTGGATAGAAACGCATTAGATTCGGTGCAGAGTCCGAGGTACAAAACATGCTCTACATTACTCACTAGAAGTAAGGCGAAAATTGTTTTTCTTACTGAAGTCGCTACATTAATTAGCCGACCTTTGACTCCAGAAGAAATGGAGATTATGCGCAAAAGAGGTGTAGAGAAAAAAGTAAAGAAAACCCTGAAATGAAAACTCCCCACAAAGGACGGAACCTTTGCAGGGAAGTTTTCGTGGTGATAGAGATATTATACAATATCAATACATCCTTCGCAACCAAATGTGTATAGTTCAAAACATCGTTCGCGTTGAATCTGCTTTGTTTCCATAGTATTCTCTAAAAGCTAACAGCTAGAAGCTGAAAGCTTGAAAGCTAGTTAAGAATTGCGGGATCGTCTCTTTGGTAGGCTCCCTGTTTGCTCAAGAGCCTTGCGATTGATTTGCAAACAGCAGTGTAGATGAGTTGCTCATCGGCAGTCCGCAACAATTAGTAGATTGGTAGATAAAGTAAGGGTGCTACGGTAAAGTAAAGAACATTGCGGGATCGTCTAATGGTAGGACACCTCCCTCTGGAGGAGGCTATCTTGGTTCGAGTCCAGGTCCCGCAGCCAAAAAATAGAATCGCCGTTTTCGCCAAAATTCGGAGCGTCGCAAAGCGACGCGACGGGGGTTTCCGCCAGAATTCGCCAAGGGTTTTTGAAATCCAAAAAGAGCGAGCGGGACGCGAGGCGGGGGTT
>VMHB01000007.1 GCA_007378985.1 Parcubacteria group bacterium Greene0714_7
GCAACATCCGCAAACTACGCAGGTTTCCTTGGTCTCTACACCGTCCCCAACGGTGGCGCCATGACGGAGAGGGTGAGGATTGATAGTGCAGGGAATGTTGGGATAGGTGACACGACGCCAACTAACAAACTTGATGTCGCTGGTGCCATCGGCATTTCAGACACTACCGTCATTGATGCATCAAGAAACCTCGTCAACATCGGCACGGCAGCAATTGGCAGTACATTGCAGGTGACAGGACAAACAACTCTCGCCACATCTCTATCAGGTGTTCTTAAAGCAACAAGTGGTGTTGTTTCAACCGGTTCAGTTAATCTCACTACTGAGGTGACCGGTACTCTCCCTGTTGCCAACGGCGGTACCGGCTGGGGTGCCATTCAAGCAAGTGCTATTCCATACGGAAACGGAACAGGAGCTCTCGCTACAACAACTTCAGGAACGAATGGACAAGTGCTCGCATACTTAAATAGCATCCCTACATGGGTTGCCACCACCACCTTCTCATCAGGTCTTGCATACTCTGCAGGGAACGTCACCAACAACTGCAATCAACAACGACTGGGGTATTACTAATTCATCAGGTGCATTCACGTTCAATATTCCATCAGCATCAGCATCAATTCGTGGACTTCTATCGGGAACTGATTGGAGCACCTTCAATGCAAAACAAACGGCAGGCGATTACATCACTGCACTCACGGGAGATGTCACTGCATCAGGCCCAGGCTCGGCTGTCGCAACTATTGGTGCAAACAAAGTAACTCTTGGAATGCTCGCAACACTGTCTGCCAACTCAATTATTGGGAACATCACAGGCTCATCAGCTACTCCAACCACCACTCCAATTTTTGTTACTCCCGCACTTGGCACACCATCCTCTGGTGTCGCAACAAACCTCACCGGTCTTCCTCTCACCACGGGAGTTACGGGCACACTCCCTGTTGCAAATGGCGGAACCAACGCAACATCACAAACAACAAACGGTGTTAATTATTTCAACGGTACCTCAATCACTTCAGGCACCGGACTCACATTCACAGGAACAAATCTTGGCATCGGCAACACCTCTCCCTCTGCCAAACTCTCGGTCACCGGCACCGGTGCCGACACCGGCATTGCATTCCTCATCGCCAACTCTTCCAGCGTTCCCAAAGTCGCCATCCTCGACAACGGTGCCACCATTATTGGTTCATCATCAACCGCCATCTCCAGCAGTATTGGCTTCACAGTACAGAATGACCCAGTAGTCGGATACAACGGCTCTGGTTTCTCTGCCAACATGGACCTTAGAGACAACAGCGCATTCACCACAGGAGTGGGAGGTGGCATGGTCTTCTCAGGACAGTTCCGCACACCAACCTCAGGTACTGACTACATTCCCTTCGCCGCTATGAGAATGCAACATCCGCAAACTACGCAGGCTCTCTTGGTCTCTACACAGTTCCAAACGGTGGTGCCATGACGGAGCGGGTGAGGATTGATTCAAGTGGGAATGTGGGGGTTGGCACGAGTACTCCTTCACAAAAACTTGAAATATATCAAGGCAATATTCAAATTGATAACAACCAATATCTTAAATCGAGACTTGTTGCGGGTACGGCGGTAAACATCATTGGTTACAATACGAGTAACCAAACAGTGGTTGGTGCTAATGCGGAACTTATTCTTGGTGGTGGTTCTAACTACATAAAAGCAGGTTCCAATTTCGGAATTGGCGAGACAACTCCAACTGAAAGCTTAGTTGTTGCAGGTCAAGGTACGGGGAGAATGTTAGTTGGTGATGTTGGGTTCGGAGACGGATACACGGGTCTTTCAATGAACGGCGTACTCTCAACTACCAACTACAATCTTCTCGGTTCTCCAGGTCAGGCACATTTATGGATTAATCGTGCAAGCGGTGGAGACATTTTCTTTCGAGAAGCAAACTCTAACCAGGTTGTTATCAAAGCAACGACAGGCAACGTCGGTATCGGCACCGCGAGCCCCGCTGATCGTCTTTCAGTCGCGGTCCCAACAGGCACGATTGAAATTGCAAACTTCTCAAAAACACAAACAACAAATGACACCGGTGCACTTCTCGCACTCTGGGGAGGTTCAACAGGAGAGACAGTGCGAGGATACTTAGGCTTTGCCCACACAGGCACTGGTGCAGACACAACATTCACTGGAGAACTTGCTGACGCATTGAATCTCCGTTCTGAAGGAGCATTCCAACTTGGCACCAACGGAAATAATATTCGATTAACGGTTGCAAGCGGAGGCAATGTTGGGATTGGTACCGCCAGTCCAGCACAGAAGTTAAGCGTGCACGGCACAGGTGGTTCTCCTGCGACATCAGGCACCACTCAAAATGGAATATTTAGAATAACCAATAATTCAAACAATTTAGCTTTAGACTTCGGTCAGTTAGCAGGAGCTCCTTATACTTCTTGGATACAAAACACCAATTCTCCTGATCTAAGTATCAACTATCCGCTTGCATTGAATCCAAACGGAGGGAATGTGGGTATTGGTACCACGACGCCAGACGCCAGATTGGACGTTCAAGCGGCAGGCAATACAAAACTCTTTAACTTCTCTGCTTCGTCTGCAGGGACTGGGTTTGTGTACGGTCACATTAAAAACACTGGAGGCACTACTCTTTTGGCCACGGAAGGTAGTGCTACGGGAAATGTTCTTGTTGGTAGTCTCGCCTATGCTAGTGCTTTTAGTAGTGTTGGTGCTACTGCGCTTCAGCTGGGGACTAATCAAACAGCGAGACTGACAATACTTCCAACGAGTGGCAACGTGGGTATTGGCACCACAACACCTAACACGAAGCTCGCTTTTGGGGTTGCTGGCGATAGAATTGGTATAGACTTGTCAGGGGGCGGAACAACCAGGACTTCCTTCATTGAACTCTACAGTCCAACATCTGGCGCGCTTAGCCTAAGAACCGATAATGGTTCAACGGGAGGTATTGAGCTCTGGACTGAGGGTTCACAAAGACTGACTGTCGACCAGAGCGGCAACGTCGGGATTGGCACCACTTCGCCAAACACAAAGCTTCAGATCTACAGCAACTCTGGAAATGGTTCTCTATATGAACTACTCTCTGTAGATGGCGGAACGCTTTCAACAACGGTATCAGGAAGCGGTGTGTACACGAGTTTCCGTGGTACCAGTAACACGCAGTTCGGTGGAGTCGGTGGTTATGGTAACGGTACACTCACTGGTGCTGGATTGTGGGGAGGCACTGTGACTGGTGCACCAGATCTTTATGTAACGAGCGCAGGCAACGTCGGCATTGGTACTGCCTCGCCACAAACAACAGGTCATATTTACAGCTCTACTGCTGACGGTTCAGCGGGAGGCAGGACAACGCCATTAAATATATTGACGCTTGAGTCTGAAAATACTGGGTCCACGGAGTATAACGGTTTCGGGCAGGCCATCGTTTTTAGAGGATCAACCTATAATGAAAGCACTCAAAGAACGCTCGGAAGAATTGTTCATAGTATTAGTGACGATTCTGGAAATACAACGAGAGGTACTGCTCTTCGGTTTGAAACATCAGACAATGGGTCGCTGACGACCGCTCCAACCGAGAAGATGAGAATTGACTACAACGGCAACATCGGTCTCGGTGATCAAAGTCCAGATGCTAAACTCGACATCCTTCAATCAAGCGATGTAGCGACACAAGGCTTACAGATAAGTCGTTCGAACGACACCGACTTCATGCGTATGTATATGTCGTCAGGCTTGGGCGGACTTTCAGACACCCTCATCTTCAGTAGTGCGTTTGCGGGAGATGTAGCAGCAGTAGGCAGAGATGGAAGTGCATACTTTGCTGGCAATGTGGGTATTGGTACCAACTCTCCAGGCACAAAACTTGATGTGAATGGGTATGTGCGAAGTAAAACAGGATACCTAGATCGCAACATGCTCGATACAACGGTGTGGACGGTAAGTTCAGGAACCATAGGGGGGTTTTCGCTAAACGGTGAAATTGCGGAGAACGAGCGTGTCTGGAGCACTGACCCCTTAGGCAGGCCAGCGCTAATCTGGAAGTCTGTAAATGATGTTGGTAGTAATGCAGACGGTGGTTGGGATTATGCAAATATTCCCGTATCCGCAAACAAAGCATATCGTTCAAGCGTATGGGTGAAGAAAGATACTACTTCATCAGGAACTGTATACTTTGGAGCAAATAGCGACAATTCAACGCTTGACCTCGCTGGCACCACAAACAACAATCCGTATTATTTCGCACTTGCATCGAGTAACTTAATTCCAAACAGGTGGTATCTTTTTGTCGGATACATTCATGCAAATAACGACGCAAGTGTTACCAGTTATTCTGGCGTGTACGATGGCGTGACTGGTCAAAAAGTTTTCTCAGGGACAGATTATAAGAACTCTGCATCCGCAACAATCCAAACACATCGAGCGTATAATTATTACGACACCACCACAGGTTCCATTCAGTATTTTGCCAATCCTCGTTTTGAAGAAATTAACGGAACTGAGCCGTCAATTGAAGCGATGCTTGGTGTTGGGCAAGGTGCCACTCTTACTTCAAACGCGTACTTTGGTGGCAACGTGGGAATTGGCACCACAACACCAAATGCACTTCTTACCCTCAATTCTGGTGAACCACGTATTCGCCTGAATATCGCTGGTGTGAGCCAAATGATTTTAAATCATGACGGCACAACCGGTGTGGTTAGGACCGAATCTGCAACACCGCTCGATCTTGGAACAAATGGATCGACCCGCCTAACAATAACCTCTGCAGGAAACGTCGGTATTGGCACCGTAGCTCCTCAATCAAAATTTGATGTAGTACTTGCCAACGACACCACCGCTTCCGTTGGAGGCTCTATTGGCACAGGCAACTATGCAGGACTTTCTTTCGGTTATCGGGAAGAAAATACTCTGTACAGAAAAACCGCTATCGTGTACGAGCGCCAAGACGGTTCTGCTCGTGGAAAGATACATCTTCTAAACAATGGCACGGGCGATTCATCGAGCGCAACGCTTGCTGACGCAAAATTAACCATTCAGTATGATGGCAATATTGGAATTGGAACCACGACACCTCTCAACAAACTCTCTATATATACAGGCAATACCTCTAACGCTAACGAAGGCATTTCACTTACCCGTGGCCCTTCTGGCGACACCATCTTTGGGTTCCGCCAGAAGTCCGATGGAAGCGGTGTCTATCGTGGTGCCATTACCACAAAGCTTGGTGCAAATGCCGAAATTGAAGCACTCACTGTTTCAACTGGTGGTTATGTTGGTATTGGCGATGCAACCCCTGCCGCTCTCTTTACGGTTGGCAGTGGTGACCTTCTGCAAATTTCTTCTACAGGCGCTATAGGAAGTCCAGCGGATACAGATTTGGTGATTGACTCTGGGCTCGCCGCTGATGCAAACAGGGTCCTGATTGGAAACAACGATTGGGTTGAGTTTCAAGGCGATGGCGTCGTGCGAGGCGGTATTGGTGCAGCAAATAATGTACTCTCGCTCTTCGGTGGCACTTCAAATACCTCACACCTCGCAATTAATTCATCAGGCAACGTAGGTATTGGTACTACGAACCCTGCAACATTTAAACTCCAAGTAGCAGGGAGCGTGGGACCTGAATCAGACAACTCGTATGATTTAGGTACTGCATCAAGAAGATTTCGCACTCTCTATACAAATACCGCACCCGATATTAATGGATATCACGATATTAGTAACGACAACCTACTGACTAACGGAGATTTTGAAACAAACACCACCACAGGGTGGTCGGGATTAACAACCGTAACTACCGGCGGATATTCAGGAAACTACACATCACAAACAACAGCAGCTCAGCAGGTTTTAAGTGACGACTACATTCCCGTTAACCCGGTAACGGATGTCTTGCAATTGGAGGGGTGGTTTAAGAAAACTGTCGCTGGCACAACTCCAGGAGTTATTTACTTTGGATATATTGCCTACGATTCCGCAAAAGTGGCAATTACAACTGCCCCTTGTGGCACCTATTGTTACTTTGCCTCATCTGGATACGCTATTCCTGCAGACAGCACATGGCATAAACTTTCTGCTACCACTAATGGTGAAGGAACAAGCTATCCAAATTTTCCTGTCGGTACAAAATATGTTCGCGTGCTGGTCTTAATCAACTACGCCGCTTCAAGTGATGCCGTAACACAAATGGACCATGTAACCTTGAAGCGTATAAACAACGGCCCCTTGTTTGTTGGAAATAATTTTGATTCGACTAACCTCGTTGACCAAACACAAGCAACAAAACTCTACACCACCTCATCGAACAATTTCATCATTACTCCACCGTCTTCTGGCAACGTCGGTATTGGCACCACGAACCCCGGAAGCAAACTCACGGTCACTGGAGACATCGCAATTCCGCTCCAAGCGAATAACTTTATAGGAGCATCAGTATCGAACGGTATTCTCTTCGATGGTACGGGGAACTACAACCTATCTACACAAAGCGCACTAGGGCTTGCGAATGTGTTCGACTCAGATGCGAACGGTTCAGGTACCTACTTTATAGGTAAGGGTGCAACCGACCCAGATAGCGCTACGCACTTCCTTGATATTACGAATGCAGGTCTCGTTGGTATTGGCACTACTACTCCGGGATTTAAATTAGATGTTAGTGCTACGGGTTCCGTTGCACAATTTTACCAAACGAGTGGTGGGAGTAACACTCTAACTCTAAATACCAACTTTGCCAGTGGGAATGCCTATGCTTTGAACCCATTTATCACTGGCGTGTCCAATGGTGGATTTTCAATAAGAGATGTTACGAACAGTGTAGACAGAATGGTGATTTCTACAGCAGGCAACGTCGGGATTGGTACCGCTTCGCCTGGCTCAGATCTTGAAATCTATGGAGCTACTCCTTATCTAACCCTTAACTCGTCAAATGGAACAGCCGCCGATGCAGAAATAGTTATTCAGCGCGGAGGTACTCCTAAATGGGCGTTCGGAACTCAAGTAGGTGATGGAACTGAGAACTTTAACTTCTACAATTACACTACGGCAACAACGAACCTCACTCTTCAGCAAAGTACAGGCAACATCGGTATTGGTACAGCAAGCCCAGCTGGTGCTCTCGATATTCGTAATGCAAACAGCGTTACTACCGGACTTCAGGTGGGTGGTGGTACTGTAGGTACCTACCTAACTATTCATGGCAACGCATCAGCCGGAGGTGTGTCTTCAATTTATACCAACTATTTTAGCAGTGAAGGTGATCTTGTTCTTGGTACTTGGACAAATAGAACCAACCAACTCTATTTAAAGAGCAATGGCAACGTGGGTGTGGGTACCTCGAATCCCGATACTAAATTAAATGTGCATGGTGCAACACTCAACAGTGATAGCGGCGCGTATGTAAATCATTATCGAGATGTTGCACATGCATATCTTGGTGCAAGCACTCAAACAGGAACGTTGAAAATCGCTCTGCCAACCAGCTGGAGCGACACCATGTTTTCCTTCACCATCAAAGGGTACGACTACTCTGGCTACGGTGCATGGGAAGTGGTCGTAGGTGGATACAACTATGCAGGTGGTCCGTACTGGGTTAATACCAGTGCAGAAATTCGTGGCCAGGCACCATTTACATCAGTTCGTCTTGCGCATGACGGTACGAAGAATGTTATTTTGCTCGGCACCACTGCTACACAATGGAACTATGCCAGCGTTGTAGTGAGTGATGTCATTGCTGGGTACAACGCAAAGACAGGGTGGGGCAGTGGCTGGGTGATGAGTTTGATTACGAGCGAAACTGGTATTGCTCAAATCGACACGCCAGTTGCGCCTGTGACTACTGATTCAAGCAACAACCAAACGTTTTCCGGTAGTACAAACATGTCGGGCAACACCTACACAACATACGGGCCGAATGGTTCGTGGGGTGCATATTTAAGAGTAGGCGGAAACGGTAGGACAGTAAATGGCGATAATTACGCAAGCGTGGTAGCTACGGATGGTAATTTACATATGGACGCTGGAAATGCGAAAACAATGTACCTTAACTATTATGCAGGGACAGGAGGAATTCAATTCTGTAACGGCGCAAGTGGTTGTAGTGCAAGTGTTTCTGCCGGTGGCGTGTTCTCAGGTCAAAACTTTTCTGGTGCTGGTACAGGACTCACAGGTACCGCATCGAGTTTAACCGTTGGAGCTTTGAGTAACTTTGTAAATCAATCAGGTAGCAGATACACTACCGACTTCAACACGCTTCTTCAGACAGGTTTTTATAACGGAGAAGGCACTCCAGCAAATGCTCCAAATGCGTACGGACAGATGATTGTTGCAAAGGGGGTAGATACTGGCTTGCAAATTGCAGGTGGATACAACTCCGATAACTTATATTTTAGGGGTTGGTGGTCCTCAGGAGCTGGTTTTAGTTCATGGCGGACTGTATTGCATAACGGTAACTATGCCGGCTACTCTGCTTTTTCAGGTGCCATCACTGGTGCAAGCCTCAATGTTGGTTCTGGTGCCATAACTTCAGGTGCAATCAACGGTCAAACTATTTCAAGCTCTGCAAACTTCACGGGAACGTTAAATGTAGCAACGTCACTATCAGTGGGCGGCACCGGTGTTATTACTCAGGGTGGTAATGACGTATATGCAAATGTACGCGTCATACGCAGTCAATCAACTGTTTCTGACGGTATGTATATAAACTACGGAGGGACTGGTGGTTCTGCAAAAATATATGATGGAGGAACCAGTTATGCCGCTGTCGTTGGAAGCGGAGGAACATTCACCATTCCGGGATACATGTCTATCACTGAAGCTTCGAACTCCAGTGGTAACTTGCGTTTTTCAGCAGCAAATCCCTACATTTATGCGAGCTCCTACTTTGTTGCTCCAGGTGGTGCGTATTTCAACTCCGGCACCGTATATATGGAAGCTCAACTAAGAGCTCGTGGCGGTATTGCAAATGACACCGGCGCAACTCTCACCATTGGAGGAGGAACAAGCGGATACACTAACTTCACTGGCAATGTGGGTATTGGTGTTGCCAGTCCAACTGATGCCTTGAATGTTGGAACGGTTCTTGCAGTAAGTACCACAGACACCTCCAATAATATTTTCTCGGTAGCCACTTCAACGGGCACCAGCTACTTTGACATCATCCACTGTTGCTTGTGGCACCACCGCTGGAAGTATTTATTATCGCTCTGCATCCACCGGCACATACGACGTTGCTGAAAATTACAAAACTTCTGACCCTACGCTCTCTGCCGGTTCCATTGCAACACTCGACCTCTCACAAGGTACCACCATCACCACCGCTACTCCTGGCTCCATTCCACTCGGTATCATTTCTACTGATCCAGGCCTCACCTTGGGAGGTGCGGACGGTGGAGTGGATTCACTAACGAGACGCCCTCTTGCACTCTCTGGTCGTGTACCGGTGAAAGTTTCAATCGAAAACGGCCCAATCGCAATTGGGAAAGCACTTCACAGCGGACAAACAATTGGTATTGCGCTTGAAGCGTACACAGGGCCGGCAACCGGCCCCGTGGAAGTCTTCGTTGCTTCCCAGTATTGGTTTTCTCCAAATGATTTCGCTATTGATTCAAATACTGGAACGATAGGCATTGGCACCACTACTCCAACAAACATCGGAGGTTCTAACTACCGTCTTGCAGTGGGTGGCGACATTCTTGCAACAGGATTCGTGAATCTTTCAGAAGGAGACTCAAAGGCGGACATTACGCACATCAGCACCACTACCGCGAACAGTTTCCTTGAAACTGTTCGCGGACTCATGGTTGCTGAGTATCACTACAAAAACGAACCAGCAAGCGCAGGAAGAGTGGGGCTTATTGCAGAAGAAGCACCTCAGATTGTCCGCTCTACAAAAGGCAACGGTATTGATCTCTACAAATTACTTTCAGTGGCAATAGGCGCAATACAATCTCTTGCAGAAAAAGTAGCCACCATTGGAGAAACGATTGCAGGATTTGCAAAATCGTTCACCACCGAAAACCTTTCCGCAAACGAAGTGCGTACTGAAAAACTCTGCGTTGGCGACACCTGTGTTTCAAAAGAAGAACTCCAAGCACTCTTACAACTTGTCGATGCAGGTGCTGGTGCGCCTGTTGCGTCTGCTCCAATAGAAACAGAGACTCCAAGTGATGCAACTGCGGGAGACACAGTAGCCCCTACTATTAGTATTAACGGCAACAACCCTGCAACTATCAATGTAGGTGATTCATACGCAGACCTCGGTGCATCAGTAACAGACAATGTTGATCAAAATCTCGGCATCATCACTCTTCTTGACGGCACCGAAACGGTGACCGTCAATCTCGACACCAGCGCTCCCGGCACGCACACCATAACCTACCGCGCCACCGATGGTGCAGGGAACACCGCCAGCCGAACGCGCACCGTCATCGTTGAAGCCCCACCCTCCGTAAACGCTCCTGTGACTGTTCAGCCCGTTGAAGATACTCCCGTTTCTGATCCTGCTCCTGACTCTGACGGAGGCCCAACATCCGCACCCGAAACTGAAACCACTCCCTAACCATATGTTGGGTTTCGTAAACCCAACATACCCCTGCCTCAATCTCTTTACTTCATATGTCCCACATGCACATCCAAAACCACCCCACTCACCACTTCAGGTTTGACCTCTAAATGTTGGGTTTCGTAAACCCAACATTTTAACTACTCTAAGGTGAGGGAACCTATTTCAAGCTCTTTACCCTCGGCACCTTTCAGGTATTTCTCAATGGTTTTTTTATATGATCCTGATGCTTCACCGAAAAGCGAAGTAGTAAGTATGGAAGGGAAGTTTTGTTCCCCTGTGTAGTCGGGGTAACTACTCCAACGGTACTCTTTCAAGTAGTCGAGTGCCTCTTGTACGCTCCGGATATTTTTTCCTTTATCTCGCACGCGCCACCCTTCGCCACCTTTCAGATAGTCGAGCGGATTCAAATGAATGTAGTGAAGAATGTAATTAAATTGCGCATCATTTTCTATTAATATTTTTTTCGTGCGTCCTTGAAATAGCGTGCCCGAGCGTTCGTACCGCTCATTAAAGTAATTAGCGTATCCCACATTAAGTTTTCGAAGGAAAAGACTCAACCCTCCCTCCACTCGCTCCGATAACAACAAATGGTAGTGGTTCCTCATTAAGCACCACCCATGTATGTCAACAATCTCTCTCCTAATGTTGGGTTTACGAAACCCAACATATTGCCTGGGGAAAGGGATGGAGAAGGGGTGGTAAAATAAAAGCATGGGATTACTTACACGGTTTTTAGGAACAGTCTTTGCAGTACTCCTTGCTGCATATTTTATTCAAGGATTTCATGTTGACGGTTTTTACACTGCAGTAATTGTTGCGCTGGTACTTGGTCTTTTGAATGTTACGCTCAAACCCATCATCACACTCCTCACACTCCCACTGAACTTACTTACACTCGGTCTTTTCTCTTTTGTTATAAATGCTGGACTCATTTTATTAATTTCTACTTTCGTTAAAGGTTTCACTGTTGATGGTTTTCTTCCGGCACTCTGGGCTGGCGCGCTGATTGCTGTTGTAGGTTGGATTTTGCACAAGTTATCTAAGAAGTGAAAGGGCTATGACATGGGATGAATTTGATAAAGAGATGAAAACACTTGCAGGGGGTGTTGACTATAAACCGAGCGGTATCGTTGCAGTGGTGCGAGGCGGTCTTGTGCCTGCACGGCTATTAGCGCGGGATCTTCATGTAAAAGATGTGTACGCGATCACTGTCCGTAGAATTGGTGAGGAAAGAAAGCTGACCGTTGATATTGTTGAAGATATTAGAGGCAGGCATCTGCTTCTTGTTGAAGATATGCTTGAAACGGGGAGGGGATTGATTCTCGCTAAAGAACAGCTCGAAGCAAAAGGAGCTATTGTGAAAACAGCGTGTCTTTATATTATGCCCACCTCTGAAATTAAGCCCGATTTCTATTTGAAAGAAGTGGATGATGTAGTGAGATTTCCTTGGGAATCTCCTCGGACTCGTTCCAAAGAAGTTGATCGTTAGAATATAGAAAGTACCAAGAAACAAATTCCAAGAACCAAAATAAATAACAGCAAATGCTAAGCACGAATAGTCAGTCGACTTCAGAGCCTGCACCTAAAAGGCGTTTTGATTTTGAAGATAGAGCATTTAGATTTGCAAAAGATGTTCGTTCATTTATATATACGCTTCCGCGTTCGATTGCTAATAACGAAGATATAAAACAGTTAGTGCGTTCGTCAGGCTCCATTGGTGCGAACTATATAGAGGCTAATGAATCGTTAGGGAAAAAAGACTTTGTGATGCACTTAAAAATTGCCAGAAAGGAAGCAAAGGAAACTGTGTATTGGTTGAAGTTGTTGGATTCCGGCACTTCGAAAGATTCTGGAAAAGAAGGATATAGGCTCGAGTGTGAAGCAACTGAACTCATGCTAATTCTCAGTGCGATGATTCGGAAGGCTTCCTAATTGTTTGGTTCTTGTTGCTTAATGCTTGGTACTTAGAGTATTGTAAGGGATATGGCATTTATTGATGAAATGGTTTTGGTTGCGAGGGCTGGAAACGGGGGGAACGGCGTTGTTCGATTCCTTCATGAAAAAGGGAAGGAGTTTGGCGGTCCTGCTGGCGGTGATGGCGGTAACGGAGGAAATATAATTTTCCGTGGTGTTCGAGATATTCAAGTTCTTTCGAAATATCGTGGACGGGGAGCCTTTCGTGCGGTGAAAGGAGCTGATGGTGGTAATAAAGAGATGGCAGGGAAAAATGGGGAAGATTATATAATTGATGTGCCAGTGGGCGCAGTCATTACTCGAAAGAACAGCAATCAAAGTTTTGAAATACTTGATGATGGACAAGAAGTCATTGCGCTCAAAGGTGGACGCGGAGGAATGGGTAATGCGCATTTTAAATCTTCAACAAATCAGTATCCAGATAAAGCCGTTCCAGGACAAGTAGGTGAAGAGGCAAGCTTTAAAGTTGAGCTACGTATTATTGCTGATGTGGGTCTCATTGGTTTGCCAAACGCTGGGAAGTCTTCGCTTTTGAATGCTTTCACAAAAGCGCATGCAAAGGTGGGTGCATATGCATTCACCACACTCGAGCCTCATTTGGGTGTTTTTCACGGATACATCATGGCCGATATCCCAGGATTGATTGAAGGTGCGGCGGAAGGAAGGGGGTTAGGGCATAACTTTTTACGACATGTATCCCGCACAAAACTTCTCATTCACTGTGTCGCATCTGATAGTGAAGACCTTATTCGAGATTATAATACTGTTCGAAAAGAGATTACTGAATACTCTGAAGAATTATCTCGGAAACCCGAGATAGTCTTTCTTACCAAGACGGATTTACTTTCTCCTGAGGCACTTGACGAAGCTAAGGAGCTATTTACAAGCAAAGGATTTACGGTGGTTCCTGTCTCTATTATTGATGACGGACTTCTGAAGGAGGCAGGGGATTCTCTTTCTCGTTTTCTTCAAGAAAAGAACGAGAAGCACCAAAATTAAAGAAAATCACAAGAACCAAACCAGAGCTTCTAGATGGCAAACTTTTGGATTCCTTTGGTACTTCGAATTTGTTTCTTGGTACTTTTCATACCCTCCCATATACGGCATACTGAGTGCTTATGAGTGAGTACACTCCCACCATAGGTCTCGAAATACATGCGGAATTAAAGACGCAAACAAAAATGTTCTGCGATTCTTTGAATGATCCAAATGAAACACGCCCCAACATAAATGTATGTCCTGTGTGTATGGCACACCCAGGTACATTGCCTGTAGTAAATAAAGAAGCGGTCAAACAAGTACTTCGCGTAGGTACAGCAATTCAAGGAAGATTGGCTGATTACACTGAGTTTGATAGAAAAAATTATTTCTATCCCGATCTTCCAAAAGGCTACCAAATTAGTCAGTACGCGTTTCCGCTCATATCAGGTGGAGTGTTGAATGGAGTTTCAATTACACGCATTCATCTTGAAGAAGATGCTGCGCGTACCCAACATGGCTCGGGCAATTTTAGTTTGATTGATTTTAACCGAGCCGGCTTGCCTTTGATGGAGCTTGTAACCGAGCCTTGTATCCATGACGCAAAGACAGCAAGTGCGTTTGCATCAGAACTACAGCGATTACTTCGTGCCCTTGGTGCGGGGGACGCGAATATGGAACAAGGTCAGATGCGTGTAGAAGCAAATATTTCTATAAGCAAAGACTCTACGCTCGGCACTAAGGTGGAGGTTAAAAATCTCAATTCATTCAAGTCTGTCGAGAAAGCGATTGCGTTTGAGCTCGTACGTCAAGAAGAACTTCTTGAAAGGGGAGAGAGGATTGTACAAGAAACCCGTGGATGGGACGACGTAAAAAATATAACTTTCTCACAAAGAATTAAAGAAGATTCACAGCAGTACCGGTATTTTCCCGATCCGGATATTCCAAAATTTCATTTGTCTCGGATACCCGAGTTTTCACACGATGCATTAAAAGCATCATTACCTGAGTTACCGTGGGAGCGTCGCGCAAGATACCTTTCGCTTGGATTAAAACCTGATGATGCCGAGACACTCTTAATGGATGATGTGTACGCATTATTTTTTGATACACAACTCTCTTCCGTACTTACTGACCGAACGGATATTCAATTTGGAATTAATTATTTACTCACCGACATTCGTGGGGCATCTGCCGGCGTGCAAGAATTAGCACGACTTCAAGGTACTGTATTTATTGAAGTAATAAAACTTCTTCGCTCAGGTGATATTTCTTCTCGAGGAGGAAAAGATCTTATTGCTATTTTACTTAAAGAGGGAGGTAGCCCAAAGGAGTTAGCGAAGAAGCATGGACTTTTGCAGATGAAAGACACTGAGGCCATATCAAAAATTGCAGATGAAGTCATGACCGAGAATCCGCAAGTGGTTGCCGACCTCAAGGCAGGGAAGCTTGGGGCAGTAAAGTTTCTTTTAGGGGCTGGAATGAAGAAATCCAAAGGATCAGTAAACCCAACAGAGTTAGAGAAAATAATACTTGAAAAGTTAGCAGGAGGCAGTAATTAGTTAACAGTAGAGCAATAAGAAGAAGGAAAAATAATCTGAGTGGTGTATTTTCTCCACACTGCAATCTCTATACTGCCATCTCTAAACTTCCCGTAGGCTATACTTCTGGTATGGATGAGCTTGTTATTAGCGGTAAAAAATATATCTCGTCTAAACGAGCTAGTGAGTTGACTGGGTATGCCAAAGATTATGTTGGTCAGCTTGCTCGTGGCGGTAAGGTACCTGCAACTAGAATTGGACGAGCTTGGTATGTAGATGAAGCAGCACTCATTCTTCACGAGACAGCAGGTCAGGGTGTCACATCTGAAATTGACACTCCCAAAATTAATACTGAAAATGAGTCAGATAGCTTTAAGGTTCTCATTCATAGAGACGGTAGAGTTGAGAAAAAAATACCAACTATTTTGCATGCGTTTTCTCAAGTTGATCGGAGCTTACCAAGCACATGGGCACCAATTAGCTATTACGATGATGAGACGGCACTTTTTCCAGTGAGTACTCACGGCGCTTCTGAGAATCATCCTTCTATCTTAAATACGCCTAGAAATAAAGAAATCTCGTCTAGCCAAGAAAAAAATAACTTACGAGTCCGCATTCTTAAGGCAAAGACAGGTACACATACCCTTAATGTTTCGTTTGATGCTCCTGTGTCCTCCAGAGCTTCAAAAAGTAAGGTGTCCGAAAAACCTAGAGTTAACCTAAAGAAAGAATCTCTCAGGAATAAAAAAAATAATTACGGATTTTTGCCTTATTTCTTTCTTACTACAGGTTCAGCCGTCTTCTTGCTCTTTATTTTAGGTTCAGGACTTTTTGTTGCCTCGCATGTTAACTTTGCACCTTCAAGCGGTGCGTACACTGCAAACGCGTATGTGAGCTACCAGTATGCACAAGATACAATTCGTGAGATCCCAGGACTTCAGGTAGGCTACGACTCGCTGAAAGGTTTCTTTTTATTCATCAAAGACTCTCCGGGAGCTTTATTTTTTAAAGGCACTGAGTTTTTAAAGTATCTAATCAATCTCGTTTAGCCGAGATACTTGATTTTTATTAGCTTTTTTAGAATGCTCTCTAGATTGGAGAGCATTTTTGTTTTTTTGATCTAAAGGAAATTCATTTTTTCTTGGAGTATTTTTTTTGTAGTAATCATTTTTTCTTATTAGACTTTATTTCTTTTGTACTCTAGAGATTTTTGAATGTTGTTAAGAGTTATTTATTTTTAAAAAATATTTTTTAAAAAATAATCTAATCCACATAGTGTATTTTTTTCTTAGGTATTTTTTCCGAAATGACTAGTAAACTAATAGTTAGTTCGCCTCTTTCAAATGTCAGATTTATCTCTCAAGAAAGAAACTCCTGAATCATTTTACCTCTCTCCTAAAGAGGCCGGTATTTTAGTTGGATACACCGCTGACTATGTTTCCAAACTTTCTCGAGACGGAGAAATTGTTGCAAAAAGAGATGGCCGAAATTGGTTAGTCGAAGGAAACTCATTAAAGGCATTTGCAGCTCGTGTGGTCATTGAAGAAAAAAAGAGACTAGAGGCACTCAAAGAAGAACGAGCAAAAGCATATAAAGCTAGTAGGGAATTTTTACCACTTCGTGAAGCTGGACTCTTGTTTGGGTACACACCTGATTATCTTGCAAAGCTTTGTCGTGATGGTGCCGTGCAGGCACAGCGAGATGGCCGTGAGTGGTTTGTTGAACGCGCAAGTTTGGAGGACTTTGCTACGAAAATAAAACTTGGAGAAACATCACGTCTTGAGTCTTTACGAGATGCTCGCACCAAAGAATATCAAAAGAATCAGGGCGGTTTATTTTCTGTATTCAAAAAAAAGAATGGTGAGTCACGGTACCCGATTTTTGCTTCAACTGCTCTCGGTCTTGGCGTGTTCTTTCTTATTTTCTTTTTTTCCTACGGGTTTCTTTTTTCTGGAATCGATTTTAAAAACTTTGCAAAGATTTTTCGTCCATCATCAGGAGTGGTACAGCAACCACTCGCAACTTCTACCTCTTCTATAAAAAATGAGCCGGTTGCGATGGTCACTAATTACAATACGTACAACAACACCTACAACAACACAACGAATGAATATAATTCGCAAACGATTGAAGGCATTTCTTCTGCAGATCTTGCGATTGAACTTCAAGGATTTAAGAATACAGTACTTTCACAGGTGTATGGTGCGATTTCAAATATCTCATCAAATGTTTCTGGCAACACACATGCAATTCAACTCACGAATCGCATTGATCAACTCGCATCAGTAAATATTTCTGGTTCAACATTTACTGGTGGCACTATAACTAACTCAAGTATTTCTGGCGGTACAGGTTCCTTCACGACTCTGTCTGTTGGTGGAGATACGAATCTTGCATCAACCACTATCACTGGCCCCTTTACACTTACCTCAACTGCAACAACAACATTTTCAAACGGCCTCAATTTATTAGCAGGTTGTTTTTCGATTAATGGCGTTTGTTTATCAACTACAGGAGGAGGTTCTTCTTCTGGTGGTACATGGTCTACAACAACTTCATCAGTTACCGGTCAATTTGTTAATTACTCTACCAACTCCACTGACATTGTGGCTATAGGTGGCAGTGCAACAACTTCGGCAAAATACTGGTTTGATCCAAACACTCAAGTTTCGTATATATCTGGTTCCATTGGTATGGGCACCACGAGTCCTTTTGCGCGATTTTCTCTTGCTGGTGCAAACGGCAGTACCTCAAATCTTTTTGCTATCTCCACTTCAACTCTAGGTGCGACAACCACAGCGCTCACGATTGACAGTGCTGGGAATCTTTCGCTTTTGAATGGAGCAAACGCAACCATTAGCGGCACACTCACACTGGCACACGCACTCGGTATTGGTAGTGGAGGCACCGGTACTTCAACGGCCCCCGCATACGGACAATTCTTGGTGGGCAATGCGACTGGTGGCTATGATTATGTTGCGACTTCTTCACTCGGCTCTGCAGGTGGCGTTACCTCACTCCAACAACTTGGCGGTGGTAGTGCACAAACAGGAGCCATCACCCTCGCCACCTCATCTGATACCAACCTCCTCCTTAATGTCACTAACTCAGGAGGAGCTTTC
>VMHB01000002.1:0-105368 GCA_007378985.1 Parcubacteria group bacterium Greene0714_7
ACTTCTTCGAAAGGAATAGTGCCTTTAAGCATTTTCATAATAGCATCCTCTTTCATCGTGAACATGCCTTGTGCACGCGCCACTTTGTACAATTCATCTTCAATTGGATTAGTAAGAATGGTGTGCTCTAGTTCAGGCGATGTAGGCAACATTTCAAACACCGCAACACGCCCACGGGTACCATTAGCGCAGGTGGGAGATGGGGCGATACCGTAGACAGTTTTTGCTACAGGAAGCTTTTTCTTAAATTCAGCAGGAATATCGGCGAATTCCTTTTCAATCATAGTAGCCACAGCACCCTCAAAAGGAATGGGCTTACCGGCATCTTCACAGCGAAGACGCACAAGTCGCTGAGCGATCGATAGAATGAGCGTCGGCGCAATCAAGTATGGGTCAACGCCCATGTCAACGAGTCTCGGCACGATACCAATGGCATTATTGGTGTGAAGCGTGGTGAGAACTAGGTGTCCAGTGAGCGCTGCCTGAATGGCAAGCTGTGCTGTCTCTTTGTCACGAATTTCTCCCACCATGATGATGTTAGGATCTTGACGCAATATGGAGCGGAGTCCCGATGCAAATGTATAGCCGATTTCTGGCCGTACCTGTGACTGAGACACGCCATCGATATCGTACTCGACTGGATCTTCGAGGGAGACAACATTCATTCCCTCACGATCAAGCTCCTGAAGCATCGCATACAGTGTTGTCGATTTACCAGAACCTGTTGGACCAGAAATAACAATGATTCCATACGGTTTTTTAATTGCTTTTCGAATCGTTTCAGAGTTTTCATCCGTCAGTCCAATGTCATTGAGTTTTTGTGTTTGAAGGCGACGATCCAAAATACGCATCACCACTTTCTCACCATGATAGGTCGGAAATGTTGACACACGGAAGTCTACACGTCTCGCATCTATGGTTGCAGAAAAACGACCATCTTGCGGTTTTCTTCTCTCGTCAAGCTTGAGTGATGAAAGCACTTTAATACGCGCAATAACAGAACGCTCTAGGTTTTTAGGTAGTCGCAGAGATGTGTAGAGTACGCCATCAACACGAAAACGAACCTTCAATTCCTCGCGCGTTGGTTCTATGTGAATGTCGGACGCCTTACCATCAACGGCATACCGAAGAATAGTTGCAACAATTTTTGTAACGGGAGCGTCTTCTTTTATTTTGACATTTCCCTTTTCAGCATCAGTAAGTTTGTCGCTTGGCGCTTCCTCGAGAGCCACACTGAGTTCATCGTCATCGGTAGCCGTGCTTTGTAATTCCCCGAGTGCTTGCCCCACCTCACCAGAAAGACCTTTATACATCCCAATAATTTTGTCGAAGTCTTCATCGGAGATAAGAAATATCTTATACGGAACATTCGTGCGCGAAGCAATAAAATTAAGTGCTTCTACTGCATCAAGGTTATCTGGATCAGTAGTGCCCACCTCAAGTACGCCATCGTTCAATGCGAGGGGGGCAAAGCGGTAATGACGAGCAGATTCTTCTGGAATATAATTCAGTACAGCAAAAGGGACTACGTCCTCACCAATCTCATGCGTTGGTACTGAGTAATACTCACCACGAGCACTAAGAATGTCACTGGGAGATACCCCTCTATCTAAGAGGGCCTTCTCAAGAGTTTTTGAACTTGTTGCAATCTCTTCTTTAATGCCAGCAAGAGCATTTTTATCAACGAGACCTTTCTCCGAGAGGAGGGAAAGAACATCCATAGTGTTAGGGGTTGTTGCGTCCGACCGGTTCCTGTACGAGCTCTTGGCTAAAATCTTGTAAACTTTTAAAGGCAGAGTCTGAGAAAATAGCGTCATCGAGTTTAATTGATTTAAGCTCAAGAAGGATTGCTATAAGGTCCTGATCAACAGAGGGAATAGCCGACACTGCTTCGGCTGACAAAACAGGCTCGGCTGGTTTCGCAAAGAAATATGAATATATAACAAAAGCAATGGCAATTAGGAGTACCACTATGATGACCGTTTTGAATTTTTTAAATAAATCAATCATGGTTTGAGCCAATAGGTTTTAATGTGGAAGGTGAATTCATAAATACCTGTCTCGTTTGCGGTGAAAGAAAGACCCACAACATCCACGAGACGAAGACTCTTCTCTAGGTCAGCGAGGTATTGCCTGAATGTATCGTAAGAACCGCTGACATTAAAAGACAAGATAACGGACTCGTAGGTCTTCTCATCAGGACCTATCTGTCCCCTACTGACTCGCTCTTTCGGGGTTTCAATAACTACATTTCTGACACGCATACCGTATTTGGTCGCCATGCTATCAAAATCAAGGATGAGCCGTACATTATCAACATGATCGGGCACTAGTTTTTGTAGGCGAACTAAATCTGCCTGTGGAAATGTGTTGTAACGACTCAAGAGTTGATCACGGACATCTTGAAGTTCTCGAGAACGCGATAGTGCAGCATCAAATTGTGCTTGTTCAGCTAATGAACCCTGAAGACCTAGATATGTTGGATTTATATACCAAAAAAATATTGCGCCAGCGAGACCGAGAAAAAGAATTGGGGTAAAAAGTTTCATATTCCTTGTGGTGATGTTGGTGGCACACTTGTAGGTAGAACTTCTGTGGGCGTAGCACTCACTCCTGTGTACCCTATGCGAGTCGTATCAATTACTGCGGTGAATTCAAACAATATGCTCCCCGTCTTCGATATATTCACATTTGAAAACACTGGATCGGTAATGATACTACTCTTGCTAAATGCGTCTGACTGGAGTGCAACTGCATTAAAACTAGCAGCTTCGCCAGATGCTGAGAGTAAGGTTCTCGTTGGATCTGCGATGTCATAAGAAAAATTACTAAATCGTACATTGGTTAGCATAAGCTTCTCAAGTTCATCAAAAAGCTGTGAGAGAGCTGTGTGATTTTTAAGAAGTGTACTTCCCGCTGCAATCCTTGTATCAAGACGCGAAAGTTCTTTTATGGTTGCAGGTTCAAAAGCTGCGCGCGAACGCTCCAAAGATTGCCGTTTACTTTCAACCGATTGTATTAAATATTTTTCAAAACCAAAAATACCACCCGCAGAAAGAATGGTAACAATAAGAATCGCGCCAGCGATTATGTTTACGAGTGCGACAGGGCTTGCTCGTTTGACTTCAGTGCGCTCAACCTTGAGCGCAGCCTTAGGTATAAAAGATGTCGTGACACGATCGTCCATGTGGAAAGTGTAACACTCAAACTAGTAGATAGGGGTTAGTGATTAGGGGTTAGTGTGAACAGCAAAAGCTAATGCAAAAAGTTTTTCCCTAAACGCTAAATGATCCCTTCAGATCCGATGGGGCATCGCCTAACCACTAAACGCTTTTCTACTGATGCAACGCACGAAGTGCGAGTCCAACAGCGGAAGCAAATGATGGACCAGCGCCTTTGAGTACATCGGAGATAAACGCGGGTGCAGCTAATTTTTCAAATGGAGAAGCAATGACAATCCGTGCATCAAAAGAACGCGAAGCTACTTCCTTCAAACCTTTCAAAGAAGCTCCTCCTCCTACAAGAACTACTTGCGATACCGCTTTCCCTTCTTTACGCTGGTACGTCAACAAAATACGACGGGCTTCAGCAAATATGAAATCAAGCGCTGCGGATCCCACCTCAGATTCGGACAAGCCTTTATCTCTTTTTATATTTTCAGCCTCTTGAAATGTAGCGCCCATTGATTTTGCGAGTGAGAGCGTTAAATCTTGTCCACCACGACCTATGGTGTGCGAAACATCGATAATGCCAAATTCAATAATATATACACGAGTCGATGATGCTCCCATATCAATAATCATTGCAGGCGCAGTAGTGTGTTCATAGGAAGCTCGCCCCATGCTAAATGGCTCTACTTCAAAAAACCGCGGAGTGATAGCAGCAGCTTCTGTAACAAGCTGATATTTAGCAAGGACTGCGTTGTGAATCGCGACAAGAAGCACATCGGTTGAGTGATCTGATTTTGCAGCACCGCCCTGTGGACTTAAAAATTTCGCTTCTTCATCAGGTATCACAAACCAATCAAGCGCCACTTCTGTAATTGGCACAGGAATATATTTACGAGCCTCTATTGGAATCATAGTTGCCAAATCGGCATGATCTTTTGTAGGGAGTGTGATGACATTAATGAGACTTCCGGATAATGGTACCGAGAATCCGCCAACCTTTGCTGTCGCATTTGCCTCACGAAGCACATCTTTCAAAGCTTCCCCAATTTTTTCAGGTGGAGGCATCACTGACTGTCCTACTTCAGCATTTGCATATGGACCGAGTGCAATCTCTCCGTATGTCTCTAAGACTGCACTCCCCTTCACTTCCTTTACCTGCACAATTTTGATGGATGAAGTTCCGATATCAATACCAAGAACACTCTCACCATCTTTCACACTAAAAGATGAAGCGAGCTGTTTAAATTTTTCAGACAGTGTGCTGAGAGAGAAATCCATAGGAGAGACTACGAACGCTGGGTACAAAGACTAATAATTATCATGATGAATCCCTATGTCTCCCGTAGCGTTCTCTATAGAGTGGAATCAAATCTAAGTCAGGGAGTACAATGTTTCCAAGTATATCATGATTGGTCACATTTTCCGGAGGATTCTTGATGCGTTGATTCCTATATCTAGTGAGTCATCTATTGCCCGTTCACTTTCAGAAGAAACGCTGACAGAGCTTCTTCACCCAATGATTCACCGTGATAAACAGTGGATTGTAGCTCTATTCCCCTACCGAAATCCCAAAGTTCGCGCACTCATCCGTGCCATAAAATATCGTGGCGAAAAAGCTCCACTTCCTGCACTAGGTAGAATTTTGGCCGATGAAATCATTCAAATACTTGCGGACAAAAAAACACTCGAGGGATGGCGAAATCCACTTCTCATT
Organism: Parcubacteria group bacterium Greene0714_7; assembly: GCA_007378985.1. Lineage (GTDB taxonomy): Bacteria > Patescibacteriota > Minisyncoccia > Phycocordibacterales > Phycocordibacteraceae > Phycocordibacter. The sequence continues at coordinate 4,885 of VMHB01000002.1, forward strand.
CCTATCCCTAGCTCAAGCGCTCGCCTAAAATCTCGAGGCTATAACCAAGTTGAGAGAATCACTCTAGCTACACTCCCCCATCTTGAGGGGCAAGTTACCTATGCGCCTGATGTACTCGGGCGAGAAGACAGAGCAAGTCAGGTTGAAGTATTAAAGTCCGAGCGGGAGAAAAATATTGCTGGTGCATTCTCCGTGATTCGTCCTGAAAAAGTAAGTGGCATGCATGTCATTCTTATAGACGATGTTGCCGAAACTGGCACTACACTGATCGATGCAAAGCGTGCACTCATAGGAGCCGGCGCTTCTGAAGTCATTGCAATAACCCTCGCCCATTAAATCAATAAAAAATTCCGGCATATGCCGGAATTTTTCCCTAAACGCTAAACGCTAAACGCTTCCAATTATTGCCCCGTAGTTGCCCCTGCAGATGTTTCCGTAGTTGTCGTTGTCGTTGTCGACGCCGCAGCTTTCATCCCTTTGAGAGCAATAATAATTTTGTCAGCATCCTTGCGTGCAGTCTGTAAAGCTTTCTGTGCAACTACAATTTGAGCTCGAGCATCCTTGAGTGCCTTTGTATTTTCAGCTTTTTTTGTAGCATCACCATTATCAGGAACGAGGGTAACGATTGCGTTCACCGCTGCTTGCGCTTGCAAACTCGCATCTGCAAGTTTTGCTTTGTACTCTTCAAAGACTACACGAAGCGCAGTAACATCGTTTCCTGCGGTAGCAGCAGCCGCGATGCGCGTTTCAAATTTTACCGCGATGAGTTGCATTGTGGTTGAAATTGTCACAATACGATCAGCCGCAGTAATTATTCCTCCCTGAGGAATAATGAGTGCGTAGATGCGATACGAATCGGTAATGGATTTCACATCACCCTTCAATGTTTCAAGATCAGTATCTGCATTAATTTTAGCTTTAAGTGCATTCAATGCATTCACCTGTGCTGTCAAAGTTCCCGCAATAGAAGCCTTGTCCGCGTCGGAAAGATTTTTCATTCCTTGTACGCGTAGGATGAGAGCATTAAGGTTTGTGACTCTTCTATCAATTTCTTGGTTTCCGCGATCCTTGCCTCGCATTAATGCAGCTGACTCTGCAGCAGTTGCTTTTACTTCAACCTTTGCACCTGCGGGCGTAGTGACAGTGGCGCCCGCGTTCACGCTTGTAGTCACCGCCTCCTCAGCCAACGCAAAAGCTGGAGACAGAAGAACTGCGAATGCCATAAGAGGAAGGAATATAGGAGTGATTTTTTTCATACTGTAGATTATTTAGAGAGTAAAAGTTATTGAGCAACTGCTTTATCATTAAGACCAGCATCAATCGCCGTCGTGTCTGCGTTCATTGCGGTCATATCTGCATCTACCGATGCAACATCCTGACTTAATGAAGCATCTGAGGTATCGGCGCCTGTTGCGAGCGTCGGTCCTTGAGGAACCGTAGGCTGTGTTTCTGTTGGAGCTACAGCAACAGGGGCTGGTGCTGGACGTGTTGATGCATACCAATAAAAACCACCACCAAAAACAACAGCTGCGAGTATAATGCCACTGGCTACTTTTATATTTCCTGACATATATGTGAGAAGTACTTAGATAATTAGATAATGAGCACAGACTGATAAAGCCGTACCTTTTTATTATACCGCACGGGATAGACAACTGTGGATGCAAATCCTCTATACTTAAAGCGTTTCTTTTGAGAACCTGTCTAAAATCTTGCGGTACCCAGGATAAAAATCCCTGTTTTGTGCGAAAGACAAGTCGGAATCCGAAGCGTAATAGCATTACGTTGAGGATGAGACGAAGTTTTGTAGCCAAAAACAGGGATTTTTAGACAGGGGGAAGATTTTGGAGAGATTCTGAAGCAAGAATTTCAAGTATTTCCGTCCATGACGCTACACGGGTAACGCCGGTCGGTACTACTCCTTGATTCCACGGCGTATCAAGAAGCAAGACTGGAACCCCTACACTCGCTACATCGGACGCAAAGTGAAGCGCATCATCAATAAAAAGATCGGCTCCAATTTCAGTCATCACTGACGACTTCAAACGCTTTTTTGAAGGATCAGTTTCATAGTGACCCGTGAAATGAATTTCACGGTAGAGCCCTAAGAAATTTTTAGTAAGCCAGTCAATGGTGTTGTCACGCATCCCTTCATGGCGACCTGTCACAATAGCTATCTCGTAAGTTTTTCCAAGATGTTTCAAAGCATCATAGGCTCCAAAAACTGCCTCAGCTTGGTGATGAAACTCTGTACCCACAAACTCATCAATGCGCCTTTGTGTTTCTTCGGGCGCACAATTCCAAACCGTTCCTAAATTGTAGTCAACAACTTCATCGCGCAAATAGTTGGTGCCGTATGTCGCATTATGAAAGCTTGCCATGGCGTCTCCCGTGCGCACGAGCACATCATCAAGATCAACACCAAGAACTTTCTTTGGCTTTTGCGACTCATGTGGTGAGGGTACCTTCATATACTCTCGTTACCGTAATAGCTTTACAGCCATTCGTCAATCAACACTCACAATCCGTAGCCCCCGCCACGATTCACTCTGACAAAATTCATTTTAGTGTCTTGCAAAAAACTAGAATGAATAGGCGGTGGTATCCCGAAGAATTTACTACAGTTAACTGTAGTAAATTCTTCGTTAGTCAAAACCCCTAAGGTTTCGCCTTAGGGGTAAGTATGTTGGGTTTCGTAAACCCAACATATCTGTCTCCCCATATACGATATATCGTATATGGGGAGAATCGAATATTGAATACGGATGTATAAATATTGTTACCTTATAGGTAACAATATTTCGCAGGGTGGTGCACATTCCCATGTTGGGCCTCGGAAGTCCAACATGGGAATTAAGAGTTTCCACAAATAGTCTTCATCAGCACAGTACACACTTGATACGGGTCCATGTTCGCAGCGGGTCTTCTATCTTCAAGGTATCCCTTGCCATCATTTGCTGTCGCCATAGGAATACGGATAGACGCACCACGGTCAGAAACACCGTAACGAAATTCGTTGATGCTACAGGTTTCATGTTTACCAGTAAGCCTTTCTTCATTCCCTACTCCATACACGGCAATATGCTCGTGGTGTTTCCGTTTCAACTTCTCACACGCTACCTTTATATGTTTCAGTCCGCCTGAAGCGCGCATCGCCTTCGTTGAAAAATTTGTATGCGCACCTGCACCATTCCAATCTCCCTTCACTGGCTTTGGTGCATATGAAACCGACATGTCGTGTTCTTCCCCTAATCTTTCAAGAAGCCATCTCGCAACCCATAGTTGATCGGCGACAGCAAGCGGTCCCACTGGTCCTACTTGAAATTCCCACTGCCCAGGCATCACTTCCGCATTAATACCTGAAAGTTCTATGCCTGCCTTAAGACACGCATCCATATGCTCTTCCACTAAATCCCTACCTGCAATATTCTCTGCACCAACACCGCAATAGTACGGACCTTGGGGGCCTGGAAATCCTGCTTTAGGAAATCCGAGCGGTCTGCCATTCTGGAAAAGTGTGTACTCCTGCTCAATACCAAACCATGCACCAGAGGCCTGATATTTTTTAGCAACTGCACGAAGTTCTGCACGAGTGTTTGTTGGATGCACATCACCATTCGCTTGATATACCTCACACAGTACTAAAAGATGCGGAGCCCCACGAAGTGGATCGGGCAATAAAAAAACCGGTATAAGCCGGCAATCACTGAATCTTCCTTCTGCTTGTTCGGTTGAGGAGCCATCAAATCCCCATTCCGGTATATCTTTTAATTTTGTAACAGGACCTTTAATAATTTTGGTCTTGGAACGAATCCCCGCACTGGGTTTCCGTCCGTCGAGCCAAAGGTACTCAACTTCTACATACTTAGTAATGGTAGTCATAATTCATTCTATCAAGGCAATTCCGATGTCTGCCAAGAAATGCCTGTGGAAGAAAAAAGAGCTTAGAAAACAGCGTCAGTTCGTGTTAAGGTAAGCCCGTAAAGGAGAGGTGCCAGAGCGGTCGAATGGAGCACACTGCTAATGTGTTGAACCTCTAAAGGGTTCCGAGGGTTCGAATCCCTCCCTCTCCGCCAATACAAAACAGAGCGCCATAGGGCGCTTTTTTGTTGATGCGAAAATCGTATGCTCAAGCAAAAATCTTTCCAGTGCGCTAAAATACTCGCTTAAAGTTATAAACCTTATAATACCTATGCCGAAAATGTATATCATCATTATTCTTGTTGTCGTGGTCGCTATTGCAGGAACTTGGATTGCGCTCACCCATAATAAAGGTGCAGAAAAGAAAGTGGGCGACGCTGGTCTCGTAGCAAATACAACAGGAAGTGACGCAGTCACTTCCTCTCAAACACCTACAACTCAAGGACAAGGAGCGGGTGCAAATGCTACAGCTACGCAGGCTGTTACCAGTGCGACGATTCACACCAACAAGGGAGACGTTACACTTGAGTTTTTTGGTACTGATGCACCAAACACTGTTGCTAACTTCTTAAAGCTCGCGAAAGACGGATTCTATGACGGAACAAAATTCCATCGCGTTATTAAGGGCTTCATGCTTCAAGGTGGAGACCCATTAACGAAAGATGATTCGAAAATGGCAATGTGGGGCACAGGAGGTCCGGGCTACTCATTCAAAGACGAGATCCGAGCTAATAACAAAAATGATGTTGGTACGATATCAATGGCAAACTCAGGTCCAAACACTAACGGTAGTCAGTTCTTCATCAATGTCGCTCCAAATAATTTCTTGGATGACAAGCACACCGTTTTTGGTCGTGTCACTGCCGGTATGGATGTAGTTAAAGCAATAGAGAGCACCCCTACTAACTCGGGAGATCGCCCCCTCGACCCAATAATCATCAAGTCAGTAACACTCAACTAGTAGGTAGAAGCTCCACATAAAGAAAGAAAAAAGAACACCTTGAGGTGTTCTTTTTTCTTATGGCACAGAAACGAGAAAAACCGTACACTGATACTAGATGTCTATTCAAAAAATGGTTGGTTTTGGTCCAGTAGTTGCAGCGCTTCTTGGCAATACCCTCGTTACCGCAATTAAACTCTGCGCCTCTATCCTCTCTGGCTCTAGTGCCATGTTTGCCGAAACAATTCACAGCTTCGCTGACACACTAAACCAAGGACTTCTTTTAATAGGGATACATCGTTCAACCAAAAAAGCTGATTCACAGTTTGAGTACGGATATGGCAATGAACGCTTTTTTTGGGCACTCATTTCTGCGTGTGGCATCTTTTTCCTTGGTGCCGGCATTACTGCATACAACGGAATCAATGCATTCAACACCTCGCACGAAATAACATTCACACCAATTATTTTTATCGTTCTTTTTCTCTCATTGCTTATAGAGGGCTATACACTTTGGATTGCTGAAAGTAATTTGAGAAAATCTTTTCCCGATGCCGCATGGCACGAACGCTTCATGCTTGCTGACCCTTCCACACTCGCAGTGTATTTAGAAGACGCCGTTGCCGTAATTGGTGTTCTTATTGCCGCCGCTTCAATTACGCTCTCCTATTACACAAAAAATCCTGCGTGGGACGCCATTGGCGCTGTCCTAATTTCCATCCTATTGATTAGCGTTGCAGTAACCCTCATTGCAAAAAACCGCTCGTACCTTATTGGGCGTGCGATGCCCGCGGACCTGCAGGAAGAAGTGGTTACATTCTTAACGAGCGATCCTGCAATAGAAAAAGTAATAGATTTCAAATCAACAGTGCTCGGCTTTGGTTTATACCGCATTAAGTGTGAGATTGAGTTTAACGGCCCAGCACTTTTTCAAGAAGCCTTTCAGCGTGAAGCCTTAAAAGACCAATTCGAAGAAATTAAAGACGATTACGAAGCATTTAAACGCCACTCCGTAGATTATGCTGACCGCATTCCCCGCCTTATGGGTAAAAAGATAGATGAGATAGAAGGAAGGCTCAAAAAGCACTTTCCTTCCATTCAACACATTGATATTGAGATTAACTAGCTGTTTACGCTGTAAATAGCGTGTATTTGACAGTTCATTTTTTTGGAATACGCTTGTCTTTATATCCTTTTAGGATATGTTACTAAATCATTTTGTTTGAATATATGGGATTGGAAAGATTTAAAAAAGGAGGCTCAAAGGGACATTCAGGTGGAAATTATACAGAAAAAAAAGACAGACACCCTGGTTGGAAGAAAAATCCAAACACACGATCAAAATAATAAAAAAGCGGAGGGAAACCTCCGCTTTTTTATATAAGACAGCAAAATTTCGCTACCTCGGCACTACATTCACCGTGAGTGCGCTCGAAACAAATGCACCGTTTGCGCCAATACAGGTCAATGTGAAGACAGTGGTTTTAAGAAGTGGACTGCTGAACTTTCCAGACTCCGATGTCAAAACAGAGCCAGAAAGTTCTGCTGGTGGATTTGAAACAAATGCACAGGAAGAAACATTTTCAGTACTCCAACTTACAAGAACCTTCGAACCTTCGTAAGCGGTCACACCTCTGTCAGAGCCGTTCACTCGCAAAGCCACCTTTGAAACCAACGTGGACACTGGCGAGAGCACTGCACTCGTTGATGTTGCAGGAGTGCTTGGTGTAACAGCCTCTGGCGCATTCACAACCACAAACCCAACAGCAATGGCTCCCCCACTGGCACTCTTCACAATCACTTGGTACGAGCCGTTTTGGAGGGCTGATGTAGTAAATGACCAACGGCCGTCTTTTACTGGTATTGAATTATTTGCATACACTACCTCACTGCTTCTTACCTCTACAGAAACTGATGCGAGATTTTTTGCGCTACCCGATATCGTTGCCATAGTAGAAGTAGATGCTGGCATCGAATCGAGCGAAATAGTTGCGAGGGCTGCTTCCAAACTTTCAGTTAATGTTGGGCGCACCGTACCCCCTGATGTAGTTGGAGTTGAGGTGCCTGCACCACAGCGCGAAGCAAAAAATGCACGTGTGGCAGATTCAACTACACCAGAGCTGAGAGATGAAGCACTGCTTGGAAGAATACTTTCCCGTGACTGTAAACGCTTCACTGCCGCTTGCGTTGCAAGACCAAAGTAGCCAGTCACTAAGCCCTCCGGATAGAGCGTCCTATCTTCTGCTAATATTTTCTGGAGTTTTGTAACTTCACCATTTGTTTCTTTATCTGATATTCCAAAAGAGAGCGTTCGACTTAACTGCACGCAGAGTGCGGTTTTTGACAGTTGGGGTCTAACTACAGACTGCGCCACGATAAGTTCTTGACGCACTTGATCTACTTCCAAAAGAAGCCGTTGCAACTTTGCATTAAGCTCATCCACAGTTGCAGCAGACGCGACACCCGGGAGCACAGCAAGAGCTACAAATACTAACGAGATAAAAGTTTTTTTCATATTACAAAATAGTTCTTAAGGTATAGAAGCAGTATATAGGTAAAGTTACCCTATCCTCCTTCTCAAAATTCGTTTCCCTCCTGCCCCCCACTCAACGAACCCGATATATAAAAAGCACGATATAGTTTAATCTAACGACCGTTAAATTAAACTATATCGACAAAAAAACATGAGGAAATGGACAAAAAATAAATCGAGAAGGGATGCGGAAGAGATTTAGGGTCAATTTCTCACTAATAAGCTTTAACATGTCGAGTTAAAAGTCATTCTACTCAAATTCGGTATACTGCTCTTAAATGAATGCCAGCGACCCAATTGACTCCCTCACTCGTCTCACACATATACAGCGCGCAGGACTAAAGCGCCTTCAGATAGAAAGTATTCGCGACTTGTTGTACCACTTCCCAGTTCGCTACGAATCGGCAGCGGATATTCGTACCGTGTCGAATGCTGGCGGAGATGAAGTCGCAACGCTCTACGGAAAATTCTCGAAACTCGAGATGAAACGCTCGTGGAAAACAAAGGTGCCTATGGCTGAGGGAACTTTCAATGATGGCACAGGAAGCATGCGCATCGTGTGGTTCCACCAGCCATACCTTGCAAAAATGATTCCCGTTGAGCAGTTGGTTCGTATTCGTGGAAAAGTGAGTGAAAAAGATGGAAAGAAATCAATAATCAACCCCGTTGTCGAACAAGCTTCGGGAGTGCCCTTTATGAAAACGGGAGGCGAAATGTTTCCTGTGTATCCTGAAACCGCAGGTATTACATCGTTATGGATTTTCCATGTCATAAAAAAAGCCATCGAAAAAGGAGCACTCGATACTCTTGAAGATCCACTCCCTCCAAAGCTATTGAAAACCTACCACCTCCCTGCTCTAAAAAGTGCGCTCATTTGGATTCATGAACCGAAACGAGAAGACGATGCAGAAGTTGCTCGCAAACGATTTGCCTTTGAAGAAGTGTTTCTTATTCAAATAGCACGGGCACTAGAGCGAGAAAAAAACAAATCAGAGCGTGCCTATGAAATAGATGCTGACGAAGCAAAGGTTTCTGCATTTGTTAAAACATTTCCATTTGATGCAACCGCGGGACAAAAAAAAGCTATCGGCGCTATTATTGCAGATTTTTTAGAACCCTACCCAATGGCACGACTCCTTGAGGGAGATGTGGGAAGCGGAAAAACAGCGATTGCCGCTGCAACAGCGTACGCCGTTGCGACCTCAAGGCCAAAAAATGCTAAGGGTGCTACGCAAACATTTGGGAATCTCCAAGTTGCCTACATGTGCCCGACAGAAATTTTAGCAAAACAACATTTCGCAACATTTACTGCATTTTTTAAAAAATACCCCATTTCTATTGGGCTCATAACATCATCGGGTTGTTTCAAATTTCCTTCAAAGGTGAATCCTGACAAACCAACAAATATTTCACGAGCACAACTTATGAAATGGGTCGCGAACGGTGAAATTCCAATTCTCATTGGTACTCATTCGCTCATACAAAAAACAGTGGGATTTAAACACCTTGCCTATGTCATCGTGGACGAACAGCACCGCTTTGGAACCTTGCAACGCCAAGCCATTATGAAAAAAGGCGGAGCCTCCCCGCACCTCCTTTCTATGACGGCAACGCCAATTCCCCGCACACTCGCACTCACCTTGTACGGCGACTTAGATTTGACGGTGCTTGATGAACTACCAAAGGGAAGAAAAATGATTACGACCGAAATAGTCACTGCAGGGGCTAGAAATAAAGCCTATGAAAAGATACGGGAACTTTTGAAAGAAGGCCGACAAGCGTATGTGATTTGCCCACGGATTGACGAGCCAGACCCTTCAAAAGCTCTAGCCCTCCAAACTCGCTCAGTTACGGCTGAAGCGAAACGCTTAGGAAAAGAAGTTTTCCCTGAATACACGCTTGAAAAACTCCACAGCAAAATGACGCCAAAAGAAAAAGAAGAAACAATGGCACGCTTTGAAAGAGGCGAAACGAATATTCTCGTTGCAACATCCGTAGTTGAAGTAGGAGTGAATGTACCAAACGCTACCGTCATTATGATTGAAGGGGCTGACCGATTTGGTCTTGCACAACTTCATCAACTCCGTGGGCGTGTGCAACGCTCAGCACACCGGCCGTATTGCTTCTTAATGGTTGAAAAATCCGCAGGTGCAAACAATGTACGACTAAAGGCGATTCAATCTGCGAAAAATGGATTCGAGCTTGCGGAGAAAGATTTAACCATACGTGGCGCAGGAGAACTGTACGGCAGACGCCAATGGGGCATCTCTGACATTGGTATGGATGCGCTAAAAAATTTAAAATTGGTGGAAGCGGCTCGCAAGGAAGCTGGGATTATTGTAGAAAAAGATTCTACACTTGAGAGCAATTCCCTACTTCGAGAGCGTGCATTGGAGAAAGCTCGGGAACTTCACTTTGAATAAAAATTAGAGAGAGTGTCCACCAAAAAAGCAGTTACCGCAAATTTTTCCTGATTCCGAAACATCACGCTTACAACTACACATACAGCTACAAACAAACGCACCTGCTTCGTGCCTCAATACGCCTACATATTTTTCGGAGTGTGGTTTCATTGGGCGCTATTTAAAATCATCACATTTGTCGTCACGAGTCACTTAGCATTTTAGTCCAAGTATCCCTAAAATGCTAAGTGCTCTCGATATGGTTCCGCCACGCACATGAATACAAAAACAGTGCGCAAGCACTGTATTTTGCTTCATGTGCACCCTCTTGGACTCGCCTCTCGCTCTGCTGAGCTCGAAACCTACGATCGCTCTTCGCTCCCTGCGGCCCGCAGTTCGAGTCCAGTGCCTGCACATTAGAAAAACCCGCACGAAGCGGGATTTTTCGTCTTTGTGGTCACCCGTCACTAAGTATTTTTCTTCGGAAACTTGAAAAATACTAAGTGCGCTAAACCTGACGCAGGTCAGGTGTTTTTGTCTTGTGTGCGCCCGCTTGGATTCGAACCAAGGACCCTCGAGGTATAAGCTCGATGCTCTAACCAACTGAGCTACGGGCGCAAGTGAGGAGGAAAGACTATGTTCGCATATTCTTTCTCCGAATGCAGCGCCCGAAAGCTTGGCTTACGGGCGCAATGCCATCCCCCCTCATTCGCTCGACGGTAAGCACGATGCGCTAACCTGCTTGAGCTAAGGGTGGATATGCGCACTATATATCCTCACTAGAGATTAAATCAATACTGAGATATTAATCTCATTCAATGTAGGCCAAATTCAAACGGGACTTTATAGAGTCGTCTACGATGAGGCGCGTTTGGATGTACAAATCTCTCTCCGTCTTGTGGGTGAGGCACCATGCCACGTGCTTGTACAATCTCAAACTGCTCACGCGTAAGGTGCTCAGGATCAAAACCGAGCCCTTCTGCTTCACGTCTTTCCCTTTTATTTCTCGCAATCATTTTCTTCATAATACAAATAGTTTTTTGAAGAAGATGAAAAGATAGAAACTTATGCCTGATGTTCAATATCCTTTTTCTTTTTTGGCGTAATGCCTCCAGCAATCAAGACTTTCTCAAACTCATCTCGTTCAACTGTTTCTACTTCAACAAGTTTTGCAGCGATCATATCCAAGAGCTTACGATGTTTTACTATCAGGTCTTTTGCCTTCTCGTGAGCGTCATCTATTATCTTCTTCACTTCTGAATCAATCTTTGCTGATACTTCTTCTGAATATTCCTTATCTGAAATGCCACGGCCAAAAAGCGTGCGCCCCCCCTCCCCTTCAAGTGCCATAGGCCCTAAGGTGTCAGACATGCCGTACTTAGTAACCATGTCACGAGCGAGTGCTGTTGCTACCTGCAAGTCGTTTGATGGCCCTGTAGTGAGGTCACCAAACACTTCCATTTCAGCAACATATCCACCCAAAGAAACTGCGATGTCATCCAAGAATTCTTTCTTTGATTGCATCTTTGTATCTTCATCTGGCAACTTCAATGTGTACCCAGCGGCACGGCCACGAGAAATGATGGAAATTTTATGGACTGGATCAGCATACGGCAAAATTGATGCGACGAGCGCGTGCCCTCCTTCGTGATACGCAGTGATTTCTTTTTCTTTTTTGTTCAGCAAATGACTTCTACGCTCAGGCCCAAGCATTACCTTCTCGATGGAACGCACCAAGTCAAATTGTGCAACCTTCTTTCGGTTTTCTCTCGCTGCAAGAATCGCACCTTCGTTCATTAGTGAATACAAATCGGCACCAGAAAATCCAGGAGTACGTTCTGCGATAGTGCGAAGGACTACATCTTCCGCAAGTGGTTTTTTGCGTGCATGAACTTTCAAAATTGCTTCACGGTCATCACGATCTGGTAAATCGATGGTAACTCGTCTGTCAAACCTGCCAGGACGCAAGAGTGCTGGATCGAGCACATCAGGGCGGTTAGTTGCCGCCATAATGATAACTTTTTCATTTGGTTCAAAGCCATCCATTTCAACGAGGATTTGGTTCAATGTTTGTTCTCGCTCATCATTGCCACCACCAACACCTGTGCCACGAATGCGACCTACAGCATCAATTTCATCAATAAAGATAATTGCGGGAGCTGCGTGTTTCGCCATGTGAAAGAGGTCTCGCACACGCGAAGCTCCAACGCCAACAAACATCTCAACGAATTCAGAACCAGAGATTGAAAAGAACGGCACACCCGCTTCACCTGCAACAGCTCGGCCAAGCAAAGTCTTACCTGTTCCCGGGGCACCCATCAAAAGAACACCCTTTGGAATACGTGCACCGATGTCCAAGAATTTTTTTGGATTCTTCAAAAAGTCTACGATTTCAGTCAACTCTTCTTTTGCTTCTCGTGCGCCAGCAACATCACTGAATGTAACGCGCTGATTCAAATCTTTGGGGTCTATCATTCGTGCCTTTGATTGACCAAAAGTGAAAGCTTGCATTCCTGCCCCACGAACTTGTTTCGAAAGAAACCAAATGAAAACGATGATCAGAATGAGCGGGAGAATGATGGGCGCGAGTGTGAAAAACCAGAATTGAAAACCACTTTGATCTTTAACCTCAATTGAAACCTTCGAAATTTCATCTGCCTTTAAACCGTAGTTAGAAAGCGTTGTTGAAAGAGCAGTATTGGACTCTTTCTTACTCGACTTCTTGCTGGTGTCTGTATAGGTAGCAGTGAGCTTATCGCCTTCAACGATGATACTTTTTACGGAGTCCGTCTTAATGTCTGCGGCAAGCTGTGAAAGGGTCACATCTTTAACATCAACCTTTTGTCCAAAGAAAAAAGAATAGAGAGACGCGAGAATGAGAACCACCAATACTATGGAAGTTATATTATTCCATCCGCCTCCCTTTGCTGGCATGCCAGGCATTCCTTTTTGAACAAACTTTTTCAAAGGGTTTTTATCTTTGATTGGGTTTTTCTTGTTTGGAGTTTCTTTGAGATTGATTTCAGGCATCTGGCTATTATATACGGCTACTCGCAAGAACACCAAAGATAATAAATAAAACCCCCTCTTAGAGAGGGGGTTTTATTTATTATCTTTTATCTATAATTTTTGGTTTACTGGGTGGCGTTACCGGTGGAGTTACAGGCGGTGTAGGAGGATACCCATATCCAGGTGGACGCTTAACGGTAAGCAAGTTCCCTTTCGCACTTCCAACATTCACTGTCGCGCTCTGATTACCACATTTTGAGTAACCGTATTTGTTCTTATAGCCATAGCGGATAGTCTTGCATTGATCGCCAACAGCAGAGCCGGAGGCAACAGATGCTCTGAGTTGAACGGCTTGCGCTCCTGCCTTTGTGTAAGAAGGCTTCCCAACAATAGTGATTCTTCCGGTTGTCTGTTTTAAATAAATAGGGAGATCCTTCTTAAAGACGAGAACGTAGGTATCCCCATTAATAAATGAAACCGATGTAGGCTCCAAAAAGCTCATTTTTCCGCACGAGCCTCCTTTATAGCCATACCCATACGTGACGCCCTCCTTGACGCAGTAGTCGTAGTGAAGAGCAAAGTCCGTCACTTCGAGCGCTGAAGCTTGGCGACCAGAGACCGGTACCGAAACCGTAAACGAATTGAGTGTTGCTTGCCATTTAACATTCGTTGCCTTTACATCAAAGACAGCAAGAGTTTGTGATGCGTCATTCACTAGGCTACCTGTTGGGCTCTTAGCGGAACGAGCGATGATAACAGTTGGCCTTCCAGAAAAGGATGATAGAACATTTGCAACTAAAGCATTGGAATCAGCAACGGCTACCCCAGACACTACGAAGAAAGAACCCCCAGTAATCACTCCTGCAACCAGAAGTGAGAGGAAAACTTTCATGGAGTTCCCTTTTTTATTCATTGCTGTCATAAAAATATATAAAGAAAGTACTATTATTAAAATGCCAATAACTCAAAAAGCGTACCATGAGAGCGGAGGTACCTAATCTATACTGGGGATGAGATACACTAGTGCGAGCATGCAGATACCCGCCCTGTCTCCAAGAAAACAAACTGCCCTATTAGGCACCATTCTCGGATTAGCCTCACTCGCACTCCACGCTATCCCGTTTTTTTTATTCGGACGGCACCCGCTTGGGTACGATACGGGGTTTTATAGGCGCTACTTGATTGAACCAATCACCTCTTTTCCTAATGCACCAATCCCTGGGCTCGGGGATGATGCTTTTATAGTGCGAGTGTTCTTGGACATCCTGCGATTTCTTCACCTACCTACCGACCTCATTCTCTACGGTAGCTATCTCATTTTTTGGGCATTGGTGCCAGTACTTTTATTTTTCTTTTTAAAACCGTACCTACAAAAACATGGCGCCTTTATAGCAGGACTACTCTTAGTAGGATCATCAGTCGCGTACAACGGGTACTGGTATTTCCTCCTTAAAAATGCACTCGCCCTCGACTTCATGTTGCTCGCATTTATCGCAATTGAGCGAAGGTGGTTCACCGCATGGCTTTTGCTCGACATCGCAATCGTATTTACCCATAAGACGAGCGCTATTATCTACATCCTCACACTGATCGCTCTTTTTATTTTCTCGCGCGGTCGCAGAAATGAGTACGCTCTCCACATCGCAGGAGCGGGAGCGCTCTTTGCATTTATAAACGCACCAACGGTACATGAACTTTCTGTAGTCATGCCTTCAGCAGTATTTCTCGACTGGAAAACATACTTAGTGTTGTCGCTCCCATTCATTTTAGCAATTGGAGTTGCAGGAAAAGCATTTCTAAAAAACAAAATTCCGCCAACACTACTTGCACTCGCTGGTATCAGTCTCCTATTTCCATTATTTAGACTTCCCTTTTATGAACGAGTATTTATTTTCTCGGACATTGCGCTCGCTGGTCTCGCAGGGTATGGAATACACAAAACTCTTTCATCCCTAAAGTCAGCATGGGGCACAAAGCGTGCGTTCATACAGCTCGCTTTCCTCTCACTTTTCATTGGACTCTTTTTTGGGAACCTATGGAATCAAGTAATGAGTACTCCACCACTCATATCGAATGAACAAATCTTAAGAATTGAGGAAATTGCAAAAATGATGCCGATAGGGGCAACCATTCTTACTACCTCAGATGAAGCCCCTTGGTTTGAAGGATGGACTAATGCTCACGTTGCAGCTCCCGGAATGCTGAACGATAATCACAATCTCGAATCGTGGACTGAGCTGTGGACTGGAACATCTACGGAAGAACAAATTGAATTTTTAGATGATTTTCAAAAACCTCTCTACATAAGTACTTTCTATGCCATTGAAGATATCATCGGCAAAACACCTGAGTGCGTGCATGAAGTCTCGGACAACCTCTGGTTTGTGGCGTGTGAAAAACCAAAATAGCGGTATGCTGAAGCTGTTATGAAGTCCCTGGTAGAAAATAAAAAAGCGCGTCTTGAATATGAAATTCTCGAATCCTACGAGGCGGGACTTCAATTGCTTGGATTAGAAGTAAAATCACTCCGTGCAGGCAAGGCATCTCTCGCAGGCGCTCGCGTTGTGGTTCGTGGCGGTGAGGCATTTCTTTTGGGTGTCACCATCTCTCCCTATCAGGTTGGGAACACCGCCAAAAGCTATGATCCTGAGCGCACCAGAAGACTCTTGATGAGCAAGAAAGAAATCGCTGAGCTTGCTGTAAAAGAAGGGCAGAAAGGTTTGACAATTATACCTATTATGGTATATCTTAAGAATAAGAAACTGAAGGTGCAAGTTGCTGTTGTGCGCCACAAAGGCAAACATGACAAACGTGATACCCTCAAGAGCCGTGATGCGAAGCGAGAGATAGACCGCACTTTGAAAACTGAATATTGAATTAGCCAGTCCCCGAAAACATCCTTTGTATAGCTAAAGGATTTTCCCGGGGGGTGACTGGTTTCGACGGAGAATTTCCTCTGTTGTGCGCAAGACGGTGAATGCTGGAGATCACCTTAAACCTCGAGCACTGAAACGTGCAAACGCTTCTATAAAGAGCCCTTACATGCAACCTGCTTTTGCGATTGCATAAGGATCCCTCTTCCGTCCTCGCTTCGGCCGGGACGGCGCTAGACTTCTGACGTCTGATATGAAGACTCTAGTGCCATAACATCAGACTCTATTCTTTCCTACTGCTCGTAGGAAAGAGTGAAATTGAAGAGCTCGGACGGGTGTCATTTTGTTCGTTCTCTACCCACCTGTCTTAAACTTTGAAACGAACTATGTCTTGTAGAAACGCTTCGGAGACCCTCTCTGTACGGGAGTTCGACTCTCCCCACCTCCACTCGACTCGTTTTGCTAATGCAAAACTCGCTCGTGGCAAGCCACCACGAGAGAAAACAAAAGACACCCTTATGGGTGTCTTTTGTTTAAGTCGAGTGCCCTGAGTGAGGAGTTAGACGACGAATCGAATGGGCTATGATTTGGTTATGCATTTCGTATACATAATCCGAAACTCGGCAAATAAAATTTACACTGGTGTAACCAAAAACCCACAACAACGCCTGCACTATCACAATGAGAAGCGTGGGGCGCAGTTCACAAAAAGGACACCTACTCATTCCGAACAAAGTCGAGGAACCTACAAAATAGTTTTTCTTGAAAAATACCTTACCCTTGCAGATGCCCGAAAACGAGAAATTCAAATCAAGAAATGGAAACGTGAGAAAAAAGAGACTCTAATCGCAAAATATCAAGAAGGGCTCCCAACAAAAACATGATCCACTAACGCCTGGCTCGTTATCTCCACCGATATGGAAACATCATAGAGCAGTAGAAAAACGCCCACGAAGCGGTTTTCTAGTTTGCCAGACCTAACCAAGGCCAGATATACATAATGTATCCTGCAACAAACATAGAAATAATTAGGAGTATTGCTTTAACCCAGCCATTCTGAATAAAACCACTAGTTATAGGGATGCGTTCGAAAATATTCACAGCTACAAAAGCCAATGACCCTCCTAATAGGAGAAGGAGCATGAAAAAGGCGATTATCATGCAGTGTATAGTACCAGAATTAATTCTAGGAATCAGTCATGTTCAGGAAATGTGAGGACGTATTTTGTATTTGTGGAGGTGGAATAAGCAAACAATTTTGCTTATGTGGAGAGTCGAAAGCCAGAAGACGCCCCGTCTCCCTTGTGAGGGTCCAGTCGCCTAAGCGACGGGCGAGGCCGGGCAGGCGATTAGAAAATCGTGCCGAGAGGCTTTCCACTTAGCGAGTCTGCGAGCTTAGTGAGTTGACGCCGACTCTCTCTATTCTGTCTGCGTGGAGAGTCGAAAAGCGGAGCGATGTCTTGTCAGCAGACAAAACCGCGAGCTAGGCGATCAGTAGATCGTGCTGATGGAGGCTTCGTGACCTCGACTTGCGACGGCTTATACAGAACGCCTGACCGACTCTCCCCACTTCCGTTAGTGGTCATACGCATGAAAATAGACCGCTCAGGATACCGAGCGGTCTATTTTCCTTATTTCTTTCCGCAACCGCAGTCGCACTTCCCGTCTGCATTGTGCTCATGTCCACACATAGTGCAAACCTGCGGTTTGTCCATTTTCATTGAACAGCCACACTCGCATGTACCATCAGTCTTTGCATGTTCGTGTTTGCACATAGTGCATACGTTCTTTGCTCCGTGAGTATGACCATCGTAATCGTTATGATTTTGATTCATAGTTTTTTATTATATTAATTATTAATTGATCCCATTTTTTTCTCACTCATTAATTTTGCCAAACGAATTGGCATCATAAAGAGCAAGAAAACAATAGAAAGCAGGACGAAGAAAATTCCGGTAAGAATTTTACCAACACCAACTAGTTTGAGCCGCAAAAGTTCTGAAGGGTAATTTTGGATTTGTACAAGCTGTTTGTTTAATTCCGAACCTGTAGGGGCAGTATCGCGATCTGCTTTGGCAAGCGAAAAGTATGCATCTTGGAGCGCATGAAATTTTACCTCCTCGCCGGACACTTGACCTTGCAATGACACACCTTGCCACGCAAAGAATAATGCCGAGATAACGAGTACGGCTAAGACGAGGAGCGGAAGCATCATTTGTTTCATATTTTGCATAAGTATTTTTTATGTGAGCTGATAAAATTAATAATTATTTGCCGTTGGACAACGGCATCGGTGGCATGCTGTGGTATTCGCATAATTAGCCATGGATTTTATGGTCGCCGTACACAGTCGTTGTGGCGGTAATGTCCTGCTTGAATGCACCAAAGTGATTGACAGTATCGCTCGCGGAGAGTCCCGCAACACCAAAACCTATAATTATGAGATTGTACTGTGTTTCCATAACGTTATTTTTTTGAATTTCTAGCAACCATACTGCCAAGCACTGCGCCCCACATCATGTGGGAGAGAGCGAATACAACCGGATTGAGTTTCAACATCACGGGGTCAATAAACGGAAGCAGAGCAAACCACATCACAAAGAACACCGCGAGCCCGTACAGCGCGCCGACAACGGTGGCCTTCCCGCGTGAAGTAAGAAATTTCCCAAAAAGCGCGAGGAAGGCAAACGACAGCACAACCGAGTTCATCATGTGCCCCATCATGCCGAGGACAACTGGGACGAGAGAGAATCCAACAGGGATCGCGATTGTTTGCAGATCGCGCAGAACCGTCGCCGCTATGAAAATCGGAGCAGACCAAAAACCAACCCCGTAGAGACCCTCGTACACCATCTCCATCATGGCCATCGCGATACTTGCTACTAACCCTACAATAATTATTTTTTTATTCATAGAATTTAAATTTACTATTGATAAGTTTTTTTAAGCCCGCAATATCCCCTTGCAGGTTAATCTCTTCGGACGAAATGAGGAGGGTAATGACATTAGTGTTAATAATAAATACTGCCGGTAATTTTACACCTTTGAATTCAGGATATCGTTGATGAAACTCATCTTTATGCAAGAATTCTTTTTCGAACGTCGAAGCATCCAGAAACTCTTTCCACTCGCCTTTCATGGAGACTACCCCATATGTAACCATGCAAAGATTGCACTCATACGTAGCGGGCGCGATTACTTTTTTGAAAGCATCAGAAATCTGAGCGAATACCGAGGAATCGACGTTATAGACAAAGAGCAATTTTGTTTTTGTATTCATGTTTTTAATGAGAAGTCCCCCATATTCCTGCGAGTACCCCCGCATATTCAACAATCCCATAGAGGAAGATGATGTATCCGAGAATGGCCACAATCGCCACAAGCGACACCGTGTTAATTATCTCCGTGCGTCGCTTCTTAGCTTCATCAATGGTGCAAATACCTTTGCGTCGGAAATACATCACAATACTTATGCCTAAGGCTATCGCGCCCGCTATTCTAAAAATCCATTTATAGTCCCCGTAGAAAGTATCAGCGAGCGATGCCGCGAAACTAACGGTACTTAACCCCGCAAGCACCAAGATAAGCGGACTCAAACAACACAGCGACGCAACGACGACGGGCAGCCAAGTCAGTGTAATTATGTCTTTTGCTTTCATAATTGTGTCTTTCCTTTCCAAACGATGCCATCTTTTTGGTGGTACACCGCCCAGGCAAACCACATCGTGTGGTATCCGGGAATGCTACCCCCGTCTTTTGAAGTAACAGCAACTTCTCCGTCAACTATGCGCGCCGTAAGCTCGTCCGCGTCGACCGACACCCGAGCAGGAGTCGCGCTTAAATCTTTCAACTTGAACGCAACACTCTTCTCGTTAAAATTTACAACGTACATAACTTCTTTGGCGGGGAGGCGCGTATCTGAAATTGATACCGGGAAGTACAGCGCGTCGTTCGTGGCGTAATCCCCGTACGGAGAAGAACCATAATCGCGAAGATGGCTCGTATCAATGCTTAACACTTGTGCGTTCGGGTATCGCTTTTCAAGTTCATTAAAAGAAATAACCTGCGAAGGATACACAGAAAGCTTGGTTCCTGTTTTGTCGCCTACAACCGCTTCTCCAAGAATTTGTTGCCACAAGCTTTCCGTGCTTGCGTCGTACATCAAAAGATTTGATTCGTGCAGTTTGCCCGATACGCCAAATCGTTCGGCGACTCCGTCAACTATCGCGTCAAACACTATCGCGGAACCGCACAACGGACAAAAAGTAATGACAAGTGGCCGACTGCCTACCGTATCATTTACAACCTCATGCCAGACTAATACTGCGAACGGGTAAAATTTTACCTCGTCGTTTGCCCGCACCAACACCCCATCGCTCTTTTTGAGCGATTCTGCTGCATCATTGACCGAAGTAAACTTCGGATTCGTGAGAGCCGGTATGCCATCTTTTTGTGGACCGCCGTCAAGCACAGTATCTAATTCTATGGAATGGATACCAGTCTTGGTTTTTAGGTTGTTGTTCATAAATGCATGCTCATCCGTTTTTGACACAGACGGTGGCGAAAACGCCGATTGGAACGCGAACCACCCTGCCATTCCGACAAAAAGAACGAGAGTAAAAATAATCAATTTCATAGTTTCAGGCGGGCATGTGCGGTGCGCAGTTTTCCCACGCATCCTTTGTGATGTCGAGGTTACAGCTGTGATGTTCCGTGCACCACTTTTCACATCGGAGGGCAAGCTCGCTCGTGTCATACGTGAACCCGCACGCAGTACATTGATACCCTTTGGTCTTGCCTTGTGCTTTCATAGAAGTATTAGGAACCAAGAAGGAGCTTAAAGTCGCTCTCCTGTATATCTCCCGGAATGGCTTTGACTACGTTGCCATTCGCATCAACCAACACGTGGAAGTTTGTATACCGCACGCCGAATGCCTGCGTCGCCACCCCTTGTGCATCAAGAGCGATAGGAAATGTTATGTTTCGATCGGAAATAAACTTTTGTACGATGGAAGGGTCTTCTTGAAGATCAATGCCAATAACTTCAATCTTGTCTTTATATTTTTCGTAGAACGCATTCAGATGTGGCATATCCCGCTGGCAGTTGGGGCACCAGGTTGCCCAGAAATCAAGCACAACTGGCTTTCGTCCTTTATACTCGGCCAAAGTAACGGTTCCTCCACCGAGTTTGTCGAGCGAAAAATCAGGAGCAGGTTGTGTGTTAATTGAGCTATTACTAGCGGCAGGTTGCTCGTGCACCGACCCCCGAGCGCTTGTAGCAACTGCGTACACGCCTAACCCCGCGACTGCAAGAAGAAGGATGACAATGCCGATAACTGTTTTTGACATAATGAATATATTAATTTTTATAAGTGTTCTAGTAATTTGTCATAATGCAAAAATTCCAGAGCCCCATATGTCCACGCGAGAAATACTGGCATCTTATTTGTGAGTAGAAGAACGCCAAGCGCAATAAGAAATACACCGCCAATGACCGTAACTGCGTTTAGATAGGGAGTCATTTTGACAAGGTATTTTTCGGCGCTGTTCACACTGAAGGCGATAATGAGGAACGGAACCGCAAGCCCCAATGAGAAAACCGACAACAACAACGCCCCTTGAAGCGCTGTAGTCCCTGTACTTGCCAAAAGCAGTATGGAGCCGAGGATTGGTCCGACGCACGGCGTCCATCCTAAGGAAAATGCGCCACCAAAAAGGAACGAGCCCAGAGGATTCCCTCTCTTAAAGAACTGCGGTGCCTTCATGTGATGTTCTTTGTTCAAAATCGGAATCTTCAAGAACCCAATCATGGACAGACCGAAAAGAACGACAAGCACCCCTGCGGCGCGTGAGATCCATATTTGATACGGAGCGAATGCCGCGCCAAGAAGTCCGGCAACGGTGCCAAGCACAATGAACACGAGACTGAAGCCAAAAATGAAGGAAACCCCATTCCAAAATATTTTGCCGCGGTGACGCCCTCGCTCTTCTGCAGTTGATACCCCACTAATGAAGCCTAAATACCCCGGGACCATGGGCAACGTGCAGGGAGCAAAGAACGTCAGTAGCCCGGCAAAAAACGATGGAATGAGAAGTCCGAGCATGTATTATTTTATTTCCAACATTTCGCGAAGCCGTGATTCGTCAAATCCTACAGTTACTGAACCGTCAATATCAATAACAGGAACACCCATTTGGTGCGATTTGATTATCATTTCGTCGCGAGCGGCAACATCTCCCGCAACATCTTTTTCCTGGTACGTAACATTGTTGTCTTTGAAAAATGCTTTTGCCGCTCTGCAATACGAACAGGTCGGCGTTGAATAGATGGTGACTGATTTCATAGTTTTTTATTATTAGCGATCAATTCTTACAAATTGCTTTTTCTAAATTGTTGATAAAGCTGTTACGGACGAGCTTGTAGCAGATGTTCGTCCCCATACGTTCCGATGCAAAAAAACCGTTGTCTTTCATCATGCGCAAGTGATGCGACACTGTATTCACGGGCATGTCCAAACTTTCTGCTATATCCGAAACACACGCTTCGCCGTATTCGAACATAAAGCACAAGATTCGCACTCTAGTTTCATCCCCAGCAAGAGACAAAAGGCGCGCACGTTTGGTCAATTCAGGGCTGAGAGCTATTTTTTTGTATGTAATTTTTTGCATCGCTTTATATTCTTATATTACTAGTAATATAAGAATACTACACTGACAATGCGCTCAATGCAAATTATCTCTCTGTGAATAAAGACATGGGAAGGTATTAACCCTCTCTATATTCCCCACCTTGATTTATTAAAAATTTGCACTAAAATACCCGTATGTCACAAGAAAAAGCACCTGACTTTCTCGATAAGGCTCTGAATTGGCTAGATAGGAATGTTGGCAGACATGTACGTCCTGTCGGACCACGCAGTCCTCGCGAATAAAAACAAAAAACCACCCTTGAGAATGCCTCAAGGGTGGTTTTTTGTTTTTACTACATCAAAGGTCTGTTCCTGAATACGAAAGATTCAAGCTCTTATTACAAAGTGGAAAATCAGGAACGATGTTTCCTGGAGCAAGTTCACCAAAAAGTGGCCAGTTGCAGAATGACGGGTCACGGATGACCAATCGGTCAATGCGACCTTTTGCATCAAGACGCACAAAATCTAAAACTGCACCACGCCAACTCTCAGCAAATCCGTATGCATCTCCCGTGCCATGAGGAACAGGAAGCGTTGCCTTGCCCTCAGGAAGTGTGGTAATGGCAAGGCGAATTAATCTGAATGATTCGGTGAGTTCACGCACACGCACATTGAAACGCGCAAGAACATCGCCTACTGTTTCTACCATCACTGACACATCCATATCGGCATACGCTCCGTATGGCATATCACGACGAAGATCCATATCGATACCCGAGGCACGTGCGCCAATACCTTGTGCACCATATGCAAGCGCTGCTTCTTTGCCTAAAATTCCTGTTGTTTCAAAACGCTCCTTAAGACCATCTTTTGCGTAAGCGATTTTCAACACTTCCCCTATATCCTTTTCTATACGCTTAATTGTTTCTAGAATTTTCACTTCATCGTCTGCCGTTACATCGTGCGCACCGCCCAGTGTAATTGCACCACGAAGGAACCGATGTCCGACGAGATCAGCATTGAGGCGACGCATTTCTTCCACCATACGAAAACCTTGAGCAGCCATAAATGTAAACCCAGTACCCATACCGCCCATATTCCCTATGTCAAAGATGTGGGCACACACACGTTCAAGCTCGCTCCATATAACTCGGAGGTACTCCGCACGCAGAGGCACCTTCACACCAGAGACTTTTTCTACAGCCTGCACAAACGCAAGCGTGTGTCCTACTACCATGTCCCCTGACACACGCTCAACAAAGGGTAGTGCTTCCTCGGGAGTTTTCCCTTCAACAAGTTTGAGTACACCTTTATGTTTGAAAAAGAGTTTGCCTTCAAGGGTAATAATGCGCTCCCCACGTACATTGAAACGGAAATGCCCCGGCTCAATGATGCCTGCGTGAATTGGCCCTACTGGAATCTCATACACCCCTTCCCCTTCCACTTGGTGCATAGGATATGGAACGTGTGCATGCGCAAGTTTTGTATTCCACTCAAAGTCTTTTCGCATAGGGTACGTGCCTTCAGGAACATTTTCATGATGCATCAAGCGCCGTGGATCAGGATGTCCCACTGCTTCAATGCCAAACTGATCCATAATCTGCCGTTCATACCAGTTCGCTGCCATGATTGAACGAGTCAAAGATGGATACTGTGGTTTTTCAGGCGAGAGGTAGCTCTCAAGCGTAAGTAGTTCTGTACCAACAGCAAAAACTGCACGTATAGAAAAAATATTGCTTTTTTTACGCTCATCGAGTGCGTACATTAAAACCAAAGGCGACCCTGCCTCTACTATGTGCTCTGCCGTAAGTGCAAAGTCCGACACTGGAACCTGCACCGTGCCAGAATCGCTCACATCTTCTAGACCTATTTCTTTTAAAAGTGTTTGGATATTCATATATATATTATGAAATGGCCGTGATTATACGTTCAAGAATTGGCGATGCCATAGGTGTCATAAGAAACACACTAAATGCAACCAACAAAATAAGGTGAAAAGCTATAGCGGTGTGCGACCATCCCCATTTTTCACCCACTTCCACTTCACTCTTTGGAGGAACAAGCGCGGGCGAAAAAAGAAACGGAATGATGAGGCGTATGAATCCTGCAAAAATGATAGCGAGCGCAAGAAGTACTATTGTTGCAAATATCGGATGTAGTACAACGCTTTGCGATATCAAAAGTAGTTCACTCCCAAAAAGTGGCGATGGTGGAATAGCGAGGAGCATCAAAATCAAGGTAAGAAACAGTGCTCCCGTGTACGGCAGTGTACGCATAACCTGCCCTATCCGATCAAACTTCGTACTCTTGAAACGGAGCAATATGTTGCCTGCGCTAAAAAACAGCGCAGACTTTAGGAGCGCATGTCCAACAATATGAATAACTGACGCAACAGCACCAACAGTCCCGAGTCCAGCAGAAAATACAATGAGTCCCATATGCTCAATCGAAGAGTACGCAAGGAGACGTTTATAGTCTGCTTGGATCAAAATGAACGCTGCAGGAATAATGCATGAGAGCACTCCAAACACTAAGAACAATTCACTCGTCCATTCGCTTGAAGCAAGTGAACCGTCTACTAACACCCGAAAGCGCAATATTCCAAACAACGCAGCATTGAGAAGAATACCTGAGAGCATGCCTGAAATCGGCGAAGGGGCTCTGCTGTGCGCATCGGGTAACCATGCATGCATTGGCACCAAACCTACCTTCGTTCCATACCCAATAAGAATGAACACGAACGCTATTTGCATCAGGTGTGGCGGAAGCGAGGGAGCAACAGTAAGCAAATTCGTCCAACTGATTGCTGAAAGTCCGTGCAAAAGACCAGAAGATGACGCTGCATAATACGTGAGGAATAATCCAATGAGTCCGAGCGAAATTCCCGTTGAACAGAGAATAAGATATTTCCATGCTGCTTCAAGTGAGCCTTTGTGAGCATAGAACGCAACGAGGAGCGTTGTAGTCAGTGTTGTTGCTTCAAGCGCAATCCACATAAAACCAAGATTGTTTGAAACAATAGTGAGAAGCATTGAGCACACAAAGAGACCAACAAAAAAGAAGTAACGACGCACTGCGGGCAGTGTTATCTCCCCTGTTCTCACTTCTTCTCCTAAGTAGTGAATACTCGTTATGGTTGCTGTCCATTGAATGAACCCAATGAGAAGCACCATGAGTGCTGCGAATGTATCAAGATACCAGTACCCATTTTCAAATGACGATGCCCCAAAAAATAGCGGGATGGCAGTATACAGACTTAACACAAACACACCAGAACTTGCCAAAAATGCTGCGCCAAAAATAAACCGCAAACCACGCATAAAAAATGGCACGGTGGCGAGAACTAAACATGAGACAAGCAGTAGTGAGATAGCCATAAAAATTAATCAGTTAAGGTTCGCAAATCATCAGTCGCCACCGACGCATTCTCATCTTGTGCGCGGTGCGTGAACACAGTGATAAGAATAAAAAATGCCAAGAGGTCAAAAAACGATCCGATTTCAAAAAGAAATGGCATGCCGTGCGTGAGTGCGAGTCCGAATGTGAAGATGCCATTCTCCATAACAAAGAATCCAATTCCCTCCCCAAACATATCTTTTCGCGAAACCAACATAAGAAGGCCGACGAGCACAATGCCAAATGATGCAGCGAGCACAAAGTAATCAGCACCAACGGGCAATAACCCACGTGCTCCAACTAAAGCAACAATAGCCAGACACGCCGCAACAAAAGAAAGCGTTGCGGGACGTGCATATGATTGTAGGCGTTCAGATGCCCCACTCACACGTGCCGCACGAAGCAAAAACGAAGGAATAAACCAAACTTTAATGAGAACAATAAGGCCTGCAACAATAAAAAGTTGAAACTCCCCCGTTACAAATGCTGCGGCAATAGCGAGGAGCGCAAGAAGCGCTGACTGTACTCGAAATGCAGTTACCAAAGACCCCAAGCGCATGCGACTACTCATAAGAAACGCTAGGAAAAACATTCCTCCAGCAAACACTGTCATGGCAATTGCGATTGGTGTCATATTAGTGATAGAGGACGATTAACTCAACAGCAAGTCCGAGGAGCGCAATAAAGAATGCAAGCATCATATACTCCTGCATCCGATAAAAACGCATCTTCACAATCACTGATTCTATAAAAGCAATTGCAAAAGCCCCGAGTGCAAGTTTTCCGAAAAATGCAATCAACGCAATCCCAAGCCCAAAGAACGTAACCGGTGGAGCGCTAATCCCAAATGGAATGAGAATGCCCATACACACTGCCAAGAGCGCAGTTAACTTTATTGCTGACGCATACTCGAGCATTGCAAGATATGTTCCTGAATACTCTAAGATCATAGCTTCGTGCACCATGGTGAGCTCGAGATGTGTCGCAGGATTATCTACTGGGTAGCGTGCATTTTCGGCAAGCAACACAAATAAAAGTCCAATGAGTGTGACGATAGCAGGAGGAACAGCGACCAACCACGGCAGTGATGTGAAGTGTCCAACAATGCCCCCCATGCCCCATGCGCCCGTAGCAAGCGCAAGAGTTGCAAGTGATACATAGAGCGCTGGCTCAACGAGAGTGGCGAGCGTCATCTCACGGCTCGAACCCATGTTGCCAAACGTACTTCCCGTATCCATGCCTCCAAGCACCAAAAATACTGAACCGAGCGCCACTACTGCGCCAAAAAGAAAAATATTATCGAGCGAGCTTGGCACAATTCCAAAGAAGAGCGAAGGTACAACAAGAGCAAGGAAGAATGCGCTTCCTAAGACCACAAATGGCACCATGCGAAATACCCACGAACTATGCTTTGTAATTGTCATCTCTTTTCGGAGGAGTGAAAGCATTGAGACGTAGGGCAAAAATATCGACGGTCCTTGGCGATTTTGAAAACGAGCTTTCAATGTGCGAACCATTCCCACGACTAATGGTGCAGAAAGAAGTACAACGAGAGCTTGAAATGTAATAAGGAGGTATGTCATAGAGTTGTAGCGAGAGTGAACACCAATGCGCAAATAACTAGGAGGAGGTACAACTGAATGACGCCATTCTGGAGTCTTTTAACCGCACGGGAAACAGCAAAGACCGCAATGCCAATCGGGCGATAGAGCCAGTATTCAAAAAATGACTTAATACTCCACACAAGACGCCGACGCACAATCCACGGATTACTCATTGAAATAGGCTCAATAATTAGTTCCTTCTCCGACATGAGAATTGATTTGAAGAAAAATCTAATCGGCGCAGAAAAACCAGTTGCAGTATATTGCATTCGAGGAGTTATAGGTTGGCCGCAATCCCATGTATCCGTGATACGGGCAGGGTTTCTGTTAGAAAAAGATCGGCGACACACTGTGAGAAGCACTCCAATAAAAATAACACTTAGAAGTACCCACCATGCATTCATAGAAACTCCACCTAGAATTGCAACGTCTCCAAAAAGTGTCACACCTTCCATGAAAGTGTTTGGCGCACTAAGAATTGGAAACAAAAATAATCCCGCAATGATTGAGAGGAGTACGGAAAATAGTGATGGAAGCCAAAGCAGTATCGGCATTGGGGACACCTGTTCTGCATGAGTCGTGCGTGCTCGTCCAAGAAAGATTGCACTAAACATACGCACGTACGCAAAGAGCGCGAGCCCGCCGACCAACGCAAGAAGAGCGAGTATCAATGCAAAACTTCCTCCAAAAAAAGCAGAAACCGTCATACCACTTGCGAGTGTCTGAAAATATGTCCACTCACCAAAAAAGGTACCGAATGGGGGCAACGCAGCAGCTGCAAGAGAAAGCGCAAGAAATATTCCTGCAAAAATTGGCCAGCGCTGTGCAAGACCCCCTAGCTCGTCGAGATTTCGTGTATGTGTTTTTGATGCCACAGCACCAACTGCCATGAAAAGCCCTGTCTTGAAAATAAAATGGTTCGCAGTATGAAGAATTATGAAAAGAGCAATGGATGGTGCAATTGCGGAAACCGCACTATCTTGAGATCCGTGCACAAGGAGGTATATTCCAACAGCAGAAAAGATGAGCCCCATATTTTCTATACTGCTCCACGCAAGGACGCGCTTTGCGTCATTCTCAACTGCAGCGCGGAGCGCACCAAAAAATGCTGAGAGAAGGCCAATACTAATAACGAGGAATGCTGAAAAAGACGGAACAAACGGGAATAGTGCTACTCCTTGAATGAAACCAAAGAGTGCCACTTTAAGCATGACACCAGAGAGAAGCGCGGAGCTTCCACTTGGTGCTTGTGGGTGTGCATAGGGCAACCACTGATGAAGTGGCACTAAACCTGCTTTCGAACCAAACCCCGCTAAGAGAAGTACAAATGCAATAGAGATAGCGAGTGGTGTGGCACCAAGAGCA
Source organism: Parcubacteria group bacterium Greene0714_7 (assembly GCA_007378985.1). Lineage (GTDB taxonomy): Bacteria > Patescibacteriota > Minisyncoccia > Phycocordibacterales > Phycocordibacteraceae > Phycocordibacter. Next base: position 33,557 of record VMHB01000002.1, read on the forward strand.
GAGAGTGCAACATCATGCCACGACGCAAAAAGATTACCCCCTGCAAGAAGAAGAAGCCCTGCTGCAATACAAGCAAACCCAATGTGAGTCATCACAAAGTAGAGCCATCCTGCACGGAGTGATTCATCACTCCTATCTGCGATAACCAAGAAATATGCGGAGACTGACATAATTTCCCAAGCCATCAGGAAAGTAAAAAGCGATGGGGAAAGGATCGTTGCTTGCATCCCTACAATAAAAAATGCCGAGGCAACATTGAGCGTTGGCAACACGTACACATCCTTATATGGTGGCAAGCTCTGAATCGCATAGAGCGAGGTTAGAAGGACGCCTCCGTACACCAACATAAGGAAAAACACTTGCATCGAGTTAAGTGCAATGTTCACCAACCCAAAGAACGTACCATTGAAAGACGCACTATTTCCTATTCCTAAAAGAGCAAAAAAATAACTGCCAGCAATCAGGCCAGCAAAACCCGACAAAATAAACATCGATTGCACCAGCGTGTTGTTCCAAGAAAAACGGCGAGTCGCAAGAGAAAGAACTACACCTACAAGTGGGAGCACGAATGCTATAGCAAAAAGACAGTCGATAGTGAAGGAGGACATATGGTGCATTACTTACGGGTAGCGGTAACTATACTCAAGAGCCCCCTTAAGACATCCTCTGGTGTTGGAGGATCGCCAGGAATTCGAGCATCGACAGGAATTACATTTTCTACTGCCCCAACTACCGCATAGGAATCCTTCCAAATTCCGCCCGTGCATGCTCCATCACCGAGAGCAACAACAATTTTTGGCCCTGGTGTCATTTCGTAGGCGGTCTTCAATGCATGCTCCATGTTGCGAGTAACAGGGCCTGAAACAGTGAGTACATCAGCATGACGGGGAGATGCCACAAATGAGATTCCAAAACGCTCAATATCGTAAAACGCATTCCCAAGCGCAGTTAGTTCATACTCTTCGCCGTTTGTGGAACCCGCATCAACATGCCGTATGCGTAGTGTTCGGCCTCCATATAAAGTATGAATAGCGTGCTTCAGATTCTCACCGATCTCCTCAATGTAAGTTGGAATTTGAGGACATTTTTCAGTTCTCTTCCCGGTGGTAATTATTTTAGAAAGAAGACGCAACATACTGTGGAAATGTGGCTTACTATATTCCTCTTCACTTTAGATGTCCAGAAAGCAACAGAGTAAATAGTGGACCCATCTACTCCACTGTTTCTTAAAATAAACCACCACACTGTTGTAGAAATTCCTTGCTTCTTAGAATAAAGAGGCGTATAACTTCACAAAATAATCTAACAAAAAATATTTACTGATATGGCTGGTTACGAAGGGGGTCCACGAGACCCTATGAATTTTGAAGAGGCAGAAGAATATGTTCGTCGAAATGGCAAGGTACTGCCTATCCCTCCGCTCCTCGGGCCAGATCACATACATTGTATTGATAGTCGGCGAACCAAAGAAGGGATAGGATACCCAGGAGGTCTGCTGGGACTTACCACGACCCTTTTTTCAGGAGTGCATGAGGACGCGCACGCGCACGTTGGCGGATTCAAGGGATTTGCTCAATTTCTTGAAGGATTATTTGGTGGAATGAGTGCTCACACCGACGATGAACACGAGCATGATCCTTCTGGGTGTAGAGGGTGTGGACACATGCAATCTCTTATGACTAATCACAGTGCATACGGATTCGGTTCAGAACACGCTGAGGAAGTCCACTCGTATGCAAAAGGCTTGAAAACTCGGTGGAGAGAAGGTACTCCTGGTTTCAATATTTTTCAATACGGAGGAAAAGCAAACCCGCGTGCAGTTATGCATGTAGACGACCCACGAGATGGGCACTATATATCTCTCCCCCCTAACGATGGAACAAATCAAGTATTTGTTCACAATAGAGGTGCCAACCATGGCATTTTAGGCGATGCAGTGCATTTTATTTTAGGCGGACTTGGTGACGTATTTAAAAGCCACCCAAAAGATATTTATGATAAGCATATTGCGTTAACAATAGATAAACTGGCTTCAGATTTACCACATTTCACAGTAGGACATGACGGGGGAAAAATTACAGTAAACTAAAAGTAAGGTCTCATAAAAAACCAAAAAAATATAGGAGAAAGCACCTATAAACACTTGTAAAGGCACCATTATCGAGCTATCATTCTTGATACAAAACCTTGGCTACTCTAAAAACACGTATCAATGCGCAAATACGCGCACCCGAACTTCGGGTCATAGGTCCTAATGGCGAAAACGTCGGCGTTATTACGCTCGCTGAAGCTATGGCGCAAGCAAAAGCTGCGGAGCTCGACTTAATAGAGGTTTCGCCAAACGCGACCCCGCCAGTTGCGAAAATAATGGATTATGGTAAATTTCAATACGAGCAACAGAAAAAAGACCGAGAAATAAGGGCTAAATCGCACATTACAGAGACAAAAGCAGTCCAAGTTGAGGTAGGTACTGGAGAAAACGATCTTCTCCGAAAGGCTCGCCAAGCAGCTGGATGGCTCAAAGAAGGACATCGGGTACGAGTGGAACTCTTCCTTAAGGGACGCTACAAGTACATGGATCCGGCATTTCTCAAGGAAAGATTGAAGCGTTTCGTGCTTTTGGTTCCCGAGGATTACCGTATCGCTGAGGACATACAGAAAGGTCCAAAAGGATTCAACATGATCCTAGAAAAGGCCGGAAAACAGAAGCCTGCAAAATAATAAAATGAAAACGAACAAATCATACACAAAGCGTCTCCGCGTAACTCGCAACGGTAAGATTGTTGCGCGTAAGGGCGGACAAGACCATTTCAATTCTCGTGATAGCCGAAAGACTCGCACCGTGAAAGCTCGTGCGAAAGCTGTAGAAATGAATCCGAGGGTGCGCGCTCGATTCCTTCCAGGAAACGGCAAATAGATTTTCTTTAGCTAAACCCTATCCACTAAACACTAACCCCTAATTTCATATGTCTAGAGTAAAAGGAGGACCAAAGGCGATGAAGCGCCGTCGCAATATATTGAAAGCCGCAAAAGGCTATCGTTTTGGACGCTCAACAAAGACAAAGCAGGCACTCGAAGCTTTGAAACACGCTGGTAAATACGCATTCCGCGATCGTAGAGCTAAGAAAAGAACTATGCGAGGACTCGCAATTGTACGTATCAACGCAGCACTTCGCGAAAGAGGTTTCAAAAACTACAGCACCTTCATGGGCGCAGTAAAGAAAGCAAACATCGAGCTCGACCGCAAAGTACTTTCAGAAATTGCATCGGAATACCCAGAAGCATTTGATAGACTCTTGAAAATAGCTGCCTAAGGAGTTGTGAATCCATCCCCGCGAGAAAAATACAAGTTAAAAATATGCGCTGGGTGTACTCGACCAATCCTTGGGTATGACAATTTAACTTGTACTGAATTACGCGACGGTCGTTTTCTTCATTCAGGTTGCAAACTATAAACTAATCCCGTTTTCGCGGGATTTTTTATACAATAGGAATTTCGTATGTCTCCCCTTCTCTTGGTACATCAACGGGAATATTGAGGAACCCTGCGATGCGTTGCGCTAGAAACGTTGCTGACTCTGTTTCCCCCAATATTACAAAAACATGCTTAGGGTTAACATTTTCAGCAAAGGTCATGAGATCATCTCTGTCAGCGTGTGCAGAAAATCCGTCCGTTGATAGTATTGTCGCGCGCGCCTTAACCTCAACACCATCTATATTTACTGTTCGTGCGCCGTCTTTAAGTCTCCGACCTAAACTCCCAGGCACTTGATAGCCCACCAGGAGGAGCACCGTTGATTTCTGCGGTAGATACTTCGCTTCGTGTCTTCTAATACGCCCACCATGGCTCATACCAGCTCCTGCGATGATTATTTTAGGGCCGGGGTGCCTGTCTATCGCATCCGACTCGTCTGGGTGGACACTCACTTTTAAACTTGGGAATGAAAATGGATCGTCTCCGCCGAGAAGTCGAGTGCGTATATCAGCACGAAGAAATTCTGGATGCTTTCTGTACACATCAGTTACTTTGGCAGCAAGAGGTGAATCCATAAATACTGCTACTTCGGGAATAACACCGTTAGTAATTGCCTTATCTAAAGAAGCAAGAATTATTTGTGTGCGTTCAAGTGAAAATGCAGGTATAAGAAGCGTACCTTGGCTCCCAATAATAACTTTAACAGCCGACAAGAGCGCCTGCTCACTCTCTTCAAGTGAGCTGTGTGTTTTATTGCCGTATACACTTTCTGTTATAAGGTATTCTACATCGGCAGGCACTTCCCTATCGGGCACAAGAGCGGCAGGCACACGACCTAAATCTCCTGTAAACAAAATTTTCTTTCCAAAAATATCAAGGAGGATGGTGGCAGATCCTAAAATGTGTCCAGCATTGTGAAATGTTGCAGTAACTCCAGGCGCGAACTCTAATGTTTTGCCATATGTCGCCTCATCAATATATTCAACTGCCCGTATAGCATCTTCAATAGCGTACGGTGGTTCATCGTTGCATCGCTTTGCTTCGAGGGCAATTATCTTTACAGAGTCCTCAAGCATTATTGGAATAAGTGCTTTGGTGGGAGCCGTTGCAAACGCACGCCCTGTAAAACCGTTCTTTACAAGTTTAGGGAATAACCCAATGTGATCAGCGTGTGCGTGAGTAAAAAGAACTATATCAATCGTTGCGGGATCGTATGAAAATATTTCCCTATTAGCCGATTCACAAAATCGCTCACCCTGCGCTAGTCCACAATCAATAAGTATGCGTGTAGTAACCTCTCCATTTTTTGCTTCTACAAGGAAATTTGAACCCGTAACACGTCTCGCACCTCGTGCAAACAAAATAGAAATCGATTTCATTGAATCATCATACCTTAGACCAGAGAGCGCAACATCGGGAAAATTCAAAAGTAAAAATTGTATGATATATCATACAGACATCTAAGGTAGCCATAGCGCGGAAGAATTACCACACCCTCACATATACGATATATCGTATATGTGAGGGTGTGGTAATTCTCTTTGTTCATATAAAAATCCGCCTTTGATATATTCAAGGGCGGATTTAGAAGGATCAGTGACGGAGTATTAACCTTAGAGCCGAAGCTCCAGGTGGGTGCTCGCAGCATCTCGCGCATCGGATTCTCCGGAGAGATTCACCAGCGCGGAGCGATATAAAGCTCCCTAAAGTTTTTCAACGAGGTTAATACTCCGTCACTAACCCCTCCCTCCATTCTAGCAGGTTAGCCACTAGTGGTTAGGGTTTAGGGGAAAACAAAAGTGCATTCTCCCTAATGGCTAAAAACTAAACCCTATTGGCTTATTCAAGGATTCCATCCAAATTCACATCGTAGAGAATTTGCTCCTGGACGATACGGTATTTCAATATTTCTTCGGGCTTAAACCACACAGCAATTTCACGTGATGCTTCTTCTGGGGACTCTGAACAGTGGACGAGGTTTCTAACGGCACGACTCTGTACCGATGAATGGTCGTAAGAATCCACAGTGTAGTCACCACGAATAGTTCCAACATCTGATGTCTTTGGCTCTGTTGCACCCACAAGTTTCTTCACAACGGCTACTGATTCATTCCCTTCAACAACCATCATGAGTACAGGACCTGCAGTCATGAATTTCACTATTGAATCTATTATTTCTTTACCGTACCCAAGCGCATCCTTCTCTATTGGCAGATTGTGCGTGGTGCGGTCATTTAATATCCGAGTTCCTTTTTCAAGAAACCACTTCTCATCTTTGTTGTAGTGACGCACAAGTTGGTCTTCCGTGGCAAGACCAAATTTGAATGCAACAAATTTCAATCCTGTTCGCTCTATGCGCTTCATTATCTCTCCGATAAGAGAACGCTGTACTGCGTCAGGCTTCAATATAATAAGCGTACGCTCATTTTCAAATTGTGCATTGGTGTTCATTGAAGCGACTATAGCATTCTGCAAGGCGAAACGCCATGCGAAGGGGTTAGGGTTTAGAGAAGAACGAATTCAAAGCCCCTTGATCCCTGCGGATCCGATGAAGCGTCGCCTAAACACTAAACCCTGTCCACTAACCCCTACTGCTTCTGGTTTTCTCGCATCTGATTATACTTTTGGTGAATATCAGCCTCCACAGCTTCGCGGGCTCGACCGTAGCGTTGATACGAAATCTGTTTCAATGCATCAATGTTCAAGAAGTCACCAGGGATAAATGGAATAGTCTCAATAGTAAAACCGGGGGTAGGTTTTCCTCCAGCAAGGAGCTTCAAATACGAGTGGAAGTTGTCAATTTTCAGGAAGTCGGAAACCTCAAAGCCTGGAAATTGTTTCGCAATATACTCAGCATCATCGGGACCTACACGAAACACTGCCATGGTACCAACGTTACCGAATACTGAGTCTTTAATTTTTGGAAGGAGCTGAGAAACATACTGGTGTGCCATCGTCATAGAGAGGCGAAATTTGCGTGCCTCAGAGAGAATTGTGGAAATAGTATCGGTCGTAATGTTTTGGAACTCGTCAATGTAGAGATAGAAGTTCGGAGGATTCAAATGCAAATACTCCGTACGCGCAAGTGCGGTCATCATTATTTTCCCAACAATCACAAGACCAATCAAGTTTGCATTTACATCCCCTAGTCGGCCTTTGGACAAGTTCACAAGAAGAATTTTCTTGTTGTCCATAATGTCCTTGAAATTAAAGGCCGAGCGTTGCTGACCTATGATGGGGCGCATAATTTCGTTTGCGATGAAGATGTCGAACTTTGAGGTGATATATGGAACCACGTTGCGCAAATCTCCTTCTCCGCGCACATTTTCTGCAATATCTTCCCAGAAGTGCGTTACCACAGGATTCTTACAGCGAGACAATTTCAATGCGCGGAATTCATCGTCAGCCAAAACACGGGAAATATCCATCAAGGTCGAGCCAGTATCAGGATCTTCGAGCACAAGCATTGTGGCATTACGGAAGTACTGCTCAAAGATAGGACCAAATGCTTCTGGTACATCGCCATATAATTTCTTGAAAATCTTAAACATTTCATCCACCACGAATGTTTTTTGTTCAGGGAAGCGTGGATCATACTCAAGCATATTGAGCCCCATTGGCCTTGCGGTGTATGCAGGATCAAAGTAAATGAGGTCATCGATACGATCTTTAGGAATACGGGAAAGAATCTCCAATACATCCACGCCGTGTGGGTCAATAAAACACACCCCTTCCCCATTCTCAATGTCCTGAATAATCATGTTCTTCAGGAAGTTCGTCTTACCAGTACCCGTTTGCCCAATGGTATACATGTGACGCAGGCGATCATCTGGAGTGAAATGAATTGGCGTTGCAATATTTGAGTAACGATTAATGCCAATGACAATGCCTTTCTCAGGAAGCCCTGGTGGCGCAGGAGCGAGCTTAGCGCTTGCAGTTTTGGCTTCACGAGATGCTGTACCTCCTGCAATAGTGAGATGAAAAATAGTTGAGAGCTCTGCCAAATTCATAGGCATGAGTGGAATCTTATGCATCAAAGGCGTTGGAGCAGCCTTGCGTGTCCATTCAAGCCACAGCTGATAGAAAAATCCTTCGTGTGCTTGACGGTCAAACATGCGGAAGATGAACAAGCGGAGAAATTCCCGCAATTCCTTTCTACCTTTTATATGCTTAAAACGAAGGCGATTCGCTTTTGCATCTTCATACTGCCCAAAAGTATTTTCGAGTTCTGTAAGAATGGCCATTGCCCTCTCTTTGGTGCGAGCAGACGCAACAATACGTAAATTCACTCCCACAATGACACTCTTGAGCTTTTTTGACACTGCGTCAGCCGCAAAAGAATCAATATTCTTACTATCATCCTTCTTTTTTTCTTCAGAGCTTTCCAAAAAACTAGTGAAGCCTTTGTTCAATCCCTGAAAAAATCGACGCATTGGTGAGTAATGCTCCATATACATATTTTTTCGAAATATGTCATTCGCAGAACCCTTACCTTTATTAAGTTCGTCTAAAACATAGCGAATACGCTTAGAGTGATAGTCTCCTGCTGGTGCAACGGTAATTTGAAGCGCGGCCCCCTCACCTTCTTTGGTAATTTTTGAAAGTGCTGCGAGCGTCACATTCATAGGGTCGTGACTAAACTCTTCTGATGTCTTTAAAGGAATTGGTGGCGGGCGCTGATAGTAAGCAGACGCTGCAACAGTCACACCAAATTGGTTAAAAAGATTGTAGTCATCTTTTTTTTCAACAATACGTGCACGGGGAAACATAGCAAAAATCTGCTTTTCAAACGTTTCCCGTTTTGCTCGAGGAACTGACAAATAAAAGACCGCTTCCTCTTTAGTGTGCGAGACAGCAATTTCCATTGTGAAATGCTGGAGATGAATTTTTTTGCGCTTGTGCCAATCTTTCAGGAAAATTGTATCGGGGAGAGCAACAAAAGGAATCATGCTCAAATAAAACTGCTCCATCTGCATGCAAACATCCTTAAGAGACCCCCCTGGTTTCCCTGGCGCGGCTTCAGGTACGGCTATATCCAAGAGAACAAAATCAAGAGCTACAGCGAGTGGGTCACTAGCGCTCAGCCCTGGGATTGGATGACCAGCTGTCCGGTACTGCACAAGCAGGCGATGGAAATCATCTTCAAGATGGGGATTATCAATGCGATCGAGCTCCTTCATGACAGCCTTGAATCCTTGGGTATGTAAAATACCCAACAACTCCTCCATGTCTTTGTCGTTCGAGTCAGGTGTAAGTTCAAGAATGATGCCTTGCTTCTGCTCTTGCTCTACCCCCTCTGGTGCCTCCGAAAGTGTAGGGAGAACAGATGCTTCGACAGGTAAGGCCGGATCTCCTCGATGCCCCCTTCCTCCACCACCAGAGCGCGCAGTCTCACGCAACTTCGTCAGTTGATGTTCGGGCGAGAGCTTCGCTGCTTTTGTATCAATTCCTTTGTTTGGATTAAACCCTGGCATACCTAGTAGTATAACGCGTCACTCGCGCAAAATTTTTCTTGAGTAGAAACGAGCGTGTAATATTTCTATTACGGAACATCAGAACCTAAACTCCGCATCATCTCAAATGCACCACGAGCAATTGATGCACCATCTGCCCCAACAGAAAGTGGTGCTTTTTTTAAAACCAAATGACCTTGCTCTTCAAACACTCCAACCTCAGTGCCTGCAGTCTCAAACCAACACGCCAACCCGGCTTTTTCACCCTCCAAAAGTGGCCATTCTGGAACACCTATTTCTGCACACGAACCTTCATATGTTCCAACAGAGGATTCTTTACCATTAAGAGAGAGCGATACATTAGTGAGTGGAGCACCGGCACGGTTTTTACTGCCTGAGTCACTCACAATCCAGTTGTACACAGAAACCTCGCATGGAGTAAATTCACATGCTGGACCTACTCGTCCAACAGTACTCCCATCTGGACAGATTTTCGTTTCTTCAGTACACGCGCTCACATGTGGCACAACAGTAGTAGAAATACGGACAAAAAAGAACCAAGCACCGATGACCCCAACACATATAACTACACCAAAGAAAACCCACTGAAACTTTGCCGACATCATACTAGTGTAACTCAAATAGAGAATACAAAAAAAGGCGCCACTAAAACATAAGATTTACTTATGTTTGGGCGAACAATTACTTTGTAATTGTTTTAGCCGTGGCGCCTTTTAAGAACCTGTCTAAGTAGTTATTTTTTCTTATCTTTCTTTGGTTTCTTTTTATCTTTACGATGTGTTTCTCCTTTTGCCATACAATAGTGCGATTATTAAAATAATGTTTTTATACTATCATGTCTTTACTATTATTTTCTTCCCATCGCAGACACTGCATATGAGCGACATATGTTGCCAGTCGCCATTTTGTTTTCTGTATCCGCGATCCTCAGTGCCCCATCCATTACATCGATGACATTTTTCTTCAGTGGAATTCAAAAACACTTCTCTTCCTAAGCCTTTAAAAACCATACAATCTCTTACTCTAAAGCTCTGTAAGAATTTGATGGCCATTCTCAGTAATAAGAATAGTGTGTTCAAAGTGTGCGGCACGCGAACCATCTTTGGTAACAAATGTATATCCATCCTTCAAAAGTTTTACGCGAGGGGTACCCTCCGTAAACATAGGCTCGATTGCAATAACCAAGCCTGGAGTTAAGAGTGCTCCGGTACCAGCGTCCCCAACATTCGGCACATACGGCTCTTCATGAACAGAATTCCCCACTCCATGTCCTCCAAGCTCAAAGACAATACCGTACCCGCGTTTGACGCCCACTGTTTCAATAGCAGAACTTATGTCTCCAATATACCCACCTGGTTTTGCCATTTTAATACCCGCCATGAGAGCCTCCTTTGTTGCATTCAATAGTGCCTTTGCGCCCATGTCCCCCTTCCCTGCAATAACTGTAAGCGCACTGTCTACAAGTAAGCCTTGGTGCGCTAAAACACAATCAAGCCCCACAATGTCCCCCTCTGTAATAATGCTAGGATTTTCATTTGGGATACCGTGCACTACCTCATCGTTAATTGAAATACAGATGGTTGCAGGGTACGGGCGTGCTGCTCCCCGTGGAGTATACCCAATGAGCGATGGTACATCGCCGAAATCTCGAATCATTTTCTCCGCAAGAGTATTGAGAGTATCGGTTGATACACCGGGGCGAACAGCATTCCCGACAGTTTTTAGTACTTCCGCAAGGTGTCTTCCACCTTCCCTGAGAATTGGAATATCTTTTTTTGTTGCAATCATCCTGTCAAATTATTTCAAAACCTCTGCTACTTTTTTCATTACTTCTTCATGCACTTCCGCAGGTGTTTGTTCACCATTTATATTGATACATTTGCCCAATTGTTGGAAATATTCAATAGCTGGTTTCGTAAGACGATTATACTCAGCGAGGCGCATACGGATAACAGACTCATCTTTGTCGGTTGAATCACGGCCACGGAGAAGTGAGCGTTTTACTACTTCATCTTCACTGACATCCAAATTCAATACGGTATATGAACGCCCCAGCCATGTACAGACTTCATCAATGACTTTTGCTTGTTCAACATCACGACCCGATCCTTCAAATATTGCGCCCCTTTCTGGAGCTAGATTAAACAAAAACTCCTCGAGCATATAATTAGCAACCCACGAAGGCATGAGAAGACCCTTTTCATAATCTGCCTTAATGCGGTTACCGAGAAGTGAACCTGACGCAACAATTTCACGAAACTTTCCACCAGTGCTAAAAACCGTATACCCAAGTTTCTCTGCGAGCTGTACACACTGCGTTTCTTTTCCAGAAGCAATGCGTCCTACAAAGAAAAATAAATGTTTCTGTTGTGTATCCATGAATACCTATATTAACCTGCAATAAGAGATTCTACGACTTCTGCAAAACGTTTTTTAGCAGCATCCACTTCTCCCGAATGATTTTCAATAACAAAATCAGCCTCGGACATAAAATTCATCTCATCTTGATATCGTTCTTTTCTTTTCTCGAGTTCCGTTTCCGATATTGATGCACGAGCCCGAATCCGAGCCTCCATTTCACTCCACGAACCAGCATTCACGAAAATAACAGCTAGTTCTTCTTTAGGGATTTTCTTTTGCAATTGTCGAACTCCTTGTACTTCAAGTTCTTTTAGTGCAGTCATACCTCCGTCTAACAGTGGCATAACTTCAGATGCAAGCGTGCCATAAAAATGCCCACCATATTCTGCCCACTCTAAAAAATCACCACTCTCGATGCGGGACTGAAACTCCTCACGAGAAAGAAAATAGTAATGCTCGCCGTGCTTTTCGTTAGCACGCATAGAACGAGTTGTTGAAGACTTCGGGTACTGAAGCGCTGGAAACAGAGGGCGGATATGATTAATAAGTGTTCCTTTTCCAGAACCAGATGGACCAATAACGAGTATGAATTTCCCTTTCATATTTTTACTATTTAGAAGCTACACACAAACGCTAGCCACTAAATCCTATCTTAATATTCTCGTAAAGAAATTTGTGCTCCAATCTTACGCACCAAATCCAAGACGACTGATACAACAATGAGGAGCGCTGTGCCTCCGATGGCAAGCGTACTTAAACCCGTGAGAGATTGCATGATGAGCGGGAGAACGGCAACAACACCAAGAAACAACGCGCCAACCATAGTAATGCGAGTAATGACGGTGCCAAGATACTCTGCCGTTTGTACTCCTGGACGTACTCCTGGCACAAACGCTCCGTTCTTTTGAAGATTAGTTGCAAGCATGTTTGGATCAAAAGTAACTGCTGTGTAGAAATAGGTGAAAAGAAATACGAGGAGGAAATAAAACACGGCGTAAATTACTGCACCGCCACTCCACGAAAGGAGTGCACTTGCGATACTAGCAAGCCACACCACAGAAGACTTTGCTGCAAAATTCAAAAGAAGCTGTGGGAACAGGAGGATAGAGAGAGCGAAGATGATAGGAATAACACCTGCCTGATTTAAACGAAGTGGTAGGTACGTAGAGACACCGCCGTACATTTTGTTACCGCGCACTCTCTTTGCGTATGTCACAGGAACTGGCCTCTCTGCCTCAGTCATGACAACAACTCCGTAGATAATCACCAAAGCTGCAACAACAAAGCCCATATAGAGAGGAATTTGCGCAGGATTAAATGAGAACAAAAGCTGTGCAAAATTCTGAGGAACGCTCGCAACGATACCTGCAAAAATTATGAGCGAGACACCATTACCGACACCGAACTCAGTCATAAGCTCTCCAATCCACATCAAGAGCACCGAACCTGCAGCTATGATAAGAACATTCAACATGAACGCCATAAGTGGAAGCTGGTCAACAATTCCCTGACTCTGGAAAAGAGCGAGGTACGCATATCCTTGAATGAATGCGAGCGGAATCGAAAGAAGACGTGAGTACTGACTAAACTTCTTGCGCCCTTGGTCGCCCTCTTCTTGGTACATCTCCTTCAGCTTTGGGAACATGATAGTAAGAACCTGCATGATGATAGATGCAGTGATGTATGGCGCTACGCCGAGCATGACTATTGAAAGATTGGAGAGTCCGCCTCCTGAGAAAATGTTGAGAAGACCAAGGAATTGGTTACTTGAAAAGAATTGCGAGAGACGTACAGGATCAATCCCTGGGATTGGTATCGTCGCGAGAAGTCTGAATACGGCAAGTGCCACAATAACAAACCCAATACGCTTGAGAAGCATACCGTCACTCAGAATGAGTTTGAGTTTTGCAAAGAATCCAGACATGGTAACCAGTGTTTAGCTTTTAGCTTTTAGCGAAGAGACAGCTTTCTTAGAAGGCATAACCTTTCTTGAAACAGGAGCGCGGACAGCACCTCCTGCTTTCTCAATTGTAGCCCGTGCTACTTCAGAGATGAAAACATCCTCAAAAGAGAGCTTAACGGTGAGTTCACCTCGCGCAAGAACCTTGATTGGAGGAACCTTACCGGAAATGCGTCGTACAACCCCAGCCTTTACGAGCGCGATAGGTGTAACAACATCCCCTGCCTTAAATTGCCTTGAGAGCGTATCAAAGTTCACGGTAGCAAATCTCACGCGAGGTACTGCTGTGCGAGAACGGTTTCTGCCATATCCACGGCGTTTTGGAATCTTCTTGATGATGTCACGCCATTCTGGGCGGAACTTTGCACCAGCACGGGAATTCTGACCTTTACCACCACGACCCGATGTCTTACCTCGTTTTCCCCCACGACCAACACGACGGGTCGCCTTATTGCTCTTTGAACGTGTAAGTGTGTGAAGTTCCATATTATTTCTTTAGACTTGAAAGCGCCTTAATGGTTGCCCTCGCAATGTTGAGTTTATTTTTAGATGGTGACAATACTTTTGCAGTCACATCTTTAATTCCTGCAAGCTCCAAAACAATTTTAACTGCAGAGCCAGCCACAATACCGCGCTCAGGAGAAGGACGAATTGCAACTATCCCTGAAGATGTCTTTGCCATCACATCGTGTGCAATGCTCATGGTTTTTGTCATTCTGACAGTAATCATGTTCTTCTTTGCATCGCGGAGTGCTTTTTCAATCGCAAGTGCTGTGTCGCCTCCCTTACCAATACCAATTCCTACACGACCCTTTCTGTCTCCTGCGGCAATAGCTGCAGAGAACGAGAAGCGTCTACCTCCTGCCATAACACGAGCAACGCGACGGATAAGAATAGTTCTCTGATCAAATTCAGCTCGTTCACGAGGTTCACGCTTTCGGTCTCCCCCACGAGAAGGCCTACGATCACCACCAGCGCCACCACGAACAGGTCGGCGCCCACGCGGAGCATTTCTGGGTGCGCGAGGTGCAGGAGCAACAGGAGCCGATGCTGGAGTTGCGTCGGTTGTATTTTCAGATACTGGTGTGTTTTGTTCGTCGTTCATATGCTAAATAGTGAAGCTACATTAAAATTCCAACCCTCCAGCTCTCGCAGCTTCTGCAAGCGCTCGAACGCGTCCCGTGTAAGTGAAGCCTCCTCGATCAAAGACAACCTTCTTTACACCCTTTGAAAGTGCAGCCGCTGCAACCCGTTCACCAACAATTCTTGCATCTTCCATCATAGTCTTGCCCTTTATATCCATAGACGAAGCGCTTGCCAATGTTTTTTGCGCATCATCATCAATGAGTTGTGCATAGAAATACTTATTCGAACGGAATACAGCAAGACGAGGGCACGAAGCTGTGCCTTTTACCTTCGCGCGGATACGGCGATGGCGACGAGCACGAAGAGCAGATTGAGTTTTTGGAGTTAATTTAGACATACAAATTATGCAGATGCTTTCTTACCTTGTTTACGACGCACATACTCACCATCGTAACGAATCCCCTTACCTTTATATGGCTCAGGTTTCTTCACAGCACGAATAACCGCAGAAAACTGCCCCACTGCATCTTTATCAATACCACTCACGGTTATTTGATTCTTCTCAACAACAACATCAATGCCCTCAGGAATTGCCAAAATTACTGGGTGAGAAAATCCAACGAGGAATTTCATATTCCTTCCCTGTACTTCAACGCGGTACCCGATACCTTCGAGGGTTAATTTCTTTTCGTATTTCTTATTTACACCAGCAATCATATTCTTGAGGTGAGATGCAAATGTTCCCCAGAGAGATCGTGCGAGCTTTGAAGAGTTCAAAGGCGCAACCGTTACGGCCTCACCTTCAACAGTCACCGATACCATCGAGTGTACTGGTCGTGTTATTACGCCCAAAGGACCCTTCACGGTCAACACGCCCTCAACAACTGAGATGTGCGTATTTGCTGGAATAGTTATTGGATTTTTACCGATGCGTGACATATGTATTTTTGTAGTGATCGTATTGGATTACCAGATTTTGAAAAGGGTTTCTCCTCCAAGTCTATTTTGCCTAGCCTCACGATCAGTGACGATACCTTGTGGTGTAGAAAGAACCATGAGTCCCTTGCCGTATTTCACAGGGAATACTTCACGAGCTTTTGCGTAGAGGCGGCGACCTGGCTTCGAAATTCTTTTAACGCCATTGATTCTTGGAAGACCGTCGGCTCCGTAGAGCAACTCAACAACGAGAGTCTTGTGAATTCCCGAACCTTCTTCAGAAACTTCACCAAGGTACCCTGATTTGCGAAGCGCGAGTGCTACCGCAAGCTTAAGTTTTGAAAATGGCACAGCAACGGATGCTTTGCGCACCGCTGTGGCGTTTTTCAAACGAACAATGAAATCTCCAATAGGATCTGTAATCATGATGAAATTATTGCTGTGGCTGAATTACCAAGAAGACTTCTTAACACCTGGGATCTCCCCTCGGCGTGCCATTTCACGAAACTGAATACGAGAAAGACCGAAATGACGCATATATCCCTGACCACGGCCAGTAACTGCGCAACGATTCTTCACACGAATTGGTGAAGCATCTTTAGGAAGCTTTTGAAGACCTTCCCAATCTCCTGCCTCTTTCAAGGTAGCGCGCTTCACAGCAAAACGAGCGACCGTCTTGATACGCTTAGAATTACGAGCCAATTGTGATTTTTTTGCCATTTCTTAGATTTTATTACTGAGCGAGGCGAAATTAGAAAATCTTAGACCCCATCAGTATTTTTGCCACTTTGTTGCATACGACGCGCGTGTCCGAATAGGACATCCCTAGCGGGCGAAGCGCGCCACCGAGGTATCTCACAACCGAAGATGTGGGACAACCTTCGTCATATATTTTTGCAAAAATACGACGGGGTTTTGTCGCCTTCTTGCACTCCGCCCTTGTGAGGCAAAAAGCGCTTCGAAAAGCTATTGCTAGGATAGCAAACAAAAAGCCCCGAGTCAAAGGGGCTTGGAATGTCTGTGTTTAGACTCTATTTTCTTTTTGAAGTTTTAAGCCGTAAAGGGGTTCTGTCTGCCTTCATTCCTGGAAGAAACGGCTCCGCAGGGCCGCTATTTTCTAATCCAAGAGTTTTTGCGTGCGCACGCATATCTGCATCAGAAGCCCCAAAAGAAGTACCTGAATTTTCACGCCCCATAAAAATTGAAATTACACCGCCTCCTGAAGCGGGACACCAATGTGTCGGAAGAATGCCTCTGCCTGCTTTGCATCTTTTGCTGTAGTCACAATGGTAATAGCAAGACCGAACACATCTTTCAGCTCTTCATCTGAAGTTTCAGGGAAAATAGTGTGCTCTTTAATACCGAGAGTTATGTTACCCAAGGAATCAATAGCTTTTGCGGAGAGTCCACGGAAGTCACGAGTACGAGGAAGAGAGATGTGAACAAGTTTGTCCAAGAAGTCATACATGCGAGCTCCACGGAGTGTTACTTGGTAACCCACAGGATCCCCTTCACGAACCTTGAATGAAGCAACTGATTTCTTTGCGCCACGAACCGCTGCTTTTTGACCGGTAATCAAAGCAAGCCTGTCTTCAATAACTTCAATTTTCTTTTTATCCTTTATCTTTCCAATACCTGTTGAAATAACCACCTTCACAAGGTGCGGTGCTTGAAAAACATTCTTGTAACCAAATTCACCCTTGAGGGTTTTGAATGCGCTTTTTGCTTGTGTACGAACTGATTGCATATATTTTTTATACTTCTGAACCACTCTTAACCGCGACGCGAACTCGCTTATCTCCCTTCATTTTAATCGAAATGCGTGTGCCTTTACCTGATTTTGGATCAACAAGCATTGCATTTGATACATGAAATGGCATCGACATATCAACAATCTGACCCTTTTTATTACCACGAGGCTTCTGGTGTTTCTTTTTCATATTCAAACCCTCAACAATGATCTTGCTCACTGCTGGAAGCGCTCTCGTTACCGTACCCGCCTTACCTTTATCCTTACCGGTAATGATGATGACTTTATCTCCTTTTCTTATTTTCATATTGTTTTTGTTTTGTCTGCAAATCAGCCGATTCTACACAACCTCTGGCGCAAGAGAACCAATCTTCTGATATCCCATGTCGACGATTTCACGAGGGATTGGACCGAAGACACGATTTGCCTTTGGTTCAAAAGGATCTTTTGCATTCTTTGAAAGAATAACTACAGCATTATCATCGAAGCGAATGTAGGAACCGTCAACACGACGGAATGTCTTTCGTTGACGAACTACTACCGCAGTCAACACATCTTTTTTCTTAACCATTTTTCGTGGTTCAGCAGACTGCACAGAAAGCACTACTCTGTCGCCAATCTGAGCAATGGTTTTTTTAGAGCCACCAAGCACTTTGAAAATGCGTCCAACCTTTCCGCCGGTGTTATCTGCAATTATGACGAGTGATCGATCTTGAATCATATAACTATAAAATGCTTATTCTTCGACATTGGGCGACATGGCGCAATTGTGACGCGCTCTCCGTCTTTTTTTGTGTTCCCTGCATCATGCGCAAGATACTTCTTCGTCTTCTTCACATACTTTTTATACTTTGAATCCTTCACATAGCGATTTACAGCCACCGTTATGGTGTCTTTCATTTTTGTGGATACAACCACGCCAGTGAGTGTTTTTTGATTTTTTGTGTTTGTTTCCATATAGATTATGCCTCTCTTTCTGCCATGACTAACTTAATACGCGCGATATCGGCACGAACTGTGCGAGCCTTGCGGACATTCTTGGTGCGCGATCCCGACATACCAAAACGAAATTCACGAAGCTCAATTTCGAGCTCACCAAGAGCCTTCATAAGCTCACTATCAGTCTTCTTCCTAACATCTATAGCTTTCATATGCAAATTTAGTGGCGAGCAATTACGGTCGTTTTAACTGACAATTTAGTTGCAGCTTTGCGAAGTGCTTCTCTCGCAATCGCATCAGTAACACCGTCGATTTCAAAGAGAATTCTGCCTGGCTTTACCTCAACAACAAAACGGTATGGGTCACCCTTACCCTTACCCATCGGCAATTCCCCTCCCTTCTTCGTGTCAGGACGGTCAGGAAATACGCGAATCCAGACACGTCCAGTTTTTCCTAGAAGTCGTGCTCCTGCCCTGCGAGCAGCCTCAAGCTGATTTGATGAAATGCGATCAGAGGTAAGAGCCTTCAACCCATGAGAACCGAAAGCAAGCGTAACACCACGGGTTGCTACCTGCTTCTTTTTAGGATTAACGCGAGAGCGTTGCCACTTTCTATATTTAACTTTTTTTGGAAACAACATAAAAATTTATACTTTTGGACGTGACGCATCATCAGCAAAAATATCGCCACGATAAATCCAAACCTTAACGCCGATTTTGCCCAAAGGAAGTTGTGCTGCTATTTGCGCATAATCAATGTCTGCGCGGAATGTCTGAAGAGGAATGCGTCCGCGCTTCAATTCTTCAGTGCGTGACATAGAGCCTGAACCGAGCATGCCAGCAACAGCAATACGCACACCCTTCACATCTCTATTAGCCATCACCTTATCAATAGTCTGTTTCAAAACACGGCGGAAAGGAAGGCGCTTCTCGAGACTCTCCACCACCATACCTGCAACAATTGCCGCGTTAGATTCAGGAGATCGAACTTCAATAACATCAAGATGAAGCGCGGGCACGGATGAAAGCTTCATGCTCTTGAGCATTTGGTGCAAATCCTTTTTCAATTTTGTTGCACCTTCACCTGAGCGACCAATAACCATACCTGGGCGTGCTGTATGAATTTGAACTCGCAAATCTTTTTGAGAACGCTCAATTTCAACATGCGACACATAGCTTCCACGAAGACGCTTTGTCAAAAATTGACGAATCATTGCATCAGTTCGAATGAATTCACGATTCTTTTTTGCAGAACCAGCAAACCAACGACTCTGCCAATCCCTAAGGATGCCTAGACGGTGCGCGTATGGATGAACGATTTTTGTCATAATTATTTTTTCTTCTTTGGCTTTGCTTTCCCTAAAGTCACTGTTATATGGCTCATTCTATGGCGAATTGGGGATGAACGACCAAACGCACGAGGCATCGAACGCATAGCAACTAAACCTTTATTGACCGTAATGTTTTGAACAACGAGAGTTCTTCCGTCTTCACCCTGCTTCTCCGCGTTTGCGACAGCAGAGGAAATGAGTTTAGCCATAGGAGCTGCGGCGCGCTTATCCAAGAACTTTAGTGCAAGGAGTGCTTCCTCAACACCCTTACCCTTCACAAGCTCAGTAACGAGTCTGGTTTTTCGTGGAGTCTGCTTGTAGTTGGAAAGTGTCGCCTTCATATGCTGATTCTAGATATCAAAAATTATTTCTTAGCTCCAGCCTTAGCCTTACCATCAGCAGGTGCCTTGGCTGCTTGAGCTGCTGCAATTTCAGACTCTTTCTTCTTCTGTTCAAGCTCTTTCTGCATCTTACCTCCGTGACGAGTAAATTTGGTTGTTGATGAAAATTCGCCAAGACGATGTCCTACCATTTCCTCTGTAACAAATACCTCAGGGAAATCCTTTCCGTTATGAACAAGGAAAACAAAACCAACCATTTCAGGGCTGATTTCAGATGCACGAGCCCACGTCTTAATAGGCGCTGTTGTGGCAGGCTTCTTGCCTTCAATCTTCTTTAGAAGCTTGTGGGCGACATACGGACCTTTCTTAAGTGAACGAGACATTGTTGTAGTTTTGACCCAAATCAAGTGCGCACTAAGAAAAATGCGCCCTTACGAGCTTTGGGCATACTATCCCAATCACCCACCCACTGTCAATCTCATTTGTGCAACCTCCGGAGGTTGCACAAATGAGACACTAAAGCCAAAATGAAAAAATTACAAAATAATACCTTGGAGCTCTTCGACTAAAAGTTTTTTGCTGGTTGTTTTAACAAAATCGGCGTAATTACTTTTTGCTGTTATAGCAAACTGCCCCGTGATGATCTCGGGCACAATGAGTCCTCCCCATCGGTTCGCATCAGTAAAATCTTGGAGTGACGACCAAGGATACTCGGATTCCCTTCCTGACCATTCTCGTATGTCACTGGGGTTTCTATGAATATAGGCGGATGCATATAAAAGCTGGGAATCTGTTTTTACATGCACCGCTTTGTACGGACCCTGAAATACATGTCCTGAGGTTTCATACTTAGTATTATAATATTTTGTATATCCGTCAGCTACGCGTTGCATGTAGCGTGCCATTCCTCCTTCAATGGTTTCTTTGACCAACAAGTGAAAGTGGTTCGACATAAGACAAAAGCACACCACTTCCACAAAACGACCCTCAATGATGGCCTCGATATCTTCGTTAGGGACAGAAAAACCAATATCCGGAACAAAACTTTCTGTAATCCGATGTATGTTTTTAAATTGATGAGGGGATTGGAGGAATAACACATTAAAAAGGAATCGACGCCAGTCCCCTTTTTCTTTAAAAATAGTCTGCCTGTGCGCACCGCGATTGAACACATGGTAGTACTCCCCCGGAGCGATTCCTTCTCGTGACTTTAGCAATACCTTAGCCATCAACTCAGGCTACCACACCTCTGTGCAACCTCCAGAGGTTGCACAGAGAGGATTTTAAAAACAAAAATCCTCCTTCGGACTAAAATTCATCGAAGCGCGGAGTAACACCTATGGTCACTGACTTTGAACTCGGCACCCCACCGGTTAAACAATTCATTGTGTATGTACTTTGTTGATTTATGATCACAGATTGTGCACCTGAAAAAGCGGTTGAAGAAAGTCCCGGACCTGATATTGAACATGAGTCAGGAGTGCCTACCACTCCCCATGACACCGTTGCAGGGTCACCTTGGCGAACAGTAACGGCTGGGCTAATGTTGAGAGTAATATCGGCAGGGTTTACAGTCACTGTGGCGCTTGAAGATGCACTTCGTGTACCACTAGTACAAGTGATACCGTAGGTTGTAGTAACTGGAGGGGAAACAGTAACCGAGCCCACAGTTGCACTACCTGTTGGGAAATTAGTTCCCGTACAGGAAGTGGCGTACGAAGATGTCCAGTCAATTCTAGGAGAAGTCACACCTTTAATGATCGTATTTGGTGTGGCAGTAATCAGCACTGTTGGCGTGTTCTGTATGGTGCCAGCCCCACAGGTTGCAGTAACCGCACCTGTACCTGATGTCACAATAACTGAAGCCGATTTCGTACCGGCGGTACCGTATGTTTTTGAAACAGTTGCACCGGTGCCGGTCAGCCCGTCAGTGCCACTCCACACATAGGTATACGAGCCTACACCACCAGAAGGTGTAACGGTCCATATTAATGAGTCTCCAACATACCCCGTGCTTGGTGACGGAGAGCACGAGGCTGTGAGCGTGCCTGGGTTCACGGTGAGCGGTGTCCATGCACTGCAGTTATCAAGTTCGTTGGATTCATTCACTTCATTGAGCGGAGTGTCGGCACAAAAACGCATCTGGTACGCACCCGGCGAAAGAAATGTATAGCTTCCTGTTTCTGTACCACTTCCACCGGCTGAAATCGATATTCGACTCAAAGCAATTTTTATTGATGTATTAGCTTCAGCAAAGTGAATAAAGAGACTGAAGATGCGGCCCCAGATAGAATCTAATTGAGTGAGATAATTATTAAGACAGGCGCTGTCCGAAGCGAGGCACACATACATTCTTGAACCAAATACTGGAGTCGCTACTCCACCAGTATTATTAACACCAGCAGTAAATGTGCTGTTTACTCCTGCCGTCACACTAAGCGGTGTCAGGCTACCGGTGGTTAGATCAGACAAAGAAACACCAACCACCACAGAATTGGAGCAACTCGCTGTTATTGATGCCGGTGCCGATGCCGTTGCAAGACCTCCAAAATAATTATGTCTCGTTGTGTTACCGCTAGTGGAGGTTTTCGAGGCAAGAGAAGCATTTGAATATGCTTCGTAGTGATAGTAGGTATTAACTGGCTGTCCAACCGAATTCAAAGTCTCTCGTACATCAACACTACAGCAACCGCCCGCAGGTGTTATTTCCGAACACACTCCTGCCATGGCAGAGTTAGCGCCACCCGTAAAGCCCACACCATCCTCTGTGCTGCCATAACTACCTACTTTTGTACCTCCAGAGCAGTGCTTTTCTCCTTGGAGCGTAACAGAAGTTACACCGGACGGACTAGTAACAGTAACTGAAGCTGTTTTTGTGCCAACTGTTGTATATATTTTTGAGATCGACGCAACAGTACCAGAGAGACTATCAGTACCACTCCATGAATACGTGTACGAACCAGCTCCCCCTGATGCAGATGCAGTCCAAGTCACAGGACTACCGGTATATACGCTCGTTGGAGATACTGAACATGACCCCGAAAGAACGCCGGAGGAGGTTGAATTTACTTGAACATTTGCGGTAGCAAAAGCGGTCTGGGGAGTCACGGCAGGGGAAGCGCCGACACATGAATAGATATCAGTATTGATGTTGCATGCACTGATGGTGTTCACCTTACATGTTGGGATGCTACAAGCCTTTCCTGTTGGATTCGGAGGGCAAGTAGGTACGCTTGAATATGCCTTGTTTGGATCTGTGAGTGGGCAAGCAAAATCGCTTATATCAGACTCTGAGTATTGCCATATACCTGACGATACTGCGCTAGCTCCTGTACAAGTAATAGAATAGTTTGTGGTGGCACTTAACGCCCCGGTAGAAATAGAGCCTGATGTATTCCCGCCAGTTTCAAATCCACTACCAACACAAGAAACTGCATTAGTTGAGGACCATGTGAGAGTAGCTGAAGATCCAGAATTCAAACTTGTTGGAGTTGCAGATAACGAAACAGTCGGTGTGGGGATTGAGCTTACCGTGACTGTTTGAGATGCCGACGCAGACCCACCAGCGCCAGTACATGACACAAGATAGCTGGTTGTTTGTGATGGAGTAACTGATACAGAGCCTGCGTTTGCTGACGCTGTAGAAAAATTAATGCCTGTGCATGATGTTGCATTCGTTGAACCCCATGTGAGCGTTGACGATGAACCTACTACAAGTGAAGTTGGGTTTGCAGAAAGTGTTGCAGTTGGTGCAATAATTGGAGCGCTGACGGTCACCGTTGCTGAAGAAGAAACTGTTTGAATACCATCAGTGCAGGTAATCGAGTATGTTATTGAGGAAGCAGGTGAAACAATAAGCGAACCTGCAGTAGCGCCTCCAGTTGAAAAATTAGTACCCGTACATGAGGTCACATAGTCCGAAGTCCATGTTAGAAGAGATGAACCACCACTGCTTATAGAAGACGGTGTTGCAATAATTCCTACATATAGAGTTGTAGGTTCCTCGATACAACCATTCCCTTCATCAATGCGCGCGACTTGATACGAACTTTGCACCACATAACTATCTCCTCCATACACCGCACGAAACGCCGCTTCACCTGCACTACCAGGAGGGAAAGGGTTAGTCACTATTGTGTAGTCATACTCCCATGTCGTACCACTACACCCCCCAACCTCGCCACCTCCTCCTCCATCAAGGTTCGGGCCAGCATGTGTTAACTGAGGAACGGCACTAAACAGAACAATTGAAAAAAAAGCACCCATAAAAAAGATTTTAAAAGCGGGGAAAGCAAACCGGCGGAAGGCTATCATTGAACCCATTGTACAGGGAATTTACACCGATTGTTAAAAGAAGTGTGGGAACTAAAACTCTTCGTACGCTGGAAGCAGTTTAACTGTTATTGATTTTGAGGTGACTCCTCCGCCTGTGGTGCATGAGAGCGTATAGGTGCTTTCTTGACCAATGACCACAGACTGTGAACCTGAAAAAGCGCTTGATGAAAGTCCCGGACCACTTATGAGGCACGTATCAGGACTTCCTGATACTGACCAACTAATGGTTACTGAATCATTACGACGAACTGATGTGTTTGGGGATGCAGTAAGCACTAGATCGGCCACATAGACCGTAACAACCGCGCTCGAATAAACACTCTTTGATCCATTCGTACAAGTAAGATCGTATGTAGTGGTGTTAGTTGGTGTTACTGATACAGCACCAGATGTTTGACCTCCTGTTGCAAAGCTAGTGCTCGTACACGATGTTGCGTTTGTCGAAGACCATGTAAGTTGCGACGCGTTTTGCCCGCGAATAATTGAGCTCGGGGTCGCGCTTAAAAGTGCCGTAGGAGAAGCTGAAATTGAGGTTGAATTGCTACACGCCTGAGTGACAGACTGTGTACCTGAAGTAATACTTACAGAGCCTACTTTGGTTCCCACTGTTGTGTATTGCCGTACAACCGACTGCGTTGTTCCTGACAGACCGTCTGTACCACTCCACGAATACACATATGAACCAGTGCCCCCCGCAGGAGACGCCGTCCACGTTATGTTGTCGTTGGTGTATCCAGAAGTAGGTGTGACTGCACAAGAAGTGCTAAGTGGTGAACTTGAAACAATCACCGCAGTCCACGCACCACAATTATTTGTTTCATTGGACTCGTTGATAACACCGGAACCCGCAGATGAATTTTTGTCGGCGCACGCTCGCAGGTACCACGTGCCTGCAGAAGGGAACGCGTACGAAAGCGTAGTTACATCAGATCCGTTCGCTGAAATGTTTGGTGACGTGTCGGTACCAATATCTACCGTGTTCGCACCGCTTGAAGATGTGGCTCGCTGAAAAAGATTAGTGAACCCGCTACCTGTCGCAGGGTTACCGACGTTCGTGATTGTTGCAGAAAATGTTTTTGTGACATTAGTAACTGCGGATGTCGGTGAAATAGCGCCCGCAGTAAGATCTGACAAAACGACACTCACTGCAACTGAATTTGAACAACTTGCCGTTGTTGACATGGCGTTTGTTTTGAAACCTGCGGAATAATAGTAATTGTTCGTGTTACCTCCTGAAACAGTAGAATACGAATCCTTGGTTACAAGAGATGCGCCGGAGTAGGATGTCCATTGATAATACGTGTTGACCGGTTGTCCGCCCGAACTCAACACTTCTTTTGCGGACACACTGCAACACCCTCCAGCTGGAGTGATACTGTCACACATTGCACTGTCACCGCTTGAATTATATACAGCACCATCTTCGGTAGTACTTTGACTTGCAACCAACGTGCCACCGGAACATTGCCTGTTGCCTTGGAGATTGGTTGTGCTCGTGTTGGTCACAGTAACCGAACCAGTTTTCGTACCAGTTATTGAGTATGTTTTTGAAATTAACGCACTAATTCCCGACAATCCGTCCGTACCACTCCACGAATACGAGTAGACAGGTACACCGCCAGACGCAGATGCATTCCAAGTAACCGTCTCTCCCGTATACACGCTTGTGGGAGACGCCGTACACGATGCCTCAAGAGGAGCATTTGAAACGGTAACGTATGCGCTGCCTGATACACTTGGCGGAGGCGACGTTACTTGGCACGAATAGAGCTCTGTAGTAATACCACATCCAGGACCTATCGTATTTACCTTGCAAGTTGAAGGTGGCGATGTACATGATTTACCTTGAGGACTTGCTGGGCAATCTGGTACAGCGCTATACACATTGTTGTTGGACGATACAGGACACGATAGATCCGAGTAATCACTTTGATAGTATTGCCATGTGCCCGTACCACCACCCGAAGAACCGGTGCATGTAACCGTGTAGTTTGTACTAGCGTTTGGTGTGATGGTTACCGAGCCCGATGTGGTACCGGCGGTGTCAAATTGAGTGCTCGAACAATATGAAGCGTTGCTTGAAGTCCACGAAAGGGTTGTGCTTCCGCCGACAGCAACGGTAGAGGGTGACGCGGTCAACGATATACTTGGCGACGAACTTGGGGGCGTTACCGTAAGAGTTGCCGAAGCAGTTGCCGTACCTCCCGCACCAGTACAACTTACTGAATAGTTGCTGGTTTGCGGTGGTGAGACGGACACTGTACCAGAGAGTGCCCCGCCCGTACTGAACCCCGTTCCCGTACATGATGTTGCATTTGTGGAACTCCACGTGAGTGCAGATGAGTACCCTGCCGTTATAGAAGTCGGTGACACAGAAAGTGTGGCAACCGGTGTAGGAGAAACATTTGTGTAAGTGAGGGTGTATTTTTTGCTCGCACTCGAAATACCTGTGCCACTGTACAGTCCATAAGAAACTCCCCACGCAGACGGAGTGGATACCAGCGATGCCTGAATACAGTAGGTATTCGGAGTATTGTAATTACTTGGCAAGAAAGAGCCAGTAATAAATCCCCATGCGAGCACCGACCACGACGGCGCTGGTCCATCGCTACTATCTCCGCCAAGTTCTGAAATAAATGCCCCTGTACATTGTCTATTTGCAGTGGTGACTGCACCACTGCTCGTTGGTGGATTGGGATACGAGTATGCATGTGCCAATCCCGACACCCCAAAAACACCTACAACAAAACTTGCAAAAATTACAGTTTTTATTAGTGAGGTAACCGATGGGCACATAGAAATTTTATTGTGGGGTAACGACATACGGCGCTGATGACACAAATGTAATGGCGCCATCTATCGAATACAAATTAAAATTATTTGGACGACCAGTGTGGATTGCAAACATAGTTGGTGACACAAACCCGATACCACTAACATACGTAGGGAGGGCAGGAATTTTCAACGAACCAAAGTATGATACGCTCGCGCCACCCTCATACACCTTGAACACATCAAATTGGTTGGTGATCTGATTAAACAATACCGCAGCACTTCCATCAGGAGCAACCGCACCAATATCAGGAGTAATACCTTCTTGTGCAATGAGGACAAGCTCATTTTTTGCTGTTGGATTGCGCCAAACTAGCCCTTTCTCGGTAACTACAAGAATCATACCGCTCGGAAGTGTGACTTTATTTGAGACTGAGAGACTTTGTTGTGGTGCCGTGGCAGTACGCACTTCATTCGCAGGATTCAAGACATACCATTGATACGTATCAGTTTCATAGATTGAAAATACTTGATCTGCCATTCGCTCGTCCACCTCTTTTGATACCCATTCAGAAAAAAATGTACGCAAAATAGGAACTGCATACAGAAGACCGCAGAGTGCACCTAAAATGAGTGCAATAGAAAGTGTGATACGCATTGGTCGAGAGAGTCTCTGTAATATCTGACTCATACTCTAAATAGTCTACAATGAAAAATAGCACTCCTTACAAAAAACACCCCGCATGATGCGGGGTGTTGATGGATATTACGCGCCTTTCGTTCTTTTTTTCCCGACACGACGACGAGAAACAATGAAGGGATTCGAGTATTTCTTTGGAGTTCGTGTTTTCTGTCCCTTTCCTGATGGCTTGCCCCACATGGTGCGTTGTCTTCGGTGACCACGGCCTTGGCGACCTTCACCTCCTCCGTGTGGATGGTCAACAGGGTTCATGGCAGTACCACGAACCGTTGGGCGAATACCCATGTGACGAGCACGACCTGCTTTACCAATGATGACAAGGTGATGCGCATCGTTTGAAACTTCACCAATAGATGCCCATGCAGTATCAACTACTTTACGTACTTCAGTTGAAGGGAGTTTAATTTGAGCGTAGCCAGCATCGAGCGCAATGAGTTCAGCGTGGTTACCTGCGCTTCGTGCCATTTTTGCACCGCCGTTTGCATGTACTTCGATATTGTAAATGAATGTGCCGATTGGAATGTTCTTCAAAGGAAGTCGGTTACCGGGAGTGATGGGAGCAGTTTCTGAAGTAATGACCTTATCGCCAACTTTCAAAGACTTAGGCGCGAGAATGTACCTTCGCTCACCGTCAATGTCCACGATACGAGCAATGAATCCTGTGCGAGTAGGATCGTACTCAATGTGCTCAACTTTGCCTGGAATATTCTTCTTAGCAAACATAAAATCAACTACGCGCATCTGCTGTTTGTGTCCACCTCCTTGGTGACGGGTCGTGATGCGACCAAGCGAGTTTCTACCTGCGTGGCTTTTCTTTCCTTTTGTCAAAGACTTCAACGGCTTCCCTGTCGTCAAGACATCACGATAACGAATCACGCTCATGTGGCGAGTAGATGCGGTTCGTGCTTTGTAATTTCGTGTAGTAGACATAATTGTGTATTAAAAATTTATGAGAAACGGATAGTGTCTCCTTTCTTTAAAAACACGAGTGCCTTTCGTGATGCAGATGTCTTCCCAAAACCTCTCTTCTTTCTCATCTGCACTCGCTTTGCTGGAGTATTTACTACATTCACCTTGATTGGCATAACTTTATAGAGCGCATTCACTGCCATAGCAACATCCTTCTTTGTTGCCTCTTTTCGAATATCAAATGTGTACACACCATTCGCGGTCATGTTTGCAGCTTTCTCCGTAATGCGAGGACGTACCAAAATATTGGCATACTCAGCAAGCGCTGAAGGGCGATCAGTTTTTTTAGTAGCAGAAACTTTTGTTTCAACTTTTTTGACTTCTGCCTTTGGAGCATCAGTCTTCTTTGTATTCGTTTTTGATTTAAAAATTGCCATAAAAATTTATTTCTCTAGTCGTTCTGTAAGTGTTTTAACAGACACCTTCGGATCTACAACGAGAATATAACGGTACGTGAGCAAGTCAACTGGGTTCGCATTTCTTGCCTCATCAACCATCACATTCTTCATGTTAACATCATGCTTTGAAAGAAGAATGAGCGCCGCATTGTTTCTGCGTGTAGCGAGTTCAGCAAATCCTGCAATCTTAGCAAGACCTCCGAGTGTTGCCTTTGCGTCTTTTGTCTTTGGTGCCTTGAAAGAAAGCGAGTCAACAAAAATCATTTTTCCTTTACGGAGTTTTTCTGAAAGAACTGTTGCAACTGCTTTTGCACGCATCTTCTTATTGATCTTCTGTGAAAAATCGCGCTCTTTTACAGGTCCGTGAGTTGTACCTCCTCCTCTCCAGATTGGAGATCGAATGGATCCGTGACGAGCTCGGCCAGTACCCTTTTGCTTCCATGGCTTCTTACCGCCACCGCGTACTTCACCACGACCCTTCGTGTGAGCAACTGGTGTACGAGCGTTTGCCTGCATCGCAAGAACAACTTGGTGCACTAACGCATCATTTCTCTTTGCATCAAAAATGCCTTCTGGGAGTTCAATCTCCCCTACTTCTTTTGCGTGCGTCCTGGAACTGCTCCACGAACAAAAATTTCATTCTTTGCGCCATCAACACGAATCACCTCAAGGTTTGGAACGGTGACGCGGTCAGAACCCATTCGGCCTGCCATGCGCATACCCTTCACAACGCGACCTCCTGCTCGGCCTGGACCTCCGCCTGAAGAACCACGCTCTCTTTCAGAATGTTTCTGACCGTGTGTACGAGGGCCTCCTTTGAAACCGTATCGCTTAACGACACCTTGGAAGCCTTTTCCTTTTGAAATTCCTGAAACAACAACACTTTCACCTTCTCTGAAAGCAGTGACATCAAAAGTTGCACCTACTTCAAGCGCCTCAGCTCCATCGAAACGAAACTCACGAAGTCCACGAACATCTCCTTTAGGTTGCTGTGGTTTTGCAATGCGTGATTGTTTCTGTTCACCGTAGCCTACCTGTACTGCCTTGTAGCCGTCAGTCTCTGTATTCTTTACTTGGGTCACTGTAACCTTAGGCGCATGTATAACGGTAACAGGCACAGCATGACCTGCTGCATTGAAGACCTGTGTCATTCCTTGTTTTGTTCCTATGATGAATTTCATTAGTTTTTTGTTGCGAGTCCTCGAGTCTAGAAAAATCTAACCCTGTTAAATCCCCGGGACGGGGACGCTTTGTATTCAAAGCGTATTTAACAGGGTTCTGAGAATCTAATCGCTATGCTCAAGATTCTCTAGAAAAAAACGCGCACTAGTATTTCGCAGTGCGCGATATACCATTGGTCCGGAAGGAGCCTATTGGGCTTCCGTACGTAGCGTTTCGGCTACTATACACAAAGCCGTAGAAAGATGCAAGAGAAACAAAAAACCGCCCTATTGGGCGGTTTTTTGTTTCTCAAGGAATTAAATCATCCTGACGTCCACCGATACCCCGGAAGGGAGTGAAAGGTTCGTCAACGCATCAATGATTTTGGGCGTTGGATTTACGATGTCCAAAATTCGCTTATGGGTGCGGATTTCGAACTGCTCACGAGCATCTTTGTAGACGAACGATGAGGCGTTGACCGTAAACTTCTTGATGTCAGTTGGAAGCGGGATAGGGCCAACAACCTCCGCATCAAAGCGGAGCGCAGTGTCGATTATCTGCTTCACCGAAGCATCCAAAACTTTGTGGTCATATGCACGAACACGAAGACGTAATTTACCTAGACCCGCAACTGGAGCCGAAGCTTTCGCTGTTTTTGCTCCTGCTTTTGGTGCCTTGCGGACAGGCGTCTTTTTTTCTTTAGTGTCGGACATAAATTTTCAAAGTTCGTGAATACTAGGCTTTAGGCAACAATCTTTGTTACAACGCCGGCACCGACAGTCTTACCTCCTTCACGGATAGCAAAGCGCTGTTGTTCTTCAAGGGCGACTGGAGCAACAAGTTTTACTTTGAACTTAATAGTGTCTCCTGGCATAACCATTTCAACTCCGTCAGGAAGTGTTACATCGCCAGTGACGTCAGTAGTGCGGATGTAAAACTGTGGTTTGTAGCCAGAGAAGAATGGTGTGTGACGACCTCCTTCTTCCTTTGAGAGAATGTAAACCTCTGCTTCAAAGTCAGTGTGCGGAGTAACAGTGCCAGTCTTTCCGAGAACCTGTCCACGGTGTACGTCTTCTTTCTTAGTACCACGGAGCAAGATTCCTGCGTTGTCGCCTGCCATACCCTCTTGGAGTGACTTGTTGAACATTTCAATACCAGTGATGGTTGTCTTAACTGTTGGCTGAAGACCAACAATTTCAACTTCTTCACCAACCTTGATTTGACCACGCTCAATACGGCCAGTAACAACGGTACCGCGTCCTTCAATTGAAAAGATGTCTTCAATTGGCATGAGGAATGGCTTAGAAACATCGCGTTCAGGTTGTGGGATGTATTCGTCGAGTGCCTTTACAAGTTCCATGACCTTCTCAGACCATTCATTTCCTGGTGCTGGATTTTCAAGAGCCTTGAGGCCTGAACCGCGGATAACTGGAGTTGCAGCGCCGTCGAAACCTTGCTTTGTGAGGAGTTCACGAACTTCTTCTTCAACGAGCTCAACGAGGTCTTTATCATCAACCATGTCAACTTTGTTCAAGAAAACAATGACTTTTGGTACGCCAACTTGTTTAGCGAGGAGAATGTGTTCACGCGTTTGGGGCATCACACCGTCTGTTGCAGCAACAACGAGAATTGCGCCGTCCATTTGAGCGGCACCAGTGATCATGTTCTTGATGTAGTCAGCGTGACCAGGGGCATCGATGTGTGCGTAGTGGCGAGCTGGTGATTCGTACTCAGAGTGTGAGAGCGAAATTGTAATACCACGAGCCTTTTCTTCAGGTGCGTTGTCAATCTGTGTGACATCCTTTACTGAAGCGCTGTATCCGTTTCCTGCCTTTGCAAGAACAGAAAGAATAGCTGCAGTGAGAGTTGTCTTGCCATGGTCAACGTGGCCGATAGTACCGACGTTAACGTGAGGCTTAGTGCGTGCAAAATCTGCCATATAATTAATTATTAGTGCGTAGTAATTGGTAACACTGGTAAAAACAAATCAAAGAGCCCGAGAGCTCTTGCCATCGATAGTCCTCGCACAACATTAGTGAGGAGTCTATAGACGAAAAGAACGCGTGAAGCGTTACGAGGTACTGTATCTGAAACCTAGAAAAGAGTCAAGAAATTAAGCTCCTAAAGGTCTATTATCGCATTACGCTTTCGTGCAAGTTTCTGAGCAATCGTGTGAATCCGTGCTTTCACTTCTTCATTAAGAGGTCTAGGTGCGGGCACCTCAGCAATTTCCTCTTCAAGAGTGCGAACACGCCTCGGAGCCGGATGAACGTAGCAGTCAGTAGTATCTTGGAGAGCTCCGCCTTCAAAACGGCCCAGCATCCTTCGGGGGTCATTTGCTCTTCTCCAATTCATTTTAGAGCCCATAACAAAGCAATCATACTTTAAGCCCGTAAAAAACCGAAGGAAACAAGACCTTTAATGAACAAAACTTTTGAGGGGTGCGCAGGGGTCGCAATACCAAGCCCTATCTATATAAACATCTGCAGTATTTGAGCAGAGCTTACACTTCGGGCTTTCTGGAGGTAATCCAGAAATTTCTCTATTCACCGCTCTTTCCTGCCCTCCCCACATAGTAATTAAGAAAATACCCTAGAGAAAACTCTACTTGCGAGATGCTTTGATGGTCTCAGCAACGTTTTGTGGCACTACTTCGTAGTGATCGAATTCCATTGCCATAACACCTCGGCCTTCAGTCATTGAGCGGAGTGCAGTTGTGTAACCAAACATTTCTGAAAGTGGTACTTTTGCGTTAACCACCTTTGCCATACCTCTCTCCTCAATTGAATCAATAGCGCCTCGCTTTGAAGTGATGTGTCCAGTAATATCGCCCATGAATTTTTCAGGTACTACCACTTCCACTTTCATGACTGGTTCAAGCAATACTGGTCGTGCGCGTTCAGCAGCTTCTTTGAATGCCATCGATGCTGCAATTTTGAATGCAATTTCTGATGAGTCGACATCGTGAGACGAACCGTCAAAGAGATCAATTGAAATGTCTTCCATTTTAAATCCTGCAACGATACCTCGCTCCATTGCTTCACGAATACCCTTCTCAACTGCAGGAATAAATTCTTGAGGAATAACACCCCCCTTAATGTTGTTGATGAACTCGAAGTGCGCCTCACGCTTCACGTTGTTCTTGACCTTTGCACCAGGATCAAGCGGTTCCATTGGCCTGATTTTAATTGCCACATGTCCGTACTGACCTTTACCGCCAGTCTGCTTAATGTATTTGTGATTTGCTTCTGCTTCTTTCTGAATTGTTTCGCGATACGCAACCTGTGGTTTGCCAGTGTTTGCATCCACATTGAACTCGCGCTTCATGCGGTCTACCAAAATTTCCAAGTGGAGCTCGCCCATGCCTGCAATAATTGTTTCCATTGTTTCAGGATCAGACATGACGCGGAAACTTGGATCTTCATCAGAAAGTTTTTTGAGTGCCATACCCATTCTTTCTTGGTCACCTTTTGTTTTTGGCTCAATACGCATCGACACCACTGGGTCTGGTGCTTTGATGATCTCAAGAATCATTGGATTTGCTTCATCAGCAAGCGTGTTAGAAGTTTTTGCTTCTTTGAGGCCCACGGCTGCGGCAATTTCTCCAGTGAAAACTTCTTTCACTTCTTCACGCTTATCAGCTTGCAAACGCACAATGCGCCCTAGGCGTTCCTTCACACCAGTTGATGCGTTGTATACGTATGAACCTGCTTCAATTTTTCCTGAGTACACACGGAAGAATGAGAGCGCTCCGACGAATGGGTCGGTCTGGAGTTTAAATACAAGAGCGCAGAATGGTTCATCATCTGATGCAGTGCGGAAAACTTCTTCACCGGTGTCTGGATTAATACCTTTCGTTGGTGGCAAATCGAGTGGCGATGGAAGATATTCGACAACCGCGTCGAGTACGAGCTGAACACCTTTGTTCTTCAATGCTGAGCCTGTGTAGACAGGAACAATTTTGTTATCAATAACCGCTTTGCGGAGTGTCTTTTTCAAGTCCTCAAGAGATGGTTCAACGCCGTCCAAGTAGCTACTCATCATAGCGTCATCCTCTGAAACAATTTTCTCAATCAACTCAGCGCGATATTTCTCAACATCTGCTTTCAAATTTTCAGGGATTTCTTTTTCACGACGGACAATTTCACCCATGTCGCCATCGAAGTACACTGCTTCACGAGTCAAAAGTTCAATAACGCCTACATGCTCTCCTTCTTCACCAATAGGAACCTGCATACGGACAGC
This sequence comes from Parcubacteria group bacterium Greene0714_7, assembly GCA_007378985.1. Taxonomy (GTDB): domain Bacteria; phylum Patescibacteriota; class Minisyncoccia; order Phycocordibacterales; family Phycocordibacteraceae; genus Phycocordibacter. The sequence continues at coordinate 67,789 of VMHB01000002.1, forward strand.
GTCTTTTGTAAGGCGATCAAGAATGGATGCGTATGAGCGTTCAAATGATGCGCCAGTTCGGTCGAGTTTATTTATGAAACAAATACGAGGAACTTTTCCTTCGTCTGCATAGCGCCAGTTTGTTTCTGATTGTGGCTCTACACCAGCAACACCATCAAAAACAACAACGGCACCGTCAAGAACACGCAGTGACCTTTTCACTTCAATAGTGAAATCGATGTGACCAGGGGTATCAATAACATTGAAACGAATTTTCTTTGAAGCATCTTTCTTGTCCGTCTCTTCAGTAGGGGTCCAGAAACAAGTAATAGCGGCTGAGGTAATGGTGATACCGCGCTCGCGCTCCTGCTCCATCCAGTCGGTCGTCGTCTCCCCTTCGTGCACTTCACCGATTTTGTGTTGAGAACCTGTGTAGTACAAAACGCGCTCAGACGTAGTAGTTTTACCTGCGTCAATGTGCGCAATAATGCCGAAGTTTCGAACGCGATCCAATGGATAGTCTCTTTTGCCCATAGTAATTAAAAATTAATTTTTAGCTTTTTTAAATTCCACTACCTGTCCTGTCTTACCTGTAGCCTTTTTTTCTTGGACAGCTTTCTTTTTTCCAATCAGTGCTCTAACAACCTCCATTTGAGATGCGATCGTTACGGCAGTAACCGAGTCAACTTCGCGCCATTGACCGCCCAGATCTAAAAGAAGCGCCTCTAGTTTTGGTAATGATAGCCTACTAAAACGAAATCTAGTGACTGGATCGCTTTCTCCAGACATAAAAACTACCACGCCAAGTGAGCAAACGCACGGTTTGACTCCGCCATGCGGTGTACATCCTCACGCTTCTTCACTGCACTTCCTTCATTTTTAGAAGCTGCCATGAGCTCATCAGCAAGCTTCAAAGCCATTGGCTTTCCCTTCTTTGCGCGAGCCGCTGAAACAATCCATCTGAAAGCAAGTGAGCGACGGCGTTCTGGCCTGACTTCACGGGGAACTTGGTAGTTTGCACCACCGACACGGCGTGAGCGTACCTCGATTGTTGGGCTTACATTAGAAATTGCTGTATCAAAAACAACTATTGGGTCAAGCGTATCATCACGCTTTTTTATTTCATCGAGGGCGTCATAGACAATTGTCTGTGCAACGCTTTTCTTTCCATCCCACATAACAGTGTTGATGAAGCGAGCCAAAAACTCTGAATCATATTTTGAATCAGGATTGATGATATTTTGTTTTTTGAGTCGTCTACGCATATATTATTTTGCCTTTGGGCGCTTGTAGCGAAGCGAAAGGTCCTTAGTACGACCACCACGAAGCATAACCACTGAGTGTTCCTGCAAGTTGTGACCTTCACCAGGAATGTAGGCAGTTACTTCCATGCCGTTTGTTAAACGAACACGAGCAATTTTACGAACAGCTGAGTTTGGCTTTCTTGGAGTTTTGGTTGTTACTTTTGTGCAGACACCTCGTTTAAATGGTGATGGGTAGAAGGTAGGGCGATTCTTTAATACGTTGAAACCACGTGACAAAGCAACGGTTTTCGTCTTACGAGATGTTTTTTTGCGAGGGTTTTTCCTCAGTTGATTTATTGTAGCCATTTTTACGAAAAAACTGCGCAAGGGCAGTTCGGATACTATACAAGGCAAGGCTTGGAAATACAAGCCTTGCCCGCTAACTAACGCACCTCAATCTATCAAATACCAGTGACCCTCTTATATTGCAGGCTTGTGTTTTGAACACCGAAAGCCATATTCTCCATAATGCCAGCCTAAATTGCCACATTTCCGATACCCACACTTTCCTTTTTGTGCACCTTCGCGTGCCATAGCCTTCAGATAATAGCTTTTTAAGTACCAACGATTAATGAGAAGAGTGTCTGCACAAATCCAGAGAGGTATGGCCATAAGAGGTATATCGCCAGAAGACTAACCATAATGAGACCAACCGGGCCAAGGGCATACATTGAGGTTTCAAGACGCCCGTAGGCAAGAGCTAGATTACTGGGGAGTATAGAGCGAAGAACTTTTGAGCCATCGAGTGGTGGTATCGGAATAAGATTATAGATTGCCAATACGAGGTTGGCGTATACCACCGTTACACATATACCGAGAAATGCCCCCGAAAGCCCTAAAGAACCGGAAAATCGTAAAATAAGCCCAAATATAAGGGCAATTAGAACATTGGTGAGAGGACCTGCCGCTCCGACCATTGCCTCTCCCCATCGTTGATTCTTTAAATTGTAGGGGTTATAAGGAACCGGTTTTGCCCACCCTATTAAGAAAGAGGACCCTGTTAATGCCAAGATGCCTGGGATAAGAACAGACCCTACTGGATCAATATGGGGCAACGGATTTAAGGTCAGTCTCCCTGCATAACGCGCTGTTGGATCGCCGAGCCAATTAGCCACAAAGCCATGCGCAATCTCATGAAGGATTATTGAGAGAATAACTATAACGATGCCGATGAGGAATTCCATATTTAGCTAGCCAATAGGGTATAGGGTATAGGGTAACAGCATTAAAATCTAGTGGCTAAACCCTAGTGGCTAGTGGCTCACGATGCTACACTCGCACTATGCAACGAGAAAAAGTCTATATATATGGAAAGCACGCCGTCGCTGAGGCGGTCGAGCATGCCACGCATGTAGTTAAGAAAGTTTTCCTTTCGCCGGTCTTTGATGATGAAAAAATAAAAAATCTTTTAGAGAAGAAAAAAATAACCATCGCTACACTCAAAGGAAGCGACATGGTGGGCAACGATGCAGTGCATCAAGGTATCGTCGCCATAATCGATACCGAGGCACTCTTGGTTCCTTTTGAAACATTCATACAAACACTCAACATTGCTAAAAAACCGGCGCTCGTACTCTTAGGAGAACTACAAGATCCGCACAATGTGGGCGCAATCATTCGATCCGCGGCAGCGATGGGACTCTCTGCTGTTCTTATTCCTGAACACCGCACCGCCCCAATAACAGGAGCCGTAGTAAAAACATCAGCAGGTATGGCATTCCGTATTCCTCTGGTAACTATTGGTAATGTAAATCAAACTATTCGCCTTCTTAAAGAGAAAGGATTTTGGACATACGGCCTTGCAGGCAAGGGTGCGCAATCGCTCATTGATGAATCGTTCAGCGAACCGTCGCTGTTTATTGTTGGCAACGAAGGAAAAGGTATTCGTGAAAAAACCGAAGAGTTATGCGATGTGTTGCTTCGTATTCCTGTACATCCACGCACCGAGTCATTAAATGCTGCCGCTTCCGCCGCAATAGTCTTCTACGAATGGAGTCGCGGACACCAAGGCGCTCTCAAATAATTAAAGAGGTTAAATTTCAGATTTAAAGCTGAAAGCTGAGTGTTCCCTTCGGAACCGATGAGACATCGCCTGATACCTACTTATTATGAGTCGACAAAACAATTTCTGGAATAAAGAATACGGCAAATCAAACCGCACCGGTGGGGCAAACCCTCACCTTGCTCTTTCGGTTGAACCATCTGAAGATTTGGAAAAGTTCGGACGATTTTTAATGCGTGAGTATGGAAAAAAATTCCTCAATGTAACTGCGCAGGCGCTCGACATTGGATGTGGCAACGGGCGCAATCTCATTTATCTTGCAAACACATTTGGTATGCGGGGGGTTGGATACGATCTTTCAGAGGTAGCTATCACTGTCGCCAAAAAAGCAGGGGAAGGCTTGCCACTCAAATTTTTTGTGCAAGACATGGAAAAACCAATTCCCTTGCCTGACGCATCAGTCACCATTGCACTCGACATGATGAGTTCGCATGTATTGAAGACTGCCGAGCGTGAACAACTCCGAACTGAAATACTCCGTGTCTTAAAACCAGGAGGATGGCTTTTCTTTAAATCGTTCCTTCTTGATGACGATTCTCATGCAAAACGCCTACTCCGTGAAAACCCAGGGGAAGAAGCGGGGATGTACATTCATCCAGAAATTCACACCGCCGAGTATGTCTGGACAGAAGAAGCACTGCGCGAGTTCTTTGAACCCTATTTCACTATCCACAAAATAGAGAAGTCTTTCAAACATAAGCACGCTGACGGAAGTGCATGGAAGCGTCGTACCATTGTTGCGTACCTAGAGAAGAGTAACTAGGTAATAGGAATCCTCCCTAAACCCTAGTGGCTAACAACTAAACCCTGAGCGTGGGATTTACTTTTCATTTTTAGGATGGTATCCTCTAAAAACTATGGCTAAGGCATGCGCTGTAACTGGTAAATCATCTCTCGTCGGAGGGAGGTATTCAAATCGCACTCGTGCGACGCAGTACAACCCATGCGGTAAGGTACGCCGTAAGGCAAACCTACAAAAGCACAAAATCTTTGTGCCTGAGCTTAATAAGCACATTTCGCTTCTTCTTTCAGCTCGTGCTGTAAAGACCATTGCAAAGCGCGGTGCTTTTAAGACCCTCAAGAAAGCTAATATTATTTAACTACTCTTTAAGGTAGACGGTACGCCGTTTATCTTAGGGAGTTTTTTTATTTTGAACTATATGTCAGAAAAAAGATTTCCACCAAACAGAAGCCGCTCACTCCTCGAAGAGTGGGTAGTGAGAGTCTGCAATTTGTGCAGTAAAGAACGCCCCGCATATATGTTCTCGCACAAAAGAAATGAGTGTGTGATTTGCGTTCCTGCCTAAACACCCGTTAGTATTTGGCAACCTTAAGAGTATGGCCATCTGATAGGAAAGTGACTCTACCATTCTTGCAGGTATCAAGAATGGGAATATCGAGACTCTGAAATAGATCTCCAACTCTAGATGCTGGGTGCCCGTACTTGTTATCGCATCCACGAGAAAATATTCCGTACTCTGGATTAACTGCTTTCACAAATTCAGGTGCACTGGAGTTTTTTGAACCATGGTGCCCAGCTTTCAAAATAGTGCTCTGGAGATTTTTACCATCAATCGAAACTAAATACTTTTCAATAACCTGCGGAGAATCCCCGTTTAATAAAAATGATGTATTCCCATACACAACACGCATGACGATGGAGCCCGTGTTTGTTTCAATTTTGGATACATCCCTATCTGGAAAAAGAATATCTGCGTATGCCCCGCCGCCGAGAATTAACCGCATACCCCGCCTAGCAGTAATTTTTTTCACTCCTGATTTTTGTACTGCCAAAACAGTAGCCTTTGTTGCTTTGGTATCGTTCGGAATGTCTGGCTCCAAAAATGTTTCCACCCTGTAGCGCTCAAATACATCAGGAATACCTCCAAGATGATCTTGATCTGGATGTGTCTCTACCATCGCATCAATAGAGCGATCAAACATAGGCATCACACTTCCTAGTTCTCTAAGCACTGATTTGTCAGGAGGGCCGGCATCAACAAGCATTTGAATGCCTGTCGGACCTTCTATAAAAATAGAATCCCCTTGCCCAATATTTAAAAAAGAAACTTTGAGTCCGTGGGGAATAGGAACCGTCCAGACAAAAATGTTTCCAAAAATGAGTAGCCCGATCAAAAAAATGCGTGCCATACTCACAATGATATACTGACCCCAGATTAAACTAACTCCGCAAGCTTGGTATGCACACTGCAAAAAAATTCAACTTTGGAAACTTAGACGGTATTTCGCCAAAACAGCTTGAAGTACACATCAAACTCTATGAGGGCTATGTAAAATTCTTAAACACACTTGAGGAAACTGCTGTAGACTTAAAAAAAGATTCTGAAAAAAACGCATACGCTCTCGCTGAAGTAACTCGACGCATCGGATTTGAGTGGAACGGCATGCGAATGCACGAACACTACTTCTCACAGTGGGAGGGAACGCCCGCCCCTATCGAAGGCCCTCTGAAAGATGCGCTGGCGGCACAATATGGCTCATACGAATCTTGGGAGAACGAATTCAAAGCAGTTGGCATGATGCGTGGTATTGGATGGGCGATGCTTTCGTATGACGCAACAACCAAGAACTTTCTCACTCACTTTGTTGCTGACCACGAGCTAGGACAACTCAATGACACAAAGACAATCCTCGCTCTTGATATGTGGGAACACGCCTACATGGTGGATTACACTCCAGCCGAAAAAAAGACCTATATAGAGGCATTCTTTAAAAATTTGAATGGCGCTGTGGTTCAATCACGTTTCCCTTCCTGAAACGGAAAAACAACAAGCCTGCCACTCCATACGCAAACCCAAGCACCATCAAAAGTGGCCACATCCACTCTCGTGGAATAGGGAGAGAGGCAAACGGAAGTATCCCAAAAAATGTTGCGATAGAAATAATATAAGAAAGGATTCCGTACGCAAAGATGCTTAGTGGGAAAGCGAGTACCGGAGAGACAATTGAGGTAATCGACGCAAAGAAACCAACAAACATAGCGAGCGGAACTGCGGGTAAGACAAGTGCATTTGCTGGAAGAAATACGAGAGACACTGCGCCTACAGAAAATATAAGAAGTGGCAATACCGTCACCTGCGTTGCAAGAGTAGTTGAAACAATTTCACGAAATGGGAAATATTTAAAATCAGGAATGAACTTCAAATGGTCTGCAATTTTTGCAGAAAATAATATAAGTCCGAGCGTTGCAAGAATAGAGAGTTGGAATGAGAGATCATACAAAACAATAAACGGATTCATGACTGCCATTGTGGCGGCAGCAATGGCGAGCATACGTAGTGCTGCCTTTGGCCGATGCAAAACAGTCGCAACCATCATGAGGAGTGCCATGATGAGTGCGCGAATAGTTGTCTCAGATCCGCCAGTCATCACTGCAAAGCCAATAACAAAAACCGCAGAGAAACTATATGCAACTTTGCGTGAAAATATTTTTAGAAAAACAAAAGAAATCCACTGAATCACGAGCGCAACGTTGTAGCCAGAGAGAACAATAATGTGCACGACTCCTGCATTTCGAAATGCTCCCGTTATCTTTTCACCCAACGATTGTTTTTCACCGAGAAGTAAACCCGCAAGAAGTGCGGATTGAGGTTCTGGAACTGCACGCTCAATTCCTTTAATAAATAAATGTTTAACAGATAGAAGTCCCGCAACAATTGGATGCCCCTCTCCTGTTGCCAGTTTCGTAACCTGCGGAAATGAAATGATGTAGAGAATGTTATGTGCACGAAGATACTTTGGATAATTAAATGTTCGCCCTGAGTCAGTTTCAAAAGGCTCAGGTTTTTTAAGTTTTCCTTTTACACTAATGCGATCACCATAGACGGCAGTCTCAAACGAATCCGCAAAGAGAAGTACTCGTACTTTCTCTTGAGCAGAAACACCATTCAACTTTTGCACTTTCACAACAAGGTGTGTGGTGCGTTCACGCTGGTCAGAGTCTCTCACTACAACGCCTTCAATGACAACACTAGTATCAACTGAGTCTTCAAAAATCGAAGGAAGTTTTTCGGGTACCAATACTGAATACACTCCTGCACCAACTACGAGCCCGACACAAAGTATCGGCACGACATTTCGAATAAAAAAACTCTTGAAAAACTCTGTATGATATATCATACAGAGTTTTTAGGAGAGAAAAATGCAGGCATACTGACAATCAAACCCCTCGATCCATTGCTTCGTTTGCAAGAGCGTCCGCTTCGCTATTTTCTTCGCGCGGTATGTGCATAAATTTTATTTGAGGAAATGATTCTGCAATGAGTACACGCACTTTTGTGTGTTGTTCTTTAAGTACCGGATGCTTCACTTTGTACTCCCCTTTCATCTGACGAACAATTAATTCTGAATCCATTCTCACAACCACTCCATGTGGCACTGGCGTTCCAAACGAATCAACCGTTGCACGAAGTGCCAAAATAAGCGCCTCATACTCTGCCCAATTATTAGTGCGCGTACCTAAAAAAGCCGAGATGCTCGCCGCATTCTTCCCTTTCAAATCTTTGACGACAGCGCCAGCCCCTGACGGTCCTGGATTACCTCGCGAACCTCCATCAGTATAAATAATTATGTGCGACATTTGGGTATTGTATCGTATACCTCAATCAAAATTTCTGCAGACACCTTACGCTAGACAATCACATTCTCTACCCGCAATCTGAGCTCCTTCCTACCTGCAAAGTAAGAGCGTTCCACAGAGGCTTCAATGGTACAGACATCACCAACTGAAAGAAGACCGAGTTTCTCCTTAAATAGAGAGCGTGGAACGAAAAAGACTATTGCATCCGCCTTGCGCCCTGAATCATCAGCGAGAGTAAGTCGGAGGTGATCCTTTGCTTTACCAAAATAATTAATTCCAACAATTGAAACATTGTGAAATCTAAAAAATGGCTTGGGATTCTCCATTCCGAAAGGACCAAGGGAACGGAGTGCATCGAACGCAACATCATTTACTTCGGCAAGGGTGAGCGAGCTTTCCACTATTCCTTTATTCCTGCCACCCGAATCTATCTCCTCACCCCCTCTTGCTGCAATTAGTTCAAGCGCTTGTTGAAGCTTTAATGGTAGGTCATGAATTTTTTCAGGCGAGACAGAAAAACCGCCCGCAAGTTCATGTCCGCCAAAATCCAAAAACGCATCTTTAGCTTCCACCATTAAAGAAACAATGTTCACCGTGCCATTTGACCTGCATGAGCCTTTAATTAATCCTCCATCCATTCCCCACAAACACACTGTTCGTTGATACGTTTCAACAACACTCGTTGCAGCAATTCCTAAAAGTGACGGCCTCCACGACTGACTCCCCATCACAATCACGGAATCCGATGTAGGTGTCATTTCCATCCGCTTCTTTACATCTTTCGCCACACGCATTCCTTCAATTTTTCGTTCCTGATTTAACTGCACCAACTCTTTGGCAATTTCGCGCGCTCGCGAATCTGATTCGGTTGTGAGAAGCTCGAAGGAAAGTTTTGGACTCTTCATGCGCGATGCCGCATTTATTTTTGGTGCGATAGAAAAAGCTATGTCGTCTTCCACAGCAGTCATGAGTGGTATTCGTTCAGCTTCAAGCAATGCCTTCAAACCCGGACGCCTGCCTTTTCTCAAAACCGTAAGTCCAAATTTTACGAGCGTTCTATTTTCTCCGGTTAGTGGAACCATGTCGGCAACTGTTGCAACAGCTACTAAATCCAAAAGCCACTTTTCTTGCCCCACCTCTATCGTGTGGGGCACCTCGCCGAAGCCTTGGCGAAGGCGGGCAAGAATCCCCTCAACAAGTTTGAATGCAACTCCCGTGCCACAAAGTCCCTTGAATGGATACACGTCGTCTGCTTGGTGTGCATTGATAACTGCAAGTGCCGGTGGAAGTGTTGCCTGTGGAAGATGGTGGTCAGTGACAATTGTTTCAATTCCAACAGCGCTTGCATGAGCCACCTCTCTAACATCAGTGATTCCACAATCAACAGTGATGATGAGAGAGATTCCTTTTTCTTTCAGAGAATCAATGCCGGGAACATTCAAACCATATCCTTCGCTCCGCTCGGGTACATATGTTTCTATTTCATATCCAATGCGACGAAAAAAATCAAAGAGGAGTGCTCCTCCTGGAATACCATCGCAATCGTAGTCATGCCAAACACAAATCTTTTCTTTCTTTTTTATTGCGTCAAGAATGCGAGCTACCGCGACATCCATTCCCTTCAAAAGAAACGGGTCGTGACGGGCATCGTAGAGAGGATTCAAAAACAATTCTTTGTCTGTAATTTTCCTGTTCTCTAAAATTCGCTCGACTAATGGGTGCATTACACGAAATGGTAGCATTTCGTGAAGTGTTTAGGGATAAGTGTTTAGCGTTTAGGGAAATTCCGAAGCAAAATCATGAGCTGTTGCTCTATACGCTAAACCCTATACACTAAACGCTATGGAAAATTGTCTATTTTGTAAAATCGTTGCGAGAGAAATTCCTGCGGAAATTATATTTGAAAATGAGCACACGTTCGCATTTCTAGATATCCGCCCCAATAATGCAGGCCACACACTCGTGGTTCCAAAAACTCACTACAGAAACATGCTGGACATGCCGATCGGTGTTTGGCTGGAAGCAATGAAAACTGTGCACTATCTTGGACCTAAAATAAAAAACGCTGTCGGAGCGGGTGGGATTAATCTTGGAATGAACAACGAACCCGCTGCACACCAGCTCGTCTTCCATGCACACATACACATCATTCCCCGCATTGAAGGCGACCCACACAAGCCATGGATAGGAACTGAATACAAAGAAGGCGAAGCGGAAATTGTTGCGGAAAAAATAAGAAACTCTTTGAACTAAGAATTTTTCTCAATCGCTTCAATCCCAGGCAGTGTTCCGTTTGCAAGAAAATCAAGCATCGCGCCACCTGCAGTTGAAACGAATGTAAATTTATCCATGAGTCCGAGATTCTGAATTGACGAAAGCGTATCTCCCCCACCAACAATAGATTTTGCTGATGACCCAGCAACGGCAGTGGCAAGTGCATCGGTTCCTGCGGTAAATCCTTTTTCAAAATTTCCCATGGGGCCATTCCAGAGTATTGAATGTGATGCATTAATAATAGGTTGAAGTGCTTGAACAGATGCGGGGGCAATATCTAAAATAACTTCATTCTTCCCAACCTCGCTGGCAAGGATGTCTCGTCGCCCATTTGGCCCATCTACTGTGACGAACTCCGGAAGAATTATTTTTGAATTACCAAGCATGGTCTTAGCGGTATCATTTTCCGACACAAGAGACAATCCCACTTCGTATCCTTTTGCTTTGAAAAAATCATTGGCAATAGCCCCACCAACAAACACGGAGTCATATTTTTTAAGCAATGTCTCTATTAATGCAACCTTCGTGGCAAGTTTCGCACCACCAACTATTGCAAGCGATGGGCTGTTAGGGGTGAGTGCGGGTGTAAGGCCTGCAACTTCATCGAGAAACTGCAAACCTGCGTATGCTGGCAAAAGTTCTGCCACACCGACAACAGAAGCATGCGAACGATGCGATACGGGAAAATCATCATTTACAAAAATATCAGCGAGGGATGCAAGACTCTTGGCAAACGCGGGATCATTTGTTTTATCTCCAGCATTACGACGGAGATTTTCGAGAAGAACTATCTCCCCATCCTTGAGTGACCCCACGGCATCTTGCGCAATATTTCCCACAATATCATTAACAAAAGTAAGAGAAACTTTTTCTTTTAAATATTCATAAACCGGAAATAATGAACCAGCGGAGTCACTCATGTGACTTATAAGTACGATACGCGCACCTTTTGCAATAAGAAAATTAATTGTTCGGAGTGCTCTATCAATACGAATACCATCAGAAACTACGCCATTCACAATCGGAGCATTCAGAGATGCTCGGAGTAATACGCGCGCACCTTTTAAATCAGTACATTCTTCAATGGAACGCATGCGAGTAATAATTATTTTTGAAATGCGCGAACAATATTTGTAAATTCTTCAGCATTAACACTCGCACGTCCAGGAAGAAGTCCTTGTATGCCGGGAGTTGCTGCAAACAATACGGCACTTTCTGCATTGACCGACCCTCCATAGATGATGCGCACCTTAAGTGCGCGCTCTCGTCCCCACATATCTGCGATGGTCTTGCGGATAAACATCACTGCCTCTGCAACAATACGAGGAGATGGAGCCTCCGTGGCACCAATCGCCCAGAGTGGATCATACGCTATCGTAAATTTCGAAGCGTCTACTGCATTAATGCGCGCGAGTGAAGACACTACATTGTTGGTTAAGTAGGTGAGATACGCACCTTCAGTGTCTCGCGTAGGCTCCCCAACACAAATAACGGGATGTAATTTTGCCTTAATTGCAGTGGTCGCTTTCTTTGCAACAACGTCGTCGGTATCTCCCTCTCGACGTCGCTCAGCATGCCCAATAATCACATATTTAATTCCCGACGAAACGAGAGCCTTCGGTGAAGTCTGCCCCGTGTGAGCCCCGCCCTCTTCGAAAAAAACATCCTGAGTACCAAAGGCTATACGCTTTCCGCCGTAACTACTCTTCAAAAGTGGCGCGAGCGACACCTGAGGGCAAAGGGCCACTTCTACTTTCAGTCCACGTGGCAATTTTTTATCAATGTCCCGAATAAGCTTTTTCCCTTCCTGAGGGGTATTGATATATAACTTCCAATTACCAACGATTAGTTTTTTCATACAAAAAGTAGAGCTTCTCCCGTACATGTTCGAGCAAAGCGAGTTACATGTCCGAGGACCCCGTACACAGAGGCCACTATATATTCAATATATCGCATACCGTGTGTCGAACAAGACGGGACCTTACAAACACGACCGCCGATGACGGCGAGTGTTCTGGGGCAATTTCCAATAATGAGCTTTTTCATCCCGTTAGAAATAGAATGCGAATGCCTGTGCCTCGCACCTACCTATATTAAAAATATTAAACATCGACCTCAGCAGTCCATTTCTATCTGTTTCGCATTCGCAATTTCTAACGGGATTCATTGAGAAATCGTAACATGTTTGAGAAGGGTTTAGGAAAGAGCTTTGAATTGGAATTTTCCCTAAACGCTAACCACTAAACCCTAACCCCCACTAGTAGCTAGTCCTGCGTACGCCAATCAATAATACGAAATCCACTGGCTGTTGCTGGAGTGAATGGTGGTGGCAATTGTGCCAAGAGGGCATCGTGGACATCTGTCCGAGTGCTATAGCCCGAAATAAACGCGCCAGAGGATGTCCATTTTGTTTCAACGGTACCAGGCGATGAAAATGTACCGAAGGTATTTAGCGTGGAACGAAGTACATATGATTGCAGGTCGATAGGAACAGCGTGCGTACCTGAGGAATCATAGCGATGTCGCCCAAAATGGCCAGTGCCTGCCACAAAAACACCATTCATCTGCAACACATCGGGTGATTGGAGTGAAATCAATACTGATCGCTCGGCAATTGCGGTCAACCCATCATCGTATGCATGCGCATAGGTAATATTTCCAGTAATAACAATGTCTGGCTTAATACTGGAGCTCGCCACATTTGCAGCGGCGAATGTAACCTTTCCAGATACGACCCCCTCAAGCCAAACAGAATCTTCTACAAATACAACGGGACATCCTGCAGGTATGGCGTAATTTATTGTGGCGCCAATTGAAGCAATTATTGTGTTTTCTTCCTCCCAACCTTCATCATCTGAATATCCCATTATCTCAGTAACTGCAGTAACAGGACTTGCATCAAATGTTCCGTTCGACTTGAAAACAATTTTGTACCCATGCGCTCCACCAGATGTAGGAGCAAGATATACGCCCGATGCTTGCGCATATGTTTTTAAGTTTGTGAGGGTGGAGGTAACCACTGTGGAATCAGTCTTTGCTGGACTTGTTGATGCCGCCAACGTCTCCGTCCCATACTGAGCAATAAGTGTTTTTGTGTGTGATGCATTTTCCAGTGCCCATCCTGTTGAACGCACTGATGCGGATGTAAGTACTCCACAAGAAGTTATATCTGAAATAGCGAGAGAAAAATTCCCGACAGTATTTCCGTTTTCTGGATCCAAAACTGCATGGACATACGGCCCAGACAAACCCGTGCCATCTTGTACATCAGTAGGAAACTCTGAGAAGTGCCACCGATAGTACTCAATTCCCGCTTCAGAAATACCTAGTGCTTTGTCGGCCTCAGATCCAAAACGCTCTTTAGTACGCTCAAGTGTGAGCGCACTCATAAAGTCGGAGAGCAGGAAGAAAAAAACAGCAGAAGCGATAAGTACAAAAAGAGTCATAAACCCTCCCGCACTTCTTGCGCGTCTCCCTAAGTGATCCCTTCGGATCCGATGAAGCATCGCCTGACCCCTAAACGCCATACCCTGCTTCCTCATATCGCCTTAAGATTACGAAGTGTGGTGGTAGCGGTGAGTATGAACGGGGTGGTCATCCCCGGAGCAAGTACATCAATAGAAACTAGTATGGATGCGACATCCTTCACTCGGTTCATATCAGTAACTTCAATGCCGTCCCGATCGTAATAGCGGAAAAGTGAAATGGAGTTAGCGCTGTTGTTCATGTATGTTGCCAAGGATTCACTCACTGGCGTACCACTATATGTTGGCGGAGTACCTGCGCTCACTTGGCTCCGAGAAAGTGTTGTTCCATTAATTTGATACTGAAAACGCGTCGCTCCAATGCTATTTGGAATATTACTAAAAAAAGTTAACGAGGAGGTGGACATAGAAACAATTGGATACGAGCCGTCATTGCCATATGCAACACTCCGCAAATCTGTCATTAGCGTAGTAAGAGCAGACCTAGCACTGCTGATTTGAGTTAGAGCACGAGTCCCTGTGTTATTTGTTTTGTAGAGCGCCAATACCGAATTTGACGCACTCACCACAATCAATGAAACAACCGCGAGGGTCACCAAAACCTCTATCAAACTCATTGCTCGTTTTGTGTTATTTTTATGGCGCAACATAGGTAACCGCAGACATACTGTGTGAAAATCCACGTATATTCCAACTTGCCTCAACTTTTACTACCTTATAATCATTCTCGCCCACGCCATTCGCTTCATCATCCTTATATGTCACAACCGTTCGAAGTGTATACGGAATATTATTAACAAGTCGTGATTCAGTAGATACTAAAACTCCTGAAGGAGTACCGCTAACAGTCCCAACGCTCGCATACGGGAGTCCTCTCACATCCTCGATAGTGCTCGCAATAAGCGCACTCGCATTTGTGCGCGACGCAATACTTTGCACTAATGTAGCGGATGCCGCATATGCACCAAAAAACCCCAAAAAAATTATAAGCATCAAAGAGACAGCAACGACTACTTCGATAAGTGTCATTCCCCGCAAAATGCGAGTAGGTAGAAAGTAGCTAGCAGAATGCAGACGAGCTCTTATAGATTCCTGCCTTCTGTATACTGCCTTCTGCATACTTCTTAAATGTGACTCGACAGCGAGTAGATAGGAGCAATCATCGAAATCGCAAAAAAACCAACCATAGCGCCAATAATAACCATGAGAAATGGCTCAATAACCGTAGAGAGATCTTTTGTTTTTCGCTCAACCGATTCTTCATAAAATTCTGCGGTTTCCTTAAGAAGACTCGACAAGCGCCCTGTTTCTTCGCCCACAGCAACAATCTCAGCAACCAATGGCGGAAAAAGAATAGGGTGTTTTGCAAAGGATAGTGAAAGTGGTGAACCCTCGGTAAGACTTTTCTCGGCTTCAGTAAGAACCTTTTTATACTGACTATTCTCGAGCACATCATGGGTAATCTTGACCGACAAAACCATATCGACTCCCGACGAAAACAATGAAGCAAGTGTGCGAGTAGTCCTGGCAACATTCACTTCAACGATCAGTCCACCAATGATAGGAACTTTTAAAAGAAACCAGTCTAAGAAAACTTTTCCCCGTGCTGATCGAATTGCTGAAAGTGATACAAATACAAAAACCGCCAATAATACCAACGCAAGCGCTGTATTGTGAATTAAAAAATCACTTGCATTAATGATGAATTGCGTTGTTGGAGGAAGAGCTGCATGTAATTCTTTAAAAGTCCCTGACAGGGTCGGAACGACGTACAGCAACATCAATATGCCAATACATACCATTGCACTCAAAACAATGCTCGGGTAAATAAGTGCGCTTTTAACTTTTTTCTGCAAATTGGAAGCTCGCTCCATTTGAATAGATGAGACTCGAAGCGACTCGGTCAATTTTCCTGACTCCTCTCCAGCGCGCACCATAGAAACCAAGAGTGATGTAAACACCTTAGGAAATGCAGAAAGAGCGGTTGAGAATGTCTCGCCCTTTTTCACACTGGTAATTATTTCAATCAAAATTTCCTGCAAATGCACATTGCGTGTTTGCCTCTTTGCTATTTCAAGTGATCGAGAAATAGTTAAACCCGCATCAAGCATAGTGGCAAGATTACGCACCAGCAGTACCTTTTCATCAAGAGAAATAGTGTGAAAAAATTCTAAAAAGAAATCGAGGGAAAATAAATTGTTCGCACGTACCTCTCGAAGTTCCAGCACTCGGTCACCTCGGTCACGTATATCGTGATGAACTGCAAAACGATCATTCCCATCAATAATATCGGAATACGTTTCACCAGTCTGAGTGATTGCGGTAACTTTAAATTTCACTTTTTCAGTATAACGTCAAAAAATAATTCCTAGCATGCTAATTGGTACACCATGTGTACCTAAGTTATTCAGATATAACTCGGAGAACTTCCTCAATAGTTGTAACTCCGGTAACTGCCTTGAAAATACCATCCTCCACCATCGTAAGCATGCCTTCACGTTTTGCCTGCAGTTCAATCTCATCTGCTGAAACTCTTTTAAGAATAAGCTCTCGTATTTCATGCGTTACTGGCAATACCTCATGTATGCCAACACGCCCCATATATCCGTCGGGAGAGACACCGTTTTCTTTTGGCTTAAAAAACGGAATCTCCTTAATGGTTGCCTCTTTGGGAATATGTTTTTCTTCTTTCAAAGTTGCGAGCACTCGATCAATGTCTACTGCCGATTTCAACTGAGCAATTTCCTCTTCAGAAAGAATATACTCAGTGCGGTCTGACGCTAAGCGACGAACAAGTCTCTGTCCAACAATGACACGGAGCGTTGATACGAGAAGGAATGGCTCGGCCTCCATGTCCATGAGCCGAGGAATAGTCGCTGCAGCTGAGTTAGTGTGCAAAGTTGAAAGAACGAGGTGTCCAGTGAGTGCTGCATTAATAGCGAGCGATGCTGTTTCAGTGTCGCGAATTTCTCCTACCATTATTATGTCGGGATCTTGACGCACCAACGAGCGCAAACCTGACGCAAAAGTAAACCCTATATCTGAGCGCACCTGTGTTTGGTTCACACGAGGCATTTGATATTCGATAGGATCTTCAATGGTAGAAATATTTACATCAGGAGTGTTTAGAATATCCAAAATCGTATAGAGAGTTGTCGTCTTTCCACTGCCAGTTGGTCCTGTCATTAAAATCATTCCTGTCGACTGCTTTGAAGCTGCGTGTATTCGCTCTAGTGCAACACCATGGAAACCTAATGATTCGAGAGTAAAACCTCCACCGCCTTCTCTAAGTAATCGCATCACAGTCTTTTCTCCAAAATACGTTGGCATCACCGATACACGCAAGGACACTCGCTCTTTATCTGCTTCCATTTTAAAACGCCCATCTTGCGGAAGACGTTTCTCATCAAGTTTTAAATTGGCCAAAACCTTAATACGTGCCGTTACTCCTGCTGAAATATTTTTTGGCAATTCCATTGCGTCATGGAGTATCCCGTCAATGCGATAACGAACTAAAAGCATTTCTTCCAAAGGTTCAATGTGTATGTCGGATGCACCCTGAACAATTGCGTGTCGGAGGAGCGTATCAACCACCTTTATAACAGGCAGATCATCAGCAAGTTTTTTTAACCCAGCAGTATCTAAGGAGGGATTATCTTCTATTGAAAGTGACGCGCCTTGAATAATATTGCCAAACTCCTCCTTGAGAGATTTTTGGTACTGCAACAGGGCGCTTTTCAGAGACGCTCCATCAGTAAGGCGAGGCAAAATCTTTAAGCCAATTTTCTTTTTTATGAAGTTAAGTGGCTCTAAGTCGCCGGTATAGAGCATGGCAACTTCCAACGCATCCGCAGTTTTTTTGTAAGCAATAACATTATGCTTGCGAGCGATAGGCTCAGGGATGAGTGAAAGAACTTCAAAATCTATCTTCATGCCGGCAAGAGATATAAAAGGAATGCCAAGTATGTGTGCTTGCATACGGCGAAGCTCATCTTCACCAAGTACTCCTCCTGAAACGAGGGCATCACTCAAAGGTTGCCCTGTGTCTTTTGCATCTCGCTCTGCAGCTTCAAAATCTTTACGGGATACTAAACCAGAATCAATTATGAATGTTTTTAATTGTGCGTCAGGAACAATCATTCTTTTATAAGAATAACATCGCGGAGCAGGGTTGAGCATTTAGTGAATAGGGTTTAGTGGAGGAAAATTGAACTGCTTCAATTTTCCTCCGATCCCGTTTCGGGAACCGCCGATGTTGAGCTGAAGCGAGACAGGCGGTAGGAGGGCGAAATATTAAAAATAAAATTAAAAATAAAATATCAAGAAGAAAAATTAAAGATAACGCAAAAAAATACCAAAAAGTGGCACTAAAAAATGCCTAAGGGGGAGTACTTGACAGAGTGATTTAAGTGTAGTACCCTGCGCGAATTAGAAATACAAAGAAATTATATATATGACTGACATTACTGTTGGTGAAGGATTCAGATTCGAAAGACCGCAAGTTGCGCGCACCGTACGAAGAACAAATCCCGAACGAAATTTACACACAGGAGACATTCCTACACTTACACACCTTCCATCTACGCTTGGAAGTAAAGCTCCTGAAGCTCAGAATGTTTCATTGGTGCCATACCTCGGAGATATTATTGGAGCAAATGCAGAGCTGTTGAGAGATGGATTTGATGGGATTGTAACCCACAAAGAAGTTATTGCATTCGATGTTGCAGCTTGGTTTTCACTGACCTGGGCTGGAAAACTTTGGCGGATAGTTACCCGACCTCGAGACCGTTATTAGAGATCTTTGGCTCTTTTACATCAAAAAAGACACTTAGGGTGTCTTTTTTGATGTAATTGACAGCGACACCTCCCCGCGCTATACTTTCGAAGTCAGTTTCCCTCCATGGGTCCGCGTAGCGGGCCTCTTTTTTTACCAAAATGGAGAGAAATTGAAGCTTTCTTATCCCTAAACGCTAGTCACTAACCCCTAACTAATATGTTTGACCTAAAAACAATAAACCTCGTCATTGAACAACTCTCCGAAGAGCGAGGTATCCCTCGTGACAAAATGATAGAAGCCATTGAAGGTGCTGTTGCAACTGCCTATAAGCGTGAGTACGGAAAGCGTGACCAAATAGTTCGCGCACATTTTGATATTTCAACGGGTGGTGTCGATTTCTACCAAGTAAAAATGGTTGTCGCACCTGAAGAAGTTCGTATGGATGGCGATGAGTCTCCAGTAGAAGAAGGCGACGATCGTCCTCATTATAATGAAGAGCGCTTCCTTTTCCTTGAAGATGCAAAAAGAATTAAAAGAGATGTTGCTGTAGGTGATGAACTCATATTTCCTCTAGAAAAAAAGACTGACTTCGGACGCATCGCTGCACAAACAGCAAAACAGGTCATTATGCAGAAAATTCGTGAAGCAGAACGAGCTTCAGTTGTTGAAGAATACGGCGGAAAAGAAGGCGATATCGTTCACGGTATTGTGCAACGCATTGAGCGTGGAAACCTGTATGTCGACTTGGGTCGTGCAACGGGCATCATGCCATACCACGAGCAAATCCCCGGTGAGCGATATCGCGCTGGTGAGCGTGTTCGCGCATACCTCTTCTCAGTTGAAGAAGGGGTGCGTGGAGTATTCTTGCGTTTGTCCCGAGCACATCCAAAATTCTTGGAAAAACTTTTTGAACTTGAAGTACCTGAAATCGCAAGTGGTGCAGTTGTCATAAAAGCAATTGCTCGTGAAGCTGGCGGTCGCTCAAAAGTTGCCGTACACGCAACTGATTCACGCATCGACCCAGTTGGCGCACTCGTCGGTCAGAGAGGTGTTCGTGTTTCAACAGTCATGAGTGAACTCGGAGGTGAACGCATCGACATCATCGAGTGGTCAGAAGAAATAAAACAATTTATTGAAGACGCACTCTCCCCTGCCCAAATTCTTTCAATTGAACTTGATGAAGAAACACACCGTGCAGTTGCTGAAGTCTCTGAGGATCAGCAATCACTTGCAATCGGTCGCGGTGGTCAAAATGTACGCCTCGCAGCTAAGCTCACTGGCTGGTCAATCGATATCCGTCCTGTTGGCGGAACAGCAGTAGAGGTGAGCGAAAATGAAGGTGGCAGAGTCGTACTATCAGCAGAAGAAGAACTCTCTTCTGCTGAAGATAAAGAGGTTGGTGAGGCAGAAGCCGAAGCAATCGAAGAAGCTCCCATTGAGCAATCAGTAGAAAAAGCTGACGCGTAATTCTTGATACACTAAACTCTATACCCTAATCACTAAAACCTAATTTATGAATCTTTGGCACGACATAGACCCAGGTACTGCAGACGAGATAAATGTCATTATTGAAGTTCCTAAGGGTTCACACAATAAATACGAGATCGATAAAGAAACAGGACTCATTAAACTTGATCGAGCGAACTACTCATCCGCCCCATATCCAGTTGACTACGGTTTTGTACCAAAGACACTCTGGGATGATGGCGATGCACTCGATGTTATGGTGCTTTCTACCTTTCCTATTCACCCTGGCATTCTTGTAAAAGTACGCCCTGTAGCAGTCATGGAAATGATTGACGATGGCGAATCAGATTTCAAAGTACTCGGAGTGCCTGTGAAAGATAAGCGCTGGGACGAGGTGAAAGACCTTGCTGATGTAAACAAGCACACCATCAAAGAAATCCAACACTTTTTCGAGACATACAAACAGCTCAAAGGAAAAGAAAACGTTGTTGATATCCAAGGGTTTAAAGGAGCAAAAGAAGCGAAGGAAGCATTTGCAAAATCCTTGGGACTCTACAAAGAAAAGTTCCCCGCATAGCCTCAAAATCCCCGCTTTTCTCTAGAGAAAAGCGGGGATTTTGATTTTTTACTTCCCAACATCCTTGAGGGTTATATACTATATAAAAGACATTCAAATAAATATTTGGATGATGTCGTTGTAAAAACTAATCATTAAATCACTATGAAACGCACATGGACATATAACGCACTCACTCTCATGGCAGTAGTGCTCGCCCTCGGCTCTGCAACAGTCGCATTTGCAGAAACACCTACTCGACCTCTACCAAGAGTAGAGTCTGCAAAGGCATACTTGGATAATTTAGGGAATAATCAAAAAACAGACCCTCGAGCTGGCTACACTGATCCAGTAAGACCCGATCGACCAACTGTAGGAGTACCTCCTCGCCCAATGTTGCCTCGTGCTTCAACAACACCAATTCGTGATCGCATGGATGATCGTGCTGGTTCAAGTACTCGCCCAGTAGTACGACCTGGAATTGCCTCTACAACTCGACCTGGGAATATGAGCACTACTACCCGCGAACGCAGTGAACAAAGAATCAAAGAGGCGATGAAGCGCCTTGCAGAAAGACTCCTCGCTGTCATTCATCGACTGGAAGAAATCATCGTACGCATTGAATCGCGTGCCACAAAAATAGATCAGGCAGGCGGAAACACCACTGACGCACGAGCTGACATAGCAATTGCAAAAACTGAAATAGCCGCAGCAAAACAAGACCTTGGGGCCATACAAGCGGCAGCGGTAAGTATATTGAACGCATCCAACATGGCAGCTGTATCAGCAAGTCTCGCCCCTATCCGCACCACTACAGATAGTGCGCAGATGCATATAAAGAAAGCGCGTGAAGCAATTCAAAGCGCAGTAAAGAAGCTTGGTGTAGCAGCTCGTGCTATCCGCCAAAACGCAACCACAACGCCAAGAATATAAATTCTTTTTAAAAACTAAAATAAAAATATGGACACAAACGAAGCTACTCAAACTCCTCCTCCAACCTCGACACCATCAACCGAAATGCCAAAGAAAAGTACTATGGCTATTGGTCCAATTGCCGTCATTGTGATTATCGTGGGCATCCTTGCAGCAGGAGCTTGGTACTTCTTGAATCAGAGTCTTGAAAAACTATCAGTTGATGCACCAGCTGGCACCGTTGAAGAACTTCAAACATCTAACGATCCCGATGTGCAAGCTGCTTTAAGTCAGAGCTCATCAGATGAATTAGACAGCATTGAAGCTGACATCAATGCCACTGATTTTTCAGGCATTGAAAGCTCTGCTGCCGCAGTAAACGGAGGAGCAAGTGCTCAGTAATAACTAATCACTTCGCCAAAAGCCCACTCTCAATGCCTGAGAGCGGGCTTTTGCTTTACACTTCTAATGCGTTAGGATAGACACTTATGCAAACAAAAAAAGACATCGTGAAATAACATTGCCAGGCTTCCGCAAAGGTACAGCGCCAATTGAAAAGGTGCGCGAGCATGTAGGAGAAAAAGTCCTCTGGAGGGAAGCCGCGGAAGATGCACTGAAATCAAAAGTGGAAGAATTACTAAAAGAACATGCGGTTATGCCAATCATGCCCGTTGCCGCAACCTTAGGCGCTTCTGACATAGATACTGATGTTCCCTTTGAAATCGTTGCTATCGTTGCACCAAGTTGTTCAATTGAGAACTTCAAAGATGTTGCAAAAAAAGCATCTGCCAAACTCCCTGCCCTCGATGAAGAGAAGGAACAAGAAGCAGCCCTTCAGGCACTTCGCATGCAAGCAAGGCAAATGACGCAGTCCACGGGAGACGCAACCACCACCCTCTCTGACGACGAGGCAAAGAAGCTTGGCTTTGAAAATTCACTCGCTGTTGAGCACTTCCTCAAAGAAGAATCAGTGCGTGCCGTGAAAGAGCGCGAACTTCAAAAGAAAAGAGGCGCTATAGCGGAAGCGCTGATTGAAAAAGCATCATGCGCTATTCCTAAACTTATAATAGGCGAAGAAGCGGGAGCGCTCTTGGACGCAACGAAACGCGATGTTGCAGCGCAAGGCGTTCCTTTCAATGACTACCTAAAGCGCATCGGCAAAACTGAAGATACCATTCGTGCAGAACTCCAAGTTCCTGCAGAAAAGCGTGTTGCTCTCGATCTTATTTTCGGTGAGATAGCCCGTGCTGAAAAAATAGAAGCTGACTCGAAAGATGAAGAACGACTTGCGCACGCACTCATTGAGCAAGGCGTGGAACACGGCCGTGCACATCAGTATGTCCGTGCAACAGTAATGCGAGAAAAAGTCTGGGAACTCCTTGGCGCTCGCTCAATTTCAAAAGAACCAATCGATATCATTGAAACCCCAGAAGAAAAACCTACGGAAACTCCTAAGAGCTAACGCTATAAAGATGTCCTTGGACATCTGAGTCGATGCCAGTCTCTGCATCGACTACACCACCACCTTAGAGGAAAAGGTATAGGCTGTTCTGCTACATGCGTGGATAATGCTTCTCGCTTCATATGTGGCTAGTATATTGAGCAATCTTTTTTTGTCAATCTATATTTTCAATATATATTTGAAATACATATTTAAAATATGATTGATTCGGTATTCACATTTTTCTGTTAATTTTTATTGACACAATTTGAGTAATAAGAATATAATGGAAATATGAAAAAACCAGTCGATAATCTCACCGGAAAATTGATTTCCTTTGGCCTCTCAGAGAAAGAAGCCTCTGTGTATATCGCCCTCCTAACTATTGATAGAGGTACCGTTGCGCAGACATCGCGTAAGGCAAATGTTAATCGAGCCACTACCTATGTGATCCTTGATTCACTCATCAATAAAGGGCTCGCGAGCATGTCAGGGAAAAAACCGAAGCAAGAATACTACGCAGAGTCTCCCGATAAACTTGCAACATACCTAGAGAAGCAAGCTGAAGAATCTACCCGGGCTGCTGAGAAAGCTAAGGAATTTGCATCTGAGCTTAAGCTAATACAAAAATCTGCAACTCGACCTCAAATTAAGTTTTATGAAGGAATCGAAGGCTTGCGGTATGTTTTTGAAGATAGTTTAAAGGCAGAGTCGGACAATATAATCGCTTTCTCCTCTATTGAAGATCAGCATTCCGTCATAAAAGGATACTTTCCAGAATACTACCGACGACGCGCTAAGAGAAAATTATTTATGCGCGCGATATTCCCGCAGACCTCAATGGGAATAGAGCGGGCAAAAAAAGACCCCGAAGAATATCGTGAATCAGTGTTTGTTCCAGCTGATCAATTTGGCTTTCATCCCGCAATCAATGTATATGACAACAAAGTCATGATCGCTTCATGGCGAGAAAAACTCGGCATCATTATAGAGAGCGCAGAGATTGCTGACGCCATGAAAAAAATCTTTGAGCTGGCGTGGGCGGAAGCAAAACGACTCGACAAACAATCTGGACTTGGCGTGAAAAATGAAGCTGGAGTATAGTGAGGACACTATGACGAACAAAAAAACACAAACCCCTTCAAACAGTGTCATCCCAATGGTCATTGAAAAAACCGCTCTCGGTGAACGTGCGTATGACATCTACTCGCGCCTTCTAAAAGAGCGCATTGTTTTCTTGGGAGGTCCAATTGATGACTACACTGCGAACCTTGTTATTGCTCAACTTCTTTTCCTTGAAGCGGAAGATCCAAAAAAAGATGTGTTCCTTTATATAAACTCTCCGGGTGGCTCAGTATCTGCAGGCTTGGCAATCTTGGACACCATGAATTATGTGAAGCCAGACATCGCAACGGTGTGCGTTGGTATTGCTGCTTCTGCTGCCGCTGTCATTCTTTCAGCTGGTAAAAAAGGCAAGCGCTTCACCCTTCCAAACTCAGAAGTAATGATTCACCAGGTTATGGGTGGCGTAGAAGGACAAGCAACAGATATTGCAATCGCTGCAAAGCACATTCTCCGCACCAAGGAAAACCTCACGAAGATACTCGCAAAGAACACAGGGAAAACATACGAGGAAGTCGAGAGAGATGCGGAGCGTGATTATTGGATGACATCGGAAGAAGCTAAGAAGTACGGCATCATTGATTCTATTTATAAGAAAGGGTCTTAGGCAGAGAATTAATTTCTAGAAACTAGCCTACACTAATACAAAATCCCCGCCTATAGGCGGGGATTTTGTATTAGTGTAATTGTTTTATTACTTAAAAATCCTCAAAGCTGCCTGAAAACCAGCACTACGATCTGACGCCCCGACCAGGGAACCGTACCGCTCAACTAAGCCGGTAACATACTCTTGCATTCTCGGACGAACACCAGCCCAACCACTAGGATCTGTTCGAGCAATACCAACATAATGGCGCGTAATTGCCCTTTTCAATCCTCCCTCGGTCAAACCTCCTTCTGCTGTACTCATATTTAAAAAATGCCACGAAACGGGAGGTAACGCAAGAAATTTGAAATCACCAACAATAATGAGCCGAGCGACTAGACTTTAGCTCCAAAAAACTTAAATTGGGATCTGAAACCCAAAAAATCGCATCAATCCTTTGACGCTCTCAAGACGCCCTTTGTCGCCAAGACTATACGCATTACGACCAGTCTGAAGTAGTGCACGGTGCACTGGAGCCATATCGACCCCAGATGGCGGAACCTCTCTCGGAGTAGCTTCCATTTTCATAATGGCTAGAATACAGCAAAATGCACTAAACACAATTCTTTATTGCTTAAGACACTCCTCATCTGATACACTAAGAAAGTCCCTTTTATGATCAAATTTGAATAGTAGCGATAACGACCGATAATGCAAAAACAGAGCAGATACATGACGAACAGTGTTATTTTAGCCAGAATTTTCAGTACTCGATCCGACGACGTACACTTCGTTTAAGTTTGAACTATTTTTGTATACATCGGCACGCCGCGCGTGACCTATGTCTACAACCACACTCCTCATCGTCCTCGCCCTCACGGGTCTTATTGGCATTGGTGCAGGATATGCACTTCGCTTACTTGTTGCTCTTGGGCAAAAAGGTTCAGTAGAACTTCAAATCAAGCAACGATTGCTTGAGGCACGAGAAGAAGCAAAAAGAATTATCTCTGAAGGAGAAAAAGAATCCGGTAAATTAGAAGCGGGACTTCGTGATGAACTCCGCCTTAAAGAAGAAGCGGCGCTCCTTAAGGAAAAACGTATTGGAGAAAAAGAAACCTATCTGGATAAACGACAGCTTGATATTGATAAAGAAGCTGAGCGTATCAAGGCACAAATAGAAGAAGTGAAGCGAATCAAAGAGCGTGCCGACAAACTCATTCTTGACCGTGAGAAATCTCTCCAAGATGTGGCAAAGCTCACCGAAGAAGAAGCGAGAGCAGAGCTCTTCAGGGGCTTAGAAAAAAATCACGAGGAAGACATGATGGTTCGAGTACAAAAACTCGAAATTGATGGCAAGGAGAGACTTGATGCAAAAGCTCGGGAGATTTTGACGACCGCAATTCACCGCATGGGCAACTCAGTACACTCTGATGTACTCACCTCTTCGGTTCCTATCCCATCAGATGACATCAAGGGAAAAATCATCGGCAGAGAAGGAAGAAATATCCGTGCGTTTGAGCGAGCAACAGGTGTTGATTTGATTGTTGACGATACACCGGGTGCCATTACTCTCTCGTGCTTCGACCCAGTGCGCAGAAACATTGCGCGTGTTGCTCTTGAGAATCTCATCATTGATGCTCGTATACAGCCTGCACGCATTGAAGACGCTGTTGAAAAAGCAAAAGAAGAAATCGGTAAAGTAATGAAAGAGAAGGCTGAGCAGGCGGCCTATGAGTGCGGTATTCATGGTCTTGACCCTCGTCTTATGTCTATCCTTGGGCGTTTGTACTTCCGCACCAGCTATGGACAAAATGTTCTCCAGCACTCGATTGAAATGGCGCACATCGCAGGCGTACTGGCGACAGAATTAGGACTTGACGTAAAGGTTGCAAAGACAGGAGCACTCCTGCATGACATAGGCAAAGCAGTAGACCATGCAGTCCAAGGTACACATGTAGAGATTGGCCGAAGAATTCTCGAAAAATTTGGCGTTGATAAGCGTGTTATTCAGGCAATGCAGGCACACCACGAAGAATACCCTTATGAGACTATGGAATCTCTCATCGTGCAGGTGGCAGATTCAATCTCAGGTGGTCGCCCAGGCGCACGCCGAGACTCTGTAGAGAACTACATCAAGCGCTTACAGGAGCTTGAGGCGATCGCTACATCATTTGCGGGAGTTGAGAAAGCATATGCAATTCAAGCAGGTCGTGAGGTGCGCATCTTCGTAAAACCAGAAGAAATTTCAGACCTGCAAGCACACGATTTGGCTCGCAATATCGCCATGCGTGTTGAAAATGAAATGCACTACCCTGGTGAAGTGAAAATTAACGTAATCAGAGAGACGAGAACAATAGAGTTCGCACACTAAAAAACGCCCCGAATGGGGCGTTTTTTAGTGGACTAACCTAATGCCTCTCTTAAAATATCTTGAATCGCTCGAGGAAGTCTTCCTCTCCTCTTTCCTACTGTAGTAGGTTGTACAGATCTCTCAGGCATGCCGTCTGAAGCACTCAAATCTTCATCAAGATGCTCTCTTAATTCTCTTTGTGATAAACCTGCGTGCAATATTCTCTCACTCATCATGAGTACTATACATTATTATATAAAGAGGTCAATATGCCTACGCACTATTGCATGAAAAAAGCCTATGTATATAATGTTTTAACGCCCTTTAGAAAATAATGGCGATTAGCCACTAGTTTATATTTCATGAATAAAGCAGATCTCGCAGGAAAAGTTCACGATATGCTCGGCGGTACTAAGACACAGTCTGAGGCTGTTGTTGAAACCGTCGTTGATTCTATTATTGCTGCCCTTAAGAAGGGCGATGAAGTATCAATCGCAGGATTGGGTATCTTCTCAACAAAGATGCGCCCAGCTAGAACTGGCCGTAATCCTCGCACTGGTGAGAGCATCAAGGTTCCTTCTATGCGCGTACCAAAATTCCGTGCAGCAAAGGGTCTTAAGGATGCGGTGAAGTAGCATCTAGCTTCTAGGTGCTAGCTGATAGCTTTTAGCTTTTGGGGAGGAGAACTCCCTAAATCAAAACCCCCGCCAACGGCGGGGGTTTTAGATTTGAGATTATTCTCCAATTTCAGTCTAACCTCTATGGAAAGGTATCTTGTATGAAAACGGGCGACCACTCTTTCTCATTTCATCAGAACGTTGAAGCATGAGCAATACTTCTTCTTCAATCGGCCCCATTCGTCGTTTTTCTGGCACGACCCCCTCGTTATTCATGCGTAATTCGCTCATATCTATTTTATTACTATCGTGAGTGTGTTGTATAGGATACCATCATATTGAAATTCTGTCAAGAATTATGGTGTTTGCCTTTCGATTCCCTTATCCCGCTACAAACAAACGAGTGAGCGAAATAAACATATCCGCATGTTTATTTCCGAGCGAGAGCCGTGCGTATGCTATGCATAGAAAATATAATCGCCAGACACTTCCGTGTCTGGCTCATTATTTTTGTGCGGGATAAGGGAATCGAACCCTTGCTATCAGTTTGGAAAACTGATGTTCTACCATTAAACTAATCCCGCGTTGCTCAACTCTATCAAAACTAAGCGCTTAAAGCCAGAAGCATTGACTCCAAAAGCTGGAACCTAGCACCTAGCACCTGTAAACTAACAAGATGTTCGCTTTCCTTCGTACACTCTTGTTTGCACTCGCAGGACTCGCATTTGCCATAGTAGCTGGGTTATCGACCTCCCCTGGTCATGTTTCAATTTCACAAGAAAACACAACAACGAGTCCACAAAATTCATTCGGAGCTATCTCAACCAGCACTCTTGCCGATATTATCAATGGCAACACAAAGGCAACAGAGAGTGGCGCCAGCGAAATTAGTCCAGCAAAAAAACTAGCTACCACCACACCAAAACAAACGACTGCCCCAAAAACAACTGTTGCGGTTATTACCACTCCTGCCAAAGAACCCGTCAATCAAATAGCGCTCAATAATAAGGTGCGCGAGGCTATTGTTAATATCATCTGTGTAACAAAAAACGCAGGGCCTTTAAATTCTATTTCTGCGAGCGGTGTCATTATCGATCCAAGAGGTACCATCATTACAAACTCTCATGTTGGACAGTACCTTCTTCTTAAAGACTACCCAAGTGCTGGCTTTATAGAATGCACTATTCGAACAGGAAGTCCTGCACAGCCCAAATACACTGCAGAACTTCTTTTCCTCCCGCCTTCATGGATTGCTGATAACGCATCAAAAATAAATCAGTCAAAACCAACAGGGAACGGGGAACACGACTATGCATTCTTGCGCATTACAGGAACAGTGCATCCAAGCATTACACTACCCACAGCATTTTCGTTTCTCTCAATATCTGTTACTCCACCTGAAGAAGGGCAAACTCTCATTGCTGCAGGCTATCCTGCGGGATTTTTAGGAGGTATTACAGTCCAAAAAGAACTCTACGCCAGCTCAGCAATAACGCATGTTGTGGAGTTATTTACATTCAATACAGACACCATAGATCTCTTCTCTTTAGGTGGCTCCATTATTGCGCAACAAGGTGCATCAGGAGGTGCTGCGGTGAATGAAAATGGTGCGCTTATGGGAATTATCGTAACCGCTACCGATGCACCCGATACAGCGTCCCGTGATTTGCGTGCCATCACCACGCCCTACATCATTCGAGATTTCAAAAAAGAGTCCGGCGTAGCTATTGATACCTACCTTAACGGTGATACTACAGTAGCGGCGCAAACCTTTGGGAGCACCGTAGCTCCTGCACTCACTGCACAACTGATAAAAGCTATAGAAAGCCGATAGCAATCTATCTTCCCAAGACACAAAAGGTCTTTAAGGTCGCATCTGCTTTCGGCTCGACATCATCTGCCCCCAACCTAACCCCATTACCGCCCAACTTGACTTCATCTACATCTCTCTGCTACAGTATGTATTACTGTAGTACTACAGTGATACATACCATGAATAGAATGAACACTACAAACAAAGCCTCTGCAAAAACCTCAGGTTCGAAGCAAAACCTAGAGGCTTTATATACTGCCTTTCTTTCACTAAAAAATCGTGAGGAGTGTTCTGCATTCATGCGTGACCTTTGCACCAAGGCAGAGCTGGAGGCTTTTGCGGAGCGCTTTGCTATTGCTCGCCTTCTTATCAAAGATGTTTCCTACCGCAACGCAGCAGACGAAACAGGTGCATCAACTACGACAGTGAGTCGTGTTTCCCATTGGCTCCACCATGGACGGGGCGGGTATAACACCATCATTTCTCGACTGCATAAAAAATAATCTGATTAACGTCAGGTGCAAGAAAAGAAAAAATGAAATGCATACCGCCCCAGATAGGCGGTTTTTTTATTATTTACAAAACAAAATTATGGAAAAAGAAAAAATCGGAAAGCAGGAATCAGTGCGACTAAAGGACGAAAATTACCTCCTCAAATGCGCTACACCTGAGATAGTTGCCAAGGAAAACGAAGAGATATGGAAAATATTAGCGAGCAGAAAGGTAGATCCTTGGGACCTTCTCCGTGAAGGCTAGTGAACGGCTGAACCTTCATCGTTGAACACAAAAACGCTTTCCGCCATGTATCACTGTAGTACTACAGTGATACATACACAAAGTAGAAGGGAAAAATAAACGAATAAAAAATACAAATCTAATATCAAACATTATGAACGAAGCACTTAAAAGACCCCTCGAGTCGAGCACTGCACGCAAAGCACCTGTGACCCCGGGCTCGAGAGCCGACAGGCTCAATTGGCAACAAGAAGAAGCAGATCGCGCTCGCTACACACCGCGAAACCTCCCGCCCGAACCCGAAGCAATCCTTGAGTATTACGAGAAAAGGAGGGAGGGGCGTGAACGAGCTAAAAAAATAATCACCGAAATGGCTCAATCGGGAAACGAAGTACGCATCGCGATACAAAAAAATGGACGACTCTCAGCAATTGCCTGGGGACTCCTTGAAACATGTATGCAAGCAGCTGGAGTGCCTATGAATGAAGAGGGGCGTGAACGACAGCAAAAGAACAGAACGCTCGTATATGAGATACCAAAACTGCCAAATGTGAAAATAGTATCGGCACGATCAGGTGACATTGCCTGGTATGTAGAAAGTGGGAATGCAGACATTGGCATTATTGGCGAAGACCAAATACTAGAGAAAAAATCTAAGGTCGAGGTTGTAGCACGACTGGGCCTAGGTGAATGCTCACTCGCCATTGCCGTGCCCGAAGGTTCACCAATTACATCGCTCAAAGACCTGAATGGTAAAACAATCGCTACCTCTTTGCCCACAATCTTGAAAAACTATCTCAAAAGTAAAGGAGTAAAAGCAAAAAGTATTATCGAACTTGGTGGCTCCGTCGAAGCTGCGACAGCACTCGGCTTTGCCGACGCTGTTTGCGATATCACCGAAACAGGGAGCTCATTTGTAGCAAATGGGCTTACCGAACTCGAAACGGTTCGTGATTTCGAGGCAGTGGTCATAACTACCAAAAAACCAAGAGTGAAATCTAAGTAGTAAAAACATGAGATCCAAAGAACTTGTGAGAAAAATGGACTGGGAGAAAGTGCAGGGCCTCGTGCCAGCAATAATCCAAGACTCTGAAAATGGCTTGGTGCTCATGCTTGGATATATGGATCAAGAAGCACTCACGCGAACCTTGAACACTGGCTCTGTGTGGTTTTACAGTCGCACCAGAAAGACTCTATGGAAGAAGGGCGAAACATCGGGTAATGTACTTTCCGTAGAAGACATACAAGTGGACTGCGACAACGATACTATTCTCGTAAAAGCTCGCCCCACTGGGCCCGTGTGTCACACAGGAGACAGAACATGCTTCAAAGAAGGGGCGCCAATAAACGAACTTAAGGCACTTTTCAAAGTGCTCGAAGAGCGCAAACGCGATTTACCAAAAGACTCATACACCACTAAGCTCTTTGAAGCAGGGCTCGACAGAATTGCACTCAAAGTTGCCGAAGAATCACTCGAGGTAATTCAGGCTGCCACAAAAGAAACACGAGAGAGGGTAGTAGAAGAAACAGCCGACCTTCTCTATCACCTTTTCGTTCTCTTAGTTGAGAAAAATGTGACATTAGTGGATGTAGAAAAAGAACTTCAAAAGCGAGCCGGCAGAAAGCCTCGGGAAGAAAAAATAGCGATTCCTACCGCATGAGGCGCCCTAGAGACACGCACCTAGACACTGCTGATAATTAAAAATAATCTTTCACTACTATGCAAGAAAAGAAAAACGCTCCATGGCCATACCGAAGTGACGGGCGGGCGTTCATCGGAGAAGGCCGTGGTGCACCAGAGGCAAAAATAAAACCGAAATCAGAAGAAAAAATGGTATCCGAAAAACCGAAAAGGTGAGCTACTCGTACTCAATAGTTGCAGGAGGTTTTTGGGTAACATCGTACAAAATCCGATTTACACCACGAACTTTGCCAACTATGGCACTTGAGATTTTCTCCAAAAGTTCGTGCGGCATCTTGTGCCAGTCAGCGCTCATTCCATCAATAGAGTCTACTGCACGAAGCGCAATGATGTATTCATAGGTGCGAGCATCACCCATAACGCCAACTACTTTGAGAGGTAATAATGCGGCGAATGACTGCCAAATCTTCTCGTACTCACCTGCCAGCTTTAGCTCTTCAGTAAACACAGCGTCTGCTTCTCGAAGAATCGCAAGGCGTTCAGGTGTAATCTCACCAACAATACGAATCGCAAGCCCTGGGCCTGGGAATGGGTGGCGCCATACGAGCGCATGTGGCAACCCTAATTCTTCTCCAACACGACGCACTTCATCCTTATACAAATCTTTCACTGGCTCAACTATTTTTAATTTCATTCGCTCGGGTAGTGTGAGGTTGTGATGACTTTTTATTTTGGATGAGTGTTTCGATGTTGAGGCTGACTCAACACGATCAGGATAAATAGTCCCTTGCGCAAGGTAGCCAATTGGATATGCCTTTAGTTCTTCAGTCAGCGCTTTTTCAAAAACCTCTACAAACGAGTGTCCAATAATTTTACGCTTTTCTTCTGGTTCAATAACCCCCACCAAACGCGACAAAAACATCTCACTTGCATCAATAACATGCAGGTTTTTGAATCCCTGTGAGCGAAGAGATTTGGAAACGCTCTCCACTTCCCCTTTGCGGAGTAAACCTGTATCTACAAAAACTGCATGCAAACGGTTTCCTATTGCTTTATAGAGCAGAGTGGCAGCAACAAGCGAATCCACACCACCAGAAATACCGACCACCACATGTCCGTCACCGATTTCTTTTTTTAAGTCTGCAATAATATTTTTCGCGACAGACTTCATATCCCAATCTTTTTTGGCTTTGCAGATACCAAAAATAAAATTGGAAATTATTTTTTTCCCATGAACCGTATGTGTTACTTCTGGATGAAATTGAATACCAAAAAACCTGCGTTTCTCGTCTGCAAATCCTGCATGTGCACACGTTTTAGTAGAAGCCGTAATTACAAATCCTTTTGGTAATTTTGTTGCTTGATCGCCGTGTGAAAACCATACAACCTCTTTCGCTACAAGCCCTTTAAGAATGCCTGTTTTCTTTTTTATTGAAACAACTTCTTTCCCAAACTCTTTATTCTCTTTATTTTGCACCTTTCCACCTAAAAGATGCGCCATTAATTGATGCCCGTAACAAATACCAAGAACAGGGATACCAAGCTCAAATACTCGCTTGTCTGGTAGTGGACCACCTTCGAGTACTGAATGCGGGCTTCCTGAGAGAATAACGCCCACGGGATTCAGGGCTTGAATCTCAGCTACCGTTGTATCTCCATGCAAAATCTCGGCCTTCACGCCGAGATCACGGACCCTTCTTGCAATAAGGTGCAAACTGTCCTCCAAAATTGAGAACTACAATCATGCTTTATTTTACCTCGACCTCGAACTTTTTTCAAACTGCATATAAAAAACCCGCCTAGTGGCGGGTTTTTGTGAGTAAAAAGTTTATTTTTGATTTTGATGCACAACCCTTCTATGCGAATCCCATCCATGTTTTTGTATCCATTTCTCGCACGTGTCACACCAGATATCATTCCTTTCAAACACTCCAGGAGTTCCACTCCCATCCTCACGTGTCCCTTTTCTGCTCCAAAAGTGAGTTCCACCTCCTTCAAAAAATTTACCAGTTATACCCATATAAATATATTACACAATGAGTTAATGGAAGTCAAATTTTCATGGGCTTTTTTGATTAGAAGATTGCATCGATCAGAGCCCTATGTTGACGCTACCAGTTCCACTCCCTCCTACATTCACATTACTTCCCCCTACATGTACTTCTCCTTGTACATCAACTCCATTATTCACATTAATATCAATTGGGAGAATTTCGGTTGGATCAGGCGCGCTGTTCCCGTCTTCTTCGCGATCACTGCCATGCGACTTTGAGTTATTGTTGTTTTTTACTGACGAAGCATCCTCTGAAGGAGCAAAAAGCTTGATGTTCACTCCACCAGAAGCATTAAGATAGACAGTGAGCTTACTTACGGCTACCAACGCATCTTGATACGAATGAAATGCACCAACAAAATCACCTGATTTGACGAGTGTGTCACCCTCGGTTGAAAGAGTTGTAGCTAGCGTAATCTGCACCTTTGCATTCGCTAGAGTTGAGGTGTCGAGTTTCCGACTCGCTTTAGCAAGGAGAGACTGCGCTTCTTTTATCGACGCCTTTGCCTTGTTACCTACAGCGACCGCAGTCTCTTGCTTGATACGAGCATCTACAGTGACACTTTCAGAGATACCAGTCGCCTTGCGTGCATCGATACTTTGAACCGAACGAGCACTGACTTCAGCATCACCTTCTGCGTTCATACGAAATTTTGAAACCAAAAGCGCTTTTGTACGCACCACTGCACGCAAAGTATCCGTTTTCCCTTTCGCATTGACTCCGGCGAGCAATGCTTCATGTGCAACAAGATTGCTTTCAAAATTTGATGCAAGTCCAATGGCGACTGATGCATCTTTCTTTTCTAATTTTTCCGTCTCTGCCACTGCTGCATCAGCATGCTTTGCGAAATCACTGGACAACTTTGCGCTGTTGTCCTCAGTAAGCTTATTCCCTACTGCAAGATTTGTAGCCTCCGAAAGACGGCGCCCTGCAAACTTTGCTTCAAGTGTTGCTTTAGATTCAGTAGACACTGCAAGCGCACTTTCCACCTTTTCATTCACTCCCACTTTTATCGGGTAGAGTAAATCTCCAGGCAGAGCGCCCTCTGCAGCGTATGACGCAGTTCCTGAAAGAAGAAGTCCTAGGACTATTGCAACAGGAACATATCTTCTCTTTGAATGCATGAAAAGAGAGGAAAAGAAACTTCCCTTAGTCTCTGCGTGACGCTCATCCTTAGACGAATGCGCACCCCGTATTGGCTTCATCGCCATGTATTCCGTAAGTACCCTCTCAAGCTTCTCTTGCTCCACTGTCGAGAGCGATGTGGTGTCGCCGACTTTTTTGATGTAGTCAATGAGATTAATTTTCATATGCAAGTTATGAGAGCATGGTGCGAAGTTTAATAATGGCGCGATGAAGCCTGACTGATATTACATTTTCCGTTTCACCAGTCATTTGTGAAATTTCCTTTGGAGAAAACCCGTCTATGTAGCGCATCGTTACGACTGAACAATACTCGGGTGAAAGATTCGTGAGCTGTTCACGCACCTTCACTACAAGCGCTTCTTCATCAATATGCTCTTCCGTTTCCCATACACTACCCTCAGCCATGTCTGCATCTATATGTGCCCGGCGTTCATCACTCATACCATCAAGCGACTCCGCTTTTTTGCGACGGTACTCGTCAATGATGAGATTGTGCATAATGCGGTACAAAAATCCCTTAAACTGTTTTACTTCTCCACCGCCACGAAGATAATCCCATGCTTTGATAAAAGTATCTTGTGTGAGATCGAGTGCTCGCTCTCTCGAGCTAACCCGAAAGAACGCATGCCGAAAGAGCCCGTCATAGTGTTCACGGAATACCGCCAGAAAAGCCTCTTCAGTACTTCCCTTCATGTTCTCCTATTGTAAGACGGGAAAGACGGGTCGCACTTACTGCCGACGCAGCCGAGGAGAGGAGAAAGCTTCTATTTTCTGCTCTTGAGGCAAGGAAGGTAGAAAAACTCTCGAGGTTTCCGTAGAAAGTTTTACACGGCAAGCGAGAAAGAACATGAGAGTTTTACTTTCATATTTTTCGAGCGAAGACGGGGGAAAGATTCGGAAGCATCCATCCGAATCTTTGCCGTTTCTTTAAAGCGAGAGTCTTTTGTGCCAATTTTCAGCAACAGCCTTGGCCTTTTTCTCTGCGATTCCTGTATATAAGGATGGATTTTTAAGTATATTTTTCTGTGCTTCAGTCATCCGCAAAAGATATGGCGCCATTTCAGCATCACTTAGTGCCACTTCTTCTAACCCCTTCCCTTCCTGTCCTGCGGTGAGCGTAAGATTTCGAACCTTCTCATGTGCATCAGGATGACCAAGAGATGCAAGAATAATGTAGAGAGGTTCCGCAGCAACCGATCCACGACCAAGGGCAAGATTTTTTTCAAGATTACCCATGTCTACCTTCAACTTCGACATTGTCTTAGTTAAACGCTTCACCGCAGACAAGGTGTATGCGATTGACTCACCATAGGTACGAGACGAAGCCGAATTGGTAAGGTCTCGTTGATGCTCACTAATTTGGTCTAGAAAAATAGTTGCAACGCGAGGCATTACTATTTTCCAGATACTTTTTACATTTTCAAAATTTATAGGATTTCTCTTTTGTGGCATCGTTGAAGATCCAACTTGAGAAGCTTCAAATTCCTCCCCTATCTCCCCTATTTCTGTACGCTGTAGTGCGCGCATATCATCAGAAAGATTGGCGAGTACACCGAGAGTAATAGAAACCTCTGCCATCAAACGCGCCATTGGTTCTGGTTGTGTTACTTGCGTTGACTGTTCTGAAGCTTGGAGACCTAGCCCTGTGAGTACATCGTTTTCGAAACTTTCAGGGTCATCAAAGAAAAGTGATGATGCGTTGTATGCACCAACTGCACCGGAAAACTTTCCTCGAAGCTCTTTCGCAAGAGCATCAAGCGCTTCGATGCAGACACCTAAACGACTCACGTAGCCTGACAGTGCAAAACCAAATGTTATGGGAACCGCATGCTGTCCATGCGTACGCCCGACCTGTACTGTGCCTGCTTCACGAAGAGTTAAATCAATGAGTACTTTTTCAAGATCTTTCAGTGCAGGAACGAGAACTTTCTGTGTTGCATCACGAAATCGTGCAGCGTTTGCCGTATCAATAATGTCATACGATGTAGCCGTCATATGTACAAATGGCTTTGCACTGTCAGACACTTTTGAACGAATCACATTCACCAGTGCCCTAATATCGTGCTTTATGCGCTCCTCTTCCGCATATACTTCTTCAGAGGTAACAGACTTGCATGCGACTTCTACTTCCTGAACAACAGAGGCTGGGCACATCTTGTGTTTTTCTAAAGCCTTCAGAAGAGCAATTTCTGCTTGCATTTTATAGTCTAAAAATCCCCTATCAGAAAAATACGGAGAAAGTGATTCGTCCCAGTATCGATAATCGATTGGTGAGAATGAATCAAAGGAGGTGGTTGGTCTCATTTGGGCAGTATAGCAACACTATGCTTATTTTTCTAAAGGACATAAAACTTCTACTTAACAGAAGAGCTTTTTTTTGAAAAAAGTGGTATTGTTTTGGGTGAAAGAAGGAGAGGAAGCAGCGTTCGGGGCGTAAGGAAGCCTTTCGCCCCTTCGCTTCGGATCGAGAGTCGGGGCGTAAGGAAGCCTTTCGCCCTCGCTCCTCGAAAAGAATACATGCGAGCATGATATTCTCTTTCTCGTCGCGGGGCGTAGTATACCGGTAGTACGTCTGCTTTGGGAGCAGATAGACCGAGTTCGATTCTCGGCGCCCCGACTGAACAAAGTGAAGGAGTAAGAACAGGCGAACTGCTTCGC
>VMHB01000002.1:105427-246805 GCA_007378985.1 Parcubacteria group bacterium Greene0714_7
GAACCACTTAGCGAGTCCCCGAGCTTAGTGAGTTGACGCCGATTCTCGGCGCCCCGACTAAGTTTGATCTAAGTCTCTAAGATAATGTTTTTTAAATGCCTGATTTTGGCGGTTTTGTTCTTTTGATCAAGAAAGACTGCGATTACATCAAATTGCCAATCCCCCACTATTTCATGTGAAACAAGATAAGTCTGTATAACGCGCTTCAGTCTTTGAATCTTCTGGGGATGAATATTCTCCTCCGGGTGAGGTATTTCATGGGAAACGGAGGGATTGCCCGTGGTGGGCGTTTCCCATGAAACACTCTTAACCTCAATGAATACATACTTATTTGAGATGTCCTTGAAGATAAGGTCTATTTCTCCATATGGTTTACGGTAGTTTGCAGATACAAATATAAACCCTTTTCCCATAAGGAATTCCTTCGCTATACCCTCTCCAATTTTCCCTACTTCATTATGTCTAGCCATGTTTCACGTGAAACTACTAAATTTGTCTTTTACAATAAACCTTTATTTAAAGGCATTTAAATAATTAGGGGCATATTCATGGACAATACATTATGTCCTTTATACACATAAAGCACAGCGTTATCCACAAAAATCAATAGTTTCACGTGAAACATGTTTCTTGTGGAACCAATAGTAAGAGGCGAGCTTGGTACGACTGAATGAAGCATATCCTTTCAAGTTTACACGAGTGTATAAAGAAAAAAGTAGATGCTTAGGCATCTACTTTGGAAAACTGTCTCAGTGCGGGTATCGGGAATCGGTCACAAGTAAATTTCCTGACAGAAATTTCTCGCAACCCCGGCTCGGCATTTTTGCCTTGCGAAACGCAAACAAAAATATGCCTGCGCCCTTCGATTCCCGACGTCAGCAAAGAAGTTTGCTGACTATACCCGCACAAAAGTAGCCTTTTGTGCGGGTATCGGGAATCGAACCCGAGTCTCGTCCTTGGCAAGGACGCATTCTACCACTAAACCATACCCGCAATGTGCTTATTTATAGCACACTTCGAGTCAGTGAGACTAGGGGAACGCTCTACAAGAACACCGACCTTCTTTTGAAGGGGTATTTGTTTGAAGCGAATGTGTAGCGTAGGATAGAACAGTTGCTCCTGTAAGGAAACCTTTCAGGAGCTTCACTCGAAGAAAATAGAAAAAGTAATCCTATTTTCCTTCTCGTTCGCTCCTGTAGTGAAATGGATATCATAACTGCCTTCGAAGCAGTCGTTGGGGGTTCGAATCCCTCCGGGAGCACATAAAAAATCGACGTTAGGAGATTTTGCTATGTTGCGGAGGGATTCGAATGGCGGAGGCGGCGAAGCCGCGAGCGAGTAGCGAGCGCACGCCGAGCCGGGATCGCGCAAATTTTCTGCAGAAAATTATGCGTGATCGAATGCCTTTTGAGCTGTCTTGCTGGCAGATTCCTATCGTACAATGAGCCTATGACGAAATTAGCAATTCCAAAAGAAGTACTGCTCGTTGCTGATGGCCTTGAAAATGCCGGCTTTGAAGCATACCTAGTTGGAGGTTGCGTTCGTGACATTATTCTTGAGAAAAAACCGAAAGATTGGGATCTTACAACAAATGCAACACCTGAAGAGATACAAAAAATATTTCCAGAAACTTTCTATGAAAATACATACGGAACTGTCGGTGTAGTAGGGGAGTCGGAAGACCCAACACTTAAAGTTATTGAGGTCACACCATATCGCAAAGAAGGCACCTACTCAGATGCCCGAAGACCCGATACGGTGGAGTTTGGTATTTCTCTGGAGGAAGATTTAAAACGGAGAGATTTTACGGTGAACGCCATCGCATATCGACCAAAAACAGGGGAGATGGTGGACCTACACGGAGGCCATGAAGACATAAAAAAACGCTTAATTAAAGCGGTAGGAAACCCTAGTACACGCTTTCAAGAAGATGCTCTTCGCATGATGCGTGGCGTTCGTCTTTCGGCAGAACTAGGGTTTGCCATTGAACAAGAAACCGCCGAGGCATTGCACGCAAATGCTCCACAACTTGAAAAAATATCTAAAGAAAGAATTCGCGATGAATTTATTCGTATTCTTGAAACTGCCACGCCGATGCAAGCAATCTTTCTTTCCCATAAACTTGGGCTTTTGAAATATATTGCACCAGACATCGAGCGGGGAATTGGCATAGGACAAAATCAGGCACACTCATTCGATGTATTCGAACACCTGCTTCGTGCCATGCAACATGCTGCTGACAAAGAGTGGCCGTTTATCATCCGCCTTGCTGCGCTTTTCCATGACATCTCAAAACCAGAAACTAGGCGATGGTCTGATGAAAAAAAGGACTGGACATTCCATGGACATGAAGTGGTTGGTGCTCGAGTGGCAAAACGGGCTCTTCAAGATTTAAAATTCGCAAACGAAATCATTGAAAAAACGACTAAGCTGGTGCGTTGGCACATGTTCTTTTCAGACCCTGACAAAATTACACTTTCAGCCGTTAGGCGCATGATAGTTAATGTTGGGCAGGAAAATATTTGGGACCTCCTGAATCTCCGTATCTGCGACCGCATTGGTACTGGTCGCCCTAAGGAGCAGCCATTTCGTTTTCGTAAATATAAATCAATGGTGGATGAAGCGCTTCGTGACCCTATCTCGGTTGCCATGCTGGCAGTTAATGGAGAATCCGTTATAAAAATCCTCGGTGAAAAACCAGGGCCTCGAGTTGGTTGGATATTGCACGCATTACTAGAAGAAGTGCTAGAAGACCCCAAAAAGAATACGAAAGAATATCTAGAAGAAAAAGTTCAGATTCTGTCACTAATGGAGGATTCCGCGCTCAAAGAAATGGGGGAAGAGGGAAAGAAAGCTCGTGAAAAGGCGGAAGAAAAAGAACTTGAAGAAATTCGAGCAAAGCATCATGTATAAGAAGAGGGAAGAGGAGTTAGTGGCTAGCGTTTAGTGCAAGAAAGAATTAATGTGCTAAACCCGGGTTTAGCACATTTTAGTAGTGTCCTTTAGAATAGAAAAAGCCCGCTGTACGGAATCCCCGTATAGCGAGCCTTTAAGGGCAGATGCCTTTATAGCGCCTCTTTATCAATGTTTTTTGAAAGCGCGTATAACTTGGGCTT
Source organism: Parcubacteria group bacterium Greene0714_7 (assembly GCA_007378985.1). Classification (GTDB taxonomy): domain Bacteria; phylum Patescibacteriota; class Minisyncoccia; order Phycocordibacterales; family Phycocordibacteraceae; genus Phycocordibacter. The sequence goes on from VMHB01000002.1 coordinate 108,544, forward strand.
CTGATCTGCCTCAAGAAAGAACTGTCCTATATGATTATCTCCTGTCCTTTAGAAATTCCTAGCTTTACCCTGTGCATATCGTTTACCTATATTCGTTTGAGACTCTTCTGTGCAACCTCCGGAGGTTGCACAGAAGAGGAAACATCTATATTGAGCGCATTCTATTCAATCTTGATTTCGAGGGTGATGGGGCAGTGGTCAGAGCCTAAAACTTGTGGGAGGATTTCTGCTTTTTTTACAGAAGATGCGAGGGCTTTGCTGACAAAAAAGTAATCAATACGCCACCCAACATTTCGCTCGCGAGACTTTGCAAAGTGACTCCACCAACTGTAGTGTCCTTTCCCTTTCGTAAATATTCTAAATGAATCAACAAAACCCGCCTTGATAATAGAATCGATTCCTTCTCGCTCTTCCTTAGTGAATCCGTGCTCACCCTCATTTGCTTTCGGATTTGCAAGGTCATCTTCAGTGTGTGCCACATTCAAGTCACCGCAAAAAATAACTGGCTTTTTCTTTTCTAATTGCTTCATATATAAAAGAAAGGCCGTATCCCACACAGAGTGGCGAAGCTTTAAACGACTTAAGTCAGGTTTAGAATTTGGCGTGTAAACCGTTACTGCAAAAAACTTCTCAAATTCAAGGGCAAGTACCCTGCCTTCGCTATTAGTGTCGCCGTACGAATCTTTGAATGCAAACTTTGAAACAATGTCGCTTGGAAAATCAAGAAGAACGCTCCTGGGTTTCACGCGGGTGAAAATTGCTGTGCCTGCGTAGCCTTTCTTCGTGGCTGAATTCCAATATTCCTCATACTCAGGCAAATCCACTTCTGACTGGTGCTGTTCTGCCTTTGTTTCTTGCAAACAGAGAATGTCTGGCTTGTATTTCTCTACAAACGGTACGAAGAGATCCTTCCTATGGACTGCCCGAATGCCGTTCACGTTCCACGATATGAGTTTCATACTTCAAAACATGTTACTTCACTCTTTTCTTTCCATGAAACGCCTTATGTACATCGAGGAGGTGCTTGTCGGTAACGTGCGTATAAATCTGCGTAGTGGCAATATTTGCATGACCTAAAAGGGCTTGAACGCTACGTAAGTCAGCGCCATTTTCCAAAAGATCAGTGGCAAACGAGTGGCGAATGACGTGAGGAGTAACTTTTTTTGTAATACCTGCCTTAATGGCACAACTTTTTATAATATTCTCTATAGAGCGAGGGGTGAGACGTGAAGGAATTTTTTTTCCTGTACTGTGTCGAACAAACAAAGCTTCGGCCATATCTTTTCGTGCCTTTAAGTAGGCAGACACGCTGGCCTTTGCAGTAGGGGAGAGAAATACCACTCGCACTTTATCGCCTTTTCCGCGAACAGAGAGTTCATCACGTGAAAGGTCTAAATCAGTATCGAGTGCACATAATTCGGAGACACGAAGCCCGGTTGAGAAAAACATTTCCATAACGGCTCTGTCACGGAGCTCTTTTACTCCATTCCCCACAGGAGACTTCATTAACCGCTCCAATTCGTTCGCTGTAATGAGGTCGAGCGAGCGTTCCGGAACCTTTGCAAGCTCAATATGTTCAGGAGGAAGTGCTTTAATGCCTCGTTTTGCAAGAAATTTTAAAAATGCACGGAGTGCAATGAGATAGTAATTCTGGGTCTTCCGTTTCATCATGTTGCCATTCGTACCTGCTTGGCGGTTAAGCCACAAACGAAATTCACGAAGTTTTTCTTCGCTCACATCAGCAACATCCCTCGCTTTTGAAAATTCGAGGAAACGAGTGAGGTAGTGGTCGTAATTTTCAACAGTTTTTATGCTCCGACCTTTAGTGATCTCAATATATTCAAGAAATTCTCGTTTCAGGTTCTGAATGTCCATCCATAGAGTATAACGCCAACTTCGCACAATATTCTTGCGAAAAGCCTAAGTGCGTGGTATATTGGCGCACATGCTCACCAAAACGCAGAAAGCACGGGTTATGAAGACCGTACAGAAACACCAGACTGATACTGGCTCAGCATCTGTTCAAGTTGCCCTTTTAACGAAACAAATCGGTGAATTAACTACTCACTTACGCAAGCACCTTAAGGATAAGCACTCCAGACGGGGCCTTCTTCAGATGGTTGCCGACCGCCGAAGCCACCTCAAATACCTCGAAAAATCTGACAAAAAGGAATACAACAAGGTCATCAAGAGTTTGGGCTTGAAGAAGTAGTTTCTCTGCATTTATCCTTCTGAATTGTTTTTTGAGTTTGCTACCGAGGTAGTATAATTGTTGCTTAGGAAAGTAATTTTCATAAGCAAAAAATATGGGAGAAGCAGGAACATCTCACAGTGAAGGTAACGGTTCATTCAGAAGTGCCCGCCGAAATGAACGGGCTCAAGAGGCGCTTGATGCTATAGCAAGACTCATCAGTGGGCCTAGGAATCCTGACACTAAAGACGGGAGACGACGCAAGACCGTAGGAACTGCTTGAATCTTTTTTACTCAACGGGGAGTAGTATGAAGAGACGGCTATATCCGTTCTTCTTGTAAGCTACTCTGACCTTAGACCGTCTACACTCAAGGGGTCGATATTTTTAAACTAATTACTTATTTTCATTAAGCTAGTTCCTAGAAGCTAGCACCTAAAACCTAATTTATATGGCAGCAATTAAACACAAAGCACAGAGGGTTGGTGTCTTCATAGACACACAAAATCTCTATCACAGCGCAAAAAACTTATACAAAGCACGCGTCAATTTCGCAAATGTCCTTAAAGAATCAGTAGCGGGGCGTATTCTCATTCGTGCGGTCGCGTATGTAGTGACCACCGAATCCGGCGAAGAAAAGGCGTTTTTTGATGCACTGACAAAAATTGGTATCGAAACTAAAACAAAAGACCTCCAAATTTTCTATGGTGGTGCAAAGAAAGCAGACTGGGATGTTGGTATGGCAGTTGATGCAGTAAAGATGGCTCCAAAACTAGACGCCGTTATCCTTGCAACAGGGGACGGGGACTTCGTACCGCTAGTTGAGTACCTTAAAAACAGTCACGGTACACAAGTGGAAGTTATCTCGTTTGGTAAATCATCCTCAGCACGACTCATAGAGTCCGCAAACGACTTTATTGACATGTCGGAAGAACCTAAAAAGTTCCTCATGCCTCACGGTAAAAACTTCCTTGATATGGCAGCCGAAGCAATTGGCACTGCCCCAAAACATGAGGCATTCAATGACGATGACGATTCTGCCCCTATGGTGGTTGGATCAGATACGGATGAGAGATAGGAAAGAAGCTTTCAGGTGTCAGGTTTTTGCAACAACCAATAACTTCAAAAAACGTCTTTCACAAAAGGCGTTTTTTGCTATACTCAAATAGTTATTAGGTATCTGAGGTTTTTAGAGGCGCTACCGCACACTAACCTGACCCCAGTAGCAGAACCTTCAATTTTTGATTGTGATTCGGTGAAGCGGAATTACCATCAAGAATTGAATCTCTTCTGGGAATTCATAGAAACAGGTTCGCTACGGGGCACGAATCTTTAAATCTCATAACTAAAGAGATATGCAAAAAAAAGAATTCTCGACTGAGATTGGCGGGAAAAAATTAACCGCTACATTTACTGACCTTGCTGAGCAAGCGCATGGCAGTGTCATGGTTCGCTACGGTAACACCATAGTGTTTGCAACAGCGGTCATGAGTAAGAAAGAGCGCAATGACATCGATTATTTTCCCCTCACTGTTGAGTACGAAGAGAAGTTTTATGCGGCAGGCTCTATCTTAGGATCACAGTATATCCGCAGGGAAGGTAGGCCGTCTGAGGATGCCATTCTTTCTGGACGTGTCATTGACCGCACAGTGCGTCCACTCTTTGATAGCAATCTCCGCCAAGAAGTACAGGTGGTTACTACGGTACTTTCAATTGAAGAAGATGACCCAGATATTCTTGCAGTGAATGCTGCATCAATCGCTCTCGCTATTTCTCCAACCCCATGGAATGGTCCCGTATCTGCAGTGCGCATTGGACGAAAAAAGGGAACGACTGAATTTATCGTGAACCCTACCTATGCAATGAGAAATGCCGATGACGCAGAACTCGACTTACTGGTGTGTGGTAAAGACGGCGTTGTCACTATGGTTGAGGTTGGCGCAAAAGAAGTCGATGAGGATGTACTCACCGCTGCACTAACGCGCGGAGTTGAAGAAATCGAAAAAATACAGAAATTCCAAAAAGAAATAATCACTGCTATGGGCAAGCAGAAAAAAATAGTACCTGTCCGTGTTGTTGATCCACAAATTCCTGAATTCTTTAAGGCAGTAGAGGGAGAATTTGGAAAAGCAGTCTTCTCAGGAGTCCCTGGTAAAGAGGCGATGGGGGAATTGAAAGATAGATTTTTGAAAACCGTTGCTGAAACGGCTCCAGAAATAGTAAAAATGGCTGACTCATATTTTGAAGATCAGGTCGCAGAAGCAATGCGTACCCGCGCCATTGATAATAAAGAACGCGTTGACGGTAGAGCCCTTGATGAACTCAGGCCGCTGTTCGCTGAGGCAGGTGGTTTTTCTCCAATACTTCACGGCTCAGGAATTTTCTATCGAGGCGGAACGCATGTTTTCTCAGCCCTCACCTTGGGTGGACCTGATGATTCACAAGTGGTGGATTCTATTGAAGGCAAGAAGGTAAAAAAGCACTTCATGCACCACTACAATTTTCCTCCATTTTCAGTTGGAGAAACAGGACGCATGGGCGGTATGAATCGTCGCATGATTGGCCACGGCGCACTTGCAGAAAAAGCACTCTCAGCTGCTATTCCATCACGAGAAGTTTTTCCCTACACAATTCGTTTAGTGTCTGAAGCGCTCGCATCAAATGGTTCCACATCCATGGCTTCTGTGTGTGCATCAACACTTGCACTCATGGATGGGGGAGTACCAATGACATCTCCTGTAGCTGGTATTGCTATGGGTGTCATGTACGATAGCCCAACTCGTTACGCAATAATGACTGACATCCAAGGACCTGAGGACCACCATGGCGACATGGACTTTAAAGTAGCGGGTACAAAAAATGGAGTAACTGCAATTCAGCTCGATGTAAAAGTTGAAGGTGTACCAGTAGCAGTATTAGCAGAAGGACTTATTGCGGCAAAAAAGGCGCGCCTGAGTATTCTTGAAGTTATGGCAGGTGCAATTGCACAGCCTCGTAAAGATATTTCGCCACGCGCACCAAAAATAGTTTCTATCTCAATTCCTGTCGACATGATCGGTATGGTCATCGGTCCACAAGGAAAGAATATTAGAAAAATCGAAGAAGAAACTGGTGTTGCCTCAGTGACGATAGAAGATGACGGCACAGTATTTCTTACAGGACTCGCCGATGCACCAGAGAAGGCTGCTCAAATCATCCGCGACATGACGCGAGTATTCAAAGTCGGCGACATTATTGAAGGACCAGTTACTCGTCTCATGAACTTCGGCGCATTCATAAAACTCAGTGCTAAAGCTGAGGGGTTGGTGCATATTTCTGAAGTTGCACCATTTAGAATAGCGACAGTAGACGAAGCATTTAAAGTCGGAGACATTGTAAAAGTAGTAGTAAAAGAAGTAGACGATCAAGGGCGCGTGAATCTCTCAATAAAAATGATTGATCCAGAGTTTGCAACACGAAAAGGACTGAAACCAGCTGCATAGAACACAAGGAAGGAAGGGTTAGGTGGGGGGTTACAATGATAGACGAAATGGAAATAGACGAGGAGAACAAAAAAGCACTTGTCGACAACACTCTTCCATCTAAAGACGAGCTTCTATTGACTGCGCCGACACAGGAACCTCACTCCTTAATGGTGGTGGGTACTGCGACAAAAACTACCACTCCACCTAAACCACTCCCTGTCATTGAAAAAAATGTAGAGAAGCCGATAATGCAGGCGCCTTCATTACCGAAATTTAAAACAGTAGAAGCATTAGCAAAAGCGGTAAGTTCTTTGTATACAGGCAATGCGGTAGTTGAAGCAACGAAGAAAATTTTTCCTGTTGCAAAAGTTGAAAAAGAAATCGAAAAGCCCACCTTACAATCTACGCCTGCCGCAAATCCTTTTGAAAGAAGCGCTCGTGAGATAGGTCTCGAGGAAGAGCCAGTGAGGGAGAAAAACCCACCACCAGAAATTAACGCAATAAAACAATCCACTGAGACCGATACCGGGCTTCCTCGTGTGCGTACCTATGCAAACGACATCAGCACTGAAATCAGAAAACGAAACACCACACTCACTTCAATTGTGGGAGCAGAACAACAGCGAACAATAACCGAAGGTCCCTACGAAGATACTGTGGCAATAACCAAACGCGCTAACCGCATGCGAATGTTTTTAATAGGATCAGTTTTTCTTACCGCCATTGGAATACTGAGTCTCGGCGCAGCGTTCGTTTTTAATAAACAAACAAACATAGCTACATCGGAGCGATTACTCATACCTGCAAATCATTCAAGAGCGGTAGAGTACTCACCCGAGGAAGCCCTACCTATCACTCTCGGAAAAATAAAAGACTCCGCAACACTCAACCTTGGGGAAGTGGAGGCATTTATTATTACTAAAAACGGCATTCCCCTTGGCACAGACGACATCCTCGGTCTTTTTGGTGCACCAAATGAACTAGTGCGAAACGCACGAGGCGTCATGGTTGGTGTACATGCATTTGATCGCAACCAACCATTTATTTTAATCACGGTGTCTGCATACGATCATGCATTCGATGCAATGCTCTCATGGGAAACTCGTATGAATGAAGGATTGGGGAATTTCTTCAGGCCGTCATCGCTTGCTCCCGCAAGCATCGCATCTACTCCTCCTGCACTCATATTCACTGACCGTACTATTAAAAATACTGATGTCCGAGAAAGTCAGTTGGAGTGGCACATTATGTATGCCTTCCTTCGCCCAGACCTCATTCTCATCACCACAAATGAAAGCACGCTTCGTGAGGTAATAACTCGACTTTCACTGCAAAGCAGTAAGTAAGAAGGTGCTAGGTTTCAGCTTCTAGGGAGAGGTTTGAAGCTGACAGCTGGAACCTGACACCTGTGACCTGTCTATGTTAGGATACCCGCATGCTCACACAAAATGACCTCGTAAAATTTAAGAAATTACTTGAAGAGGAGAAGGTACTCCTTGAAACTGAGCTTTCTGAGCTTGGGAGTAGAAACCCTTCAAACGCATCGGACTGGGTACCTGTCAAACCTGCAGGAGATGAGTTTGGTGCTGATCGAAATGACAATGCCGACATCATTGAAGACATGCAGGATAACAATGCGGCTCTCAATGAACTCGAAGGCAGATTGAATCAAGTTATGAATGCGCTTTTAAAAATCACAGAAGGCACCTACGGCACTTGTGAAATTTCTGGTGAAGCGATTGAAATGGATCGTCTCGAAGCAAACCCAGCTGCTCCCACCTGCAAAAAGCACATGCGTGCGTAGGCAGAATAAAACGTAGAGGTTAGCGAACAGAGTATAGAGTTTAAAATACAGTGCACCTTTACCGCACTACCCCGATTAATCGGGGTAGTGCGGTACTCGTGTTGTAAGTGATTTAATGCTGACAGTATGAAATGCCTGCTATCATGCTCACTATGTTTGCGCGCGTGTATAGCGTTCAGCCTGGATTTCCTCACTCTGAAGTTGTTACCGTGGAAGCAGATGTCACTGAAAAAACACTGTATGCGTTTTCAGTTGTAGGTCTCGCGGATAAAGCCGTTGAAGAAGCGCGTGACCGACTCTCCGCTGCCATAAAACATTCTGGTTTTAAATCACCGAAGACATTCAATCACAAAATAGTTATCTCACTTGCCCCCGCTGGACTTAAAAAGGAAGGGGCAGTTTTTGATTTACCTATGGCGCTTTCATATCTCCTGTCCGCCGAAGAAATTTCATTCGACCCTACAAAAACAGCATTCTTGGGAGAATTAGCACTCGATGGAACACTTCGAGAGATTCGAGGAATCTTACCGGCAACCCTAACTGCAAAAGCAAAAGGGTTCACCGCTATAGTTGTTCCTGAAAAAAACGCGCGTGAAGCTGCTCTCGTTGCCGGCATCTCCGTTTTTGGGGCAACATCACTTCGAGAAGTAATTGAGCACATTACAGAGAAAAAAGAGTTGCAGGAAACTCCGCATCATGCAGGAGAAAATGTTGAAAGTGAACTTCCACAGGTAGATATTGCAGATATAAAAGGACAGGAGACTGCAAAGCGCGGGCTTGAAATTGCTGCAGCGGGTAGACACAATATTGCCTTTGTGGGACCACCTGGCACAGGGAAGACAATGCTCACCCATGCACTTGCGGGAATACTCCCACCACTATCTTTTGAAGAGGCCGTGGAGGTAACAGCAATCCATTCAGTTGCAGGTACTCTTACAGAAACACTCATACGCTTTGCTCCTATCCGGGCACCGCACCACACTTCATCGTATGTCGCACTCGTGGGCGGAGGTAACGCACTTCGTCCAGGAGAAATAACACTCGCACATCGCGGTGTTCTTTTCCTTGATGAATTTCCTGAATTTGATAGGCGAACACTTGAGGCACTCAGGGAACCTTTGGAAAATCGCGCAATAACAATATCTAGAGCCATCGGTTCAACAACATTCCCAGCAAACATCATGTTAGTGGCGGCAATGAATCCACCAGAAAATAATGCCGACCCGCGAGAGATGGCGCGTTTTCAAAAAAAGCTTTCCGGTGCCATTGTTGATCGCATTGATGTGTGGATTGATGTCCCACATGTACCCCACGAAAAACTTGGGAGTAAAAACGAATCTGAAAAATCATTTACGGTACGGGAGCGTATTATGAGCGCCAGAGAAAAACAAATCGCACGGTCTAAAAAATTAAAACTGCGTACTCATACAAACAGTGAGCTCCCCTCAAAGGTTCTTGACGAACGAGCGGGTATTTCTGTTGACGCACAAAATACCCTCACTGGTGCTGCAAAAAATCTCAAACTTTCACCTCGTTCGTATCATCGAGTCCTTCGACTGGCACGCACAATTGCTGACCTTGGAAATTCTGAACTCGTTGGCCCGGAGCATGTGCTTGAAGCACTCCAATACCGTCCACGCATTTTACGTACGTAGACGATAGCAAACAAGGTTACAATACAGGCATGGCGGAAGGATCAAAAAGTAACATGTTTTCGATTTTCGGTGGCAAGAAACGCATACCGAGAGACTCCTATAAATCCTACCTTGCTTGGGCAATTGCCGTAGACGCAGCACTCTTTTGGCTTCCTGGGGCAGGTGATTTCTTTATTCTATATTGCCGTGGCATGTGGTGGCTTAATGGATACAACACTGACAAAATGATGGCCGAAACACTACTGAATGCAGCAGGAGAACTACTTCCATTCGTGCCATGCTCAACATCGTTCGTATTTATTTCATATCGCATTAACAAAGCAAACACCGAGCCATTAGCTGGAGAAGAAAGCGAAGGAAAATCGAGAACGGAAGAGGCTGAGGGGAAAGCCATTCGTGCACTCCAAGGGAAAAATCCTGGAACACAAAGTGGTGGACCAGAAAAACAAGCGACTCCAGAAAAGAGTGGCGGTCCTGAAAATAGAGCGGGTGGGGCAGGTGGAAATCGAGACGCTGAGCACTTAGTAAATAAAGATAGCGGCCGCCCGCAAAGTCAGTCATTAAAAGAGACTCCGAATAAAAGTACTCCGACATCAAATAAATCAGTCGACGGTGTCAACCCGCAGAAAAAAAATGAGCCTGTACAAAAGCCTGCTTACCAGCCAACACAACCCGCTTTCAGGCGACCCCCTGCAAATGACAATGCACCAACAGAAGCACCGGAGTCAGAGGAGTTACCTGATGCTGACATAGAAGAACCTGAACAAACAGACACTCCAAACAACGATGAGGGAGAATTTTTTGATAACGCAAGGCGCGTTGCTTAAAATTTAAAAAGGATTTGTGGCACCTAAAACACGTCCTGCGTGTTTGGGCGAACTCCTAGAATGGGTTACTAGCACCACGAATCTCAAAGTGAAGGTGTGCGCCTGTTGAGCGACCAGTGTTACCCGAAAGACCAATCACCTGCCCCTGAACCACTGATGCGCCTGCAGACACCTCTGTTTTGGACAGGTGACCGTACACCGTTTGCGTTCCATTTGAACACTGAATAACAATGTAATCGCCGTATCCTCCGTTCCAACCTGAGTCTCTACTTACCAGAACCGTACCGGGGCATGATGCCATAACCGATGTCCCAATTGGAACACTAATATCAACTCCGTTATAACCGTGGAGGCCTTGAGACTTTCTACCGCCAATGAGAGGGCGAAGGTAATAACCTTCAACTACAGGCCCTCCTGCGCCACGAATAAGCTTTGAGTTGCCTGCCGATGTTGGAGTGGAAGATTTTGTTACCAGTGGGGCATCAACACCGTCAGGAATAACGATTGAGTCACCAACTGCCAACTTTGCTCCTGCGGATAAGCTATTAAAGTCTAGTACCTCTTGCATGTCGCCCTTATACTTCTTAACAATAGACACAAGCGTTTCGCCTTTTAAGACAACATGCTCGACTCCAGTAACAGGGAGAATAACGAGTGTATCTCCAGGACGAACTGATTTAGCGTTTGTCAGGTTGTTTGCCCAAAGAATGGTGTTCGGAGAAACACGAAACATCGCGGCTATTTCTGAAAGAGAATCTCCTTCACGAACGACATATATTGAAATCTGATTTGAGTGTGGTTTCTGATCTTGTATGTCAGCGAGAGTCCCCTCTGGTCCAGTTTCGGGGACAAGAGCCACTCCTCCAACTATAGTTATATCCCCACCACCCTTTGCCGGATTCGGATCTACATTCACCGCCGCCCGAAGAGCGGGAGTTTTTGAAGCAGAAAAGGCTGTAATAAAAGGGGTCTCTGATACGGCAGAAGATAGGGGAGCAAAAAAATCCGACAATGAAGAGAAGAAGGAAGCATGAGCTTCTTTAAATGTACCGAGGCACGAAAAAAGGACTATGACGACAATGAAAGCCGAAGCAAACTTTCTTTGTGTAGCTCGGGAACCTGCATATGCAATGTCGCGGGCGTTGTTCTCTTTTGTTTTTATATGTAATCCCCACTCAGGGTAGCCAACAGGTGTTTCAAGTAAAATGGCTCCATTAAGCCAAAACAAGAAGCGCGGACGAACGGTCGTTTAGTAACTATACCGAGCTGAAAATTGAAGTCAATCGTCTTAAAAGGCTTCGGGGGACAACAAAAAATGCCACAAAAATTGACAAATGCTGGTAAAAATATCGAAATAAATACACTGGGGGCATGGTCCCGATTCAATCCTCAGGTCTATTTTGCCACCCTACTGTTATAGTGGGTTTCTGTGGACCACCTTAAACACCTAAATGAAGCCCAAAAGAAAGCGGTTCTGCATTCCAAGGGGGCACTCCTTATATTGGCAGGGGCAGGGGCAGGAAAAACGAGGGTTATTGTGCACCGCATAGCTGAAATCATCCGCGAAGGTACCGCACCGCAACGCATTTTGGCAGTTACATTCACCAATAAGGCAGCTAGGGAGATGAAAGAGCGTGTCTCCCACCTTATAAAGACAGATTTGGTTCTTTCTCCATATGACACCCCAAGACACGACCCTTTTATAGGCACATTTCATAGGCTCTCCTTGGAAATAATAAAAACATTCCATGGTGCAGTAGGGTTGCCAGCGCGTTTCACTATTTATGACCGTGCAGATTCTACCCGCGCTATGAGGGAAGCTATCACCGCAGCTGGCTTCGACCCAAAACAGCTAGAGCCTCGCAAAGTAATTTCTATAATGAGCAGAAAGAAAGGGGAGGCCATAGGGCAGAGAGAATTTCAGAATGAACATGCATCCTCATATATTGATGAAGCGGTTGGAGAAGTTTGGGGACGCTACGAAGCTATTTTGAAAAAAGAAAAAGCACTCGATTTTGATGACATCCTCCTTACAGCGCACTGGCTTCTTACTAACCACCTCCCTGCGCGAGAACACTTCCAGAATGCCTGGGACTACATTCACGTTGATGAGTACCAAGACACCAACCGCGTGCAGTATGAAATTGTAAAATTACTAAGCGAGCGCCATGGCAATATCGCGGCTGTTGGTGATGTCGATCAAAACATTTATAGCTGGCGAGGAGCTTCCATTGAACACATTATGAATTTTGAAAAAGCATTTCCAAATGCAGAAATCATTTTACTCACGGAAAACTACCGTTCCACCAAAACAATTTTATCTGCTGCAAACGATGCAATAGCAAAAAATGTAAATCGCCGAGACAAAGAATTGCACACAAAGAATGAAGATGGAGAAAAAATACAGGTGGCAGGATTTGCAGATGAAAATGAAGAATCAAACTTTATTGCACGTGAAGCGCGAAATTTGATAGGGAAAGGGCTTCGTGCAGAAGATATTGCAGTTTTGTATCGCGCAAACTTTCAATCGAGAGTATTGGAAGAAGGATTTTTGCGAGCCGGAGTTCCATACCAAGTTCTTGGCACTCGATTTTTTGAACGCAAAGAAGTGAAAGATGCACTCTCCTATTTGCGCGCAGCCCTGAATCCTGACTCTGCAGCCGATATAACACGCGCAATTGCAACGCCGTCTCGTGGCATTGGTAAGGTCACACTCGCAAAAATAATTAATCATCAAGAAGAAAACCTTCCTGCTTCAGCAAAAGAAAAAATACACCTCTTTCGTCAAACACTTTCTCGCATCGCAAAAGCCATAGAGGAAAAAAGCGCATCAGAAGCAGTATATTTTGCTCTCACCGAAAGTGGCATGTGGCGTTTGTATTCTGAAAAAAATGCCGAGGATGCAGAGAGACTTGAAAACCTAAAAGAGCTCGTTACTGTTGCTACAAAATACGACACGCTTCCACTGGGAACTGGTATTGAACGCCTTATAGAAGAAGCCGTACTACAGTCAGATCAAGATGAACTAGAAAAACCTGCATCTGGCGTGAAGTTAATGACCGTACACGCCGCAAAAGGTTTAGAGTTTAGTGTTGTCTTTATTGCTGGCTTAGAAGAAGGGTTATTTCCTCATGAGCGAGATGGTGCAGACGGCGTAGACACTGAAGAAGAGCGACGACTTTTTTATGTTGCTCTCACACGCGCAAAAAGTCTTGTATACACAACCTATGCGCGAACGCGTCGAATATTTGGCACACGCTCGGAAAATATGCCTTCAGTTTTCATTACTGAGCTCGATCCCGAGTATCGCGATGTGGTAGTGTTTCCTTTCTGGAATGATGAAATCCCCTCGATCACCTAAAGCGCGCCGAGGTGCAAAACTCGGACAACATCTACTCACTAATGTTGGCATTGCCCGTGCTGTAGCTGTTGCTGCAAATGTTACCCATGGAGACAGGGTGCTTGAGATAGGGCCAGGGAAAGGGATGCTCACCAAAGAAATACTTTCACTTGGAGGAATAGTAACCGCAGTTGAAAAAGATCCGGCAATGGTTTCGGTGCTCAAAGAAAAATTTACTGACGAACTTAGTTCGGGTTTACTGACACTGATTGAGGGCGATGCTCGCGACTATACGCCTGATAAAGTATTTCCAAAAGGCGCATACAAAATTGCCGCAAATATTCCGTACTACATCACAGGAGAATTAATTCGCTCATGCTTAACTGCAAAAAATAAACCTATCTCGCTTGCACTTCTGGTACAAAAAGAAGTTGCGGAAAGAATTGCACGAGGTAAAAAAGAAAGTATTCTTTCGCTCTCCGTAAAAGCATATGGCACTCCAAAATATATAAAAACAGTTTCTCGAGGAAGCTTCAATCCACCACCATCAGTTGATTCAGCGATACTTGCCGTGTATGACATTTCAAATAAAAATTTCAAAAAGATTGAGGAGGAAGATTTTTTCCGCATCGTAAAAGCAGGTTTCGCACAGAAAAGGAAAACGCTCGCAGGAAACCTAAGAAAAATACTTGGTGTTAATTCAGGAGAGGCTCTTGAGCGAGTTGGTATCCCTGAAAAAGCTCGTGCCGAAGATATCACTCTAGATCAGTGGTTTGCTCTCACAAAATATTTAGCGCAGTAAAAAAATTACTTTCCCGGTAGAGATGTCCCTACTGAAGTGATAGTGCCTTTTGTTGCAGGAATAGAAGTACACGGATATGCAATCATCCAACAAAGTCCGAAGGGGCGATAAAAACCAAGATGATGAACTCCAGGAACAATAACTAGCCCGTAGGGATAAATTGTTGGAACACTCGTTGGACTAAAAAGATAGGTGCCTGCCGAAGGAGGCCCTAGGGTGATAAGAAAATCTCCTGCACTACAGGTACAAGGGATTGCAGCTAGCACTATCCCACCATATGGCTGACTGATGCTTATACCTCCTGCGGATGATGCTCCCCCAGACGTGTTAGCGTTACTAATATTACTGGCAGAAGTGTTGGAATTTGATGTCGTGTGGGTTGAGGCACTAGTTGATTGAGTTTGCCCAGAACTTCCAGAAAATAATGATGAGAAAGAACTCTGAAGTTTTGAAAACAAACCAGAAAATCCACCAAAAGAAGACTCGCTGGACGATGAACTAGGAGATTGATTGGATGACCTAGGCGCTGATGCTTGTGAAGGCTCTGCATATACAGTACGCGCGGAAACATAATAAAGTATGGATTGTCGTTTAAAGGTGATTGCCTCCGCTCCATTTCCTACTTCGCAATCAACAAACGACGGGAATAACACTCCTGAGACTTCTTTTCCTACGGCAGGCGAAGCATTAATAGGAGCTGATTTTGAAATACCTCCTCTATATATAAACTGGGAACCAGAAGATCCAATCGTAACCAGAGACCCTGAAATGTTTGTGCAGGGAATAACCTCGAGCACCGTACCTTCAAATGACGCCTGCTTTACTTGTGCTGGTTCACTCGCTCGAACAGCGAGCGGTAAAAGAATGAGCAGTATAGAGGTGAAAGCGAGGTAGGGAATAGCATTAAATCGAGACATGACAACACTATAACTTGCTCATGAGCCACTATCCTAGATTTTTAACACAACAACCCAATAACCATGCCCCCCCACCCCACAAAGGTCGGACCTTTGTGGGGTGTTTATGGTATGCTCATCAAAAATCAGACAACAGGTATGACACATTCGAGTGAAAAACATGGAGGGAAAGAGGGGGAGGAAAATTTCTTGGAGAGCGTTTCTTATTACCCTAGGAGTTATGGGGGCTTCGGCGGTGGCTTTGTCTCTAAACCCCAAATCTCCGCCAAAGTCCGTGGAACAAGAACACCAGCTGTCTATTGCTGAAATCAAATCTCTCATACGAGAGTTTGAATCACAATACGCCCCATATCGTCCTGAATAGCGAAAGACCTTTCCCCGAAAAAAACATCCACCAAACAGGCGGATGTTTTTATTTTTAACACTACGCTTCTAATCCCCACAGGCATGTATAAAGGACAATCGTCCTTTATAGCTGGGGTTATACTAACGGTACGATGGAAACCCAAAATAAATGGGGGGGTGCTTTTTGGGCAGTGATATTTGCAGTCGTTGTTATAGGTGGATCTTCTGCGTATTCCTTTCTACATCAACCAAAAAGAATAGCGGTAATCCCTGGTGGGGAAACAATGACAGGCTGGCAATCTGTTTCAAGTACTGTGACACAATCCTCAGATAACAGCCTCACGGGATCTCTTTCGGAGGACCTATATGCAAAACTTGCAGAAAACACAAACTACAGCGCAAGAGAGCGGGATGTCATTATTGCCTCACTAGTAAAAGAAAGAGTGGTGAGTCCCGCTATAGTGCCGAACATCAATCTTGTTGATTTAAATATCAGTGACACGGCCTCGCTAGACACATACTCCAAACTACTGGTGGTCATTTTGAGTCAAGCCAGTCAAGTTAAAAAATATGAAGTAACGGTTTTCACACAAAGTGTCATGAACGACAATATTTATGGAACACCCGCACTTCAATCAACGGCTGATTTATATAAAAAGATAGGAGCATCGCTACTAATAATGGAGGTGCCGAAAGCACTCGCTACAGAACACCTAGAAGTGGTGAAAAGTGTTGGGGCACTAGCCAGAGCTGTTGAGAACATGGCGAAATGGAAGGGCGATCCTATAGAAGCTCTTTCCGATGTGGACACATTTAATAAAGCAAAGAGCTACACTGAGGGGAGTGTGGATACACTACTCTTAGCGGTGATGGCATTTCAAAATAAAACATGAAAAAAATAATTCTCATAATTTTGTTACTTGCTCTTGCTCCACTGTCTGTATCGGCTGGCGAAATCAACCCAGTGATACCACCTATCGATAGCAGTCTCGCAGGATCACCAGAGTATATCGACGCAACTTCCGCAGGAGCAGATAATGACCCCAGTAAATCTGGAGAAGTTGCAGGGTGTAAATCAGACTCACAAGGTTCTCTTGGCTCAATATCGGGAATACTTGGATCATTATTCCAAGGAGGTAACCTCAGTTCTCTTTTAAGTGGTGCGCAGGGCGGTAACATAAGTGGAATTATCAGCAGCATTACCGGCGGAAGTCAGACGGGCCAAATAATTTCAAGTCTCCTCGGTAGTAATGGAAACATAAGCAGTATTCTCAGTAGCTCAGGCTTGGGAAATGTAGTTGGAAACTTACTCGGTGGAAGTAGCGGAAGCAGTATAGGTGGCGCTGTGAGTGGATTACTTGGTGGAAGTGGTGGAATCGGTGGCTCTGTTAGTGGATTACTTGGTGGCGGTCTTGGAGGTATTGCTGGTGGCGCTTTGGGGCTGATAGGTGGGGGAATGGGTGCTGTGCCAGTGAGCGACAGCACAGTGCAGAGCAACACTCAAAAAATCCATGATGTTAACCAGAAAATCCAAGGGAACACAAAACAAATTCAAGCTGACCAAGATACGCAACTTGAAGTAACCTGTATACAAAATGTCTTGGTACGCAAAACTCGTATAGACGCAACAGCACGACTCGCTGAAGAAAATACCAGATATACAACCACAGGTAGAGATGGTGGGCCAATCTTTGAAAACAGACCCTTGGTAGAGATCACTAATACAACCAACAGCATCATTACTAATGAGGTTGTTAATAATCTACTAACAAATAGCGGGATTGTCCCAGGTCTTATTCCCGTAGTACAAAGAACTATCGTTGCTGATACAAAACGTCAAACGAGCTTCGCTGAACAAGTGAAATGCCCTCTTGCAGAAAAGATAGATGTCATTGCGTGCAGAAAAGATATTACAAAATGTGGGTCAACGGGTGACGAGAGGCGTGCCAACCGTCTCACCATTACTCTCACTGATGGTTGTACTGCAGAAGGAGTGACTGCCATCACCCAAAGTTATATTCAGACACGAAACGCCCTTGCTAGTGCCGACAGAGAACAACAGCTCGAAAGAGGCCAAGGATTCTATCCGAAGGTAACTTGTAGCGACGGGAGTACGGCAGGCACGGAGGAAGAATGTTTAGTCTTACAAACATACGCAGTTGCAACACCGGGGGTTGACCAAAAAGATGTACACACTGACACGCAGCTGAGCGGTGCACGTCAACAACAAAATGCGAACGATATCGGGAGCTTAGTAAATTCTTTATTTGCACAGCTCGGTCAGCAAGCTCTCACAAGCTTGAAAGGCTTAGTTGGGTTGTCTAATAAAAGCTCAACGGGAAGCGGTTCATACCTTGATAACCTAACTCAAAACACCGGCGCCAGTGCTGCAAACCAAACAAAACTTACCTTAAATGACAATATAGAAAAAGCGCTGGTAATCGAATACGCATACCAGGCCACTCTTGCCGACATGATTCTTAATCTAGAGAACACAAAGAGCGGATATGCGTCTGTACAAGCCTGCTACCTAGCTCTCGTCACTAAGGGCGGAGGATTAGGTATTGATTCGGGGGCGGCAACCACAAAAATGAACCAAGCATCTTCAACGGTGCACACTACACTTGCTCCTCAAATAGAATTAGCTTCAGTTGCGTTTGATAATTCAGACAGCACCTCTTCATCACTCGAAGCACTGCAATCGGAGGTAGGAAGTGCTGAAACTTCTACTGAAATTAACGCGCTCTCTGAGGCATTCAACTCTCTCAAAACATATGGCCCTATACATACGCAAAATAACCTCGCTTCTCTTACCAATGACCGCGATGCATCTAAAACATTGCTCGCTGAAATGACTGCGACCGCAAACACAGAGCTAGCCCAATGCAGAACCTATTAGACATGAAGAAAGCTTTTCTAATTCTCTTACTCTCCATTACCTTAACGGGCTTAGTGGCACCATCACATCTAGCATTTGCTGGGGAACCGGGAGCAAGCGGGGCGGCTGGCGGTCTTGCAACTGTTGCACCTGAAGCTGCGACAGCTCAGCAAACTGCAGAAGCCACCTACTCAGCAGAACAAGGTGCGGCTGGTGCAGCGATAGCAAATTCCGCAGGAGTGCAAAGAGGTCTAGATGTCGCTATCGACTGCGCATCGGCAGCTATTCCAATATTTGGGGCTGCGAAAGCAGATGACTGCCTCGCGAGCATCATCCGTGTATTTACTTCAATGCTTCTAAAGCTAGCGGAAGTTATCCTTTATTTTGTAGGGTTATTTTTGAATTTTTTCGTAGAACAACTTGTTGTGAATATGGGTGGCTTTGTTACCTCCTCAGATGCCGTGGGTATACAAATCGCGTGGCGTATTATGCGTGACCTTGCAAACCTCGCCATCATTGGTGGGCTTATTGCAACTGCCATCGGCACTATTCTGCATCTTGCAACTATAAACGCCCAAAAACTTTTAGTGCGCCTCATTATTGCAGCTCTCTTAGTAAACTTCAGTTTCTTTTTCGCAGGCGCGATTATAGATTCCTCAAATTTTCTTGCGACCAGTATCTATAGAGCAACTATCCAAACTGAAAGATGTGCAGAAGCCTGTACTATTGTTGATCGTTTTGAGCGAGTTATCCAAAGTCCACATAAAAACCTAGCAGAGTATCTGCAAGGTAGGGTTGAGGGTCTTAGAGGCGGAGAACAAGACAGCCAATGGATGGGAGTTTTGCAAGATATTTTAAGCGTCGTACTTATTGCAGTAACAATATTCGTATTTCTGTCTGCTGCATCATTACTCTTAGGGCGTTTTGTTGCACTCATCCTTATTCTCATCACATCCCCTATAGGTATCGCCGGCATGGCCATTCCTCAAATAAGTAAATATGCAAAAGAGTGGTGGGAAGCACTTTTCAGTCAAGCCTTTTTTGCGCCGGTGTACTTTCTTCTTGTAGGTTTTTCTCTCACCATTCTTGATAATTCTAATGGCGCATTTAGTGGGAACGACACTAACCTCATCGGTGGTCTACTTACCTTCATGGTGGCAACAGTTTTCATGTTGCAGTCGCTCAAAATTGCCAAAGGCATGAGTGAGGCTTCAAAACGACTTACTGATGTATACAAAGCGTCTGACAAAGTTGCTGGTTGGATGCCAAAGGCGTACACCACACTACTTGCAAATGGCGCTGCACAAACTATCGGACGTGGCAGTGATGCGGTATTGGATGGATACAATCGTCTTTTATCAAAGTGGGAGCCTAAGGGAATAGTTGGGAAAAGCTTGCGTGCAATTTTGCCAGACAAATACATTAAGAAAGGGTTGGAAGGAGTTGCTAAATCAAAATTTGGCGGTGACGAATCATTCATCGATGCGCGAGGCCGAAAGATAGGACGAAGAGGTGAACTTGACCTGACCCTCCAGCGACAAAAATCTATGAAAGAATTGACCGCAGCACTCCCTGGAGCACGTGACGCTCAACTAGCATACGCGGCGGCATATGACGACGCAATAAAAAGAGGAAAGGATCCTGAAGAAGATCCAAAGTCAAAACAGGCATTTAAGGATTATGTTGCAGCAAAGGCAAAGGTTGAAAAAGCATTTTCACAATTACCCGATGAAGCGTACGACTACTACAAAACGCGCGACCCAAAAAAGTTTCAAGAACTGGCTGCACATCTACCAAGTGCGGATTTCAACAGATTAGTGAACGATAAAGAGATTCCGAAAGCAGTCAGAGACGAAATGAAAAAATTACGCTTCGGCGATATTCTTGGTCTCTACGAAAAGGGTAAGGAGATGGAAGATGCAGGCAAGATAGGTACTGATGAATATAACCGACTGCAAAGTGTTTTCTTTAACGCATTTAAACGAGGAGGTATCGACAGAAACGACTTCGAGGCGCTGCTTATCTACAAACCGGAGCTTATCGAAAGTAAATTCGTGATGGATGGAGGACTTCCACATGGATTCAAAATGATTACGCAAGACACTAAAGAGCTTGGTGTATCTCAAAAGAGACTCGCCAAAGAAACATGGCGCTCTAGCGTTAAGGGAATCATCAAACGCTCAGGACAAGACGTTCAGGTGCCTAGTGAAGAGATTAATCCTGATACTGGCGAGAAGGTAACTACAACTAAAACTGTTGCCGCTGGCTCTGCTTGGGTATCAGTCAATGTTCACGACGATCAATTCATGGATGAGGTTGAAAAAATGGGTCAATACTTTGAAGGCAAACAACCCGATGAAGTGGTAGGCCAAATAAGTGACAGCACTGTCACGGCACCAGTCTTTGCAGCGGCGGCAACAGTTGGAGCTATATCGCAACTAGAAGGCCATAAAGATCCTAAATTCATCCATGAGTTTGCAGAAAACCTCATACGCATCGAAAGAGAGATTGAAAATAACGACTGGGGAACCCCAGCAGATAAAGCGAGAATACGGGGTGTACTCCATTGGATGAGGAACAACTCCGTCGGTCAAAAATACAGCAGTTATTTGACCGAAGCGGAGTCAAAAATCGATGCGGAGGAGCGCGGCGGTGGGACACCTCCACGACCTTCAACTCCACCTAGTGGCGGAGGCGGTTCTACACCACCTTCAGCGCCCCCTAGTGGAGGGGGTGGAAGTGCGCCGAAACCCCGAGGAGGAGGCCCTAGTACCAGTGGGGGACCAACTACATCGCCAAATTCAACGACTCCTTCGGGGGCAGAGCCTTCAAGTAGGGCAGCGGCTCCGCCACCTGTTCCAAGTGGTGAGCAAGTGTTGAGTCCGATCGAAAACGCCGAGACCCCTCAAATTGAAGACCTGCTAGAGCCAAGGCCAACCAACGCTGAAGAAGACACTACCACTCCAGAAACTTCTGACGAATTCGAAAGTGCTCCTGTGGTACGCACTACTGCTTTTTCTGGTGGAGGTGGCGGACCTGGAGGTGGAAGCTTCGGCTCATTTGCTCTGAACTCCACACAGACGCCAGAACCAGTAGCTGAATCATTAGTTCAAACTGACGCTCCAGTAGTCGCAACAACTACATTTGATGATTTCGGGAGACAGTTTGACCCCAATGATACTTCCGAAGCAAGCATTCAAACGGCACGTGAATATTACGGACGAGCGTCTGACGATCAAATTCTTAGCATGCGAGCAGAAGATATCGTAAAACCTGTAGTGCTTGCCAGTTTAAAAGGTTCAACTCTACAGAAAGTAGTTCAGCGATGGCGAAATGACCCCGCACTATTAAGGAGAATGCAGGCAACTCTATTGCAGTTAAATGATCGAGTAAACGGACTGCCAGCAGAAACTGCTCGACTGGTCAATTCAGATGAGTTCAAAAACCTTACCACTCCTAAAGAATAACGATATATGAAAACATATACACAGCAAGAGCGCGAGCAAGCAATGGATGCTTTGCCAGTACCTGTCTCTGATTTTTTAAAGTCAGATACAATAACTAACATATATGTTGGTATCGGTGAAAAACTAAACCTCAACTACCGGCAAGTTGGCTTAGCAAGCCAAATTACTAATGTGACTCTTTTGGGGTTGGAGCCCGAACATGCGCTCGAAACAAACATACATCAAGCACTTCCAGAGCTTTCCAATACTGCCACACGCGAGCTTGTTGCTGACATAAACGACCGGATTTTTAAAGAAGTTCAAAGACGCATTAAAGAAAATATTATTGAAAAAAAAACTGAACAATCTGAATACGAACTTAGTTTAAGGCCTACCGACGAAGAATTAAAGCAATATGAAATTCAAGAAACAGTAGACAGTGAACATCCAGTAGAATATGAAGAATTGCTAAAACTTGCAGAACAAGAAAAAGCAGAGCGCAAAGCAAAAGAAGATGCTGAGGAAGCTGAGGCTGAAAAAAAACGCCTCGCAACAACGCCGCCCACACCAGAAGAAACTGTTGACGCACCTACATCAAGTATTGTTGCGGAAAAATTGGGTTTGGTGACGGATGTGCCGATTGAAAATAAAAAAAATGAAGAAAAAATCCTAAAGACTGCGCCAACTGAAACTCAAAATTCTGTACCATTAAAATCCAAACTAACTGAACCAACGAAGCCAGTATACAAGGGGGGAGTTGATCCGTACCGAGAACCAGTAGAGTGAGACAGTGTTTAGGGGGCTGGGAGTTAGCATTTAGGGTTGATGTTTGTTCTTGTTGTTTGACAACAAGAACATTCAGCATAGAGTGCTTGGGTATGGAAAAAGGATCGTTTTGGGACCATTTCTGGGGAACAAAAAGAGTGCAGGCATCTGGGGATGGGCGATTGCGGGAAACCATTGCGGAACGGAGAATGCAACGCGGTGCTGAAGAGGAAAAAGCAAGGAGAGCAAAAGAACTTCGAGAAGCTGAAAGAATAGCAGTGCGGAAGGCACTCACTCCGGAAAAAAAATACCCTGATGTTGCACGCTTACTGGAAACCTTTTTGCATAATCTACGCAACAATATATTAAGAGCAGAAAGCAGAGGAGAAACACAGGTTGAATTAAAATTTGGCAGTCATCTGAAGTCAACGAACATAGAGGAACTGGAAGCATTTAAAAAAATTAAAACATTTTGCAATAAGAATGGATTTGGTTTTCACTACTTCTCCGGAATAGAAGCTGGGTTTGATTCCTACGAACCAGAACAATGGAGCTCCAATCCCGAGTTCAGGCGCTACACAGAACATACGCCACGCAAAGGACATCCCGCAAGCATCAGAATAAACTTCTAACGACAAAGTCACCAACACCAGCCAGATTAGAAAAGTGAAGGAACACGCGCACTTCGTCGTGCACGTAGAGAGCACAAAGGTCGGACCTCCGCAGAGTGTCAAAAACCAGCGTACAAAGGAGGGGTTGACCCGTACCGAGAGCCAGTAGAGTGAGGCAGTGTTTAGGGGGCTGGGCGACGCTTCGTCGGATCCGAAGGGATCACTTAGCATTTAGGGTTGATGTTTGTCATTGTTGTTTGACAAAAAGAATATTCAGCGTAGGGTGCTTGGGTATGGAAAAGGGATCATTTTGGGATCGTTTGTTGGGAAGAAAGGGCGGAGGGCAAAAAAATACGGAATGGGTAGATTCAGCTGAATCTTCACCTGATGGATCGCTACGAGAAATGATCGATGGGCGTAGAATCACCTACGAAGAAACAAGAAGTTTCGAAAAAGCTCAAGAAGAGCGTAGAGCCGAGGCGGATAAACAACATCAGGAAGCAGAAGCATGTTTAAATGCCTCCAACATATTAGAGGATTTCTTAACAAGTGCGTCTGAAAATATATTAGAAGTCGCTGAGAAAGGGTGGCATGAGATTTCTACCGAAGTTTCCATGGAAAACTTGTCGATGAATATAATAGAGAACCTGGGGGCATTTAGAAGTCTCGAAACATTTTGTAATAAACACGGATTAACATTTTCTTACCGTGCCGATACAGCGTTTGGCTTCCATCCTCCCTATAAGGTGGTTAATCCTTACGGAAGTAACAGCTCTTGGGAAACTACCCACTACCGTTTCACAATATCTTTCTAGCGGCACACTTGTCGTGACCGCAAGTAGACTGCGCAAGCAAGAAGACACCGACCTGACTGCGTCCGCTTTGTTATTTCTAGAAATCTCTGGAGATTTTCCAACTAGATGAAAAAACCCTAGACGCTAACCTCCCCCAAGGGGACTGCTGACGCCCCGTCACATCCGCAGAGATGCTTTTGTACCCAATCGCTTCACTCTTGGACAAATCGAGAGACTAAAGCGCTATACTCTATGAGTATGCAATTCCAAGTTCCTCAATTCGTTGAAGTTGAAGACAAAATTTTCGGCCCTCTGACCGCAGTACAGTTTATATATCTCGTCGGAGGAGGCGGATTTCTCGTAGCCCTCTGGTTTGTTATGCCTCACTGGTTGGCAATAGTTATTGGTGGGCCAATCGCACTGTTGGGTGCTGGGCTCGCATTCTACAAAATAAACGACCGACCACTTATACACGCACTTGAATCCGGCTTTCAATACCTTTTCCGTACAAAACTCTACATTTGGGAAAAGAAACAATCAAAGACTGTTCTTCCTGACGAAATTGTTCTTCCTGGACAAACACCCGCTGAAGATCCAGCAAAATATGCCCCCTCAGCCACTTCAAACAAAATTAAAGACTTAGCGTGGAGCTTGGATATAAAGGAGAGTATGTATAGTGATAAGAAGCAGCAAAGATAAAGAGGTGCTAGGGACTAGGTTCTAGGTGCCAGCTTTTAAAATGCAAACAAATAAGATCCAGATCTACTCTCACAAAGACCTTGTTGTGTGGCAGAAGGGCATAGATTTAGCGATTGTAATTTACAATCTCACTTCTAAGTTCCCATCCGAAGAAAAATTTGGTCTCACTGCTCAAATGCGGAGAGCGGTGGTTTCAATTTCTTCAAATATCGCCGAGGGCAGGTCAAGGAGCACTAGAAAAGATTTTGCACAATTTTTACACATTGCTTTAGGTTCTGTATCTGAACTAGAAACACAGCTTGAAATAGCAAAACGCTTAGAGTACGGAGAAAAAGTCGACTATAATGGAGCAGTGGCAACACTGCAGGAAGTCTCAAAGATGCTCGTGACTATAATTGCGAGTCTTAAAGCTAAAACCTAGCACCTAGAAGCTAGAACCTTCCCCAAAATATGTCTGGTGACGAAAAAACAAAAAAAACAAAAGCGGCTCAGGACTTCGTTCCAGTAAAGGAAGTCCGCGGAGGCGTGATGGTAATGAAAGGCGGCACACTCGTCGGTGTAATGCTTGCTTCAAGTATTAACTTTGCACTTAAGTCAGAGGACGAACAAAACGCCATACTCTCGCAATTTCAGAGCTTTATGAATTCGCTTGATTTCAGTGTTCAGTTTTTCATACAATCTCGAAAACTCGATATCAGGCCGTACATAGCACTTCTGGAGGAACGACTTAAAGCGCAGACAGAGGAACTGATGAAAATACAGGTGCGCGAATATATAGAGTTCATCAAAACATTCATTGAGAGAGCGAACATTATGAGTAAACATTTTTTTATTGTTGTTCCATACTCTCCACCAGCTCTTGATATAAAAAAGGCAGTGCAAAATAAAGTGTTTGGGAAGACAAATCTGTCATCGAGAGATGAAAATACTATTGGTTTTGAGGAACACCGTACACAGTTAGAGCAGAGAATGGGGGTAGTGGAACAAGGGTTGGCCCGAACAGGTGTGCGAACTGTTCCTCTTGGCACTGAAGAGGTCATAGAACTTCTCTACAAAGAGTTCAATCCTGGGGAATTGGAAAAACCAATTGTTGTGGATCAAACTAACGCACCACTTATATAATTATGGGAATCTTCGATACATTTTTAGGTAACGCTGGGAAAAAGAAAGAGACGCTGACTCCTTTTTTACCTAAGGATATTTATGAAGCTGCGAAACTCGACTTTGCAGACATCATTGCACCATCAGCTCTGAAAATTACCCCGCGTGAAATGAACTTGGGCGACAAGTTAGTGCGCACATTCTACGTAATTTCATACCCTCGATTCCTATCGGGAACATGGTTCGCACCAATCATTAATCGTGACCGAGTGCTCGATATTTCTATATTCATTCATCCTGTAGACACCGCAGCAATTCTCCGCAAGTTTCAGAAAAAAGTTGCTGAGGTACAGAGCCAAATTATGACCCGTCAAGAAAAGGGGATGGTGCGGGATCCAATGCTCGACACGGCCTACCAAGACATCGAGCAACTCAGAAATCAACTCCAACAAGCGCAAGAGAGAGTATTTGATGTAGGCCTCTATATCTCAATTTACGGCACAAACCAAGACGAATTGGACAAAACTGAAGCAGAAATGCGCTCAATTCTTGACTCAAAGCTTGTCTACATAAAACCCGCCCTGTTCCAACAAGAACAAGGATTCAAGAGTGTCATACCAATAGGGGATGACCAGCTGGCAGTTAATTCAAAGATGAATTCTGCACCACTCTCAAGTTTCTTCCCGTTTATTTCTTTCTTCCCGTTTATTTCCTTCGACCTTACGAGCGATAAAGGAATTCTCTACGGCATAAACAGACACAACTCATCATTGATTCTTTTTGATAGATTTTCACTTGAAAACTACAATTCGGTAACCTTTGCAAAGTCAGGTTCAGGAAAATCATACGGCACAAAACTTGAAATCTTGAGGTCATTGATGTTCGACACGGAGGTCATTGTTATAGACCCTGAAAGCGAGTATGAATATCTTGCAAATGCGGTGGGCGGAAGATTTTTCAATATCTCGCTCTCATCAGAAAATCGCATCAATCCTTTTGATTTGCCTGTGCCTCGCGAAGATGAATCGCCAGCTGATATTCTCCGCTCAAACATCATCAACCTCGTGGGACTATTTCGCTTAATGCTCGGGGGTCTCACTCCTGAAGAAGATGCAATTATTGACCGCGCCATTACAGAAACATACGCACTCAAAGACATAACTGGTGCGAACGACTTCACCAACATGGAACCACCGCTCCTTTCTGACTTCGAATTGGTACTTGCCGGCATGGAAGGAAGTGAATCTTTAGTTCAGAGAATCACAAAATACACTAAGGGCACATGGTCGGGCTTTATTAATCGACCAACCAATGTGGACATCAACAAAAAGTTCGTTGCGTTCTCGGTTCGAAACATGGAGGACGAACTGAAAACGATTGCGATGTACATCATTACGCACTTCATTTGGAATGCGGTGAGAAAAGATTTGCGCAAACGACTTCTTGTTATTGATGAGGCGTGGTGGATGATGAAATCAGAAGATACTGCAGCGTTCCTTTACGGAATGGCAAAGCGCGGAAGAAAATACTATCTTGGTCTCGCTACCATTACTCAAGATGTTGAGGACTTCCTAAAATCACCCTACGGATTGCCGATGCTTACTAACTCATCAATCCAACTTCTTTTGAAGCAATCACCAACATCCATAGATGCCGTACAAAAAACATTCAACCTCACGGAGGAAGAAAAATACCTTCTACTTGAATCTGATGTGGGTGAGGGGATTTTCTTCGCGGGGCTCAAACATGTCGCCATAAAAATAATTGCATCTTACACTGAAGACCAAATAATCACCTCAGATCCATCTCAACTTCTCGCGATAGCCCAACAAAAGAGGGAGGCATCAGAATAGCGTTTAGGTTTCAGCTTTTGGCTTTCTGGATAATGACCTCGAGAACGACAAAACATCTCCTAAATCCTATCCCCTAGAACCTAGAACCTAGAACCTAGAACCTCCCCTCCGCCAGTATAATAAGAACTATGCTCCGTGGAATACTCGTGCTCTCTTTATTAACCTTAGCGCCCATTTTTGCTTCAGCGGCTACGCTACAAAGCTTTGGTTCACCTCTAGAAATAGGGGTAAGCCCCGAGCACCCACGCGCAGGCAATCAAGTAACGCTAACGGTCTCCGACCCACAGGAAGAAGTGGGTACAACGGCGTACATGTGGTTAGTAAACGACAGAATAGTTGATCAGGGTATCGGACACAAATCAATTTCTATTACGGCACGGGGGGAAGGAACGATTGAAACCATCCGGGTTATCGCCATTGAAAATGATGTTGCTAGGGGCGATGCCATCACTATCATTCGACCAGCATCGGTAGATATCATATGGGAAGGGAATACCTACACACCTCCTTTGTATATCGGACGCCCACTTCCTACTGCACAAAGCACTGTGACGGTTATTGCTATACCACACCTCTCCGTAAACAGCGTTGAGGCTGAACCTGAATCCCTCATCTATTCATGGAAAATGGGCGGGGTTACTTTACAAAAACAATCAGGCTACGGGAAATCGAGCATCGCAGTAACTCCTCCGCGTTTTGGTTCTGCTTTTACTGTTTCTGTTCTTGTAAGCAACAAAAGCGGTACAGTAGTTGCAGAAAATTCAGTCCTTATTCAACCACAAACACCATCTCTTATTATTTATGAGGACGCACCACTTCTTGGTGTGCGCTTCAATAAAGCCCAGATTGGCCTATTCCCATTTACTGCTGACGAGGTATCATTCGTTGCGTACCCGCTCTTTGTGAGCAATATGAACGACGTGTCCTACACATGGAACCTCGACACCTCCCCATTTGCAGTTGACCCTGCGCGACCTCGCAGGGCTACATTTAGGAAGGTTGGGGGCGGTAAAGGAACGCATACGGTAAATGTCTCGTTTGAAAATATGAAAAAATTCTTAGAGCGCGGAGACATTGCGTTTCAACTTACGTTTTAATTACTATGCCACGCACACTTTTCATCTTTTCGCTCATTCTCATTTCACTCTTCGTGGTGGCAACTCCGGCTCATGCTGAAGCCCCAGCTCAGTTTCAATTTCAACCAATCGTATCGGTACCGCTCCCTACTGGCGGTGCCGTTGGAGCCGAGACATCGCTCACTGATTACTTAAACGGGATATTCGTACTTACCATTGCTGTCGCCACAATTCTGGGGGTCGTCATGATTACCTTTGACGGTATCCGCTACATGACATCCGATGCTATCGGGACAAAAAAAGCAGCGATTGAAGGGCTCCAAGGGGCAGCCATAGGATTGATTTTACTTTTATTATCATATGTCCTTCTCAACGTCATCAATCCCCAAATACTCAATATAAAATCGCTCAATGACAACATACGCGGTTTGGGGGGAAGTAGTTCGAGCGGAACAACACCCCCTGGTAGTACCAGAGCAACAGGGGCCACTGGGGCTCTTAACCCGAGCGCTTTGCCGAGCGGAACTGAACTCAGAGCGTACGATGGAACATTGAGCGCTGGATGTACCCTGACATGTTGGCTTGATAATACATTTTCAGCACCAACTGGGGGTGAATGCACAACTGGTGACGCTGTACAAAGCTGTCCAGCTTCCGCAACTCCCCCTACTTCACCTGCAGCCCCAGCAGGAAGTCCGTCAGCACCTACTACCCCTACTCCAGGAGGAGCTCAGCCTGCATCACCAACAACTGTGCAGTACGGCTGGCGAGGTGATTTTATAAAATCTGATGGAGGAAGAATTACTAGACAAGCAGGCCCATTCAGTAGTTCTCCACAATGTGACGCATCTCTCACAAATTTTCTTAATCAAAATTCAACTCTAACTTCAACAAGTAACTTTCCTTGTAACTGTGGACAGCCACTAAGCGCACAATCTGGTTGTAGCTCAATTCGTTAACACTATGCGACGAACGCTTATCATTTCTGGTCTAGGACTACTTGCTGTCGCGCTCTTTGCTGCTGGATATTTTTTCGTGTTTCAAAAAACAGACAGCAACACCGCTGGGGCACCGAAAGATTTCTTCAGTGCATTTTTCCCATTCGGGCAAGGAAATCGAACTTCAGAAAAACCTACAAATGAAACGCCGGGGGGGTCGGCGCAAAAAGTAACTGCTCGTATCCGTCAGGTGAGTACCCGCCCCACTGCAGGAGCGTGGTTTACTTCTCCATCAGGAACAACAACTTCACCTCATATTCGGTTTACAGAGAGAGCAACGGGGCACATATTTGAAACACCTACCGATTCATATGCGGAAACACGAATTTCTAACACCACAATTCCTCTTATACAGGAGCTTATTGTAATTAACGACACCACTCTTCTCCTCCGTACACTATCCGACACGGAAACTATTTCAAACGCATTTGGCGTATTAAATGCGACGAATTCGGAGCAGTCTCTCGATACATCCGCCCTCAAAGGGTTCCAGCGTGTCGCGGTAGCCAAAAATGGGTTAAGCATGATGACGGTCACTGAAGTTGCGCAGGGTTCACAAATTGAACTTGCAGAACCTGATGGCACAAAATCTCGCACAATCCTCCTCTCCCCAATTCGCTCATGGATACCACTCGCGGGAGACAGTCGTTTCTTTATACAAAGCGCTCCTTCTTCAGGGGCCTCGGGATTCTTATATGAAATTAGAAGCAACGGCGGTCTTACTAAAATATTGAGCGATATCCCTGGGCTTCTCGGAGTTCCAAGTCCAACGGGGCGTTATATTCTCTACAGCGGGTCAACAGGGGTAAAGGTTTTTCTTGGAATGATTGATACGAAAACAGGGCAAAGCTACACGCTCCCTCTAAAAACCCTTGCAACAAAGTGCGCATGGATTTCAGAAGACACTCCGCGCGTCTTCTGTGCAATATCAGACCCCATGCGAGGGGGAACAGCAACACTCCCGGATGATTGGCTCCTAGGTAAAATATCCTTTAGTGACTCTGTATGGATTATCCGTCCCATTGAAAATACCGCGCATTCATTGGGGTATCTTCAGGAAATAGCAAACACCCCCATTGATGTCCTCAATCCTACCATTTCTGTCGATGGTAACTTTGCCCTTTTCATAAACAAAAATGACCTCAGTGTGTGGTCACTCGACTTAAATAGGGATCAATAAAATAAGACTACTGAGGCGTTGGCACACCCTCACCTTTATAGCGAATCACAATATGTCGAAGCTTGCCTTCGCCCTCTGACTCCGTTTTGATACTAGGGGAACCCTGGAGAGACGCGTGCACAATCAAACGGTCATATGGACTCATAGGACTCATGTCGACATCGTGTTTAAAGGTACGCGCACGCTCTGCAAGTGAAAGTGCCTGTGCCTCGAGCATCTTTATGTGCTTCAAGTGATATCCGTTTACATCAACAACAAAACGAAATGGTTCATCTCCTTTCGAACCAGCTTCGAGTGTTTTTTTCACCACATGATTAAAGGCGTGGAGCGTTTCTCCCCCTGTACCAATGAGCGCCCCAGAATCTTCCGAGAGAAGTGTAAAGAGTGTGTGCCCTGCGACTTCAGACACAACAACATCTTTGAGGTCTAAACCCATTTTAGCAACCAATTCCTTAATAACGGCAATGACTTTATTTTTTTCCATTGTGCATTCGACGTATTGCTAACTCTTGCCCAATACTGAAAAGATTTCCTACAAGAAAGTACAGCGCAATTGCTGAAGAAGCGGCATACGCAACCACACCAATAACAACAGGGAAAACATACTTCATCTGGAGGTTCATACTTCTAGATAGGTCGTCTTGGAAAGAAGGCTTGTTTCCTGAAGTATTTTTAGGGGGTAGTGCCGGCATCATAAGACGAGCATAAATAAACTGCGTAATCGCCACTATAATAGCGAGAACGATACTTTTGCCTGCAAGGTCTACAAAGCCAAGAAACAGTAACGACGCTTGGTCAGGTACCTGCACAAATACATAGAGGATACTGGGATCAAATGAGACCGCTTTGCTTTCGTGCTCCAGTACGAGATACAGCCCAATGATTATTGGGAGTTGAATTAATATAAGAAGAAAACTTGCAAATGGATTGATATTATTTTCTTTAAAAAGTGCCATTGTGCGACGGGCCAACTCTTCCTTGTTGTCTTTTAATTTTTCCCGGAGCTCCTTCAACTGTGACTCAATGGAACGCATCGAAATCTGCGTTTTAATCGCAGACATCGAAAGAGGGAACAAGATGAGGCGCACAAGTATCGTAATAAGAACGATGGCAATTCCTATATCACCTCCTGGTACAACACCAATAATAAAAGCGAGTGCATTGTAAATTGGTTGATAGATTGCTGTGTGGAAAAAAGATGCCATTTCATCGCATTGTAGCCTAGGAGCCTAAAAGGTTCTAGGGATTAGCTGCTTCTGATTCTAAATTCAAAGCTAGAACCTAGCACCTAGAAGCTAGTACCTTCTTAAGTCTTCAAGGCTTTCTCGAGCTCCTTCTTCAACTCTTGGAATGAGGCAGTGAGCGCCAATGCATTTGGGTACACAACCACAACATTAGTAAGCGCTCCCGTGCGAATAAGGGGTCTAATGATGCTATAGATTCGCCGCCTAAGTTTGTTTCTTTCTGGGGCCGTTTTACAAACCTTTTTTGACACAACAACTGCACCTGATGGATGCCCTTCAAAGCCTTTTATAGAGCCATATATAAAGCGACCCGTTCGCGCAGGTCGCTTTTGGAATGTCAGTCTTGAGACTCGTTCTTTCTTAGACAGCATTGAGATGATAGGTTCTAGCTTCTAGGTGCTAGGTGCTAGCTTAAATTCAGAAATCTAAGACCCTAAACAGCAGACATCTCTCTTACTTTCCTTTCCTCTTGCTCACAACAGTGAGTTTTGCGCGACCCTTACGACGACGATTCTTTAAAACCTTCCTACCTGAGGTGGTTGCCGTACGGACTAAGAAACCGTGGGTTGTGGCTCTCTTTCTTTTTTTAGGTTGGTATGTTCTTTTCATATTCGCTGAATGTTATACACAAGTATCTCACAGTTTATTAACACGAGCGTGCCTTTTCCGCAAGTTTGCTGTTTTCTCCACACAGGTATAATAACTGAACTTTCAGTAATTTTACATGGAACTCGACACAAAACAGCTCTGGGAAAATACACTAACGAACATAGAGCTTTCAATATCGCCAGCAAGTTTCAAAATGTGGTTCGGGGAAACCCACATCGTACGGATAGAAGATGGTGTTGTTTTTGTTGGTGTCCCTAATCAACTAACAAAAGAGTGGGTTTCTGAGCGGTTTGGTAAGCTTGTTTTAAAAACAATCAGAGGTTTTGTTGATACCTTGCGTGGTGTTGAATATATCGTTTCAAAAGAAAGCTTAAAACGAGTCCCTGAAAAAGTCATTGTGGAAACTCGACCAGAATCGGAGCTTCCTCTCTCTGACTATTACATAAATCGATCGGACAATTTAAATCCACGCTACACATTCGACACCTTTGTCGTAGGACCCTTTAATGAACTAGCCTTTACTGCAGGACAGGTGGTTGTAAAAAACCCAGGAATTGCCTACAACCCACTATTTGTGTATGGCGAAACCGGGAGAGGAAAGACACACCTCACTCAAGCTGTTGGGAATCAAATTAAAAAGGCTTATCCCTCAAAGAAAGTTTTCTATTTAACTGCGGAGCGATTCGGGTTTGAGTTTATGAATGCCATAAACAACCGAAGTATCCCTTCATTTAAAGACAAATACCGCTCGTACGATGTTCTCATTATTGATGACATACAATTCTTCTCCAAAAAAGGAACCATTCAGGAAGAATTCTTTCACCTATTCAACACACTCCATGATGCCAATAAACAAATTGTCTGCTCGTCTGACAAGCACCCAAACTTGATCCCTGACATTACTGAGCGCTTAAAGTCTCGCTTTATTGCAGGTATGGCTGTTGCAATAAATGAGCCTGATCATGAATCGCGTATGGCAATCATTAAAACAAAAGCGGAATCAATGAATCTCACGCTTTCTGATTTAACTATCGAGAATCTCTCCATAGCTGTCCCAGGGAACATTCGTGAAATAGAAGGGATGCTTAATACTATTTTGTGTCAAATACAGCTCAAAGGAACACTTTCTGAAGATCAAATTAAGGACTTAATAAAAACAACCGCGAGACCAAAGAGAGCGGTTTCAGTTAAGCATGTTATTTCAAGGATTGCTGAATTCTACAATATTGATGAAGCGAGCATGTATGCAAAAACAAGGCGTCGTGAGGTAGTTCGTCCGCGTCAAATTATGATGTATATCCTTAGGGAGGATTTTCACCTGTCGTACCCAGCAATTGGAACAGTTTTTGGTGGCCGTGATCACACTACAGTTATTCATGCCTGTGAAAAGGTTCGTGGGGGAATAACAACTGACACTGATCTAAAGACACAAATTGAGGAGATTAGGGGTATGTTGAAATGATGTTGAAAATAGTATGAATAACTTGTTGGGATTACTAGTGGATAATGTGTTGAAAACAATTACACCAAAACAGCTAGTAATCAAAACAGTCAATATTCACAATACAAAACAAACTTTTAAACAGTTTCTTCTAAAAAAAATCCGTAAATATAGCTTAAATAAAAGACTTTCAAGCTACCCACATAGTCCACAGTGTATTAGAATGAGTGGATCCTCTTAATTAAAATAAAATATGAAAATTGAAATTTTAAGAGAGAATTTAGAGAAGGCTGTTGCTATAGCATCTAAGGTTAGTAATAAGAATCTTTCACTACCTGTTTTTGGTTGTGTGGTAATTGTCGTTGAGGGTGATAGGGCGGTACTTCGTGCAACAAACCTCGATCTAAGTGTGGAGGTTATTCTTAAAGCAAAGATAATTCAAGATGGAATTATTGCTATTCCTGCGCACATACTTGCACAAACAACCTCAGCACTCACTAATCAGAAATTGTTGTTAAAAACATCAGGAAATAATCTTATTATTGATGGTGAAAGGGGTACTACTTCTATATCACTTATTGACCCATCTGAATTTCCAACACTATCGTATGTTAAGGATGGGGTTGGAAGTTCCGCAACTTTACCTGTTAGGGAATTTATAACAGCATTGAAGTCGGTTTCATTTGCAGCTTCAACCTCCAGTGTAAAACCAGAACTTTCAAGTATTTCCCTTACTTTAGAAAAAGGGGAGCTTGTTGCTGTGGCTACAGATTCATTTCGTCTTGCTGAAATAAAAATACCCATAAAAACAAAAAACTCATTCAATTCTGTATTAATACCAGCTCGAAATGTTCCAGATATATTGAGGGCGATTGAGTCAGGTGTGGATGTTGAGGTTCGCGTTGGAGATAATCAGTGTTCATTTATATCTGACTTTGGGCACATTACCTCTCGAACAATAGATGGGTCCTTCCCAGACTATCAAGCAATTATTCCGCGTGACTATGTTGCTTCGGCGACATGTTTAAAAGAGGATGCATCACGCGCTTTTCGAAAAATTTCAATTTTTACTGATTCTTTTAATCAGGTACATATTTCACTAAAGACTTCTGAAAAGACGTTCACTGTCCGTGCGGTGAATGCTTCGGTGGGAGAAACAGTTGATCATATTCCAGCAGTTCTTGAGGGTGAGGATATTGATATTAATTTCAATGCAAAATATATTGTCGACGCCCTTTCTATAGTGGCTGGTGATAGTGTTACTTTCTCTGTAGCGGGCGCTGGAAAGCCGATGGTTATGAATGATGTCCCAAGTAAAGGCTTCACATACTTAGTGATGCCAATGAACCGTTAAATTAGCTTATAGGTTCTAGGGACTAGGTTTTAGCTTTTAAACCTAGCACCTAGCACCTAGCACCTCCCTATGAAACTCGTAAGTGATTTTTTAGCTCGTTTCCAAAACTTAACACCACCAGATGATGCTGTGCGTCGCGCTATTGCATCAGCTGTTTTTTTTGTTGCGAAAGTTCCTGTAAAAAAAGAAGATGTGTCTATATCAAATTCCGTGGCATTTATTCGCTGTTCTTCAGTCGCAAAGAGCGCTATTCAGGTTGCTCGTGGCGCTATTCTGAGTGAGCTCTTTCAAGAGATGCCGAAAGCACGAAATACTGTGAGGGATATCCGTTGAGTAGGTTTCAGGTGTCAGCTTCTAGGTTCCAGCTTTAATTTCAGAAAAGCTGACAGCTGAAACCTGAAAGCCATAAGCTTTCTTGTGGTTATTGACTGAACGGTGCCCCGTCCACAAAGCCGTGTTGGCTTGCCCATGTTCTGACACCCCACTCCCACCTAGCAAATTGTGGATCGTTGTTGGGGTTACTAGGGCGAGCTCCTCGTGGATCATTTTTATCAAGCCAGTAGAGAATTGAGTGTACAGAAACGGTGCCGTCGCTTCCTTGCCATACACCACGAAGCACTGGTTTATCGGACGCACTTTCTAGGGGGGTTGCTTCAGGGAAGGGGGTATTAGGGAATTTTGTGAGAGCGTATTGCATAAATTCATGCCAGAGAGGAGCCACAATGAATCCTGCTATTTTTTTTGCCATGGGGCTGTTGTCGTTATTGCCTGTCCATGCGCCTACAGATATATCAGGGGTGTAGCCTAAAATCCAAGCGTCACGGTAGTCGTTTGTCGTTCCTGTTTTTACTGCAACATGACGCCCTGGGAAGTTTAGTGCAGAAGTTGCTCCGAACTCAGGGGTGCGCGCCACATTATCAGAGAGGATATCGGAGATGGAGAGTGCAATGTTGTCGTCGAGCACTCTTTCAGGTGTTAGTGGATATGATTTTATCTCGTTCCCATTCTTGTCTTCAATACGAAGTATTGCTCGGTATGGGTTTCGTACACCTTCGTTTGCAAAAACACCATATGCGCTAGTCATGTCGAGTGGAGTGACTTCGCCACCACCAAGCACCAAAGTTAGTCCGTAGCGATCTGATCCAGCGAGTGTGGTGATGCCAAGTGACCGTGCAAGCGAAAGTGCATTGTTAATTCCAACGAGGTAGAGCACTTTCACTGCGGGTATGTTTCTTGATTGTGCAAGTGCATCCCGCAGTGTCATTGGCCCATTAAATTTATTATCGTAGTTTCCTGGTGCATAGCAGGGAGGTGTATCGCTCAAGCTTGCTGGGGGACACTCAGTTGAAAACTGTGTGGGCACATCAAAGAGCACCGTATTTGATGTGTACCCCTTAATGAAAGCGGCCGCGTACACAAATGGTTTGAATGAAGAGCCTGGTTGGCGCTTCGCTAGGGCTATGTTGTAGGCACCGTTTATTTCTGGATCAAAATAGTCCCGTGAGCCAGCCATTACAAGAATGTCTCCTGTTTTTGGTGCAATAGCGACAATGCTCGCATTCTCAGCGTTAAAATTTTTCTTATTTTCAAGAGCGTTTTTCTTTACAATCTCCTCTGCTTTGGCTTCAAGGTCGGCGTCAAGTGTAGTAATGATGCGCCAACCTGATTGCTCCAACGCACTTGTACCAAACTCTTGCTCCAAGAGCCCGCGAACATAGAAGACGAAGTGTGGTGCACGAATACCAGCAGTTGCTTGAGGAGCAAAAGCCACAACCTCAGATTTTGCTAGCGTGTATTCTTGTTCGGATATAAATTTCAAGTCTTTCATTCGCGAGAGCACGAGGTTTTTTCGGTCATCTAAAGCATCTCGATGATTGCCGTATGGTGAAAAGTAAGTAGGAGCTTGAGGGAGTGCCGCTAAATACGCAGCTTCAGCGAGAGTTACATCTTTTGCGTGTTTAGTGAAGTATTGTGCGCTTGCTTCTTCTACGCCATAAATAAGTCCACCGTAAGGATTCCCATTGAGGTAGAGCTCAAGAATTTGTTCTTTGGTTAGCACGCGCTCAAGCTTTATTGCAAGAATCCACTCCTTTACCTTCCGCGCAATAGTTTTGTCGGCAGTAAGAATGGAGTTCTTAACTACCTGCTGTGTAATTGTTGAACCGC
Organism: Parcubacteria group bacterium Greene0714_7; assembly: GCA_007378985.1. GTDB lineage: Bacteria > Patescibacteriota > Minisyncoccia > Phycocordibacterales > Phycocordibacteraceae > Phycocordibacter. Next base: position 146,103 of record VMHB01000002.1, read on the forward strand.
CCTGCTCAAAACCTAGAGAAAGAACATTAACAATCGTTGCCCGAAGAAATGCTAACGGGCGTACGCCGGCGTGATGGTAGAACTCTGTGTCTTCTATTGCAACGGTTGCTTGTTTTATGTATGGAGAAATCTCACTCTCTGGAATGACGGTACGCATCATATTTTGGCTCAAATCATCGAGCAAAACAGTGCCTGTGCGGTCGTAGATTTTTGTTGATTGTTCAATTTTCCTAGTCTCCAAAGACTTGATATCAGGGATTTTTAATGACACTGCCCAAATGAGTAAAGCCCCTATACTAAATAGTGCAATCGCACTAATAATGAGGAAAAAAGATTTCTTATTTTTAATCAAGCGCCGTCTTCGCATGCTCTAAATCGTAGCAAGGGAACGGTCTACTTGCTAGGTGTTTCTCTATATGGGCGTATGGCCAGAGAGATGGGCAGATACGTTAATGGCGGTAGACCCTGATACCGAGCGTGGTAGAGTTTATTGTATGTTTTTTAAAACCAAAGCCTCAGTTAGCGCTGATCCTGAAAAGATAGAAACTCTCTTGACGAGAAGTGTTGTTGAAATAATTCCTTCAGACGAATCACTCCGAAAGCTTCTATTGTCAGGAGAACGACTGCGTATCAAGCTTGGGATAGATCCTACAAGTCCAAACATTCACATTGGACGCGCGGTGGCACTTCTTAAACTTCGAGACTTTCAAAATTTAGGGCACACAGTGGTTTTTATTATTGGAGATGCAACGGGTGTAATCGGTGATACTTCAGATAAAGAAAGTGAACGCCCAATGCTCAGTCGAGCTGATGTTGAAAAAAATCTAACAGAATATGTTTCTCAAGCCAAAAAAATTCTTGACCCAAATCTTTTGGAAGTACGGAGAAATTCTGAGTGGCTTTTGAAGTTGGACTACTCTGCTATTGGTGATCAAGCCGATGCGTTTTCTGTAGCCGATTTCATATCCCGAGACAATATTAAGCGCCGTTTAGATGGAGGCAAAAGGGTTTCCCTACGAGAAGTGCTTTACCCTTTAATGCAGGGGTATGACAGTGTTGCCATAAAGGCAGATGTAGAGCTTGGCGGAACAGACCAGAGGTTTAATTTGCTTGCAGGCAGGGTACTTCAAGGGAAGGCAGGTCAACCTCCGCAACACATTGTGATGAGCGAGCTCATTTTAGGTACTGATGGAAGAAAGATGAGTTCAAGTTGGGGAAACACTATTAATCTTAATGATGCGCCCCAAGATATGTTTGGGAAAGTAATGAGTATTCCTGATTCGCTCATCGAAACATATTTCGTTCACTGCACACGAGTATCGTTAAATGTAGTGAAGAATATTCTCACAAAAAGCCCTCGAGATTCAAAGTTTGATCTAGCGTTAGAAATTGTTCGTATGTACCACGGTGATATCGAAAGTAAAAAAGCAGGGGAGCGATTCGTTTCCGTTTTTTCAAAAGGTGAGATTTCTGAAGAGGATGCTACCCCAGCATTATTCAGTGAAGGACAAACATATGCCGATGCATTGGTGCATGCAGGCCTTGTTGCTTCTAGAACAGAGCTACGCCGATTGGTTTCTGCTGGGGCAGTAACTTCAGTTGCGACAGGGAAAGTGATTGCTGATATGAATAACGAACCTGTTGAGGGTGAAATTTTACGAATTGGTAAACGTAGAATTGCAAAAATGATAAAAAGTAAGTAATAAAAAACCTCGCAAGCGCGAGGTTTTTTATTACTTACATCATGTCATCGTCATCGCTAAATGGATCGGCGTCTTCCTCCTCATCAGGAATCTCTTCCTCATCTACAGGAGGAATCACCGGCGCATCCGCATCTTCCTCGTCCTCAAATCCTTTGTGTCTTTTTGAATCGTTACTCATGTTGGATATAGTTTCTAACGCCTTATTTGTATCAAAATGCCACCCATTGGCAAGTGACACACTAAAGTGATGTGGATAACAAGCCTTTAATGCTCTATATCTTCTCACGCGCTTGTCTGAATTTTGAGCTTGATTGATGGGCTATTGCAAGCGCTATAGCGTCATACTCATCATCGTGCCGCTTCATGTTTTCCATAGGGACGAGCATAGTAACCATTCTGATGACACTTTTCTTGTCCGCATTTCCAGAACCAGTAACTGCAATTTTTACTTCTTGCGGAGAGTATTCGAAAACAGTAAGTCCGGCCTCAACTCCTGCGAGAGCTATAACTCCTCGTGCCTCTGCCACATGGATCGCTGTTTTTTGATTTTTTGTAAAAAAAAGCGTTTCTATTGCGAGTGCTTCTGGTTTGTATTTTTTTATTACTTTTCCGAGATGTTGGAATACCGCACCAAGGCGAATGGGGACAGCTCCTTTAGGGGGAATGAAACATTCAGAGAAGATAAGCAAAGTGCCTTCCATTATTGCGATACCTACTCGATCGTACCCAGGGTCAACAGCGATAACGGTAGGCTTCATTTTTCCGGTTCCAGCTTTTAGAGAGGGCATTTTTTGTTACTTTTCTCTATTGCGGACTTCCAATTTCTCCATTTTTCGTATTAGTGCTTTTTCTATGTCTATGCCAGCAGCTTCTGCGAGGAAGAGTGAAACAATAATGACATCAGCACATTCGTCAGCGAGTTCGTCATCTCCAACTGCCATTATTTTTGATTTGCGTTGATATCCAAAACGAGCAAGTACTTGCTCTGCAAGCTCGCCAACTTCTTCACCAAGTTTAACGGTGTAGGCGAGTAGGTGTGATGCGTCACCCCTCTCTTTCTTTTGCGTCTGCCAGATAACGGATTCCTGCTTCGTTACCCACGCTTTCAATGTGTCGGAGAGTAATGTCATATAAGTTTTTTCTGTACACCCCGCTTTCCTAAATGCTCTCGAGCCCTCAGAGTAACAATACGCCCCCGGGGAGTTCGTTCCAAAAATCCTTCCTGCATTAAATATGGCTCATATACATCCTCAATGGTCTGTTCATCTTCGGCCGCGGCCGCCGCAAGGGTTTTTACACCCACGGGACCCCCCGCAAACTTTGTGATGAGTGCCTCAAGAATGCGCCTGTCTGACGGAGTAAGTCCGGCTGTGTCTATACCAATCATGGCGAGTGCTTTTTCTGCAGCTACTTTTGAGAGCCCTGTTCGGTCGAGTTGCGCAACATCGCGCGAGCGCTTCAAAAGATAGTTTGCAGTACGTGGAGTTTTTCGAGAGCGCTTTGCAATTTCTTGGAGGGCATCGGCATCGGCTTCAATGCCAAGAATTTTTGCAGAACGAGCGAGGATTCTTTCAATTTCTTTTTCAGAATAAAAATCAAGTTGAAATACTCCTCCTGAAAATCGAGAACGAAGTGGTGCAGAAATAAGTCCTATGCGCGTAGTTGCACCGACAAGTGTGAAAGAGGGAAGGGCGAGCTCTATTGTTCGCGCCGAAGGACCTTTGCCGATAATGATATCGAGCTTCCCAGCTTCCATGGCGGGGTAGAGAACCTCTTCAATTGTTTTGTTAAGTCGGTGAATTTCATCGATAAACAACACGTCACCAGGCTCTAGGTTAGTGAGAATTGCCGCTAGGTCACCTACGCGCTCAATAACGGGCCCTGCCGTTGCTCGCATGTTTGCACCAAGCTCTTTCGCCACAAGGTGTGCCAGTGTCGTTTTTCCCAGTCCAGGAGGACCATAGAGGAGTGTGTGCTCCGGTGCATGGTTTCTTTCTCTCGCAGCCGCTATAAGTACGCGGAGGTTTTCTTTTACATTTTCTTGCCCCACGTATTCTTCCCAAGCCTCCGGCCGTAGAGTTTGGTCTAAGACGCGTTCCCCAGCTTCTTTTGGCTCCTCTTCCTCAGAATGAGCCCTCTTTGATTGAGTACTTGACATATATAAAAGCGTATGCTATCGTACCATTGTAACCCCGAAAGGGGTTTTATTCTAAAAAATCGTGCCCATCTAAGCAACGCCGTGGCATCATTGTAAGGATCTGCTGGAAGTCTGACTTCGGTTATTCTCTGGCAGTCTCCTCATCATTTGTTCCACCTTCACTGCAAGCGTTGTTTAGAGGGGTGCGATTTTTTTATTTGCATAGTATGAAAATCCCAAGGTTATCCTTGGGATTTTTGTTTATTTGAGCGTTTCTTCAATCAAAACTACGCGGTTCAATTCATCAAGTGAGGTAATTCCAGTCAAGACTTTCATGATGCCGTCTTCAACCATCGTCAGGATTTCTTTTTTGTGTTGGAGGGCCTGTATTTCATGTTCTGAAGGAGAGGTGCGAAGAAGTGCGTCCATCTCGCCATCAATAACGACTGCTTCAAAAACACCAATACGACCCTTGAACCCAGTATTGTTGCAGACAGAGCACCCAACAGGCTCAAATACTTTGGAAATGTCAGCGGGGATGACGGTCTTATCTCGAAGACCTGCGAGCACTTTATCAACACGCTCTTTGTTCTTACCTTCAAGAGGGACTTCTTTTTTGCATTGCTTACATAAGACTCTTACTAAGCGTTGTGCCATGGCGATATTGATGGCGGAACCAAATACTTTTGGATCCACATCAAGATCAACAAGTCGAGGGAAAGACCCTGCGGCATCGTTGGTATGGAGTGTTGAAAATACGAAGTGTCCCGTGAGTGCTGCGTCGATTGCCGTTTTTGCGACTTCTTCATCGCGGATTTCTCCGATCATGATGACATCAGGGTCTTGGCGGAGTGCGGAGCGGAGCCCTTGAAGGAATGTGTAGTTTTTTTCATCTACCTGTGTTTGCACCAATCCAGCAACATGATATTCCACAGGGTCTTCAATGGTAATAATTTTAATTTCTGGGGAATTAATTTTTTTCATGCACGCATAGAGCGTGGTTGTTTTTCCGCTTCCTGTAGGTCCTGTATTTAAAAGCATGCCATTTGGATTACCGATTTCGCGCTCAATGAGTGCGCGTAATTTTGGCTCCATACCTAAAGCTTCAAATGGAACGGATATGGTGTCGGGATTTAAGAGACGCATCACGACAGTTTCACCGTACGCACCGGGAATAACGGAAGCACGAATCTCAATCTCTTTTGCGTCCATAACAAGGCTGAATCTGCCATCCTGTGGACGGTTTTTTAAATTCAGTTTAAGTCCAGAAAGAAGTTTTAGTCGTGACAAGAGAAGATTGGCTGTATCGAGGTCAAAGTTAATGACGTCATGCAACACCCCGTCAAGACGATAGCGCAAGCGCACCTGATTTTGTTCAGGCTCGATGTGAATGTCCGATGCGTCAACTGCAAATGCTCCAGCGAGTACTACTTCGAGAATTTTTGAAACACGGTATGCTCGTTTCATTTCGGTAACACTGGCGACTGCTTTTTGGATGTCCTCAATCGTATGAATACTTTCGAGCACCTTTTTCAACTCAGTTGGGGAGACATCTAAAACACCCTGCTTTGATTCAACGGCAAATGAAAGATCTTTGTAGTGTTCCCAAGCTCTTGCTAAGGATGCACGCGATACCAATACTTGCTCTACCGTGTATCCGCGCTTCTCTAAGTCTTCAAGAATTGCAGGCAATTTAGGATGTTGTGGTGAACGGACGGCAATGGTTAATTTTTTACCCACAATGTCAAAGCCTGCGATTTCAGCGAGACGGGCTACAGGCTCTTCTATGAGTCGAAGCGCATCAGAATTAATTGAGACACGCGTTAAGTCGAGATATCGAATGTCATACCTGTGCGAGAGCATGAGGGCGAGCTCCTCCTCTTCCCGTAGCTGGAGTTCTTTAAGTCGATTGTCCGTATCGTCAGTTTGTGCCATAGAGCAATAGTACCTTACAGCCAGCTTTCAGGTTATAGCTTTCAGCTTTCAGCTCGGGAAAATCTAAAGAAATAGCCTTTGTAGTACTATGGAAAGATGAAGGTGACATTAGAAGAATTACCAGCGTATGCGAAGCGATTCGTGGAGGATTTGCCAAAAGAGCTCGGAACAAAGGCTTATGTTGTAGGGCTTTTGGGAGAACTTGGTGCAGGCAAAACCGCATTTGTGCAAGAAGTTGCCAAACTACTCAGTATCGCTCGGAGCGTAACGAGCCCGACTTTTGTTATTGCTCAAATATATACAATCAACCACCAAGCTTTTGAGCGTCTTGTGCATATCGATGCATACCGCCTTGATAGTGGGGAATCCGACACTATTGGGTGGAAAGATTTTTTAAATGATCCCAAAAATCTGATTTTTGTAGAGTGGGCGGATAGGGCTCCAGGGGGGATACCTACAGGAACACACATATTAGATTTTACTGTGGTGGGCGAAAATGTCAGAAATATTGAAGAAAAATATGAGTCCCGTTAGAGGTCGCGATCACGTATAGTATTAAAGAGAAAATGAACTTTTCAATTACAGCATTAAAAATTTTAACTGCAGGAGCGACTGATGCGGTCGCGATCTGCCTCTAACGGGATGAGCCAAAAAAAGAAAAAAGAAACGCTCATTCTTCTCGATACCCACGCGATTATTCACCGCGCGTATCATGCCTTACCTGAGATGACCTCCCCATCGGGTGAACCTGTAAATGCTGTGTATGGGTTGGCCACAATGCTCATGAAAATTATTAAGGATCTCAAGCCCGACCATGTTGTCGCAGCATACGATTTGCCGGGGCCAACGCACCGACACGAAGTGTACAAAGAATACAAGGCTAAGCGCCCACAGATTGATGATTCGTTAATAACGCAAATTAATCGCTCACGCGATGTTCTGTCAGCTTTTAGTATTCCTATTTATGAAATGCCGGGGTTTGAAGCCGATGATGTTATTGGCACGATTGCTGTAAGTGCTAAGAAAAATTTCGATGTCATCATTGCTTCGGGAGATATGGACACCTTGCAGTTAGTGGACGATGAGCGTGTTCGGGTTTTTACGCTTCGTAAAGGGATTCAAGACACCATTCTTTATGACGAGAAAGCAGTGCTGGCTCGATACGGATTTCTGCCAATACGCATTCCCGATTACAAAGGATTCGCCGGTGACCCCTCAGACAACATCATCGGTATTCCTGGGATTGGCGAAAAGACTGCAACGAAGCTTCTACAAGAATTTGATTCCATGGAAGGTGTTTATAAGGCGGTACATAATAAAAAATGGACAGAAGAAAAGTGGAAAGAGGTTGGAATATCGGCACGTAATCTTAATCTGCTCCGAGATCATGAAGACGAGGCTGAGTTTTCTAAAGTTCTTGCGACCATCCGTACTGATGCGCCGGTCTCTTTCAAGGAACCAGAACAGTCATTTGCGGATACGCTCGATGTTACACATGCGACCGCTCTTTTTACTGATCTCGGATTTCGTTCCTTGGTGCCGAGAATGAGCGCTCTTTCATCAAAGTCACAAAAAAATACAAAAACCGATGCAGGGGAAGAAGGTGATGTCCCACGACAACAATCACTATCCTCAATAGAAACAGTGCCTGATGCAGAAAAGGAATTGTTTGCGGAAGTGAAGATAATGCTATGGCTTACGCAATCAGATATAACGAATCCGACGCTCGACGATGTACTTGCAAACACCAAATCAAAAACAGTACCAGAGGCGCACGCGAAACTTACTGCTCTGATAGAAAAAGAAGAACTGAAAGAGGTTTTTGAAAATATTGAGAAACCACTCATTCCTGTTATTGAAGCGATTAATGCGCACGGTGTTTTGGTGGATAAGGAATATCTAGCAAATCTCTCAAAGGAATATCATGCAGAATTAGATGTGCTTGCTAAGAAAATCTGTGACGCAGCAGGGGAAGAATTTAATATTAATTCTCCAAAGCAACTCGGAGAAATTTTATTTACAAAATTAGGCATTGGTATTGCCGGGAAACGACAAAAGAAAACTGCCACGGGGCAACTCTCAACACGCGAGTCCGAACTTGTGAAGTTAAAAGGGGAGCATCCAATCATTGAGCACATACTGTCTCACCGAGAACTCCAAAAACTTCTTTCAACCTACATTGATGCAATCCCACCTCTTCTGGGTAGCGACAACAGACTCCACACTTCGTTTATACAAACCGGAACAACAACAGGGCGCATTTCATCGCATAATCCAAACCTTCAAAATATCCCCGTTAAGAGCGAACTCGGTCGTCGCATTCGGCGAGGGTTTATTGCGCCAAAGGGTTTTGTGCTTGCTGCATTCGACTATTCGCAAATAGAACTTCGACTCGCTGCATTTCTTTCAGGAGATGAAAAATTAATCGATATTTTTAAGCGAGGTGAAGATGTGCATTCTGCGGTAGCGGCAGAAGTGTACGGTGTTCCTCAAAAAGAGGTTACTTATGATATGAGGCGAAGTGCCAAAGTTATTAATTTCGGCATTCTCTACGGTATGGGGGTGAATGCTCTTCGAGAAAATTTGGGTGGAGACAGAGCGCAAGCGCAAGAATTTTATAATCGCTATTTTGAAACATTTTCAGGCCTTGCAGAATACCTAACGCAAACGCGGGCAATAGCTGCACGACTTGGCTACACCACAACTCATTTTGGTCGCCGTAGGTTTTTCCCTGGCATCCGCTCAAAAATTCCGTATGTACGCGCCATGGCAGAACGCATGGCTATTAATGCACCACTACAGGGAACACAGTCAGATATTATCAAGATTGCAATGGCGCGCATTGCTAAAGTCCTCAAAGAAAAATTTGCCACGGATGCGGTAATTGTGTTGCAGATTCATGACGAACTGATTTTTGAAGTTAAAGAATCAATCCTTACTGATGTCGCAAAAGAAATACGGCATGCAATGGAGAATGTCATTCCTGCATCTGAAATGAAAGGCATACCCATTCTCGTTTCTGGAGAGGCAGGTCCTAATTGGGGGGAGATGACTGAACTGTAGAGGTGTCAGCGGACAGGTTTCGGATTCTAGGTTTTTAATTTCTTAAACCAAATAAAAATAAAGGGAAAAGAGCTGTATAGCATAACCTAACGATCGTTAGATTATGCTATACAGCTAAAAACCAGAAAAACTGGAATCCGAAACATGAAACCTGTACTCTATTAAAATGCTCTACATACTTCTTGGGTCTGATGTAGTCAAGGCAAAGGCGCGCGCGATGAAGCTCGCGGAAGGTTCTGAACTTGTGCGTTTTGGTGAGGGAGGGGAACCATTCGCGAACGTACTTCGATACCGTAGTGCCCGTGGACTTTTTGCTCCAAAGACAACATTACTTCTCGATAGGCCTCTTGAGGATGCTGACGGTAAAATGTTGCTGACTGAACATGCTAAAGATTTAGTGGAAGGGGAGGCTCTCGTTGTTGTGATTGAGATAGCTCTTTCGGCACCCACTCTTAAATTAATTCCTAAGAGTGCAGTGATAGAAAATTTTGATGTAAAAGAAAAAAAGGAAGCGCCGCTTTTGAGTGCGTTTGCATTAACCGATTCGTTTGCGACAGGGGATAGAAAAAACTCATGGATAACCTACCGCAGACTTATTGAGTCAGGATCGGAGCCACAAGAGATTCACGGCATTCTTATGTGGCAGGCTCGTGCGATGGTTGTTGCCTCTAAAACCAAAACAGCAGAAGAAGCGGGCTTAAAGCCGTTCGTGTATTCAAAGGCAAAGAAAGCGGGGGCGCGTTTAGGAGAAGTCGGGTGTGAAGAAATTTCACGCTCGCTTGTGCGTATGGTGCACCAATCTCGTATGGGGGGAGGAAGCTTGGGTGACTTGCTCGAGGCGTTCTTGTTGAAAAAATAGAGTTTTTAGAGCATAATCCAGAAATCCGTTTGAGAACATTGAGTTCTTACATGGAGCACCAAGAGAAGAACTCGCACCCGCAACAAAAGCAAGGCTTTTATTTCGGGCGGGAACTTCAAGAGAAGAAAGTAGAGTGCGCCCGTAAGCAGAGCTTTCGGGCCGCTCGCTCGAAGAAAATAGAAATACATTTCCATTTTCCTTCTCGCTCGCGCCCGTAGCTCAGTTGGTAGAGCAATTCCCTTTTAAGGAATGGGTCCCTGGTTCGAGCCCAGGCGGGCGCACAAAACAAAGAAATATCCTGCCTGCGCAGGATTTTCTTGTTTTGTGCGGCTCGGAGCGATGTTACGAGCCTCGAGGAACCGCGAGAGGGGGTCGCGGAAATTCCGAGCGACGGCGAGGAATTATCTGTGACCACAAAGCAAATAAAATACGGCACCTGCGTGCCGTATTTATATTGTGGTGCGTGCCGGAACGATGTCCTGAGCCTCGAAGGACCGTGAGCGGGCGATTAGAAAATCGTGCCGAGAGGCTCCGGCGACCGAGGAGCGCGACGGCGCGACGAGAGTTGTGGCCACAAGCTATCCTTATTCGGATGACCACAAAAGGGACTTAGCGAAAAATTTCCAGGAGATTTATCTGTGTCCGCACAGATAAGCTCAAAATCAAAACCGTTGCATTTCGCTTCCTATTTGATAAGGTACGTCCGTGTTTGGTACCTCAGAAAGAGTCATTTGTTTGTCACACAGGACAGCAGAAAGATATGTATCCACTGAGGATGTGGAGTCTGGTGGTAAGCATTTCACTAAGGTTGTATGGCTCTGCTCAGACTGTAATGAGCCAGTAGTGACTTATATGTTACGGAAGTGGTGATAGTAGAATCTTACTTAAATAAAAAAACAGCCCCTAGGGGCTGTTTTAGTATCAGAGAATTTTATTGCCTTAATACGGCAAATCTATCGCCAGTGCCCCAGGACCGGTGATCAAGAGTGAAAGAAGGATTGCTATGACGAGAAGCGCAAATGCTCTTCTGTGGAATATGGAAGGAACGCCACGCTGTGCGGTAAGAATACCAATTTCTATAATTCCTAAGATGGCAGTGAGTTGTGTAAATGCACCGAACACGAGAGCAAGGCCTAATATGGCGGAAGTAAAAGATGCCACCTTGCCTTTTTTTTGTTGTTTCCAAGTGCCACGAGCAGCTTCAAAGAGCACTATTGCAATAGCGATACGCAATATAAGTGGTGCGAAATATGAGAAGGTAAATAGATTAGGGAACAAGCTTTCCATACAACAAATGGTAGCACATGGAGCATTTGGCTTCAAAATGTTACGGTATGCATTGTGAATTTAAACTCCGCGCAGTTTTTTATTATTCTCCACAATATTCGGAGCGCACAAAATGTTGGTGCGATATTTCGCACAGCCGATGCGGTAGGTGTTGAAAAAATCTACCTCACTGGTTACACGCCTGCTCCACTTGATCGCTTTGGACGTGCTGACAGTAAAATAGCGAAGACTGCGCTCGGTGCTGAAAAATCAGTTTCATGGGAATCCTGTAAAAGCGTTGGTGCCTTAATAAAAAGATTAAAAAAGAATAGCGTGCGCATTGTTGCAGGGGAGCAATCATTAAATGCAGTTTCTTGCACGAGATGGAAGCCAAAATTTCCCCTCGCGATTATTTTAGGTAACGAAGTATTGGGGGTTTCGCCAGCGATTCTCCGTGCGTGCGATGAAATAGTTGAGATTCCAATGCGAGGGGAAAAGGAATCGCTCAATGTTTCGGTTGCTGCCGGCATTATTCTTTTTAAGGCATCAGAATCTTTGACAAGGTAAGTGGCGGGCATTAGGATGCGCGAAATATGAAAGGAAGAAATTCTAACCCTTTTGCCGAAGGGCTAAAAGTAACGAGAGAAGATGCCTACGCCACCTTGAGAAAACGTGCCGAAGCAAAGGGGTTCACCTCGGGCGATACGCTTTCGCATAAGTTCTTCAGAGGCCTTTTCTCTTTTATAGGGATTGCTGAGTCCGGTTATATGATTATTGAATCTCAAGATAAACCTGGAGTTTGCCAATCTGCTCACCCAAACGATCTTTCCAAATAGAAGTTTAAGGTTGTTTCAATAGCTCACGGACGCAACCAATTTTCCATTTTCATCAAGGAGAAGGACTCTGTCGTGGCTATTGCTCCAGAGTTCTTGATCACGTCCTAAAAATACTCGCCACTCATTCTTATAGAAGTCAGCATCATTTCTGTGTTTGATTACACACCCGTTATACGAGAGATTATTGAGAACAAAGTCTTGGCAGTTGTTGCCAATTTTCCCAGGGATTTCTGTTACGGTAAGTGTGCATTGGCGGAGCGTGTTAATGAAGGCTTCACACTCAGCATTTCCTGCAGTTTTCTCAGGGAATAAGTACATTTCATCTCTCGGTCGTGGGCAGTCTTGTGGAAGTGCAGGAGAAAAATCTTGAAACTGTTCAAAATACCCGGTGCATTGGTTGATTCGAAATGATGCTCCATTCGGCGATCGCCCTGTTGTCACATGAACTGTGGCGCCAGAATTTACCGATATTGATGCATCGGTATTTATATTGCCGAGTGAGGGAGTTTGTGCCGCGGGACCAATGACAACTTTAATGCTATTTGTACTGCTTTGAAGTGTCCAGCCTGTGAGAATTAAGTTGTTTTTTGGAGAACCTGAAATGCGGATGGTGACATATTCGTTTTTGGCGTCTTGGCTTGTTGCATTTCCGCGATCGAGTCGAACGAACTCAGCATAAGGTGACACGCTTGGATCTGTTGCACGCCCAACCCCAGGGCGATATCCAAAGAAAGAGTCAAAAATACTTGTTTTTGTATTGGTTGGGGTTGGCGCATTTGATGTGTCAGATGTGTCACTCGACGATGTATCGCCTGTCCCTAATGGAACTAAGGGTACTTTGTATGCATTGCCATTATTCCCCAAAGGCCAAGGTGCACTGAAAAGTCCGCTTTGATGAGCTATGGTATTTCTAGGACCACCAGTCATGACCCACGCAATGCCGAGCGCTATTAAAAGTAGGATGACTATTAAAAGATCACCTTTTGCGTTGCCCATAGATTGAATAATACTACCTCAAATGTACTTTGTTATTTTTTGTGCAGTATTTTTTCAAGCTCTTCTCGTACAACGCCAGAGTCGGACCAGGGGGTTTTTTCTCCTGAGGCACCCATTATGTAAGGGTCTGTTCCTTTGCCTGTGATAAGAACGGCTACGTTCTTATCACCCTCTGCTTGTCGAAGTGTGGCGACTCTAAGTGCCTCCCGTATTGCCCCGCGACGATCCATAATTATAAGAGGGGGGCGCGCCATGCCAGCTCGCATTGCCTCGACTATCTTCACCGGATCTTCATCGTACGGATCCTCATTGGTGAGAATGACGACATCACATTCCTTATCTGCTATGGCACCCATTTCTCCGCGCTTCCACATATCTCTGCCACCGCCGGTGTTTCCTAAAACACAGATTTTTTGCACATTCGGGAATGCGCTGTAGAGTGCTTTTAGTGAATCAGGCGTGTGAGCGTAGTCGACAATCGCACTGAATTTTTGGCCGAGCTCGATTTTCTCAACCCTACCTTCAATTGGTCGTATGTGTTGAAGTGCTCGTCCTATTACTTCAGGGCTAATGCCAATAGCGTCAGCAAGTGTTGCAACAGAGAGTGCGTTCTCAATAGTGAAAGTGCCAGGAAATGGCACGTCAAAAGTAACACCCTTGAAAGTCATTGAAATTTTATTTGTATTGGTTTGATAGGGCTTTGCGTCGTCAAGCTGGAAGGGAATGACTTTCTCAGCAGGGATTGCTAGAAACTTTTTTCCAACTTCGTCATTTGGATTTGCCACAATGATGCGAGGTCGTTTTGATGAGCGAAGTATAGACGTGCCAATTGAGACTTTTGCTTGTTTGTACGCGTCGTATGAGCCGTGCGATTCAATATGTTCAGGGGCGATATTGGTAAAGATGAGCGCATTAAGATCTATGAAAGCATTTCTAAACTGACGCGCGCCCTCTGAGGTGATTTCAAAAACCACATGCGTACAATCTTTTTTCTTTGCCTCCTTTAAAAAATGTTGCAAAAATCCACGCCCCGGCATGGTCATTTTGAAAAGGTTCCGTCTTGAATCTTTGTCTATTTTAAAACGAATGGTGTTTGCAAGTGCCGTGCGATAACCAGCTTCTTCAAGTATTGCATTCATCATTTCAGATACGGATGACTTGCCTTTAGTACCAGTGATACCTATGACAAAAAGTTTACGAGAGGGAAACCCAGCAATGAGGGCACTGAAAAGTGATAAAAGAAAATGATAGGCAACTATCATTCGAGAAAAAATAAAAGACGGTATGAGTCTCTCTAGTATTTTTTTCAGTATCCGTACCATAGTGTTTAACGAGAACGTGATGCAATACGGATTGCCTCACGGAGGCGTGCCTCGGGCGTTACCAGATCTTTTGAAACAGCGTGCACGGCGTCCCTGGCTTCACGAAGGGAATACCCAAGGCCAACGAGTGCATCAACAACATCACCATCAGACCCACTTTCAACGCCCTTGTCTTCAACTGAACCAACTTTTTCTCGAAGCTCAAGAACTATTTTCTCTGCTGTCTTTTTCCCCACACCGAATGATTTTGAAAGAATGGAAGCATCGTTTCTCGCGATTGCTTTCTCTAAGGATTTTGTGTCTACCGCATTCATAATGCCGAGCGCTGATTTAGGTCCAACACCTGAAACAGAAAGGAGAAGTTCAAACCAAGAAAGCTCATTTTGGGTTTCAAATCCGTAGAGGTCTTGTGCGGTTTCGCGCACTGCCATGTGTATCCAGAGGAAAAGATGGTCACCTTCTTTAGCCCCAGTGAGCGTTGCTATGGGTACAGAAACACGGTAACCAACCCCGTTTATTTCAAGGATGATAGAGTCACGAATGATCCCTCGCACTGTGCCGTCTAAGGAGCCAATCATAACCATAGCTTACAGGTTTCAGCTGTCAGCTTCCAGCTTTAATCGTTAATCTTGAATCCTGCATCGACTCATGGTAGCCTGCGAACACAATGGCAATAACAAAAGGAGCAAAAAAGGCACACCGTGCGTCCCTCAGGAAGCGTGTGTTCAATATCCGTCGCAAACGAGCTATGGCAGAGGGTGTTAAAGTCGCCCGCACGTTTGTTGGCAAGGACAAGAAGGAGCAGATGGCAGAGCTTGCAAAGGCATATAGCGTTATCGATAAAGCAGCAAAACGAGGCGTCATTAAGAAGAACACTGCATCTCGCAAAAAGGCTCGTCTCTCAGCACTTCTCAAAAGATCGAGCGTTAAATAAAGATTTGTATGAATGGTGCGAATGAAAGGCATCGGCAGGAGGCTCGAGCTCGGCAAAGTAGGATAAATGCTCGAAAACGAACTGGAAGGGAGTCTCACCAAGTAGGGAGCGTTTATTACGAGCGTGGCGCTACACTAAGATATTGCCCAAATTGTTCGGGGAGAATGTTTTTTCGCAAATGTGCGCATTGCGGTTATTACTCATAAACACCTCGAGGTTTAATTGTAGAAAAACAGCAACCTTCAGGTTGCTGTTTTTCTTTTGAAGTACGTTTCGAGGGCAAGGAGGCACACCGGAAATATTTCTTGTTCGGATAGTTGGTCTTTTGTTATCCAGCGTACCTCATCGATTTCATCAGTCGGCAATCCAAACGGCATTTCAGGATTTGTAAGTTCAGCCTCGTACGCAATCAAAAGGGTGGGACCTTCACTGTGAAGAAATTGCTCCATCAAGATAATTGAGTTTACTTGTATAGACACACCGAGCTCTTCCATTACTTCTCGCACCACTGCACCTTCTGGTTTTTCTCCATGGTGCACTCTTCCACCTGGAATATCCCAAAGTTTGTTGGGGTTTCTCGTGTGACAAAAAGCAATAAGAACTTCATCATCCCGAGTGATGATTGCTTTTGATGCCACTTTGCCTACAAAGTGTTCAGAGGGGTTCTCGTCCATAAAGGCATGGTAACAGAAGTTGAACCTGAAAAATTTCTTGAAGTATGCTACATTCCTGACACCGCTCTTGTAAGCATAGCTTTCAAGAGCTCTCTCGAAAAGAATCCGTACTCAAGGTACTATTCTCTTTCTCGCTCGCTCTTGTCGTTCAACGGATAGGACACTCCCCTGCGAAGGGAGAAATGCAGGTTCGATTCCTGCCGAGAGCACAATTACAAAAACCAGCCACGTAAGTGGCGATTTTTGTTTGTGCTCTCGAGGATGTCTGGGAGACATCCGTGCAGGAATCGAATACCTTGTGAGCATTTTTTCTGAGCTTCCGAAAGAAAAAATCCACAAGGTGTACTGCTCCTGTAAGGAGAGATTCCTGCCGAGAGCGCAATTAAAAACACACAGCCACATAAGTGGCTGTGTGTTTTTAATTTATATCTTCCCTCCAAACCCTTCCCCCTAAACACTAACCGCTGCTTACAGCCCCATTCCTCTCGACAGGCCGTCAATGAATGAGTCGAGCGCTTCCACTTCTTCAATATTTCTGTTCTTTAGCTCTGTACGGATGAGTCGGTGGTCCGTGTCTCCAAGAGGAGCACTAATAGTCCCTGTGAGACGCTTTGTTTCAATGCTCAACTTTCTTGGTTCATCTTCATGTATAGAGAAGCGCCTTATATGATCATAGGGAATGAGATGGGTACCAACTAAAAATCCTCGTTCCGTCAAACTATACTTATGTCGCGGAGGTTTTCTTGATCCGATGAGCATAACAGTAAAGCCACCAATGAGAGCGATGAGAGAAAACAAATAATCACTCAAAATAAATGATGCTATTGCAACACCAACAGCGACGATACCAACAGTCCAATACCACTGTCGTTCTTTAGGTCGAAATTCATATTCCCGCGCTTGCCAGCTCACGAGTACTTTGTTTTCCATCCCACCCAGTATAACGCCATTTTTAAAGACTCGAAGAGCTTACCTACTGATTTGCTGTTTGGTAGATTACAATGCAGTACATATGGAACATATTGATGCGGAGCTGGAGATTTTAAATAGTTCACTCAATAATCCTGTTGTTCTTGAGGAATATAAAAAGCGATACGATGATTACAAGCCTCACTTACTTCCGCGCATTCTTGGTCATCTGCTTGTGTGGTGCGGGAATACTGTCTATGGCAAGAAGCCTTCGTATCTCAAATTTCGTGCCGTTGAAGTGATTGCGCGCGTTCCATATCATTCATGGGACTCTGCCTCATTTACCTTCCTCACAATGTTTTATCAGAATGAAGAGAAGGCTATGCATCTTGCACAGCTCTCACAGTTTGCACGACTCGCATCGGATAATGAAACAATGCACGTGGTAGTAATTTCAGCACTTGCCAAGGTTGAACAGAAGGCCAATGTGGTTGTGCACACGGTTATACCAATGCTCTTCGCCTTCTTCTATTTTTGGGCTGCGTATTGGTTATACGTTTTTAATCCACGAGATGCATTTGAGCTCAACTATCTTTTTGAGTCTCATGCATTTGAACAGTATTCCCGTTTCCTCGAAGAAAATGAAGAGGAGCTCAAGAAAAAAACTATGTCGAGTAAATATCTTGAATGGTACGGACGCGCTCCTCTGAATCAATACGAGTTTTTCAAATCAGTTAGAAATGATGAGATCATACACCGCAATAAATCAATTGAGGAAATAGAGAAACTAGGGAATAGGGGCTAGCGTTTAGTGTTTGAAGGAGCTCCCTAAACCCTGACCACTAACCACTTCAGGTGCTTGGTTGTATTTTGCGAGTCCGTACACACCCAAAAGTAGAATCGCCATACCAAGAATTTGCATAGGCAAGAGAATGGCACCCAAAAATATCCAGTTCACGACGACTGCTCCAAGGGGGAATCCAAGCTCTGCCATTGTTGCCACTGATGCGGTCGTATTTTCCAATCCTTTGTAATAAATGAAAAGAGATACTACCCCTGAGGTGATGCCGATGATGCCGATGAAGAGGTAGTCAGTAGTTGTGACGGCGCTCCAGTCGGGGAATGATTGTTGAAAAAGGTTCAAGAAAATAAGAAATACAAACGCAACGGAAAATCGTAGCCCCGTCATTACTTTGAAGTTGGTTTTGTTGAGTACTAATTTTCCAAACACCGTTGATGCACCCCAAAAGAATGCCGCGACGAGTGCCAGTCCTACACCAAGCAGGTTTGCATTGAACGTCTCACCTGGATAGGTTTGAGGAATAAGATTTGGGAATGAGATGAGATACGCTCCTACGATTGATACAATAGCGAAAAGCCAAAACCTGCGACCGAGAGTTTCTTTAAGTACAATCGCCGCCAAACCAATCACCATAAATGGTTGAAGTTTCTGTAGAAGAATAGCCACTGACGGGTTGAGGTAATGAAATGCTTGCGTAAAGGCAACTGAAGCAAGGGCACTTCCGCCGATAGCAATGAAAAGAACAGCGAGCCACTCCTTTAGTTTTAGTTTTTTTAGTTCTCTCCAATTGAGAAGCAATATCGGTAAGATAAATAGAATTGCAATGAAATGCTCGCCAAGGACAATAAAGTTACTAGAAAGCCCTTCTGTTAGGTGAAGACGGAAAGGGGCATCTGTTGCCCAGAGCATTGCCGCAAAAAGAACAAGAAAAGGAGCGTATTTTTTAAAGAAGTTCATCCGGTTGTGAAATTTAGCGTTATGCTCTGCGCATTAACTCGCAAGAGAGCATCACGGGGGCAGTATAACCGATGTGGCGTGTTCATTACAGTGACTGATTGAGGCATTTAGAACGCAACGCTAAATTCTACAAACCGGATTCATTGATTCAAAGATACCGCGCAGTTAGGGTTTATCGAAATACTCGCGCACCCTTAAAATGTCATTTGCAATTGTTTTAGAGAGTATCTTTTTGTTAATGAATTCTTCGTCATTCCTGATTTTCTCGTGGAGAGTAACAGTAATTGTTTTGCCATAGAGGTCACCCGAAAAGTCGAGGATATGGGTTTCCAGAATATTTCGTCGCTGATTTGCATAGATGCCTGCCTCATACAAAATGTCATCCACCACAACTGTGCCTGCGTATGTTCCTGAGATGTTTACATCTTCAAGCGCTATGTTTGCCGTAGGGAAGCCGAGCTTTGTTCCCGTGCTTTCACCTCGTATCACCACCCCTCTGTAGCATTTTTGCATAGTGCTTAAACTTGTTAATCAAAGTAAGGAATCTTTCCCCACACGTATGGATCCAAAAAACGAAGCTTTCTATCAAGCGTTGCTATATCAATCATCTCGCTGTCCGATAGTTCGAAATCAAATACATCAGTGTTTTCTTTAATTCTCTCTGGGGTTATGCTTTTCGGAATTACTACGGTGCCTCTTTGCATTGCCCATCGAACTAAAATATTCGCGTTAGTTTTTTGATGAACCTGTGCGATTTTGTTTATCACTTCATCTTCAAGTACTGCAGGTAACCCCTTAGCAACAAAGTTACCAGGAGAACCAAGTGGGGAATAAGCAGTGACAGCTATTTTTTTACTCTGACAAAATTCGATGAGCCTGGTTTGTTGAAAATATGGATGAATCTCTATTTGATTCATAGCAGGGGGAATGGTTGCATAGGTGAGTATGTCTATAAGCATCGGTGCCGTGAAGTTTGCAACACCAATTGCTTTCACTAGTCCAGCTCGAACTAATTCTTCCATTGCCTCCCATGTTTCTCGAATTGGGATTTTTTCCATCACTAAGATTCCATGTTCATCGTATTCAGCTTCTTGTCCGCCATTAGTTGGTATTGCCCAATGTGACGGAGTGGCAATGCCCCAGTGCATGAGATACAGATCCAAATATTCTAAATTCAGGTCACTTAATGTTTTTTCACACGCTACTCGCACTTCATTTTTGCGGTGAGCCGAATTCCATAATTTGCTCGTGATAAAAACATCTTCTCGCTTTAGTGTATTGCCGCTGAATACTTTTTTGAAAGCCTGACCTATTTCTTTTTCGTTTTGATAGATTGCGGCGCAGTCGATATGTCGGTACAGAGCTTCAGTAAGGGCATATTCCACTGCTTGCCCTGCTTTATTGGGTGCAGATTTCCATGTGCCTAAACCCACGATTGGCATGAGAGCGCCAGTATTGAGAGTGATGTGTGTCTTTGCGGACATTAAAGACCAGTATACCGTTTGAACGTGTAATGTTCGGCGTGTGTGCAGTGAAGGTTATTTCGCTACGAAGGGATTGAAATTGGTATTGTGGTCGTAATAATCTTCGCTTTCCTTCTTTTTCAAAAACCCAATAACTTTATACGTGATTGGTGTCAACACTATCTCTACGCCAGTTTTGAAAATGTAATTTGAAACAATGAGCGTTATAAGAAGAGATGCTGGCAAAACTCCTGCAAAGGCGATGAGAATAAAAAGTGTGCTATCTATAAATTCGCCCACTACCGTTGAGCCAATTGTTCTTGTCCAGAGCCATCTTCCTTTTGTGGCGATTTTCATCTTTGCAAGAATGAAGGAGTTTGAAAATTCACCACAAAAGTACGCAATCAAACTTGCCATCACGATTCTTGGTGTGAGGCCGAGTATTGCATCATACGCAGCCTGGTTGCCCCAGTCAGCTGCTGCGGGGAGTATACCGACAATAATAAGGACGAGCGACATCATGAGTGCAGAGAAAAACCCAAGCCAAATGACGCTTCTCGATTTTTTATATCCGTACACTTCAGTCAGGATGTCACCAAAGATGTAGCTCAAGGGGAAGAGGAGTGTGCCACCGTCAAATGTAAACCATCCGAAGTCTACAATTTTCGTCGAGGCAATATTTGAAATTAAAAGTACTGATACAAAAAAGACGCTGAGCGTCGCTAGGTACTTATAATTTTTTTCCATGAAATTGGTACTGGCGGAGGAGGTGAGATTCGAACTCACGGTACCTTGCGGTACGGCGCATTTCAAGTGCGCTGGAATAAACCACTATCCGACTCCTCCAAGAGTCTTAGTTCGTAGGAACCGATGAAGACCCTGCACGGGATTTCATAGTCTTACGCCCTACTGCGAAGATATAGATTATTTCAAGAATTGCAAGAGTGTTGAGTAAAAGGAGTGCAATGAACCATCGAGGATGACTGTTTCTTGCCGATAGCCATAGTGCATAGCCTTTCCACGGGAGTGTCCACAAAATTATGAGGAGAATCCAAAGATTCCAACCTGTTGGGTTAAAGCCGAACATGTATATATCCTAGCGTGTTCGCTACCCGACGGCAACGAGGTACTATGTATAATGTGTCAAAACTTTTAGGAATAGACTATGGCACAAAGCGCGTTGGCGTTGCGGTTTCCGATGAATCCGGCTCCGTTGCATTTGCCAAAGCAGTCTTGCCGAGTGACCGTACGCTTATACCGACACTTACTAAACTCATAGCGAAAGAGAATGTTGTACGAGTTGTAGTAGGGGAGTCAAAAAATAAAGATGGGCATGATAATGCGGTCATGAAACACACACATCAATTTGTTGCAGATTTGGAGCGATCAGTCACCGTGCCAATTTCTTACGAGCCAGAGTTTTATAGCTCTGTGGAGGCCAGGCGGGACAGTGATGATAAGTTTGTAGATGCAAAAGCGGCGGCTATAATTCTTAACAGCTTCATAGAGCGGACTAAAAAGTAATGTATGACTTTTTCTTTTGATGATTTTAAGCGTGCAGAAATTCAAATCGGTACTGTCCGCTCTGCTGAACATGTTCCTGATACTGATAAATTATTACGTCTCGAAGTTGATTTTGGGGAGGAAACACCACGACAAATTCTTTCTGGCATCGCTGAATATGTGAACCCCGCTGATCTTATTGGAAGACAATTTCCATTCCTAACCAATTTAGAGCCACGAGTTATTCGTGGGCTTGTTTCCAACGGTATGATTCTTGCGGTGGGCGAAGGAAGTACTTTCGCTCTTTTGTCACCAACAAGATTTGTTGATCCAGGAAGTCATATCCGCTAAGAAGTTTTCAAGTAACACTACGTGACCGACTCTTCGCCTCAGTCAAAGGGTTTATAATAAGAAGCATGTCGTTTCGCACACGAACTCTTTCAATATTTCCACCACCATCTATTGTCGCAATGCCATCCGCAGGTATTGATATTTCAAATAACTCTATTAAGTGTGTGGTATTGAAAAAAAATTCTCTAGGGCTTCGTGTGCAGTCATTTAATGAAAATCCTCTTCCGGAAGGAGTTGTTATTGACGGCGACATTGAAAAACATACCGCCGTTGTTGATATTTTACGCTCATACAGGCTTCGTCATGGAGTGCGCTACGCTATGGCAAGTATTCCTGAGAAAAAAGCATATCTATACCAAACTTTGATACCTATGGGTGAATCCGATCTTCGTGCTGGCGTTGAGTTTGGACTTGAAGCGCACGTGCCGTTGCCTGCAAAAGATATGGTATTTGATTTTGAGGTAGTTCGGACTGTTCAAGCGGGGACAGTCGTTGCAGTTACGGCATATGCAAAGCGCGTTGTAGATGCATACGCAAAGGCTTTTAACGATGCAGGCATAGTGCTTCGATCTCTTGAGGTTGAGTCTCAGGCACTTGCGCGCGCCGTATTAAGTGCAGATGATCGGGCAGGTGTGGTTATGATTGTTGACCTTGGCAGGCAAACAACACGCATTGCCATAGCTGATGGGGGTGCTGTTTCTTTTACTTCGAGTATTGATGTGGGCGGTGATGTGTTGACTGAGGCCATCACAAAAAAATTGAGTATTTCTCCTGATGAAGCTGAGAAAATAAAAAAAGAGCGCGGGCTTCTTATGAGTATACAAAATACTGATGTAGTAGAAGCTCTTATGACAGCGATGTCAGTTCTGAAAGACGAAATAATGAGGCATCTTTCTGATTGGGGCACTCTGTCTGCCGAAGGTATTACAAAATTCCCTATAGAGAGAATAATCGTGTGTGGAGGTAATGCCAACATACGAGGATTTTCTGAATATCTTGAGACATTTATTCCCGTGCCTGTTGTAGTTGCTAATGTATGGACAAATGCATTTTCTCTCGATACTTACATACCGCCAATGGAATTCCAAGAGTCTTTAGAATATGCAACAGCTATAGGGCTCGCACTTCGCGGGAGTAATACACTGCAATGGTAAACCCCATTAGAAAATATGTCCGCATACAGTACATTACCCCGAGTCACTTCTCAGTGTTTTTAATATGAACAACAATTCAAAAATTTCTAAGGGGGTAAATCTACTCACCACAAAAGATCAGATGAAACTCCGTGCTCGTTACTACATGGGAATCTTAAGTTCATTTATATTTGTACTCGTAGGTGTGTGTGTTTTGGGCACAGCACTCCTCATGCCGTCTTATTTTTTAGCAGAGGCTGAAGCGAAGGCATCTGTCCGTGCCCTTGAGATGTCGCAAGAGAGCGTAGCGCTATATCAATCTTCTGGGGTTGTTCAGCAGGTATCACTACTTAAGGAGCGACTTATGCTTCTTAAAGAGTACAACGGCATACAAACAACACCGCGTGTCTTAGCAGAGCTCACGACACGCGTTCCTGAGGGTGTGCAGGTCAATTCGATCGCTCTTGTGTTTACTGGTTCTGGGGTGGGCACTATTTCAGTTTCCGGTAAAGCAAAAACACGCACCGCTCTCATTAATTTTGGGAAACAAATTGAAGTAGTGCGTGTGTTCAAAGGAGCATCGGTTCCTATCTCGAACCTAGTAAATGAAACCAATATTGATTTTTCAATACCGTTCTCTTTTGACATAAAAACACAATGAAAAAATTTACCCCACTCATACTTGGATGCGTCTGCCTCGTAGTTACTGTAGGTTTATTTTTGTTTATTAATGCGCGTATTTCTGGATTCGTGACAACTATTGCAAAAGCGAAAGAGGGTTCATTTTCTACAGATACTCGCGACCAAGCACTCAAGCGAGCGGATACGTTAATTGCTGAAACAGCGCTAAATCGCGCTGAGTTGGCGACATTTATTGTCTCTGATAGCGATTCAGTTCGCCTTATTGATACCATTGAGGCTACTGCGAAGCGTGAGCGTGTTACTGCAACTATTGGGTCTGTTACCGTAGTTCCTACTGAGTGGACATACCATGAATTGGTGCGTGTTGTTTTTTCTGCCCGAGGTTCTCTGACCGCTATGACACGCTTTGCGTCTGCGATTGAGACATTGCCGGAGGCATCTCGACTTGCAAATGTTTCTTTTGAGATTTCTGATGCCAATGTTTGGTTTGCGACATTTACTGTAGACTTTATAAAAGAAAAGAGTTCAAAACCATGAATCAGTCTACCGGCAATAATAATTTTTTCGCATCATTTTTACATCCGAATCCAGAGCGTGACTGGTTTTTTGTACTTAGTATAGTATTAGTCCCATTTATTTTTTTTATAGGGTACGCAGCATATTTGTTTTTTGGTATACAGTCGGGTTTAGTGGTACCAAGTACGCTCACCTCATTCCCCGCACAGACGATAACTGAAGAAGAGATTCAGTTAGCTTTGGATTCGTATCGTAGTCGTAAAGCACGCTATGAAATAAATGTAGTCCCGAGTATTCCTATAGGTACCACTCGTTAGTTTGCATCGAAAACCGCCCTAATAGGACCGTAGGGGTTGAAGTGAGGATAATAGGGAGGTAAGCTTCCGAAAGGAGAAGATAGTGAGCCCCGTAAGCATTTTTGTTTCTTGCACAAAAAGCTTTCAGGGCCTTCGCTCGAAGAAAATAAACATGCATGTTTGTTTTCCTTCTCGCTCGGCCCTGTAGTTTAATGGATAAAACAGGAGACTTCTAAGCTCTTGATCGAGGTTCGATCAGGGGCGTTGGGCGAGGAATCGAAAGACGGACTGAGGCTTTGCGAAGGAGTCCGGGCAGGAGCCACTTAACGAGTCTGCGAGTTTAGTGAGCTGACGCCGATTCCTCGCGGGGCTACAAATTTAGTTCATGGTGTGCGAGACCTATCCCTTTAATCTTTTCAGCAATGGCCAAAAAATGTCCTCTTTCGGTGCAATCTTCAATTCTTTCTTATTTGTTTTTTCTACAGACTCAACAGGAGCTTCAGTGATAAGCGTCAGTGGTTGTTGTTCGCTTCCTTCGCCCATAACGAGCGTGCCGGCAGTAGCTAGGCTATCAGCAACATTGGTACGCGACATCCTCATTTGTCTTCCAAAGATATCTTTCTTTCCTCGGTAATCTCGCACCCCCTTAAAGCCTGCATATCCAAGCGCGGCGCCCACCACACCAGCTCTGAGGGGCATGAGCGCGCTATCGGCAATTATGATACCGAGATTTTTTACTCGGTATTTTTTTTGCAATATTTTTCGCAAACGCTCCGCTGAAGCAAAACTGTCTTTTGGTAGAAGTACCAATTCTCCTTGCGCATTTGATTCGTCGATACCGGCGTTTGCCATAATCATTCCGCTCTTTTCAGTAAGCCAAACTTTACCCACCTTGAGTGCCCACGAACTCTCTTTTTTTATCAGCGCATTTTTTTCAGATGTCTTTGCAGTCCGACCTTCGGAAAGGGCAACAATTTTTGATGTGACGACGAGAATCGAACGCTCTGGAATTTTTTGCACATGCTCTACAATAAACACCGAGAGATCTTCATCTTTTTTGAACATTCGCGTTTTGATTGCCTGTATATGCATATTCTCTGAATAAGATAGCAGTATAGTATAAAGTAACGATCGTTACTTTATACTATACTGGTTAATCTCAATGAATCCGGTTCCAGCGGATTATTTTTTTAAGCGGTAGTGAAGAAGAATCGCACTCTTTGCGTTGAGTTTTTTTACCGAGACGAGTTCAAATCGTCGTGTGTGTGAGCCGTTCGAAAACATTGGGATTCCTCGTCCGAAGACCAGTGGTTCTATAGTGACATAGAGCTCATGGAGGAGATTATTGTCGAGCATTGTTTGGTACACTCGCGCACCACCAACTATGGCGACCGTTTTATACACTGAGAAGAGTTTTTTAAGATTCTGGCATGCCGGATTGACGAAGGTGACTGTGCCTTTTTTGAGCGTATTTTTTACCCTACTCGATAGCACAAAAGTTGTGCGTTTTTGGAGGCGGCTTTGAGCAGACAGGTACGTATTTCTTCCTACAACAACTACATCAGCATGCGCGAGTTCGCTCTGGAAGAATTTCCAATCTTCCTTGCTAGTCCAATCAGGAAGCTTCCTTTTTTCAAGTGAGATGCGTCCATCGATGGATGTTGCAACGTAGGCAACGAAGCGTGTTTTAAACAGAGGCTGGGTCTTTGGTTTCATTCTTGTCTTTGAGTAAGCGTATCGCGACGTAGGAGAGTGGAGTATAGAGGAAGCCCATAGCAACCTTGTAGAGCCACCAACTAAACATGATGCCTATAAGTGTTGATGTTGAGTACACACCTGTAAATGCAATTACCATGAAGATTACGGTGTCGAGAAATTGTGACCACACATTTGAGAGTGTTGAACGAAGCCAGAATCCAGACTTCCCTAAGAGCTTTTTGAAGAAGAAGAATGAAATAACATCCTGATATTGAGCAATAGCGAATGCGACTAGGGATGCGATTGCCATTCTGACGGAAATACCGAAGACCTGGTTGTATCCTTCGCTTACCCAAAGACCTCTTGGAGACCACGGCATTGCAATTGAAATGAATGAGTACAGGATGAAAAGTGCTGTAGCGATGAATCCTGCAAGTACGAAGAGTTTTGCAACTCGCTTTCCATACACTTCGCCAATGACATCGGTCATGAGAAATACAACGGGAAAAGAGAAAACAGCAACAGAAAGACCTGTACCAAAAAGGAATGGCATGATCTTAAGTCCGAGAGTGTTTGCGGCGAAAAGAGATGCAAGATAAATGGCAAGAGCTAAGAGAAGTTTTTTAAGTGATGATTCAGTAAATTGGAGCATGGTTCGTTAGTGTTTAGTTAAAAAATAAAAATAGCAGTATTCCAACTGCCCCAAATGAAAGACCTTAGTTAAACCCAGACCAACTTTTTTTGTGGCGATTATGAATCATAGTGTTTTTATAAAACCCATGGTTCTCATAATAGCAAGAAGTTTGCTTCTGGTGCGCGGTGAGGGACTTGAACCCCCGACCTTCTCAGTGTAAATGAGTTGCTCTACCAACTGAGCTAACCGCGCAAAGTGAGGAAGAGAATGTCCACGCTCTGCGTGAAGGAAGAGGAGGGTATCACATGCTTCATGTGTACGCTCTCTGAACCGCAGCGCGGGGAGCGTTTCGCTCGCAGCGCATAGTTCATTTCTTCCGAACGCCTGCGTGGGGAGCCTAAGCTCTCCGCGCATTTTTCTGGCAATAACTCCCCAGCTCTACTACAGCAAGTGAGGGAGAAAGTGAAAGTCTCTTTCACTTTCTCCCGAACGCCGTTGCAGAAAGCTGTCCGACAGCTTACCAACTGAGCTAATCGCCCGAATTGCTCAGAGTACACTAAAAGTTTTTTTATTCCAATCACACATAAGATATTCTTCACCTCTATTTTTTTGTGATACCGTTTTGTTATGAAACTGAGCCTTAAAACAGCGAGCGTTGTCCTAGGATACATAGGGTCTGTAAGTGCTGTGGTACTGCTATGGCGTGAGTCCTTTATGCTCACACTGACGCTTTTTGTGATTTCCGCACTGATGCTTGTGGTTCTCAGGAGTAAAAAAATCACGGCGGTCTATGTGTTTGTAGCGCTGTGGGGCCCTCTCACGGAAGCTATCGCAATTGCGAAAGGAGTATGGCGTTACGAATCGCCAGATTTTTTCGGCCTTCCTCTCTGGCTTCCATTTCTTTGGGGCGCCGCTTCTATTGTCATCACCTATTCGTACGAGTACCTCTCTCGTTTTAAAGATAAAAAATGATACCGCGATACAATTTGCAATGCAGTCTTACTCCTTGCTCCGGTCGGCACTATTCTAGTAGAGTGCATGAAACTAACTGCTACGCATAGGAGTTTCTCTATTTGCCATCATCACCATCATTGATATTTTATGAAATCTATTCAATCAGTCGGAGTTATCATGGACGGCAATCGCAGGTGGGCGAAAGAGCAAGGGCTTCCGAGTCTGGAGGGACATCGACGGGGCTTAGATAAAGTGAAAGATTTAGTTTCGTGGGTGCAGGAGGCAGGAATTAAAGAGTTAATTTTATATGCGTTCTCTACAGAGAATTGGAATCGCAGTCCAGAAGAGGTTAATTACTTAATGAATCTTTTCGAAATGACTTTTGGTAAGGATGTAGATGACATCGTACAGAAAGGCGTGCGCGTAAAATTTATAGGACAACGCGAGCGCTTGCCCGTGAGTTTGCAGAAAAAAATGGACGAAGTTGAAGGACGCACCAAAGAAGGTTCAAAAGGTACGCTCATCATTGCACTGTCCTATGGAGGTCGTGCAGAGATTCTTGCGGGAGTGAATACACTTTTAGCGCAGAAAGTTGAAGAGGTGGATGAGGCTTCATTTCGAAAAGCACTCTGGGGAGGTGAGTTTAGCGACCCCAATTTGATTATCAGAACCGGAGGGGATAAGCGCCTTTCTAATTTTCTCACTTGGCAATCTGTTTACAGCGAACTCTTCTTTACCGATACGAAGTGGCCTGCGTTTGAGAAGGCTGAATTTGACTCAATTCTTGCGGAATATTCCCTGAGGGAACAGCGACGCGGTGTTTAAGTATCCATGACGCCCGAAATAATTTTTGAAGATGATGATGTGCTGGTGGCAAACAAACCTGCTGGGATGTCTGTACATAAAGATGGAAAGCGAGAAGAAGAGACACTCGCCGATTGGTTTGCCCTGCATGTGCCGAGCGCTAAAGAGGTGGGGGAGCCGTTAATCCTTACCAGCGGTGTGGTCGTCAATCGCCCTGGGATTGTTCACAGGCTTGATAAAGAAACCTCAGGAGTGATTATTCTCGCAAAGAATCAAGGGGCGTTCCTTTTTTTGAAGGAACAGTTCAAGGAACGACAAACAGAAAAGATCTATCGTGCATTTTTGTGGGGAGAATTAAAAGAACGAAGCGGAATTATTACGCTTCCTATCGGACGATCAAAAACTGATTTCAGGCGTCGTTCTGCTGAGCGAGGTGCTAAAGAGCCTCTTCGAGATGCAGTTACCGCATGGACACGCCTAAAGGTTGGTGGTGGATTTACCTATGTTGAAGTAAAGCCAAAAACAGGAAGGATGCATCAAATTCGTGTGCATTTTAAGGCACTACAGTATCCAATTGTGTCTGACTCACTCTATGCGCCTAGGCGTAAGAAAGCACTCGGCTTTGACCGGCTGGCGCTCCATGCTCTCTCGCTTTCGCTTACATTACCGAGTGGGGAGCCTCGTACCTTTGAGGCGCCATTACCTTCCGATTTTGCCGAAGCGGAAAAGGTGCTAGGGACTAGGTTCTAGTAGTTAATTCAAAAAAGCTAGCACCTAGAAGCTAAAACCTAGCCCCTAGTTGCTTCGGTGTGGAAAGCGTGTTATTTTTCGTCACTATGGTAGTAGCAATTGACCTCAAAACTATTTCTTCAGTGAATGTGGAAGAGCGCAAAAAGCTTGATATTCGAGCCGGAGACGTTGTTCGTGTTCACCAGAAAATTCAGGAAAAGGGCAAAACCCGTATTCAGATGTACGAAGGGCTTGTACTTGCACGAAAACACGGCACTGAAGCTGGTGCGACATTCACTGTCCGCGCTACTCTTTCTGGTGTTGGTGTTGAGAAAATCTTTCCCCTCTATTCTCCAATGATTGATAAGATAGACATTGTTCGTCGTTCAAAAGTGCGACGCGCAAAACTGTACTACATCCGCGATAAAGTCTCTCGTGAAATGCGTCGCCAGCTTCGTAAGATGAGCCTCGTGTCTTTGACAACAGGCAGTGACCGCGAAATGGCTGAAGCAGCATCTCTCGCTGAAGCAAAGGCTGCTGAAGATGCAGCTGCAGAAGAGGCAATCCGAGCAGAGCAGGCAAAAGCAGCTGAAGTCGTTGATGAGGCACCTATCGAAGTTTCTGAGCCTGTTACTCCCGAAGAAATAGAAGCAGCAAAAGAGGCGGTGTAAGTTCAATATGTATTAAAACTGTGCAGAAATGCACAGTTTTTCTTTTAAATAAATTGGTAGACGCTATATACTTGAGGTATGGGAAAGCGTGGTCCAAAGCCAAGGCGTAAAAAACCTGTCGAATGGTCTTCTAATCTGGCATACGCCATCGGACTCATTGCTACGGACGGGTCTCTTTCTAAGAATGGACGGCATATTGAATTAACATCAAAAGATCGGGGGCAGTTGCAAACTTTCATGAGGTGTCTTGATATAGAGGTAAAAATCGGTATCAAAAAAGGTTATGCCGATAAAACCGCGAACCGTGTTCAGTTTGGAGATGTGGTTTTTTATGATTTTCTTTTAGAGATTGGGCTTACTCCGAACAAAACTAAGACGATTGGAGCACTCGATATTCCTGACAAATATTTCTTTGATTTCTTGCGCGGGCATCATGATGGAGATGGGTCTTTTCATTCGTATTGGGATAAGCGTTGGAAATCGAGTTTCATGTTCTATCTTATTTTTGTGAGTGCAAGTAAGGAACACGTTGATTGGCTTCGTTCCAAACTGGAACGTTTTTTGGATGTACGGGGGCACATTACGCACGGGAGAACGGCAACCGTATATCAGCTTAAATATGCGAAGGCTGAGTCTTTAAAAATTATCAAAAACATGTATTATTCCAATACAGTTCCTTGCCTCAAACGAAAAAGAGTTAAGATTTTTAAGGCTCTTCGTCGTGCAGGGAACTTGACAAAATTTGCCCAGGTGTTGAAACTGGTAGACATTTCACCTTGAGGTGGTGAAGCCCGCAAGGGCGTGGAGGTTCGAGTCCTCTCCTGGGCACACTTCGACTCGCAAGCTCGCTTCGGTGTAAACACATGAGGCGAGTGAGGCGGAGTAGTATGGTGGTTGTAGCTCAGCTGGTAGAGCTCCGGTTTGTGGTACCGGCGGTCGTGGGTTCGAGCCCCATCAACCACCCAGAATGACACCCGCCTTGTGCGGGTTTTGTCATTCTGGGTGGCTAAGCAAGCAAATAGTTTTGCTTGCGTCAGGGAATCGAAAAGCGGAACGATGTTTCTTGTCTCAAGAAACCGTGAGCTGGCGATTAGCGAATCGTGCCGAGAGGCTCTGCGACCGAGCCGAACAGTCGCCCTCGCCAGTATGATGAAGCGTCAGGTGAGTCGAGAGTTGTAGTCGATTCCCTCCAGATAAATAGACTTAGGAATTTCACCTCGACTCCCTGTAGCCACCCCACGTAAGAACTTTAAAAAGCTTGCCCCTGTTCGTGCTCCCCGAAAAGGTTTATTGTAGTAATAGTGTTTACGGGCATTATCCGCAATGTGTCAACGGTGGTTACATCTGTTCCGGACAACGGTTGCTTGATTGTGCAGATTGCTAAGCCTCGCGGTTGGCGTACCTATATTGGGGACAGTATCTCTGTTAACGGAGTGTGTTCCACCGTGAAGGATAGTGGGCGCTTTTTGGTTTTTGAATATATGCCCGAAACAGTTTTGGTTACCAATGTAGGAAAGTTAAAAACTAAAGACATAGTAAACATTGAACGCTCTTTGACATTGCGCGAACGCTTAGATGGGCACATTGTGCAAGGTCATATCGATACCACTGGCACCATCGCTCGAATTTTTTTAGAGGGTGCCGCTAGAGTTATAGTAATTACTTTGACCCAAAAGAAATCGCACTTCATGAGGTTTGTTGTTCCTAAGGGGTCAATAGCAATCGAAGGTATCAGTTTGACTGTGGTTACTGTGACTAAAAGGAGCCTTACGGTAAAAGTTCTACCCTATACATGGGGTCAGACTAACCTGCACACAAAAATTATTGGTGATGCGGTAAATATAGAGTTTGATATTATGGTTAAATATCTAGAGCGTTTAATGGATACTAACGTAACCTATGCAACTAAAAAATAAGCCTCTTAAAAAAGTAAATGCTGCCAACCTCTCTGTTGGGGTTGTTGTTTCGAGGTTTAATGAGAGCATCACCACTGAACTCCTAGGAACTGCTCTGCAGGCATTGAAAAAATCTAAGGTGAAGACTAACCGCATTGAAGTGATGTTTGTCCCTGGGGCAATGGAAATTCCTTTTGCGTTACAAAAAATGGCTCGTAGAAAAAAATATAACTGCCTTGTTGCGTTAGGATGCGTTATCCGCGGTGATACGCCACATTTCGATTATGTGTGTAAGACTGCGCAAGAAGGAGTGCTTCGGGTCAGTCTTGATCACGTTGTTCCGATTGGTTTTGGGGTAGTAACTGTAAATACTGCAAAACAGGCAAAGGCACGGATACATATTGGATTCGACGCGGTGATGGCTGCTTTAGAGTTGGCAACACTGTAGTGGATGTTGCCTTGTCGCTCATCTCCGAGATTTGTAGCCGACTCCAACTCCTGTAGCCACCCAAAAATAAAGAAGGGGATGCACATGCATTTTGAAGTGCCTGTGTTATATCTGTAGATATGCACACTAAAAAGCGTATTGGTGTATTCACGCCAATAAAGGCCACATTTGCATCAAACGCAATTGTCCGCGAGCTCTTGCCTGAGCGAACAGTGGAAGAGCTATACGAACTTCTTGATGCAAATTCAGGGATTGAGTATTACAAGGATCTCGACCCGCATAAGTCCGTGATTGAGAATGGCAAGGTGTACTGCGGTGACATCTGCGTGTCGGATCTCGACCTATTCTTCTGGTATTACTTGCCGGATTATGATCCGACTAGCTTCGAATTCCAGGTTCTCGAGACTGTGAGTCGACGGACGAAGGTTTCGCCCAACCCTCAGGGGCTCGTGCGCAGTATGGATAAGTTCACAGCACACTCGGCTTTGAAAAATGCAGGGCTTCCGACACCCGATTTCGCACTGTTTCCTGCAACTGACACAGCGTATGCGAAGAAGCTCTTCAAGAAGTGGGGGACTCTCCTGCTGAAGCCAAGACTTGGAAAATTTGGGCACGGCATTCTGAAGATCGACTCGGAAGGAATGCTCCGTGACGCCATAGCCTACGCAGCTTCGTCGCACCCGGATCCACTCCAGATTTTCGTTGAGCGTTTCGAAGAAAATGACATGGATCGCTGGATCAGCGCGACGAACATAGGAGGGCAAACTCTTTTCGGTTACCGAAAGAAGTCGACCAAATTCGTGGACGGGTGGAAAGTATATGACGAAGAGTTCAAGGGAGGGGAAGCATTCTACGTCGACCCGTCTCCTGTCGAGAACATTGCATCGGCAGCAGCCAAAGCGCTCGGCGCAGACATCGTCGGGTTCGATTGCATCTATGTGACCAGCCGGAAAGAGTATCTTATCGTCGACGAAAACACTTTTCCCGGCATCTACGAGGATTGTTTCGAGCAAGCAGGAAAAGGAAGTCTCGCAGAGAATTTCTATCGGATTATCACAGAAAGCCTTAAGGTAGCCTAATGTTTTCGTCAAGAAGTGAGCTTTTCGTACCCCTCAATCATTTTCTCGAGACTCACGATATCTTCGGACATCTGACGAGCGTGCGTGAGGGCTATCTCTGACGCAATGTTTTGTGGCAGTAGTTTTCGCATATCTTTGTATCCAAGAGATCGTGCTTGGGACAGTATGTCGTCAGCAGTGGTTCTGCGCCCTGCGAGCATATCTGTTAATGGTCGTAGCAGTTCGTCTAGCTCCTTGCCACCCAAGATTTTTGCGAGCGAAAGTAGCCGCCGACAATAGTAATGTATGTCGTCGTTCTCTAGTCCTTCGTGAGCGGCAGCGTGCTGTAGATATTTGCGCACATGCGTATCGGGTGCGATGCGTATGGTCTTTGCATGTTTGTCAAAGGCAAATGGCTCCGCTTTTGCCGAATCGTGCGGGACTACTTTGAGGTTACCGTCTTGGATGTGTCGCAAAATAATTTGAAGCAGAAGCGACACCGCAAGAAGAACCGGAAGCCGGTTCATGTCCATGCCACGCTGTTCGAATGTGCCGTGCGCATTTATCTTAACCGGCGTCCAGTTGGTATCGAGTATGGAGCGATAGAAAGAGGCTCCCTTTACGCCGATGTCAGCGAGAGACTTCAGCCACGAGTCATTACGATCTCTAATCCTACTCAGAAGATCGGCTCCTGCATGTACATATGCAGGGAGACTGCCAAAGGTAGGTAAGCTGTTATATAAGCCTCGAGGGTACTCTAATTCTTCGCTACCACGATAGACCAGCATTCGGGTGTCTTTGGCGAAATGCCGACCTTGGTAAAAAGGCGAGGATTGCATGAATGTGGTGAGCGCAGGGTCGGCGGCGATCAGGAAGTTAAAGGCGTTTACGAGGTATTCCTGGTTTTTAGAATCGGAGAGTTCTTTTAGGATGAGTTTTTGCGAGTCAAAGACGCCCCAAGGGAGAGCATAGTGGCAGTGGTAGCCTGCGACTCGCCCGGCTATTTGAAAGCGTGTTTTTCCAAAAAGTTTTGTCTGCACCCGATATCGTGGGTCACTTCGCATCTCGGGTGTAAATTTTCCAGGGTACGTCCCCAAAGGCAGGATGCCATACCCGGCTTCGCTCGCAGATTCAACAAGGAGTTTCAGGCCCGCAAGAAGACTTTTCATCGTGTCCGTTCCTTCAATGTTTGGGTAGCTTCCGAGCTCTATAAGATTATGCGCGCACTCCTTGGTAACTTCATGGGTTTTTGTTTTTTCAGCGATTTTTGAGAGTATCTTATCGGCACCGGGTACGATGCGCCCTTCTGTATCAATAACGAAGAACTCTACCTCAAAGCCTATGGTGAATTTTTTAAGTGGGGCTTTTGGCGGTTTTTCTATTGTGGGGTCATTGAGATATGCGTTATGCGCACGAGTGACGAGGCTTGAAATTTCCTTGTGTATTGGTTTCAACAGTCCCGAAGTCTCTAGGGGGCGTTTTGTCCCACGTCTGGTGACTCGGATGAGTTCTGCAAGTTCCCGAATTGATTTCTGGAACACGAACCGGATAAGGATGAGTATCACTCCGCAAAAAATGACAAGTTGTAGCAGGAAGCGAGCGAGGTTTCGAATCCAGGCATCAGTTACGGCTGTGGCTATATAGCCAGCATGTTGCATAAGAACCAGCGCCCCGGTAATCCGTTCGGCTGAATGGAGCGGAGCAATGGAAACATACATTTGAGTTTTGCCGGTGCCTACGTAAAAATTCTTCACATTGTTCGTTTGCATCACGGTTTCGATATCGGCGAGAGAGACTGGTGGATTGTTTTGATACAAAGCGGAAAAGGCGAGTAGCTTAGGCGAACTGTCATACACGGCGAAGCCGGCTACGCGTTCATTTGCTGAAATACGATCCACCGTTTTTTGTACAGAAGCGACCGTGTCACTTCGTGCTAAAGCAGGCTCCACAGCTTCCGCCAGTGAATCAGAAAGTATGTTTGTCCTGTACGCTAAGTCAGAGGATAAATCGACTTGCTGATTGCGCACTTGCACAAAGGTAAACGAAAGGACGACGAGTGCCAGAAGCAGAGCGCCTCCGGCAACAATGGCAAAGATTCTCATCTTTTCTATTCTATACAAGATAACTTTGCATCGCCACCCAAATGGAGTGCTGTGAGGTACGCATTTTATTTTTTGTGGCGCTCGGTATGTGATGCTCCAATATAAAACCCCCGCTCGTTCGAGCGGGGGTTTTATATTCACTTGCGTTAAGTAATCTACGTTGCTTACTACTTTGTAGTGAACGTTGCTGGCCATGTGATGCTTACATGTCCCGCTGCGTTTGTTGTGTAGACTACGTAATAGTACTGAGTGTTTCTCTGTAGATTCGAGAGCAAGACATTTTGTGATGCACGAAATGACGAGTCGGTTAATGCCGTATCACCACTCACACCCACACTACCTAGAATCCCATTTTCTTCACTCAAGACGATAGGGGAGATGCTGTAACGCACAACACCTTGCGTCATCTGGTTTGTATTCCACGATATGTTCGCAGTGTTACTTCCTGTGCTTACTCCAACAGATGAGATAAGTGGCACCTGTGTATCTGCAGATGGCACCCCGCCCATTTTTGAATTAATTGAAGCCAAGGTCGTTGGTCCAACTCGTCCGTAACCAGTTGTTACCACGCTTCCTGTGCAGATGATGCTGTATGCACACTGAAAGCGCTGTACTGCGGATGTAGTAAGGACTCCGTAAAACCCTGTGACTAATCCTTCAGGATAAATACTTGTGTCCAATGCAAGGTATGTCTGTAGAGTTGTTACGCTAGCATTGTTGTCTCCTGGGTCAAGTTGTCTGTCGATAGACGCGGCATGAGCTGAGACAGGGAGCATAAAGAGCATCCCAATAAGTGAAAGGGCGAATAGTGCAGAAGCTGCAACAATGGTGCGCTCTACCGTAGTTAGTGTTTTTGTCATATTTTTATTTTTTAGAGTTTATATAGAGGCATTTTTTATCTGGCAAGTATGATGACGAGGCGACCCAGAATCTACCTTCATAATAAAGTGAATAGATTCAGCTACAGCCATCACTATCTAAGCCGTATCAGCTGGTTGATGCTTACAGTGCTCTGAGTAGAGCAAGATGGTGATGAAATAAATGCCGAATCCGTGAATTTTTTTGATAGTGTAAAGTAAAGTCTGTCGTTTTTGGACATGAAAAAACTAACTGAATTTTTTAGTCATCACAAACATCATCTTGCCACCGTAGCTTTTGTGGCGGGCTTCTTGGTAGACATCATTACCTTTAGAACTATTAATCTTGATATCAGCCAAATCATTCTTGCGGGCTATCTTATTATTCTTGCGGGCTCGATACTTGTGCTCGCGAGCCCTTTACATAAAGGGGTATCAAAAATCGATCAGTCGATGCGCTCGTGGCTCCCTGTTATTCAACAATATGTCGCTGGAAATTTGTTGTCGGCTTTCCTCGTTCTGTACTTCTCAAGTGGTTCATTATCTCAGAGCTGGCCTTTTTTAATTATTGTAGCCCTTGCTGCCCTCAGCAACGAAACATTTTTTATTGAGAAGTATCGTCTACCATTTCAAACAACACTTTTTTTCTTGAACCTTGTACTGTTCTTTGCACTCGCAACGCCCATTGCTCTTGGTTCTCTTGGTCTCATCACGTTCCTCTCCAGTATTGCGATTTCAGTTGCATTTTTTGTTTTATTTTTTCTCCTCGGAAGATTTTTTGCACCGGATGCATTTTTAGAGAATACATTACGGATAGCCGGAGGGGCCCTTAGTGTTGTTGTTGTTGTGATACTCCTTTATGTAACTCACCTCATACCCCCCATTCCACTTTCTGGAAAGAGTATTGATGCATATCATTCGGTAGTAAAGGTCGGCGATACATATATAGCAACAGACGAGGTTCGCTCGTGGGGGGAGCGCTTCTTTGATATTCAAGGAGTGACACTTCACCTTGCATCAGGGGAGTCGGCATATGTGTTCAGTTCTATCTTTGCTCCTGCGCATTTTGGTGCGGGAGTTGTACACCAATGGGAATTATTTGAGCCTGCGCTCGGTAAGTGGGTGATTAAAAATAGAGTGAGCTTCCCAATTCTTGGGGGACGACCAGAAGGGTATCGAGGGTACTCATTTATGGATAACCCTACCTCCGGACGTTGGCGAATTTCTATTAAGACCCCCGATGGGGCTGTTATTTCACGGATGTTTCTTATTGTGGAGCAAGCCAAAAACCCACCGGTGACTGTTGAGAAAATTCTTGAGTAACATCGCATCATTCGGAAAACAGTGATATCATTTTCAAAAGTGGATCCCGTTAGAGGTCAACTCCATTAAGCAAAAACCATATCGGAGCCCACTCGCTATGAAATTAATTTCTATCAAACAATGATAATTGTACGGAAGTCTTTGACTTCCTACCTCTAACGGGATGGAGACTGACATAATTGTTGACCTGCAATACGGAGACTCAGGAAAGGGCAAAGTAGCTCATTTTTTGTGTAAGACGAAGAAGTATACGCACGTGCTTCGTTACAATGGTGGATGCAACGCGGGGCACACCATTTTTCATAAAGGTAAGAAGTTTATAACGCACCACATTCCTGCAGGAGTTTTTTGGGGCATTAAATCCATAATAGGGCCAGGATGTGTTGTTGATCCTGTACAGTTTCTGAAAGAAATTAAAATGCTTGAGGATGGGGGCATCAAAACTAAGGGTAAGATTTTTGTTGCAAAGAACACGCATGTCATTACTGCGTCACACAGAAATGAAGATGCGGTGGATGTAGCAATTGGTACAACAAAACGGGGGAATGGACCAGCGTATCGTGATAAATACGCACGAATTGGTGTGCGTGCGGAGCAAGTAAAAGCACTAAAGCCTTACCTCATTGATCTCTATGAAGAGTTTTATGAAAATAAAAAAAAGGTCGTCATTCTAGGAGAGGGGGCGCAAGGTTTTGGGCTCGACATCGATTGGGGAGATTATCCGTTTGTTACTTCGAGTCATTGCACAACCGCAGGGGCTCTCTTGAATGGCTTACCACCACAGTCGGTGCGTCACGTGTGGGGTGTTGCAAAAATGTATGAGACCTATGTGGGCACCAAGAAGTTTGAGCCTAAGAATCCTGCATTTGAAGAGCTTCGACGAGTGGGCGAAGAGTACGGTTCAACAACAGGAAGACCACGCCAGTGTAATTGGATGAATGTTGATTTGATAGAGCAAGCAGTTCGTGTGAATGGCGTCACCCATCTCGTTTTTAATAAAACAGATGTGATGCGAGAAGTTGGGGAGTGGGCCGTGCTCATCGGAGGAAAGGTCCGGGCATTCAAGGGAGAAAAAGAAATGAAGCATTTTCTCACTACACGACTAAAGGCGTTAGGTATCCCCCCTCGGCAAGTTTATTTTTCGGAAAGTAGGGAAGCAATTTAGTAAAAAATCTTTAATACATGAAAAGCATCGTAAAATTCTTCGGAATTTCAATTCTCGTTTCTCTCACTGGTCTTGGGCTTGTGTATTACTATCTCGGACTTACAGCTTTTGTAACTGCAGTTTTGTTGGTGCTCCTCGAAATAACTCTTTCCTTTGATAACGCTGTTGTAAATGCGCGAGTGCTCGTCAAGATGAACGAAAAATGGCAAAGACGTTTCCTCACTTGGGGGATTTTTATTGCGGTGTTCGGCACGCGTATCGTACTCCCTATTGTTATCGTTTCTGCGGTTGTAGGTATCGCTCCGTGGCTTATTGCGCACATAGCGCTTTTTGATCCAAGTCACTATGCTGAGCTTCTTGAGAGCGCGGCACCATCAATTCATTCGTTTGGTGCCGTCTTTCTTCTGCTGGTCGCGTTAAAGTATTTTCTTGACAGTAATAAAACTCGCCACTGGATCCAATTCATTGAGCGACACCTCTCATTGTGGGGGAGAATTGAGGCACTTGAAATACTTCTCGCGCTCATCGCGGTAGCTGTTATTTCTTTCTTTGTTCCATCCGCAGAACAGGCGAGTGTTTTGATTGCGGGGATTTTTGGCGTGATTGTGTTTATTGCTATGGAAGGGATAACGAGCGCATTTTCAGTTGAGACAAAGGCTGGAGTCTCGGGCAGTCTCGGACTGTTCTTTTATTTAGAAGTACTGGACACCGCCTTCTCTCTTGATGGAGTTGTTGGAGCATTTGCGTTAACTACGGCACTCCCTGTTATTGCGGTGGGCTTAGGTATTGGAGCGTACTTTGTCCGTTCTCTGACTATCTATATGGTTAGACAGCGCACGCTCGATGCTCTTGTGTTCTTAGAGCATGGTGCACATTGGGCAATCTTTGGGCTTGCGGTGAGTATGCTGGTGAGTCTTCTTACGCACGTTCCAGAATTCATTACAGGAACTATTGGTATTGCATTCGTTCTCGCTGCCTACTATTCGTCGCTCCGTCTTAATAAGAAAACACGCTAGAACTATTACCCACAGGGCTGTTTCCTCGAGGTATCGATTTGATACAATTATTTATAAGTGAAATACTTCATTGCTCACCTCCTTTCTGGAGATGCAAAACAGTATCATGCGGGACTAACTCGCGCGCTTGCATCGAAGTACCGTATCACACCTCTCCACGACAGGATTCCACCGCATATCACCATCAAACCTCCTTTTGAGACTGATGAGGCTGGGATACAGGAGGTTGAACGCATCCTCCGTTCATTTGCACACCATGAACGCCCACAACCCCTTGTTGTGAATGGGTTTGGTCGCTTTGGTTTTCGCACTGTGTATATGGATATCTACAAGAGTGTGGAAGCAGTGTCCTTAGTGCGTCGTCTAATTCATGCATTGAATACAAATATTACGTGGATGCCAGCATATCCCCTTGAAGGGAATAAGCTTCATGCATCTGTGGCGCGTTTTTTAAACCGAAAACAATTTCGGCGAATATGGCGCGAACTTCGAGTGCTACGACCTCATTTCGAATCAACTCTAGACACTATAGTAATTTTGAAGAAAGAAGATCGCGTATGGAAAGTGATGGCCTCGATACCTCTTCGAGGTGAGGCATCAGGATGGGTTGTTGTGGGGCAAATGTATCGTAAGCAAGTTGAAGTATGAGATACCTCACACTTCAAGGAAGGTCAACAAGAGCATGAGCGCGATACCGACGATGAATGCGCCAAGTTCGATCGCGCCCCGCATCACCCCTCTTGTTTTATGTAATTCAGGGATGAGATCTGTTGCAGCGATGTAGATAAATGCACCTGCAGTGAACGCTCCAGCGAATGCCCCAACCAGCTCAAATGAGGAGCTGAGTAGAAGAAGAAATCCTGCTCCGAGAAATGCCGTAAGCGCTGAAAGAAAATTGAAAAAAAGAGCTTTCGTTCGCGAGAACCCGCTGTGCACGAGGAGAGCATAGTCAGCGATTTCCTGTGGAATCTCATGGAGGAATACAGCGACCACAGTCGCGAATCCGACAATTGGAGAGATGAGAAACCCCGCGGCAATTACTGCTCCGTCAAGCAGATTGTGGATACTGTCTGCGAGTAAAACCATTGGGGCAAGATGTTTGGGGTGATGTAGCGCTTCTTCCATTTCGTGCTCTTCCTCGGCTCCGTGATGAGCGTGATGCCAGCGTAAGTATTTTTCAAGGATGAAGAAGACCACGACGCCGGTTAAAAGTGCAAGACCGAATGCTCGTTCATCACCAATCTTTTCGAGGGCCTCAGGTATCAAGTGTATTACCGCGTCTCCGATCAATGTTCCAGCAGCAAGCCCTACGAGAATGAAGAGCATCTTTTTCATCATCTCTTCCCTCATCGAGAATGCGGCGATGCCGGCGAATGATACTAAACTCACCGCACTGATACTTATGAATATGTAGGCAGTTGTTCCCATGATGTCAGTTATTTATTTAGTCGCGCAGAGTGTGCAGAGACCAAAAAGTTCTAGCGAATGGTTGATAATCTTGGTGAACCCCTTTGACTGTTTTAGGGCTTGCTGTGCGATTGGTTGGTAGTCGCATCCAGTGAAATCTTCTATTTTTTTGCAACTCACGCACACAATGTGGTGATGGTCGCTTTTGCCCTCTTTAAGTTCGTAGAGGGCACGCCCTAGTTGGAGGTCAACTTGTGCAACCAGCCCTACGCGCTTGAACGCCTCGAGTGTGCGGTACACGGTTACTGTATCAACACCTTTCGTTCCCATTTTTACCTCCTGCACGCTCATAGGATATGACGCTTTCTGCAAGACATTGAAGATGCGAATGCGTGGTGCGGTTACTCGGAAACCTCTTTTTTTGAGGGCGTCTGCGACGACAGTCATAGTCATGATACTATTCTACTTGCAAATAAATTGCAAGTAGAATACGGCGCAGGGCACCTTTGCGTATCGAAAAGGTTCGTAAGGATAAGGTCAGATCTTCGTCCCAGTGAGAGCTCCACGCTAACCTTATTAAATATGTCTAGTGATATACTGGGCGCATAGCAGTAATATATTCTTCTCTATGGATGAACTTAAAGATACTCACGATCACTCACATCACCACGGACTTTTGAAAAGTCGTTTGGTTATGAAATTATTTGCAGTGTTTCTAGTCGTTGCGACTATTTTTGTTGGAGCAAAGGCAATTAATGCCATTGTTAACTTTGACACTCTGGCGCAGCCTCCGACCAATGTCATCTCTGTTACAGGGGAAGGAAAAGTTTCTGCATCGCCAGACATTGCCACAATTTCTTTCAGTATCTCTGAAGATGCTGATACTTCTGCACAGGCGCAAGATGCGGCCGCAAAGAAGATTAATGTTGCCCTTGCATTGTTGAAAGATCTCAAAATTAACGAGAAGGACATCAAGACTAGTTCATACAACATTTCACCTCGTTATTCGCAACCAACGCCGTGCTATGGGGCGGTTCCTTGTGTCTATAATCAGGAGCAAAAGATCATTGGCTTTACAGTCTCAGAAACCGTTGAGGTGAAGGTTCGCAAGATCGATGACACAGGGAAAGTGCTCTCGGCTCTCGGTGAAGCAGGAGTTACAAATCTCTACGGACCGAATTTCTCAGTTGAGGATCCAGACGGCTTGAAAGCTGAGGCTCGTAAAGAGGCGATAGACAAGGCTCGCGCGCAGGCAAAGGAGCTCGCCAAAGATCTTGGTGTTCGTTTGGTACGAGTAGTAAATTATTCTGAAGGTGGCGGATACCCTATCTACTACGCCAAAGACATGGCGGTGAGCGCAGGCGCTACTGCACCACGTCCAGAAGTATCTGTCCCAACAGGGGAGAATGAAATCATCGTGAATGTCTCGGTGACGTACGAGATACGGTAGGGTTAGGTTCTAGGTTCTAGGTTCTAGGTTCTAGGAAAAAAGCGTTTAGGGGAAACCCCAGCAAAAGCTGGGGTTTTTTGTACCCTAAATATGCTATTGACAGGATAGCTTAGGAGTGTTATCATATAGTAATTATGGGAGAAAGAATATCTTCTGAGGCAGAGTTTGTTTCAAGAAAACCTTCAAAGAAAGCGTCTATTTGGGCTACATTAGGTCTTGCTAGTGCGTTGGCGGGAACAGCGCCTGCTCCTGCAGAAGCAGGGCAGGATTTTAACTGGGGTCAATTTGCTCAAGGTGCGGTGAATGGGTATGTCGATGCGAGACGAAGACAGGAAGATGAGCAGCGATGTCTTCGGGTACAAATAGACTCGGCTAATGAGCTTCTAATCAACGCTAGGGATGATTTTCGTTATGACACTGAGAGGGCAAACGAGGATGCTGACAGTGCCCTCGAGTCGCTTAGTCGTCGCACTGACCTTACCCCTGCAGCCCGAGACATTGAACGACGCAGAATAGAAACAAGTAGAACTCGTTCTTTGTCCTCCGCTCAATCTCGTTTTGCTACAGCCCGTCGTATTGCTGATGAGCGAGTGCAGAGTTGCAGACCTCGACAATGGTAGGTTTTTAGTCGCTCTTGACCTAATAGTCTCAATTTGATACCTTAATCAAAGCCCTCGCAGGGCTTTTTTTATGAAAAAATTCATTGAATACATCAAGGCAGTACGAAATGAGCTCACGCATGTGTCGTGGCCAACTCGAAATCAAGCAATTCTCTATACCTTGCTCGTCATCGTTATTTCTATCGCGGTCGCTCTTATGCTTGGCGCTTTTGATTTCGTGTTCACATTAGGACTAGAGCAACTTATCCTTCTTAAGAAATAATCTGTATGGCAAAACAAACAGAAGGAACACGAGGTTGGTACGCGGTGCACACATACTCAGGATATGAGAATGCTGTTCTCCGTAACTTAAAGCAACGCATCGATTCCTTGAACATGCAGGACAAGATTTTCAATGTGGTCATTCCTACCGAGAAGAAAATTAAAGTGGTGGGTGGCAAAAGAAATACCGTTGAAGAAAAAATTTACCCAGGATACATTTTAGTCGACATGATTGTTGACGATGAAAGTTGGTATATTGTTCGCAATACTCCTCGTGTGACAGGCTTCGTGGGCTCTGGTGTGACTCCCGTGCCTTTGACAGAAGAGGAAATGAATATTCTCTTTAAGCGCATGTCCACTGATATTGCAAAACATAAAATTGATTTTGCTGTTGGCGAGCCTGTTATTGTTGCAGATGGTCCTTTCAAAGATTTGGAGGGTCGCATTGGCGAAATTGATGAGGAGAAGGGTAAGGTGAAGGTGTTGGTGTCTATGTTTGGTCGCGAGACGCCAGTTGAGCTCGATTTTTTGCAAGTTAAGAAAATATAAGTATCATCAACGCATATGGCAAAAGTAGTAAAGAAAATTAAGCTTCAGGTTCCAGGTGGTAAAGCAACGCCTGCGCCTCCAGTCGGAACGGCACTCGGTCCTGCTGGCGTTAACATCGGTCAGTTTGTTCAGCAGTTCAATGCTGCAACACAAGACCAAATGGGCGACATTCTCCCTGTTGAGATTTCGGTCATGGACGATCGCTCGTTCACTTTCATTGTTAAGGTTTCTCCAGCATCACGACTTCTTTTGAAATGGGCAGGTTTGGAGAAGGGTTCTGGAAAGGTTCCAACGGTAAAAGCAGGTTCAATCACAAAAGCTCAACTCAAGGAAATTGCTGAGAAGAAGATGCCAGACCTCAATACCAAAGATACTGAGCAAGCAATGAAAATCATTGCAGGCACCGCTCGCTCGATGGGTATTGACGTGAAGTAGCTATGCTTGAAAGCGCCAATAGTCCCGAGAGCAAGTTTTGGGAGGCAGTAAGTCGTTGTACTGCATGCAGAACGGGAGGCAAACCTCGAACCACCAGTACTTTTCGTGGGGCTAGTGTTTCTATTGGTGTCATGTGCGACAGTCATTTCAATGAATTTCGCCGTCTACCCGATCATGTGGTACATCCAGTTACGGAGTTCGACATGATCTAGAAAAGTTGCTTACGTTCAAAGTATATTCTGAGATTACAGTTTTCGATTTTTAAGGCACAATGCGGTGATGGAAGTCACCGCATTTTCTATTGATATTCTTCACCCCCCGAAGGATGATTTATTTTCCAAAATAAAAGCATCCTCGCTTACTCTCGAGGAGGGCGATGTTGTGGCAATTTCATCAAAGGTTGTTTCTATATCTGAAGGTAGGTGTGTGGAGCGTGATTTTACAAAGAAGGATGAGTTAGTGAAACAAGAAGCTGACTGGTACATCCCACGTGAAGACATGCGAGATGGTGCGGTGGTGCATACCATCACGAACGGTATTCTTATTCCCTCAGCGGGGATT
This sequence comes from Parcubacteria group bacterium Greene0714_7, assembly GCA_007378985.1. Taxonomy (GTDB): domain Bacteria; phylum Patescibacteriota; class Minisyncoccia; order Phycocordibacterales; family Phycocordibacteraceae; genus Phycocordibacter. The sequence goes on from VMHB01000002.1 coordinate 191,037, forward strand.
GACCCATTAGGGCAATACTATGTTCTTTGGCCTGAAAACCCACAGAAATCTGCTGAGAAACTTTTAGAGTGGTTTAAGGAAACATATGGCGTAAAAAATCTGTACCTCATCATGACGGATTCTCGCAGCGTGTTCCTCCGCAAAGGTGTCGTAGGTATTGCGCTTGCGTGGGCAGGTTTTGAACCGATCTTTAGCAATAAAAACCGTATCGACATTCTCGGCACTCCCTCCGGTGGGAGTCAGACTAATATCCCAGACTCTCTCGCCGCTACAGCCTCTTTTGTGATGGGGGAGGCAAATGAGCAAACGCCTGTCGTGCGTATTCGGAACGCTCCTTTCATTGGTGACTCTAAGCATGTAAGTGCTGATTCCTTTTCTTCGACTATAGAGGAAGATCTCTTTGAGCCGTTTTTGAAAAATGTAGGGTGGCAGAAAGGTGAAGGGGAGAGGAGTTGACGAGCCATCTTTTGGGGAGTACTTATATATACGTAGGGTAGTTATTAGAGTGATTAGTCAGCTTTATTATTTACTGCTAAGTATATGAATCTATCAGCACATGAGGCCTCGGGGGTAGGTGTTCGAAGGGGTCGAGGTAAAGAATCTGAATCAACATGTTCAAGTGCAAGGTCCGAGGGCGGTAAGCATGTATGGAGGTACTTCGGTGCGTATCCCGCATTGAGTCTTAAGGCACGGAAGGAGTGCATTAACTGCAATTTGTCACTTGTAGATAGGAATTAATCTCGTTCCCTCGCTGATTTTGAATGGTGTCCTTGACTTATGTATTTTTGTGCTGTAGTATATAGAAATGCCAGAAAAACCAAAACGTTTTCCTCCAAACATTTCGGCTAGGAGTCTAGTTGAAGGACGCCTTAAATATGTTGAGGATTGTCCTGGTGGCGGTAAGCACGACTGGGGCTCTGCAAACGCATTTACAGAGGTGGACAAAGGAAGTATGTCAGGGCACGTCTCTATTCTCGTGTGTTCAAAGTGCCACCAAGAAGCCCGTGTTCCGTTGACTGTCTAAAAATCCTTAGGGTTTTCTCTCTAAGATTATAAAAGAGTACGAAATTCCTTCGTGCTCTTTTTTTTCTTCGGAAATAACTTTTGTGAATTCTGGGTACTCAGGAAAAAAGACATCAGCTGGTTTCTCGTCATCGATAAGTGTGAGGTCGAGAGTATCAGTGTAGGGGAGTGCTAACTTGTATATTTCCCCGCCTCCTATAATAAAGATTTTCTCTTGGTCTAGTTCCCGTGCTTTAGCGAGGGCATCTTCAATGGTGTGTACCACAATGACACCCTCATGTGTATAGCCTGTGTCTCTTGTTACCACAATAGTTGGTCGTCCAGGGAGCGCTCTACCCATTGATTCAAAATTCTTTCGCCCACTGATAATCGGATGTCCGAGTGTTGCATCACGAAAATGTTTCATGTCCTCAGGGATCTTATAGATAAGATTATTATCCTTACCCAAACCCCTGTTCCTTCCTATTGCCGCAATAGCTATTATCTTTGCTTTTTGGTTTTGCATTTTTCTTCTCCTACACCCTAGTGGCTATACCCTATACCCTAAACCCTAACTTCGGTGCCATGGGTGGTGCTTTTTGATGTCACGGTCTGCCCAGAGTTTTGGCAACATTGTTTCAGGTTTCCATGTTTTCTTTAGTTTCGCGACATCGGTAGTTGTTTGGTATTTACCAGTTTTTGTATAGTCACCTGCAAGAATAGGTCCAGTTTCAAAAAATACTATCTGTGCGATTCTGCGACCAACAACAAGAGGAATTATGTAGTGCTGTGATGCGTTTGAAATTTCCATGACCCAACGATTGGTGTATCCCACATCTCCCCAGCCTGCGCATTTGCACACATTGATGAAGTTACGACCCATTGAAGAGCGAGCTTTCATCATTGTGGTGACAGTGTCTTTCCCACCAATGAACTCTTGTGTGTGAGCAAGAATTGTTTCGCCTGGTTCCATTAAAATGACTTTGTCGTCAGGGCGGATACCATCAAATGAGAAGTTGAAATTCTTGAGTTCTTCTTTGGCTGTTTTGGCACGACGAGGCTTCGTATCCCAAACTATTTCAGTATCTGATTTGCTATATACATTGTAGATTTTCTTGTGGCCTTGAGGTGGTTGTTCTTTAAAATACCATTCGCCCAAAGTTACGTCATAGCTTGATGTTGCGAGGTTTTCACGCTGGAACGGTTCAATAATGACCGTGCCCGCTTTCATGTGCTCGAGGATTTTTTTGTCAGAAAGTGCCATCTTAGATTTTGTTAGTGAGTTTTACGAACTTAGAAAATCTTAGACCCTGTTAAATAGCCACGTTGCGTGGCTCCTGTCATACAGGATTTAATGGGGTTGAATATCACTAGTTCACTTTCGTTCATAAGTTTTTCTAAATCTTACACCCTGTTAAATACGACTTGAGGCGTGTATATAGAAACATTTTACCATGATGTGTTTTTAAATACTTTTCGCGTCGAATAGCGTCTTTGCGGTCTAAACATGCTTCTGAGTATATAAGTTTGAATGGTCTGCGTAGCTTTGTCGAAGTCACAGTACCTTTCTTATGTGCCTCAAGTCGTTCTTGCAAGTTTTCTGTGTATCCGGTGTAGAGTTTCCCATCTTTCTCTGAGAGGAGCACATATATGTACTGAAACATACGCTTGCAAGGATTTAACAGGGTTAACAAAAATATACTCGCTTCGCTCGTTATTTTTCTAAACAGCCATTTTAGCTTTAATCGGAGGGTGTGACTGATAATTTTCTAATTCTATATCCTCCATCTTGAAATCGTTGATGTTTTTTACGACCGGATTTAATTTAAGTGTTGGGAGAGCGAGGGGTTCACGGGAGAGCTGTTCTTTCACTGCATCCAAGTGATCGTGATAGATGTGTGCGTCGCCGAGCGAGTGTACGAATTCGTGAGGGACGAGATTTGTTACTTGTGCCACCATTGCGAGTAAGAGTGAATAGGAGGCGATGTTGAATGGCACACCAAGAAACATATCGCATGAGCGCTGATGCATGAGAAGCGAAAGTTTTCCGTTTGCAACAAAAAACTGGAAGAACATATGGCACGGTGGCAATGCCATTTGGTCGAGTTCGCCTGGGTTCCATGCAGACACAATAAGTCTGCGGTCAGTCGGGTTCGTTTTTATTTTCTCGATGACTTCTGCAAGTTGGTCGACGACCTTACCGTTTGGCCCTTGCCATTTTCTCCACTGCACTCCATAAACGCGACCTAGGTCGCCGGGAAATTTTGCTTTTGGTGCCCAGTAGGGAGCTTCAGCATTGTCGGTCCAAATAGTGCGCTCACTGCTATTTAATTCTTTCAAACGATTATCATCGTTGGAGCCTTCAATGAACCATAGAAGTTCGCTCTTCACTGCTTTGAATGCAAGTTTTTTAGTAGTGACTGCTGGAAATCCATCCGCCATGTTGAAGCGCATCTGAAGACCGAAGAGTGCGCGCGTTTTGCCATTTCGAGTCTCACGGTCGGCACCTTCTTTTAAAACTTTTTTGAGGAGGTTATTGTATTGCTTCATATGAGAGCGTATAGCGTATAGCGTATAGCGTTTAGGGGAAAAATGAAAGCTCGCGATATACTGGGGATAATGAAGAGTAAAAAGGGCAGACTTATAGTCATAGATGGTACCGATGGGGTAGGCAAGGCAACGCAAACAAAGCTCTTGGTTGCGCGGTTAAAGCGAGAAGGAATGAAGATAGAGACTCTCGATTTCCCTCAGTACTACAAGAATTTCTTTGGCCACTTTATAGGCGCCATGCTCACAGGAGAGTACGGTGATTTTTTGCATATTGATCCATACATTGCCTCAGTTATGTATGCAGCTGACCGCTTTGAGTCCAAAGAAAAATTGGAAAAGTGGCTCAAAGAAGGGAAAACCGTTGTTCTTGATCGTTATGTGTCGGCGAATCAGCTCCATCAGGGAGGAAAAATAAATGACGCGAAGAAGCGTCGCGCATTTTTAAAGTGGCTCGACACCATGGAGCATGGAGTATTTGGGCTCCCGCGACCTGATTTGATTGTGTACCTCCATCTCCCTATGAAAGAGGTATTGAAGCTTTTGAAGAATAAGGATCGAGAGGATAAAAAACGCTATGCCCACAGAGGAAAGGATATTGTAGAAGGGGATGCAGCGTATCTTGAGGCAGCGCAAAAAAGCGCCTTAAAACTTATTAGCCAAAAAGGAAATTGGAAGAAGATTGAGTGCGGAAACAAAAATGGTATTCTTCCGAGAGAAGAGATACATGAGCAAATTTATGACACTGTTTTAAAAGTTATTAAGGGTAAGAAATAACACAATGGCATACATAGAAAAACAGGACGTAGAAGTAGCAGCAGCGATAGCGGGCGAACAAAAGCGAGAGGAAGAGGGCTTAGAGCTTATTCCTTCTGAAAATTATGTATCCCGTGCGGTTCTTGAAGCGAATGGTTCAGTATTTACAAACAAATATTCAGAAGGATACCCAGGAAAGCGTTACTACGGAGGGCAGATGTATACGGATATTGTGGAACGTCTCGCTATTGAACGCGTGAAGGCGCTTTTTAATTGTAAATTTGCGAACGTACAACCTCACTCGGGGGCACCTGCAAACTTAGCGGTGTACGCTGCACTTTTGAATCCTGGCGATACCGTTCTTGGTATGGACCTGTCACACGGCGGACATCTTACGCATGGACACCCAATGACATTGCCTGCGAAAGTGTACAAGTTTGTTACCTACAAAATGAAAGATCCTGAAACTGGGGAGATAGATTATGATGAGCTCCGCCGTGTTGCAATTGAAACGAAACCTAAAATTATTCTTGCAGGATTCAGTGCATATTCACGCACACTCGATTACAAAAAGTTTGTTGATATTGCGCATGAAGTGGGGGCAATAACGATGGCAGACATGGCACATATTGCCGGCCTTATTGCTGGCAAGGCACTTCGCAATCCCTTTGATGACGGCTTCGACATTATTACTTCAACGACACACAAAACACTCAGAGGGCCTCGTGGTGGCATTATTCTCACGCGTGAAAGCGAGGAAATCGCAACCAAAATAGATAAAGCAATTTTCCCAGGCATTCAAGGGGGGCCTCACATGCACACGATTGCCGCGAAGGCGGTTGCGTTTGGTGAGGCGGGAACAGTGGCATTTCAAGAGTATGCAGAGCAAATTTTGAAAAATGCTAAAGCAATGGAGCACGTGCTTAGGCGTGAAGGGGTGCGTATGATTGGAGGAGGTACAGACAATCATTTAATTCTTGCGGATGTATTTGGCTCTTTAGGAGTGACAGGAAAAGAATCACAGACGGTCTTGGATGAAGTTGGTATTACACTCAACATGAACTCAATTGCAGGGGATACGAGGAAGCCTCTCGACCCGTCTGGTATACGCTTTGGTTCTCCTGCAATAACGACTCGTGGATTTAAAGAGGTGGAGTGCGCGCGCGTTGCTGAGCTCATGATTCAAACGCTGAAAAATAAAGATAGTGCGGATACAAAGCGTGCGGTGCATGAAGAAGTAAAAGAGCTTGCGGGGCAGTTTCCTATTCCTGAGTCCTTTGTATAAGCGTTGAGTACCATCGTGAAAATAAGAAGGGCGTCGCTCAAGGATTTTCTGGGCATCAAGAAACTCATCAAAGAATATCCCGATACACTTTTGCAAAAGCATTTGCCGAAAGCGAGCGAATTTTTTGTTGCCATAGAGGACGGGAAGATAGTTGGGTGTTGTGCGCTGGTGATTTATTCAAAGCGCCTCGGTGAAATTAGAAGTCTTGCGGTTTCCAAAGATTTTCAGCGGAAAGGAATTGCAACAGCATTGATTGATGCATGCATAGCATTTGCGAAGAAAAAAGATATTTATGAACTCCTGAGTGTTACTGGTGTGCCAGCACTCTTTGATAAGCATGGCTTCGGAACATTCAACAAAGAAAAGTATGCGCTTTTGAAAATCCTGTAGTTTTTCCTGACGCACACATATACCCCTAATTCGTGCGAATTAGGGGTATATGTGCACAGCATCAAGCTCTATTGACTCAGACGAATTAGTTGTTACTATTTATCTATGAATATGTGTGCTGTATTAATCCAGGTGCGTCGCCGTAGACATTCTGTTTGAGATTGTCTGCGAGTTTTTGTACATAACGAAATTTCCCAAACAGTCTCAAACGAGGCTGTTTTTTCTTATTTACACATTCAATCTAAAACTATGGAACAACCAAAAAAAGAAAATCCTCCACTTGAAATCACCTTCTATGCTGTTGAAATAGCTAAGCTTATTAGGGAAATAGGTAAAGAAGGGGTGATTAAGAAGCTACAGGAGATGGTCAAAGAAACTGTTGAGAAATTCGACGTGAGATAAAACATCTCCAAACTTATTACGTACAAGAATAAAAAAATATGAAAGAAAAAAATCATGAGCAACTCCCTGTCATTGTAGAGTGGCCACTTACCAAATTGAATTTCAGTATGCTTCTAGGAATGATTGGGTCCTCAGAAGAAAAATCAACTGGTGTTCGTGTTGAGCACTGTCCAGTATGCAGGGGATGCGGAAAATCGATATTGCCTGGCGAATCAAAAATAAATATAGCTGGGGTCGTAAGTCACGATAAACCCTCCTGTGTTCTTGGTTGGTTCCAGAGGTGAGAGTGCAGTCTTTTTGTGGCATGCTTTAGCGAGGTATGATGGCGAAAGTATGATTTCTGAGCGAATTATTGAAGCAATACAGGGAGCACTCGCGACCCTCGGTCTTGAAGGTGCGGTTGTGTTGGAGCACCCAGGGGATTTGTCTCACGGGGATTATTCAACGAACATTGCACTCGCTGTTGCAAAAAAAGCTGGGAAGAATCCGCGCGCGCTTGCGGATGAGATTGTGAAAAGCCTCGGGGTAATAGAGGGAGTTAAGAAGATAGAGACGGCAGGAGCTGGATTCATTAACTTTCATCTCACACGCCCGTTCTTTTCTGAAAGTGTCTCAGTAATTACTGAGAGCGGGGAGTCGTGGGGTAGTAATGCAACCCTGAAAGGAAAGAAGATAATTGTTGAGTACTCACAGCCAAATCCTTTTAAGCCATTCCACATTGGGCACCTGATGTCGACTACTGTTGGCGAAGCTATTTCCCGTCTTGTTGAGTGGTCGGGCGCTGATATATATCGCGCTAACTATCAGGGAGACATTGGGCCTCATGTGGCAAAAGGAATTTGGGGATTGCAGAAAAATAACCTTGATCCTTCAAGTATTCAAGACCTCGGTGATGCGTATGTTATTGGAAATACCGCCTATGAAGACGATCCTGCCTCGAAAGCCGAGATTGATTCAATTAATAAAAGACTCTACGAAGGTGATGTATCACTTCAGGATGTATATGACAAAGGTCGCAAAGCATCACTCGCACACTTTGAGGACTTATATCTGGTTCTTGGAACAAAATTCGACAAGTATTTTTTTGAAAGCGATGCGTGGCGTATCGGTCTTAAGATTGTAGAAGAAGGGAAGGTTCGTGGAATCTTTGAAGAGAGTGATGGGGCAATAGTGTTTAAGGGAGAAAAAGTAGGACTTCACACTCGTGTATTTGTCACTTCGAAAGGAACACCAACCTATGAAGCAAAAGAGCTGGGATTGGCTCAGATGAAACAACAGTCGTTCCCATTTGATCTTAATGTGACGACAATCGCAGTGGAGCAGGATGGTTATTTCAAAGTGGTGGAAGCTGCTATGACAGAATTGTGGCCTGATATGGCAGGGAAGTACACGCACACGGCGTTTGGCATGATGCAGTTAACGAGCGGAAAGATGTCATCAAGAAAGGGCAACATCATAACGGGCGAATCATTAATAGAAGACATGCGCGCCAAGGCGTTAGCAAAAATGGAGGGGCGTGCGTTTGAGTCTGAAGAAATAAAACGCGATGTCGCGGATGCCGTTGCTGTTTCTGCGATTAAATATTCCATTTTGAAGCAGTCGACAGGAAAAAATATTATTTTCGACCCTGAGGCGTCGCTTTCATTTGAAGGTGATTCAGGTCCGTATTTACAGTACTCCTATGTGCGAGCGCAAGCAGTTCTTCGAAAAGCGAGGGCAGAAAAAATACCCGCGCTTGCAAGTGATTTGATATATCAAATCAGTGAACTCATTCCTGAGGTTAGCGAGTTGGAGCGAGTACTCTACCGGTTTCCTGAAATAGTAGAGCGAGCACAAATGGAGCGTGAACCGCATCACATAACTACATTTTTGACAGAGCTCGCTTCCGCATTCAATAGTTGGTATGCAACAGGGAAAATTGTTGATTCTACAGATACTCTGTCTCCTTACAAGGTCGCATTAACGCAGGCATTTGCGTTGACGATGAAAAATGGTCTCACTATTCTAGGTATCCGTGCCCCTGAGGCGATGTAGTGAAACTTTTTTATAATCTCAGTAGTATGTATTGGTATGACATATAACGAAGGGCTAAGAGAAGATGGACTGGGAAGGCGTGGTTATCCAGATATAAGAATAAATGTTAGTCGTTCTTCTGAAGATATTAAAAAAAGTTTGGCGGAAAAAATAGCTGACGCAAAAGCTCGACTAAAAGAGTGGGGTATAGAGATTCCATTTTCGGCTTGACAGCGTTCGTTTTTAGAATATTCTTAAACATATGGCACGAGGCACGACCATCATTAAGATTACAAAGCGCTTTTCCAAGCGAAGGGGTTTTGTAGTGAACGCATAAGAATAAATTACAAAAACATACAAAACCCCTTCGAAAGAAGGGGTTTTCTTTTAACTACAAATATATGTCCGAACAATTTGACTTTAGAACTTTTTTCCGCGATACAGATCCATGTAGCCAGTGTAAAGGTAAGGGTAGGATTGTAGGGGGTAGTGGGATTGTGGGAGACAGTGGACGCATTCTTGAAAAGGTTTTCAGTGAAATCCGATGTGGTAGGTGTAATGGAACGGGTAGGGTGCCACGAGATTGAGTGTTGTTCTGTTGAATCAGTGTTGGACGATAATGTTAGTATGTGATGAAGTTTATGGATGGAGATACTAAAAGCGAACCCGCCAAGCGTGAGGAAGAAATTCTAGCTTTCTGGCAAAGGAACGAGATTTTTGAAAAAACCCTTTCCAAAGAGGCTCCAAAAGGGGAGTTTGTTTTTTATGATGGACCACCATTCGCTACTGGCTTGCCACATTACGGCCACATCCTCGCAGGCACCATTAAGGATGCTATTCCTCGTTACAAAACGATGCAAGGTTACCATGTGCCACGCCGTTGGGGTTGGGACTGCCACGGATTACCCTTAGAAAATCAAATAGAGAAAGAACTTGGTCTTGCAACGAAACGAGATATTGAAACTCTAGGGGTTGCAACATTTAATGAAGCCGCCCGCAAAGCCGTGCTTCGGTATTCGGATGACTGGAAGTCCATTATTCCTCGCTTCGGTAGATGGGTGGATATGGAGAATGACTATCGAACAATGGATGCAACGTACACGGAATCCGTGTGGTGGGCATTCAAGGATCTTCATAAGAAAGGTTTGGTGTATGAAGGATTTAAAGCAATGCACCTTTGTCCTCGCTGTGGCACCACGCTCTCTAACTTTGAAGTAGCGCAAGGGTACAAAGACATCACTGATATTTCTGTCACCGTAAAACTTGAGCTTGTTGATGAACCTGGAACATTTCTACTTGCATGGACAACTACGCCATGGACTTTGCCTGGAAACATGGCGGCTGCGGTGAACGCTGAATTTACGTATGTAAAGATTTCAGCGGGGAATGAAAAATATATTCTCGCTAAAGACAGGTTGGAAGTAATTAAAGTTGACTACAAAATAGAGAAAGAATTTCTTGGTAGTGAACTTGTTGGTAAATCATACAAGCCTCCGTTCTCGTATTTCGCTGATCACAATATCAAAGGAAAAGAAAAAGCGTGGAAGGTGTATCACGCTCCATATGTGACGATGGATAGTGGAACAGGCTTAGTACATCTTGCCCCTGCATTTGGTGCCGAAGATTTGGAGCTCGCGCAAAAAGAGGGAATCCCGATAGTGCACCACGTCGACAAGGACGGTTTTTTTGTTGATGCTGTTTCAGATTTTAAAGGACTTCAGGCAAAGCCAAAAGACGACCCACAATCAACTGATGTTGCAGTTATTAAATATCTTGCAGGGAAGGGCTTGTTGTTTGCAAAAGAAAAAATTATACACTCGTATCCGCATTGTTGGCGATGTGATACGCCGCTTTTAAATTACGCATCATCATCGTGGTTTGTAGAGGTGACAAAATTCAAAGACAAAATCGTAGCTGAAAATAAAAAAATAAACTGGGTACCAAAAGAAGTGGGGGATAAGAGGTTTGGAAACTGGCTTTTAAACGCTAGAGATTGGGCAATTTCACGTGCTCGGTACTGGGGTGCACCAATTCCTGTATGGCGCAATCACAAAACGAAAGAGAATGTATTCATTGGCTCGCTAGATGAGCTGAAATCGTACACGAAAAAATCTGGTAACAAGTATTTCACCATGCGTCATGGGGAGAGTACAAAGAATGTCGCTGGTATAATTCGATCTCGTTTGGAAGATGACGATATACATCTTACTGAGAAAGGTAGAGCAGAGGCACTGGCTTCTGCAAATGCCTTTAAACATTCAGAAATAAATCGCATCGTAGTTTCTCCTTTTATTCGCGCCAAGGAAACAGCTGAAATTGCTCGGGAGGTTTTTGGTCTTCCGAAGAGTTCAGTTTCATATGATGAGCGACTTATTGAGTATAGGCACGGTACTTTTGATAGGAAGCCAGAAAGATCATTCTGGGATCATTATGTGACTTCTGCTAATGCATATGAGGTAGGCCCCGAGAGTGGTGAAAGTGCGCGGGAGATGGGGGCACGTATGGCTGAAGTATTGTATGAGCTTGAACAAAAATATAAAGGAGAGAACATTCTTATCGTCTCCCACGAATGGCCGCTACTTGCCCTCACTGCTCTTGCTCACGGATATTCTAAAGAAAGAACAGTCCGTATCCTCAATAAAATAGAAGACCATATTCAGCCAGGAGAAATTCGTGAACTTCCATTTGTCCCACTTCCGCACAACGAAAACTTTGAGCTTGATTACCATCGCCCATATATCGATGAGGTAGTGCTTATAGACACCGATGGCACGAGGCTTGAGCGTGTACACGATGTTTTTGATTGCTGGTTTGAATCGGGCTCAATGTCGTATGCTCAGAATCATTATCCATTTGAAAACAAAAATAAGTTTGATCCGAAGCCGGGGTGGCTCAAGAAGTCCCGTGGCTACCCAGCGGATTTTATTGCTGAAGGATTAGATCAAACAAGAGGTTGGTTTTATTCGCTCCTTGTCTTGGGGGTGGGGCTTTTCGGCAAAGCAACCTATAAGAATGTAATTGTGAACGGAATTGTTTTGGCAGAAGACGGGCAAAAGATGTCGAAGCGTTTGAAAAATTATCCTGACCCACTCACTGTGCTCGAAAAATACGGCGCAGATGCTATCCGCTATTACCTCCTTGCGTCACCTTTAATGAAGGCAGAAGATTTAAATTTTTCAGAGAAGGGAGTGGGAGAAGTCGCGTCGAAACTCATCGGACGATTTTTGAATGTCGTCTCTTTCTATGAGCTCTATAAAGACTTGGAGCACGGAGTGTCTCCAAGTTCTCACCCTCTCGATAGATGGATTTTTTCACGATTGAATCAAGTTATTGGAGAAGTTGAGAAGGGAATGGAATCCTATGAGCTCGATAAGGCAACGCGCCCACTTACTCTTTTTGTGGACGATTTGTCGACATGGTATCTCAGGCGTTCTCGCGATCGCTTTAAAGAGGAAGGGGCTGACGCAAGAGACGCACTTCAAACACTTCGTAGCGTTATAGAAATTTTTGCAAAAATATCAGCACCTTTCATGCCGTTTGTCGCCGAAAGCGCCTACCAGAGAGTGAAAACTAAAGACATGCCAGAGAGCGTGCATTTGTGTGAGTGGCCACGCACGGGTTCTACTGACGCACCACTTCAAGAAGCAATGGTGGAAGTCAGGCGCATTGCATCGCGAGGGCTCGAAGCGAGGCAGAAGGTGGATATAAAAGTGAGACAACCACTTGCAAAAATAACAGTGAATAGTGAACTGTTAGCAGGAAGAGTAGAGCTTCTGCAATTAATAAAAGATGAGCTCAATGTGAAGGAGGTTGTCATCGACGGAGTGCTATCGAAAGATGAAGCGATACTTGATACTGATATTTCAGATGAGTTGAAAGAGGAAGGTAATGTGCGCGAAGTAATTCGCTTTATTCAAGAGCTTCGCAAAGAGGCAGGACTTACACCAAAAGAGACGGCAACATTGGTGTTTGTTCAGAGTGATGACATAGAGAAGTTTTTAGAAAAGCATTGGCATACTCTCAGTACTGCCACCAGACTCTCATCAAGAGAATTAGGTAATGGTACAAATGAATTGGTGTTTGATGGAATGACATTTAGGTTCAATGTCCGTTCGTGAAGTAACAGCTCGAGGGATTATAGTTGCTAGGCGCTCAGCCGGAGAGGGTAGTGTGCGTATTTCTATATATACGGACTCGTTAGGACTTGTTTCCGCTCTCGCTAAAAGTGCCCGTGAAGAACGATCAAAGCTTCGCCCACACCTACAGGTTGGGACAACGGGCGTTTTTGTTTTGGTGAAAGGTCGCGATGTGTGGCGTGTTATTGGTGCTACAAAAACTGAGAATTCGCATTTTGCACTTTCAGGTAATACAAAAGCTCAAGAAGTTACGGCCCGGGTTATCACAATAGTTAGGCAGTTTATTCGGGGAGAAGGCAGTGATCCATATCTTTTTAGTGCGCTGTTTGGATTCTTTCGCATCATCCCAAGCGTCGATGAGGAGTATGTACTTGAAGCGGAATGCATTGTGGTACTTCGGGTACTCGCAGCATTAGGGTATGTGCGAGAGGATCCTATAATGAAGTTGTTTTTAGATATTTCGTACGATATGCCAACTTTGAAAGCGGTGCGTGAATCACGGGGCACACTTGTTCGCCTTATTAACGAGGCTATTTCTGAAAGTGGACTGTGAAGTTAGCTTTTAGCTTACAGCTTTTAGCTTTCAGGGAGGAAATTGCCCCCTCTTCTCTCTGTATTAAAGCTGGAAGCTGACAGCTGAAACCTGTAAGCTAATGAGATGTCCGACAACGGTGCACTCGAAAATCTTTCAAAAAAACTAGACAGCGGGTTAGTTGATGGAAGCATTCATCGCTCAACCCTTTTCTCACGCAGTTCGCGCGCTCCTAAGGGATGGCAGAAACAGGAAGGAGGTGATGTGTCGGCTAGGCCAAAGGGGCGACGTATGAAGATCCCTGAAATACTCTTTGGTGGCTCGGTTATTTTTTTCTTTCTCGCTGTTGCAGTCGCGGGGGTAATTTTGTTTGCTGGCAATAACACAATCTCAACTAAGAACGTCGATGTTCAGGTGACTGGCCCGACAGAAATTGGTGCCGGAAGCACGCTTTCTTTGCAGGTTGTTATAACAAACAGAAATGCTGTGCCGATGGAACTCACTGACTTAATTATAGAATTCCCCGCAGGTACGCGGTCAGATACAGATATTTCTCGTGAACTTCCACGCATTCGAGAGTCGCTAGGGACTATTAAATCTGGTGAGAGTATTAATCGTACAATCCGTGCTGTTGTTTTTGGTGAGTCAGGGCAGGATCTCTCTATTAAAGCTTCGGCGGAATACCGTGTACCTTCTTCGAATGCTATTTTTGTGAGCGAAACTACGTATGTGACAAAAGTTAATCAGTCACCAGCATCTATTACTATTGATGCCCTCAAGGAGGCAGTATCAGGACAACCTGTGACATTCTCCGTGTCGGTAGTATCGAATGCTCCGGGGGTTTTGAAAGATATGCTTCTTGTTGCAAATTATCCTCCGGGATTTTCTTTTGAATCTTCAAAGCCAGCGCCTACGGTAGGCACTGCATCGTGGGCACTTGGAGACATAGAAGCAGGCGGTACACGCACCGTGGAAGTGAAAGGTGTTTTTGTTGGTGAAGATGGCGAGAGCAGGGTGCTTCGTTTTAACACGGGAACTCAGAAGATAGATAATAGTGATGCAATCATAGCTCCGCTCGCGGCGTCTGAACTTTCACTTACCGTAACAAAGCCTTTCGTTTCCGTCGCACTCTCGCTTGAAGGTTCTACTTCTGACACACACACAATTATTCGTGGACGAGAAGTGCAAGGGCAGGTGACATGGACAAACAATCTTCCAGTGAAGGTTCAAAATGTTGCCATCACACTTACCTTAGACGGGGCTATTTTAGATCGAAGTACGGTGCAAGCAGAAAAAGGATTCTATAGTTCAAATAATTCATCAATACTTTGGAGTAAGGCAACTAATTCAAATCTTTCAAATGTTGCCCCAGGGGACTCAGAGACACTTTCATTTTCATTCAAGACACTTCCTTTAAATAAGGGCGACTTTAAAAATTCGACTGTGCGCCTGTCGGTTAATGTGGAGGCAGAGAGACAAAGTGAATCAAACGTTCCTGTTATCGTTAAGTCATCCGCTACAACAAATGCCGTTGTTGCAACAGATGTAACGCTTTCTCCATCGATAACGAATATGGCGGGACCCGTATCACCAAAGGCCGATAAGGAAACAACCTACACTGTCACCTGGATCGTTTTGAATTCGGCAAATGCATTAGCCAATACTTCTGTGAGTGCGATATTGCCAAGTTATGTGCGTTTCATTGCGCCCGAAGCTGGGTCAAATATTTCTTTCAATGCCTCTGGCCGTATTGTCACTTGGGCTATTGGAGATGTGGCAGGGGGGCAAACAAAAAATGCTTCATTCAAAGTAGGAATGACCCCGTCTCTCACTCAAGTAGGAAATGTACCAACGATAGTCGGTAGTCAGCGAGTGTCTGCCTATGACCGATTTGTGAGAGGTCAGATTGAAGCTACGGCAGGACCATTAACAACTGGCTCAGCTTCAGGTGTACCGAGCGGAGGTGTTGTAGTGCCATAAACTGGGCATAGCTTTTAGTTTTTGGGGAGGATACAATCATTCAATGCAAAAAGAAGAAGGATGCCGTATTACAATGAGTGTTATCGTAGCAAAGTAATATATGGATACTCTCGCAAATTCGAACGAAAAACACTCTGGGCATGACGCCGAACTTCACAACCGGATGGAGAAGATTACATCGCTTGCAAAGCGACGAGGTTTTATTTTTCCAGGCTCTGAAATATATGGAGGTCTTTCAGGTACCTATGACTACGGCCCGTTAGGTGTTGCGCTGAAGAATAATGTAAAGAATCTCTGGTGGCGGATGTTCGTTGATAGTCGTGATGATGTATACGGTGTTGATGCTGCAATTTTAATGAATTCAAAAGCGTGGGAAGCGTCCGGGCATGTTTCTGGTTTCTCTGATCCGTTGGTTGAATGTAAAAAATGTAAACGACGTTTTCGTGCCGATCATCTTGAGGGTGGGAAGAGGTGTCCTGAGTGTGAGGGTGAGCTCGGCGAAGCGCGTCAGTTCAACATGATGTTTAAGACACATGCGGGCGCTACTGAAGATGAGTCTTCAGTCGTATATCTTCGACCTGAAACCGCTGGAGGTATTTTCGTCAACTTTAAGAATATTATTGATACCTTTCATCCAAAGCTACCGTTTGGTATAGCGCAAATTGGCAAAGCATTCAGGAATGAAATTGCACCACGCGACTTTGTATTTCGTTCAAGAGAGTTTGAGCAGATGGAGCTTGAATACTTTGTTAATGAAAATTCGTGGGAGAGCGCGTTTGAGGAATGGAGAAAGGGTATGGTGCACTTTGCAAAAGTGTGTGGTTTATCAATGGATTCCTTCCACTCTAAAGATATAGAGGCAGGGGACTTGGCGCACTACAGTAAAAAGACTATCGATTTTGAATTCGATTTTCCTTTCGGACGAGGTGAGCTCTGGGGGTTGGCGTACCGAGGTGATTTTGATCTTTCTGCGCACGAAAAAGGCTCAACTGTTGAATTGAAATATTCTGATGGAGAAGGCGCAAAAATTACTCCCCATGTAATTGAGCCATCGCTTGGTGTTGATCGTACTGTGCTCGCAATTCTCGCGAGTGTGTATAAGGAAGATGTGGTGGGGGATGATACGCGTGTTTACCTTGCATTTCCATCTCACATAGCTCCCATCAAAGCCGCGGTGTTTCCTCTTTTGAAGAATAAGCCAGAGCTTGTAGAGAAAGCGCGAGAAGTATACACGGCACTTAAAAAGAAGGTGCCTCAGGTTATGTGGGACGATAATGGCAACATTGGCAAGCGGTATCGTAGACAAGATGAGATAGGTACACCGTGGTGCATTACTATTGATTTCGATACTCTCGGCGAAAACCCTGAACAAAAAGATACCGTTACGGTGCGAAACAGAGACACTGGCTCACAAGAGCGAATGCCTATCGATACGGCAATAGAAATGGTGGCAAGAGGTGTATCCCTGTATCTACAATAGAGTGGTGCTAGAATAGCCACATGGACACTCGGCCTCTCACCATCAACATCACGCCAGGTTCTTTTTGGGCAGGGGTAGGAATCGGCTTACTCTTATGGTTACTTTTCTTTCTTAGAGATCTTGTTCTTATTGTCCTCACTGCTATTGTCCTCTCCTCGGCAGTAGAACCAGGTGTGCATTGGTTTGTGAAGAAGCGTTTCCCTCGCGCTGTTGCAGTGCTATCAATTTATGCATTGATTGTAGGAGTATTTTTAGGAATCATTTATCTTTTGTTACCACCCCTTGTTGAAGAAGTACGAGGGTTTATTGTTGATCTCCCACAGTTCTTGAGCTCCCTCCGTATTGATAGTATTTTCGGAGGCTCTACGGTGAGTGCACTCCAACCATTTATTCCTCACGAATTTTCTGCAGCACTTCTTGCGCAATTGCAAAGTTTCGTTATCCCGACTGGACAAGGAGCCCTCCAAGCTGTGTACAGTATCTTTGGCGGTATCATTTCTTTTATTTTGATAATCATTTTATCGATCTACTTTGCATTTCAAGAAACAGGTGTGGACGATTTTCTCAAGATTGTTATACCAGTGAAGCATCAGCACTACGCACTTGATTTATGGAAGCGATCCCGTCATAAGATTGGTCTTTGGATGCAAGGACAACTCATTCTTTCCCTCATCATCGGTGTACTAGGCTACCTCTGGCTTTCTATTCTTCAAGTGCCGTATGCATTTCTTATTGCTATTTTTGCAGCCTGTGTAGAAATTATTCCTATGTTTGGTTCGCTCGTCTCAGGAACACTTGCAGTTATCATAGGGGCAACAACAGGAGGAACCCAGCTCGCACTCTTTGTTGCAGGAGGCTTTCTTGTTATTAACCTCCTTCAGTCAAATCTTATTTATCCTTTGGTAGTGAAGCGGGTAGTGGGAGTACCTCCGCTCATGGTTATTTTGGCAATGATTGCAGGAGGACAGCTTGCAGGCTTCTACGGCATACTTCTCGCTGTTCCTCTAGCGGCTGCACTTCAAGAATTCGTGACTGACATAGAAAAATCAAAAACCCGTGAACTCGCTGAATTGAAATGATTGATAGTCCGATGCGCACCTTTTATCTCACCACCACACTCCCATACGTTAATGCCGACCCTCACATTGGGTTTGCGCTCGAGCTTGTGCAAGCCGACGCACTTGTTCGCTTTTGGCGTTCACAGGGGAACGAAGTGTTCTTTAGTACAGGTACAGATGAGCACGGTCAGAAAATATACGAGGCTGCAGAAAAGGCAGGGAAGAGTACGCAGGAATATGTCGACTACTATGCGAATGAATTTCAGCGCCTCAAAGGAACATTGGGGCTATCGGAAGATTTGCATTTTATTCGCACTACGAGTCCTCACCACAAGCTCGCAGCTGAGGAGATGTGGAAGAGGTGTATGGCAAAGGGTGATATTTATAAAAAAGAATTTGAAGGATTGTACTGCGTTGGGTGTGAGAAGTTCTTAACTCAAAAAGAAATCATTAACGATCTGTGTCATATTCATAAAACGACTCCGCAACTTTTAAAAGAAGAAAATTATTTCTTCAAATTCTCAAAGTATCAAGAGAGACTTCTTGAATATTTAAATCGTTCTGATGTCGTAATTCCCGAATGGCGCAGAAACGAAGCCATAAATTTTGCCACGGAAGGGTTGGAGGATTTCAGTATTTCTCGAGAAAAGAGCAAGCTCACGTGGGGCGTGCCTGTTCCTGGCGACGACACTCAAGTGATGTATGTTTGGTTTGAGGCGCTCATCAATTACATTTCGACGCTTGGTTGGCCGGAAGATGCAGAGGGGAATTTCCAGAAATTCTGGGAAGAAGGACACACGCTTCAGATGGCAGGGAAAGACCAGGTTCGTTTTCAATCGCTCATGTGGCAGGCGATGCTTATGTCCGCCGACATTAAAAATACTGACCAAATTTTCTACCACGGCTTTATAAATTCTGGTGGACAAAAGATGTCCAAATCTATCGGCAATGTCATTAGTCCCTATGAACTAGTTCAAAAATACGGAACTGAAGCAACGCGGTATCTTTTACTCCGTCATGTGCACTCAACCGAGGATACGGATGTGACGTGGGAGAAATTAGATGAATGGTACACGGCAGGACTGGTAAACGGAATTGGCAATCTCGTGGCGCGGGTGATGAAGCTTGCGGAGGATAACTTGGACGCACCCATTTCTCCCGGGCAACCCTCGAATCCTCCAGGGTTTGATAACGCCATGACGTCTTTTGATTTCAACCGGGCAATGAATAGCACATGGGAGAAAATCGGTCTGGTTGATGTACGCATCACTGAAGAGGAGCCATTCAAGATTGTAAAGACTGACCCCTTGGAAGGCAGTCGGATAATCGGAGAGCTTGTCCACGACATATACGATATATCGTATATGCTCGAATCGTTTATGCCTGATACGAGTAAAAAAATCCTTTATGCAGTCAAAGAAAACAAAAAACCAGAAAACTTATTCCCTCGGCTTGCTGAACCATCTCGCGAAGGTAGCTCACGCCGTGGATAGGTACCACGATTAATTGGGGTAGGTGCATATGAAACCAAAATACTTTGATATTCATTCCCACGTAACTTTTAAAGATTACGACCAAGATCTTGAAGAAGTACTTCAGCGAATGCGTGATGAGTCTGTATGGACTATTACTGTGGGTGTTAATAAAGCCACATCAGAAGACGCAATAAAGTTTGGCGAGGGTAAAGAAGGATTCTTTTCAACAATTGGACTTCATCCAAATGATACTGAGTCGGAAACTTTTTCAGAGAACGAATACAAAGAACTCGTTTCAAATCCAAAAGTCGTGGGAATAGGGGAGTGCGGACTAGACTATTACCATCTCAAAGACGGAGAGGTGGGGAAGAAGAGGCAGGCACGAGAGTTTGAAAAGCATATTGATTTTGCAATTAAATACGATAAACCATTAATGATTCACGGGAGACCTTCTCGAGGGACCGTAGATACCTACCTCGATATGCTTGCGATGTTGGAATCAAAGAAAAGAGAAGTGGGTGAGAAGCTTCGAGGTAACATTCATTTTTTTGTGGGTACCGTTGACATAGCGAGGCGTTTTTACAACATTGGCTTCACAACATCATTCACGGGCGTTCTCACTTTTGCTCGCGAATACGATGAGGTGGTGAAGTTTGCACCACTCGAGATGCTCATGACTGAAACTGATGCCCCCTATGCCACCCCGAACCCTTTTAGAGGGAGAAGAAATGAGCCTTTATATGTGAAGTACATTGTTGGGGCTATTGCCTCAATTCGGGGCATTTCAGAAGAGGTAGCCAGAGAGGCTACCGTCCAAAACGCCCTTCGGCTTTTCAGTATTCCTAGCTAGCACCTAGAACCTTGAGCCTAGAAGCTGTCCTCGTTTGCCTCAATGGGCGAGCCATGGTACGCTCTTCGGACAATGGAAACAAAGATATTGGAAGAAGATTTGGCTGGAGTTCCAGCTCTTTCAGATGAAGGAGATGATGTCCGCACAAATGTCTATGAAGTAGGCTATCACCTGTTGCCAACGCTCTCTGAGGAGGAAGTTACGGTAGCGGTTCAGGGGATTATGGAAACTCTCAAGGGAGAGGGTGTTACTTTTGTCGGGGACAGATTTCCTTCAAACATTGCTCTCGCATACACAATCGCAAAGCGTGTAAACGGTAAATTGACGAATTTTAACGGCGCATACTTTGGCTGGATGGCTTTTGAGGCTCCTCGCGGCGCAATTGCTCGCATAAAAATAGCATTGGATGCAAACCCATCAATCCTCCGCTCACTCATCGTAGTAACCGACAGAGAGGCGGTAGCAGCAGCTTTGAGTGGTGCAGTTGTAGGCCCATCAGGCTCTATTGATAAGCCAAAACGAGAGGCTGAAGTGGGAGGCGAAATGTCTGAGGTCGCCCTCGATCAAGCTCTTGAAAGTATTGCTACAGAAGACGCAAAGGTTGCTGAATAGGAATTAGCCATTAGCCAATAGGGTATAGGAAAGTCATCACATCCAAAATGCATTCAGAAAATCTTCCCCTAAACCCTAAACCCTAACCACTATCCCCTAATCCACATGTATCTCAATAAAGTTTTCATTGCAGGAAACCTCACTCGCGACCCAGAGTTAAAAGCGCTCCCATCTGGTGCGAATGTTTCTTCCTTCGGTGTTGCAACAAATCGTACATGGAAAGATCAGAATGGTGAGAAGAAAGAGGCAACAGAGTTTCATAACATTGTTGTGTTTGGTCGTCAGGCAGAAACCTGTGCTCAGTACTTGAAAAAAGGTCAGCAAGTTTTGGTTGAAGGCCGACTTCAGACTCGTTCTTGGGACAAAGATGGCGCAAAGCAGTATCGAACAGAAATTGTTGCAGAGCGCGTTCAGTTTGGCTCGAAGACCGGAGGCGGGGGAAGCGACGAAGTGCGCGGTGACGGCGCTCCAATGAAGCCTGGTAAGGCAGGGAGTGACAAAGGTCCCGATATCGAGTATCCTGCCGAAGAAATAAGCCCTGACGATATTCCATTTTAAATAACAATAAAAATTATGTCTTCACTTCCAAAATACGTTGATTACAAGAACACCCAATACCTTAAAGGGTTTATTACGCCACATGCTCGTATTCAAGGCGCTCGCCGAACCAGCATGCCAGCAAGCCATCAGCGAAAGATTGAGAAAGCTATCAAACACGCTCGTTTCATGGGACTTCTCCCATACATTTCACAATAAACATGTCTGTAGAAGCTCTACAGCGCGGGATTGCGGTAGTAAAGTTACTTGAGAAGAGGATTTTCTCACCAGAAGGACTTTCTCCACAGAGTAAAAGTCTCGGCGGCAATCTACTTGATTTTATTGGCGCACAACTTTCGGATGTCGAAAGGGAGTCACTTTTTAGTTTCAGTAAGCGTACAGGTAAACAAGCAAGGAAGAAACGCGGCGACACTATGTAAGCCTTTGTAGAAAAACTGAGGTATTTACATCGCATGTTAAACAAAAAATCCCTCGTGTGAGGGATTTTTATTTAGCTAATCTCTTAGATTGAAACCTAGCACCTAGCACCTAGAACCTTCCTCAGGCTTTCTCAACTCTTTCGTTGTATTCTCCAGTCTCGGTATTGATGCGCACAATATCACCTTCGTTGATGAACATCGGAACATTTACCGTTGCTCCACCTTCGAGTGTTACTAGTTTTGTACCACCTTGCGCAGTATTGCCTTTGACTGATGGGGGAGCCTCAACCACTTTGAATTCCATTTTTATTGGCAACCTCGCGCCAATGATTTCTTCATTCCATACCAATAGCTCCACGAGCAAATCAGGCTTCAGATACTGTCCGTTTTCTCCAAGAATCCCCTCGGTTACCACAAAACGATCTTTTGGATTTTCTGGATCGGTAAACCACGCTTCGCCACGATTTTTGTATATGAATTTTGCTGAGCGCTTTTCCATGTCTGCTTCCAATACGGTTTCCGCTTGGTGAAATGATATTTCAAGCACTTTCCCAGTTTTCAAGTTTCTGAGTTTTGTTTGGTTTACAGGCTTTCGTTGTTGTTTGCGAAATACATGTGAAGAGAGCACTTCAAATGGTTGCCCTTCATGGACAATTATTTTCTTAGGAATGATTTCGTTGTATGAAAGTACAGACATATAAATTAGGGTATAGGGTCTAGTGGTTAGGGTTTAGGGCTGGTTCAAGTTCCAAAGCTGGAAGCTGGCACCTGAAACCTGAAAGCTTCTCAATAAGTATTAATAAAGGCGCCGAAGCGTCCTCACATGAGTACTATACCAAAAGCCATGGCTATTGCTCAAACTGCCCCCGTAGGGCTAAACGCTTTGCGTCGCCCGATTGCCCTAACGGGCAATATAGGGTTTAGTATAGGCAGTATGGATGAATTCATGAGCATGCCCGATGAGGCACTCCTCGCACGTTCGCTGTCGAATCCCAGCGCTTTTGAGGTGCTTGTTGCTCGGTATCAATCACAGTTTTTGAGCAGAGTTCAAGGAATCGTCGGTAGTCGGGATGCTGCTGAAGATGTAGTGCAAGAAGCATTCATTCGCGTGTACCGTTTTGCCCCACGCTTCAAGGGAGAGTCGGGTTCATTTCGTGCATGGTCACTTACTATCCTTATGAATGTTGCGCGAACTCACTATCGTAAAATTGCTCGTGGTAGAGAAAGCTTTGCTGAATTAACGTCAGAACACTATGAATCTCTTGCCGATCCATCAATTCATGCAAAAGAGGGTCACCAAGAGTACGCGAGGGAAGTAATAGAGAAGGGGCTTTCCAAAGTTCCAGAGCATGTTGCTGAAATTCTCAAGCTCGCTTTTATTGAAGGATTGCCGTATGCGGAGATAGCAGAGAAATTGGGTACAAGTGTTCCTGCAATAAAGACAAGGGTGCATCGTGCAAAAGCGGTACTTAGAGAAAGTATGGGTTCGGTAGAATAATGTATTAAACTATTTGTATATATGGATAGAGAACAAGAGTTGAGAAATAGAATTATGCGCCGTGTGTATGGCGTGTACATCGTGCGCCAACTTACAAGTCCAATGGTTCGCTTCGCCGTCCTTGCTACGGTCTTTTTTGCGGTTGCCGCATCGGTGTCACTGCCGAATGTCATACAAAATGTCCTCAATGTGCAGGATATTCCTGGATTTATAAACTTCACTGTTGGGGCAATTGTGGGGACAACGCTTGTTGTCCAGCTCTGCGTTCTCGTTGCCGTTTTGCTTACTGCGTGGATTGGGGTTGATGTGGTGCGTCGAGCAGGGAATACGCAACTTTCAGTGCAGTAATCGACACTTCACCGTACCTCTTTAGGGGGCTATGCTTCCAAGAACTTTGCACGGATTGCTTTAAGTATCTCCCCTGCTATTTTTGGGTTTTCTTTGAGAAAGGTTCGTGTTGCATCATAGCCACGACCCAATGACTCCTCGCCGTACTTGTATGAGGCGCCAGATTTTGTAACCAAGCCAAATTTTTCACCCAAGGCAATGAGCTCTCCTTCACGAGAAATGCCTTCGTTGTACATGAGGTCAAATTCGGTCACTTTAAATGGCGCAGCAATTTTATTTTTTACCACTTTTACTCGTACACGACCACCAACAATTTCCTCGCCCTTTTTAATTTGAGCAATGCGACGAATGTCGAGGCGTACCGATGTGTAGAATTTCAACGCCTTTCCTCCTGGGGTTGTTTCTGGGTTACCAAACATAACGCCAATTTGCATACGTATCTGGTTGATGAAAATGACAGTCGTCTTTGATTTGGCAACGATTGCAGTGAGCTTACGTAGAGCTTGAGACATAAGCCTAGCCTGCTTACCCATGTGCTGTTGACCCATCTCTCCTTCGATTTCGTCTTTCGGTGTGAGTGCTGCAACAGAGTCAACCACTACTACATCTATCTTCCCTGAGCGCACCAAGCTCTCGGTAATTTCAAGTGATTGCTCACCAGTGTCAGGTTGCGACACGAGGAGGTCTTCAATCTTAACGCCAAGAACTTTTGCATACTCTGGGTCGAGTGCGTGCTCTGCGTCAATGAATGCACAAATCCCACCTTTTTTCTGTGCCTCTGCAATGATATGTAAAGAAAGAGTTGTTTTTCCTGATGATTCAGGTCCAAAAATTTCTATGATGCGACCTCGGGGGACTCCGCCGATGCCGAGCGCCCAGTCGAGCCCAATGGAGCCTGTAGGGATGGCATCAACACCAACTTTTGGTTTCGCACCAAGAGTTGTAATTGATTCATCACCGAATTTTGTTTTTATACTTGCGATAGCTTCACTGATTGCAGCTTTTCTATCAGAAATAGTTTGACCACCTGTTTGATTTGATGTTACGGGAGGCTTTGATACTTTCTCTGCTTTCTTTTTTATTGCCATGATGACCAAATTATCGCTTTTAATTAATAGGCGCTTCTTCTTTTGTATTGGAGGGTTTTTCTTGCTTTGGACTAAGCAACGAGAGTTTCTTGGTAACGCCTTTGCCGAAACGGTCTCGTGCCGTTACGGTGATGGCAGTATACCCCGGAGGGTATGCGCGCTTTGCCAAAAAACTCCCGTTTTCCTGCAGGGGAACTGGCGCACCGTTTACCTCTAAAAATGCAACACGGCGCGTCATGCCACTTACTAAGACGGTAGCGGTATCCATAGTTGCCGTAGCGGTGAGTGAGGGTCCTTGAATGAGTGGAAGTGCTGCATACGCGCTATAGCCTAGAATTATTAGAAGGGCGACCCCGCCAATAAAAAGGGCGGTGCGTTTAGGGGTGAATGCAATAAATTTACGCGGTGCCATTGTTTTCTTCAGTCATAGTTGTTTCTCCTTCCGATGTAGTGAGGACATCGCGAGGTCTCGCACCGTCTGCTGCTCCTATGATGCCCTTGTCTTCCAGAATATCCATAAGTCTCGCAGCGCGGGCATAGCCGATGCGGAGCTTTCTTTGTAGATATGATGTTGATGCCTTACCTGCTTCTTCTACTATCTGTTTTGCCTCAGCAAAAAGGTCGTCATCGACATCATCGTCCTCCAAAGATGCTGAGAATATTGCATTCGGAGAGTCTGGTGTATTGCTCGAGAGGGTAATCGAGTCGAGTGATGGCTCGTTGTGTTTCCGTATGTATTCCACAACAGTCTTTACTTCGCTTTCAGAAATGAAGGCAGTTTGGATACGGTGTGGCTTTGACATATCAGCAGACTGGAAGAGCATGTCGCCAGCCCCGAGGAGTTTTTCTGCACCTGCTGCGTCGAGAATGGTGCGTGAGTCGATTTGTGAGGCTACCTGCAAAGCTATACGCGCAGGTACGTTTGCCTTAATGAGTCCAGTAATGACATTCACTGAGGGGCGCTGTGTTGAAAGAATCAGGTGGATACCAACAGCACGGCTCATCTGCGCCAAGCGTACAATCGCAGCTTCGAGCTCTCGTGGGTATGTTTGCATGATGTCTGCAAGCTCATCGACAACAATTACGATGTAGGGCATTTGGTCGGGCATTTCGTCGCCTGCCTGCGGTGAAGTCGTCGAAGGCTTCCATTTCGATGCGATGTTCTCGTGGTACGACTGCACATCGCGGACTGCGTGCGTCTCAAGAATTGTGTAGCGTCGTTCCATTTCTTTCGCTGCCCACTTCAAAGAGAGGATTGCTTTCTTTGGGTCGGTAATGACTGGCGTAAGAAGATGGGGGATAGGGTTGTAGAGAGTGAGTTCCACGCGCTTTGGGTCAATCATGATGAAGCGAAGTGCCGAAGGGCCATTTCTGTAGAGAAGGGAGGTGATGAGTGCATGTATAGACACTGACTTGCCAGCACCTGTTGCACCTGCAATGAGGAGGTGTGGCATCTTACCGATGTTCGCAAAATGTGATGCGCCAGCGATGTCACGCCCAAGAGCAACCATAAGAGGTCGTTTATCGCTCTCAAACTTAGTGTCTCCAAGAAGTGACCCCAAGCCCACCGTTGATTTTTTAGTGTTAGGCACTTCAATACCGACGAGAGACTTTCCAGGTATTGGGGCTTCAATACGAACAGGGTGTGCGGCGAGTGCAAGCTCGAGGTTGTTTTGAAGAGAGAGTATCTTCTGTAGGCGCACTCCTTCGGCGGGTTTGAGTGCATAGCGGGTCACGGTAGGGCCAATAGACACCTCGTCCATCTCTACAGTGATACCGAAGTTTTGGAGTGTTCGCTTAATGAGATTCGCGTTTGCTTTAATATCCCCATTGTCGGGCTTCCCTTTGTCTCGTTCCAATAATGAAAGTGGGGGAGGATTGTATGCTTGCCCAATTGGTGCAAAGGCGAAACTTGCCTCTGGCTCGGCTTCTATTTTCTTTTCTTTTATTTTTTCCTTTCGAATTGGTTTCTCTTCCTCTACTTCATTCTGAGGAGTTGCTATCTTTATTTCATCATCAGCATCGTCATCAGCGGGCTTCTCGGAGGCGTCTCCAAGTATTTTCTTTGACCAAAGCAATTGAAATTGTGGCATCGCAAAGTGCGGGATACCAAGCGGTGTATCGAGAGCAAGAAGGGTCCCTACAACCGCGATACCTCCAAGAATTATAGAGGCGAGCGTGATATCAAAAAGTGAAGTGAAAGGGAGGGCGATCCAATGTCCCGCAAGCCCGCCATGGTTATCAATAAGTGAGAGTATGGCAATACCCGATAAAAAAAGAATCGATGCACCAAAGACTCGCGTACCACCGAAGCCCGGATGTTCTCGTTGTCGAAATAATCCGATACCTAGCAAAAGTAATGAAACAGGAATAAGGAAGTATCCGATGCCGAAAAAAGAACTCAGCGCTTCGTAGATAAAATTGCCAGCAGGCCCTCCTTTACCAAGAGGGCCTAACAGAAAGAGTGCCGCTGCAACCATGGCAAGGATACCGTAGATACTCTTCGTGGTTTCTGGTTTCAGATTGAGCGAAAGAGAGGGGGTAGGAATACCAGATTTTTTCTTACCATTCTTCTCTCTTTTTTTCTTTGCCATTGATGGATTTTAGCATGAGGAAAATAATAGATTCAGGATTTAGGATTCAAGATTCAGGAATTAAAAAGAGAATGAGTTTTAGATACAAAATTCACTATAAAAAGACCTCACGTTTGAACCTTGAGAGAAAGGGTCTTATGGGTCTGTTTCAGAAGGTGCTATTCATGAATCCTGAATCTTGCCTCTTGAATCTTCGCCAGTCTCGATCTTAAACCGAGACTGGCGAACCCTTGCAAAGGACAAGGTCTTAGAGGTAAAATGACCTTGAAATTAAAGACCGATAGCGTTTCATATATGTCCGATAGTATAAAAGACAATCAAGGTAATCAGACAAATAAGAAAACGCTCAGTGTAAGCGCTTCTTTTCATTTGGGACACCTTTTATCTAATGGACATCATGCTTTTGTTGTTAAAAAGTCTGAGAGACTAGCCTCCGCCCTATATGTAATTACCGGCTTCTTGTCTCCCGATGAACCTGCACGAGGACGTCTCCGTTCTTGTGCGCTTGACCTTCTTAATCGATCGACAGATCAGGCAAAACTTCACGGTGCTAGCATAGAGTCTTTTGGTGCTCGTTGTATGGAGATAGGTGCAATACTTGAGACCGCAAAAGCGGGCGGGTTGATATCGGCAATGAACGCAAAACTTATAGGAGATGAATATGCCTCGCTTGCTTCTTTTGTCCGAGACAATCAAGAGAAGATTTCTGAACATGTTGGTCGGATAGAGGAAGCCCTCTCTGACCTAGAGACTCCGAATAGTTTTTCTATAGGACATGTTACAAAAAGTCCTTTAGATTCTCTCAGGATAAAAAACAATACTTTGAGAATCGCCCCTCAAAAAAGACAGTCCGATAGAAGGGATTTAGTGCTCGCTGTTTTCAAAAATAAAGAAAAACTTTCTATAAAGGACATCACCGCATCAGTCGTTGGTTGTAGCGAAAAGACAGTACAGCGGGAGCTTCTGTCTCTTGTTCAGTCAGGCACCCTTATAAAGGAAGGGGAGCGCAGATGGAGTACTTACAGAAAAGCGTAAGCTTTTCTGTTAGGGTATAGCCACTAGGGTGTAGGGGTCTTCCAGTCCACGCTTTCTGCCTCTCCCTAAACCCTAATGGCTATTGGCTAATCCCTTTTCGATAGGTTGCTTTACAGCCTTATTTCAGATACTATTCTCCGTGTGGATGGCATGATCCTATAGACAGCAACAAACCCGGAAACGGGCTTTTTGTTGTCTATGTTGTCCACATATACAAACCCTCTGTTCTAATATGTAGAACGGGGCGGGCACGTATAATAAGTGAACTCCCGTGCTGGGTGTTCGGTTGCGCGTTGTTGTGGCGCGCTTCCGGTCGAACAGAACTTTGACATCCTTCATATCCGGAATACATCTCAAGCGTGCGCCTCGGTTTCGTTGTAATAAATGAAGCATGCGTACATCACTGTAAGGAAGCACTATCCCACCACGGCTATATCCTGCATGACCATTTTTTCTTCTTACCATTGGTCCCGTACACATTAGAAATAATGTGAACGGGTTGATGGAATTTAGTTGTGCTGTCTTTTGAACCAACTCTAGAAAATTTTTCTAGCTGAGGTACACAAGACAGAAAATTAGTTGTTCTTTCTGCCCTGCGAGCGAAGTCCAAAGAAATTCTATTTCCTTGGATGAGCGAGCAATGACAGAAAGGACGACTCTTAGTCGTACTTATTAACAGGTATGCGGCGGGTCGTGAGTTATTCGGTCGAACGAATGATTTGCGTCCACGCACCCGCACCACTGATTCTCGCGTTTTATTTAATTCAAGCGTGAATGAGTGTGGCGTCAAAAATTAGAAAATTATTATTGTATCTATGACTTCAATTGTAAACAGTTCTCTCACGAAAGTTGCAGCGATCGTCGTTGCAGTTTCGTTGGTAGCTGGATTTGCATTCACTTTCACAGCGTCTAAGGCAGAAGCCGCAACGCTCACAAGTTCGCAAATCTCAGCTATCGTTTCTCTCTTGCAGTCATTCGGTGCTGACGCTTCGACTATTGCGAACGTTAGTGCGTCTCTCAATGGGACAGCTCCAACAGGGGGCTCGACTGGCGGCTCAATGACAGGCGGTTGTACCTTCACGAGAAACCTCACGGTTGGCTCGAAAGGTGACGATGTAACTTGTCTTCAGAAGGCACTCATTGCAGCTGGCTACTCGGTTCCAGCAGGCGCAACTGGCTACTTCGGTTCCCAGACTGTGACTGCAGTTATCGCATGGCAGAAGGCAGCAGGAGTTTCTCCTGCAGTAGGCTACTTCGGTGCAATCTCTCGCGCAGCATTCGGCAAGACTTCAGGTGGTTCCACTCCAGTAGTGACAACACCAACAGGTACTGGCCTTGCTGTCGCAGCAGGCACACAACCAGCAAACTCGCTTTCACCACAAGGTGCATCGCGCGTTCCGTTTACTCGCTTCACACTCACTGCAGGCGCTGACGGCGATGTAGTTGTGAACGGTGTTACGGTCCAGAAAGATGGACTCGGTCAGGATGCAGCTTTTGCTGGTATCGTCCTTATCGATGAGTCAACTGGAGCACAGCTTGGTATCGCAAAGACATTGAACTCAAACCATCAGACGACTGTCGGTGGTACCTTCACTGTTGCAAAGGGAACAACGAAGACATTCTTGCTCGCAGGAAACATGGCTTCGTCACTCTCTTCGTACGCTGGTGAAGCACCAGGTATCGCTCTTGTTGCGGTTAACACCTCAGCAACCGTTTCTGGCTCACTTCCAATTGTCGGTGCTCATAACACCAACAACTCAACATTGACTGTCGGTTCAGTGACTTTAAATTCTTCAAATGCGTTCGCTTCAAACTCAGCGCAGGCGAAAGAAATTGGTACAACCGCATACAAGACAACAGGATTCCGCCTCACAGCGGGGTCTGCTGAAGACCTTCGCCTCAGAAATATCCGCTGGAACCAAACTGGCTCCGTATCATCTACTGACATTGCAAATGTAATGACAGTCGTTAACGGAACAGCATACCCAGCAACTGTTTCTTCAGACGGAAAATACTATGACACGAACCTCGGTTCAGGCGTGGTAATTCCAAAGGGCAATCAGATTGATGTCTATGTTCAATTTGACATTGTTGGTGCAGGTGCGGCTAACCGCACGGTTATCTTCGATGTTGACAAGAACACTGACATCTACGCAACAGGTGAGACTTACGGCTACGGCGTTTCGCCAGCAGTTACCAGCACTGCGGTTCCAACGACTCGCAGCACTGCTAACTACACTGTAGGAACATCGGGAACCCCATTCATCTA
Organism: Parcubacteria group bacterium Greene0714_7; assembly: GCA_007378985.1. Taxonomy (GTDB): domain Bacteria; phylum Patescibacteriota; class Minisyncoccia; order Phycocordibacterales; family Phycocordibacteraceae; genus Phycocordibacter. The sequence continues at coordinate 221,364 of VMHB01000002.1, forward strand.
CTCTACGGTAGTAACTGTCTCTGGCGCTTCGATTACATCGATCGGCAAGGCAAACGAAGTTCCTGCGCAGAACATCGCAATCAACCTTCCTAACCAGCCTCTCGGTGGTTACGTAGTTGACTTGAAGGGTGAGGCAATGACTGTTCAGTCATCTGTCTTCACTATTGCTTCAACGACTGGTTCAGGTACTGGCCTCCTCACCAATCTTACGATTGTTGATGAAAACGGTGCAGTAGTTGCAGGTCCTGTTGATGGCGTCTACTCGACTGCTACAACGCAGACTGCTACTTTCACTGACTCAATCACTTACAAGATTGGTCGCCATGTCTACACACTCCGTGGTAAGGTTGCTTCAAACATCGGAAACGGTGGTACATACATTGTCACCACAGTTCCTTCGTCTGGATGGACCAACGTCAAGGGTGAAACAACTGGCAACACAATCTCGCTTTCAGCAAATGGTACGTTCACTATGAACACCATGACCGTGAAGGCAGGTGCAGTTGCTGTTGGTGTCGCTACATCTCCTGCTTCGCAAAACATCACTGCCGGCGGTTCACAAACTTTGTTTGCAAACTTCCAGTACGATGCAACGCAATCAGGTGAAGATGTACGATTCTCTTCAATTCCTACTGTTCTTACATTCGCAACTGCTGCGGTCACAGACCTCACAGCTTGCGCAGCGTACGATGGTACAACTCAACTTTCGACAGGTTCGAATGTTGTAAATCCTTCAGGTTCAACAGGTGCAACTCAGACATTCACGCTTGATACGCCTGTTACGGTTGCAAAGGGCACAGTTAAGACTATCGGTATTAAATGTAATGTTTCTGGTTCGGCAGCGAACACCGGAACATTCTCATTCGATGCTGGTGCAGCTTCTGCCTACACCTTCACAGGTGCAACCTCAGGTACAACCATCACGGGTACCGACACATCTGACTCTGCAGTCACGATGACTGTCGCTGCTGGTTCTGCTACAGTTGCTCTCGATGCGTCAAGCCCAAGCTTCGCACTCGTTTCAGCTGGCGCAACTGATGTCGTTGTTGGCGCACTTAAGTTCCGCGCTTCAAACGAAGCAGTCAACTTGACGAAGATTGGTCTTACCCTTACCAACACTGCATCATCTTCATCGTCTGACCTTGTAAAGGCAACGATTTGGAATGGCGCAACGAAGGTAGGAGAGGCGTACTTCGCTGGTTCAAACGCTTCAGCAACGTCAACGCTCACTTCAGTAGTTTCGCTTGAGAAGAACACAGATGTAACTCTTACCATCAAGGCTGACCTTCGAGATGTTGGCACTGGTGAAGCAGTTGCATTCTCTGGTCACCTCCTCGCAGTTGACTACTTGAACTCGGAAGGTACTGGCGCTTCTTCAGGCACCACTATCTACCCATCAGGTTCATCAGCTTCATCAGGTGTTCGCATCATGAAGTCATTCCCAACGTTCGCTCTTGACTCAACAGTCAACGGCACGACGGGTCTTGCCGATGGTCGCCTTATGCGATTCAAGGTAACAGCTGATGCAAAGGGTCCTCTTGGCATCACGCAGTTTGCCCTTAACCTCGCAACAACGACGGCTTCGGTTACAAACGTCACGATCTACGGATTCACTGACTCTGGATACTCGCAGGCAATCTCGGGTATCACTACGAGCGGTGACCTCCAGTCGACTGACGACGCAACTGTTCCAAGCACAGGTAATGTAACGGTTGGTGTTACGACATCAGCTGGCACAGCAACAGCTATCCAGGTTCCTGCGGGCGGTACTCGATACTTCGAGGTCCGTGGTTCGATCTCTGGTGACGCAACTGGCGCAGCGGTAACAACGAAGCTCCTCGGATCTTCAGCGTTCCCATCAACTGGCGCTGCCGTTGGTGCAAATCCATTGCTTGTAGCAAGTGGTCTCGCTGCAACTGACTTTGTTTGGTCACCAAATTCCACAACCACAGCGGTTCGTGCGGATAAGGACTGGACAAACGGTTACGGTGTCTCAGGTCTTCCAGCAGGTGGCTTGTTTGCGACTCGCTCGCACTAAGCCTTGCTCCAGCTAACACATTTGGGTTAGCAACAAAAACCCACCCCTCACGGGGTGGGTTTTTGTGTACCCCTCCCACTAAATATAAAAAACCAAGGTCGGACCTTGGTTTTTTATATGGTATTGTCAATCGACATGATTAGAGATAAACCGTTCGAAATCGGAGAAACATATCATGTATATAATCGCGGGGCACATAAAGATCTTATTTTTCGGTCAAAATCTGATTACGAAAGACTTGTTCTTATTCTCTTTCTCGCAAACAGCACTGACCCTGTAAATATTCGCGCCTTATTAAAAAAGAACCAAGGTCGGACCTTTGCTGAAATCATTGCTTTGGAGTCCCGAAGTAAGCCACTGGTGAGTATCTTGGCCTGGGCTTTTATGCCGAATCATTTCCATTTAGTCTTGCGACAAGAAGATGAGATGGGTATTACTCGTTTTATGAGGAAGGCGATGACAGCCTATACTATGTATTTCAATGAGAAAAATGAACACAGCGGTGTTTTATTACAGGGTCGTTTTAAAAGTCGCCATGTTGGTACGGAACCTTATTTTCGATACATATTTTCATACTTACATCTCAATCCAGTCTCCCTTGTTGAGCCACTTTGGGAAGAAAAGGGGATTGGCGATCCAAACACGGTGCGCGAATTTTTAGCGGCTTACCCGTATTCGAGTTTTTATGATTATTCAGTCGGTGAGCGCCCATGGCGTCAGTTGATTGCGTATGAACAGGCCCCAGATTTTATGAAAGAACAGAATGACCTCGAAGAACTCCTTCGTTTTTATAAAACCGAATAAACACACAAAGAAGACCAAGGTCCGACCTTGGTCTTCTTTGTGTTAGGGGATTCGTTGGTTTAGAATGAATGTATGATCCTGTTGTAGAGTTTTGGCTTGCGCTTACGCACAGAAAAACTTTTCTTACTAAAATTATTTTTTCAATTATATGAACGAAACATTGTCTCCCAACCCAGAGGGTCAGCCGAAACTTCACAACGGGATGAAATCAAAAACACTATTATTTATTGGAGGCGTTCTTGTTGTTATTGTCGCCCTTGGTGGTATTGCGTATTTTGCGTCTAAACAGAAGTCCTCAGAAACAAATGACAACGCCATAAACCTTGGAGCAACCACGACGCCAAATTACACTATCGAACTTGAGCCGGAAGTACAAATAAAAGATTTGGCACCAAGTCTTGAGCGTGGGATTCATTTCGGCGCATCGGTGCCAGAGGTAGCTCGGACTGCAATTCAAAAGAATGCTGACGTGGTACTGGCTCGTTTAAAGAAAGATCTAAACCGTGCAGACGATTGGTTTACGCTTGGTGTTTTGTACCATAGTGCGAATGATTACGAGGGAGCAGTTGGTGTATGGGAGTTCCTCTTGAAGGTGGTTCCAGCCCCAGGAGTTTCTACGGCATACGACAACCTCGGCAAACTCTATAAATTTGATCTGAAAGATTTCCCAAAGTCAGAGAGTTACCTTAAGCAGTCCATTCAAGTAAATCCAAATTCAATCACCGCATACTTTGAACTCCACGAACTCTATCGCTATCTCTACAAACAAAACACAACGTTAGCCGTAGATATTCTAGTGTCAGCATCAAAGAAATTCCCCGCAAACCCTGATCCATTAGTAATGCTTGGTGGGTACTATCGTGATACCGGAGACACAGAAAAAGCTCGTGATGCATTTACGAAAGCTTTGGCAATAGCTCGAGAACAAAATGATGTTGCGCACGTAGAATCGATTGGAGAAGAACTTGCGCGCCTCCCACAATAGTGAGAGCATGAATCCCGTTAGAGGCCTCAGTGTTATGAAAAATATATCGTACAATAGAATAATGATTGCGGTTCTATCTTTACTTGCTCTGCATAATTTACGGATGCCAGAGGCATCCTGCCTCTAACGGGATGAAAAAGTTTTTTACACCGGGATTTTTTCGGTTTCTCCTCGCTTTTTCAGTCATCATTCTTATTAGCTTCCTATTTTTGACTGTGTTTGGAGTTGCAGCGAAATCTGCCTGAGTCTGGGTATCTGGAGAGCCTGAGTTTGCGTATATTGGCAGGTTCGTGATATTGTACCCCGTAGCACGACTGGAGACAGTGGGTCCCGAAAGGTTCAATGGCTACTGGCCACCTACCGAAGTCGAGGGTGCGGTCGATCCGCCTCGAAACTCCTATAGAAAACGTGTTTAGAAAAATAAGGAGCATTGCGAGTATATTTTTGTTAACCCTGTTAAATACGCTTCGTTTCCGAAGCGTCCCCGTTCCGGGGATTTAACAGGGTCTAAGATTTTCTAATTCGCTCCGCTCATAATAAAATCTAAGATGGCCATTACTCGAGCAAAAAAAGAGTCACTCTTAAAGGGAACAACTGATGCGCTTCTGAAAGCGGTGTCTATTGTGTTTGTTTCTTTCAGAGGGGTGACAGTTCATGAAGTAAACGAACTTCGAGATGCACTCAAAAGCGAGGGTGTGAAATACACTGTCGTTAAGAAGACGCTCTTGAAGAAGGCACTCGATGCGAAAGGCTTTTCTGGTGAGATGCCAGAATTAACTGGCGAAGTCGCCTTTGCCTATCTCTCTGAAGTAGAGGGTGTGGAATCCGACATCACAGCACCAGCGAGAAGTTTGCAAGCGTTCGTCAAGAAATTGAAGGGTAAGCTTGTATTCCTCGGCGGTGCCTTGGAAGGGAAGTATCTCTCAGGAACAGAGATTGTTGCTGTAGCTACTATTCCTCCGGTTGCAGTACTTCGAGGTATGTTCGTCAATGTTATTAATTCTCCTATTCAGCGCTTTGCAATTGCACTTGCTGAAGTAGGAAAAACCAAAGTTTAGTAATTTAACGAGTGAAGCGAGTATAAATTAGTTAACCCTGTTAAATACGCTTGTACACAAGCGTCCCGCAAGGCGGGATTTAACAGGGTATAAGATTTTTTAACTCACTTCGTTCGTAACAAAATCTAATATGACACAAGAACAAGTTATTGAAGCAGTAGAGAAGATGACAGTCCTTGAATTGAATACACTCGTCAAGGCAATAGAAGAGAAATGGGGTGTTTCTGCAACAGCAGTTGCAGCCGCAGGTCCTGCAGTATCAGGTGAAGCCGCAGAAGAGAAATCAGTCTTCACAGTAAAACTTACAGATGCAGGTGCAACTAAGATTGCCGTCATCAAAGTAGTTAAGGAAGCTCTTGCTCTCGGACTCAAAGAAGCAAAAGATCTTATTGATGCCGCTCCTTCAGTATTGAAGGAAGGTGTGAAGAAAGAAGACGCTGAAGCTCTCAAAAAGAAAATTGAGGAGGCAGGTGGAAAAGTTGAACTCTCATAATTTTTTCGAGAATCTTAAATAAAAAAACGCCCCACTCGGGGCGTTTTTTTATTTCATGCATTAGTTTTTTCTTACCTGCTCTCCCGATTCTTTCACTCCCTCTTTTCGATTCACTCACCGTCGTTCTCCACTCTGTATAGTATAATTTAACGGTCGTTAAATTATACTATACAGAGATTTTTGCTGTTTTTCGTGATTTTTTCAATTTTTGGTTTTTCAGAAAGGTGCAGGTACAATACTCTGCATGTTCAAAGATATCATTCAACTCTGTTCCTCGATTCCGCGCCTGAAGCTTTTGAAGTTTTTCTTATTTCAACCAGATGTCCGTATATCCACTCTCGTTGTTTCAAACACTACTGGCATTCCTAAGGCTATTACGGTGCGTGAACTTCGGGCGCTTAAAAATTATGGCATTCTCACTTCACGGACACAGGGCAAAAATATGCTCTGGAGTTTAAACACATCTCATCCGCTCACTGCTCCTTTCCGTGCATTTCTTGAGTCAGTAACACTTCCTGACGATTCTTCCGTTGCATCAGCATTTAGGGGTGTCTCTGGTATTACGCTTCTTGTTGTTGCAGGCATACTTGCTGGGGAAGAGAGAGGGCTTATTGATATTTTGATTGTGACTAAAAAACCAAACGATCCACGAATCGCTACATCGGTGCGTGCGGTTGAGCGCATGTCTGCACTACCGCTTCGCTATGCTGTACTAGAAAGAGGAGAATACGCTGAGCGTCTTGAAGCGCGCGACCGAATGCTTCGCGATGTCTTGGAATTCAAACACCGTACCATCATTGGCCGGAAGTAAAGAAGGGGAAAGCGTTTAGCGTTTAGGGGTTAGGGAGCTTAAGTTTAAGCCTTAAATTCTCACCCTAAACCCTAAACGCTAGCCCCTAACACCTACTCCATCTATCCACATCCACCCTCCAGCACCTCTACAATGTGCTACCATTTTAAGTAGGCAATAAAGCCGTTTATTAATTTTATTTATTGTATAACGTTTCCTCTATGATTATTCAAACATGGGCAGAAGTCTTAACTCAATCGTTCCAGAATCTCTGGCTTACGCTCGTTAGCTTCGTTCCAAATGTACTCGTTGCGATTATTATTCTCGCTTTTGGATGGGTTGTGGGCGCAGCACTCGGTAGCGTCATTTCACAAGTTTTGGGTACGCTCAAAATTGACGGAGCACTTAAAAAGACTGGCTTGAACGATCTCGTCGAGCGCGCTGGTTTTACATTGAACACCGGAGCATTCCTCGGTGCTTTAGTGAAGTGGTTTTTCGTTATCGTCTTCTTGATGGCAGCACTTGAAGTTCTCGGACTTACACAAGTGAGTGTCTTCTTGCAGACAGTAGTTCTCGCATACTTGCCACAAGTAATTGTTGCGGCACTCATGGTACTTGTTGGTGCAATGCTCGCACAGTTTGCGAAAGACATTGTTACTGGTTCAGCAAAGGCAGCGGGCGTTCGCTCAGCTAGTCTTGCCGGACATGTTGCGAAATGGGCAATTTGGGTTTTCACAATCCTCGCTGTCCTATCACAACTTCAAGTCGCAACTCCTTTTGTGCAGACACTCTTCACAGGAATTGTGATTGCAGTATCACTCGCAGTCGGACTTGCGTTCGGTCTCGGTGGTCAAGATGCAGCAGCTCGCTACATCGAAAAAATTCGCTCAGAAGTTGGACACAAGAATTAAAGAAGGGTTTAGCCGCTAGCCGACGCTTCGTCGGATCCGCAGGGATCACTTAGTGGTTAGGGAAACACCCGTCCAGAAATGGACGGGTGTTTTTTTATTCTTGACTCTTTTGTAATGGGAAAGTAGCATTGTTGTATGGCAGAAGGATTACATCCACTTTCAAAACCTGTTGCAGAACTCACTCGAAAAATACGCACTGCTCGCAACGATAGACAATCACAACCAGGGATGTTGGACTCGCTTGTCGAGCAGATGATGGCAATATTTTCACCGCTTGCACCTAACGATAAGAATCGTATAGAAACAGAAGTCGGTGCACTACTAAACATTTCTCAATCCTCGCAGTCTTAGATTTTTTGTAGCGATAACTTATATCTACACCCTAAGGTGAAGCCTTGGGGTGTTTTTGTCCCAAAGCTAGAACCTAGTCCCTAAAACCTGACACCTAATTAGGAGTGGAAATCCTGTGGATAGGGTAATCAACTCAAAGAGGCTCTCCTGTAAAACCCTTTAAATAAAGGGTTTTTTATTTGAACCCTTTTTAGGGGGCTCATTTTGCCAAACGAGCCTGCATTTCCTTGACATAAGCCCTACGCAAGCGTATTCTACTCAAAGGTTTATGAGTACTAACACTAGAGGCGAAATGCGGCGCTAGACAGTAGCTTTTAAGCTCCTGTACCTAGGTCGCCAAAAGCGGCCTTTTTTGTTCCCTCAGAAAATCAGTTCATTGACAACTCATCACAAAGAGAACACCGAGCATAATAAAAATCACTGTTCGTAATTGAACAGAATCGTTATGTGGTTTTCAAGCTTCCTCGTGGAAGTTTGAAGGGTGTGTGGTGGATGCCTAGACTCTATAGAGCGATGAAGGACGTAGCCTGTCTGCGAAAAGTTTCGGGGAGCTGACGAGCAAGCATTGATCCGAAAATGTCCGAATGGGGAAACCCATCTTCTTACGGAAGATATCTCGAGCGCGTGTTCGAGAAGCGCACCTAGGGAAGTGAAACATCTCAGTACCTAGAGGAAAAGAGACCAACAGGATATCTCGGTCTCTCTGCAAATTTATTTTTGCCGAGGGACCGGGATTCTGGAATTCCCCGAGTAGCGGCGAGCGAAACGGGAGAAGCCCAAACCTACGCATCACATGGAATGTGAGACGAGTTTGCAGAAAGTAGTTTGCAGAAAGCAGTAAGAATCTGAAAAAAAGATTTACTGCCAACTGCGTACTGCTCACTGCTTTCTCCGTCTCGTGCATCATGTGATGCGTGGGGGTTGTAAGGCGATAGCGTTCCATTTATGGAAGGAAAGTCATCAATGATTTTTGTAGCGGAATCTGCTGGGAAGCAGAACCCTAGAGGGTAACGGTCCCGTACGCGAAACAAAAGTCACTTTCTTGTTGTCGTTCTTGAGTAATCCGAGACATGAATAGCTTGGATGAATCTGCCGGGACTAACCGGCAAGGCTAAATATCTATAGAGATCGATAGTGAACCAGTACCGTGAGGGAAAGGTGAAAAGTAGTCCGATGAGGACAGTGAAATAGTTCTGAAACCACACATCTACAAGGAGTCGAAGAGGTGCATGCACCTCGACGGCGTGCCTATTGAAGAATGAGCCGGCGAGTTTACGCACACGGCATGGCTAAGGGCGTTAGCCCGGAGCCGAAGGGAAACCGAGTGTGAATAGCGCGAAAAGTCGCGTGCGTAAGACCCGAAGCCAGGTGAGCTTGTCATGAGCAGGGTGAAGTTTGTCGAAAGACAGATGGAGGCCCGAACCCGTTGATCGTATAACGTCTTGGGATGACTTGTGACAAGGAGTGAAAAGCTTATCGAACCTGGTAATAGCTGGTTCTCTCCGAAACAGCTTTTGGGCTGGCGTCTGATGTTTCTCCCGGGGGTAGAGCACTGGAAGGATCAAACAGGGAGCAATCTCGTTGATCCTATCAAACTCCGAATACCGGCGAGCGCAGTCAGGCAGTTAGACGATGGGGGCTAAGCTCCATATGTCGAGAAGGGAAGAGCCTAGATCTCAAGTTAAGGTCCCTAAATTCGTGCTGAGTGCATCACAAGGAAGTGGAAGTTCTAAGACAGTGAGGATGTTGGCTTAGAAGCAGCCACCATTTAAAGAAAGCGTAACAGCTCACTCGCCGAAGATAATCGGGGCTAAGCACGATACCGAAACTGAGGGCTTAATGCGAATCCGTTTGCATTGAGCGGTAGGAGAGCGTTCCAAACCGCGATGAAGGATAAGGGGTGACCCATTCTGGAGCGTTTGGAAGTGAGAATGCCGGCACAAGTAACCACAATACGGGTGAGAACCCCGTACGCCGAAAGATCGAGGTTTCCTTGGCACTGATAATCAGCCAAGGGTTAGTCGGGCCTAAGCAAATGGCGAAAGCCGAACGCGATGGACATAGGGTTAATATTCCCTAACCTCGCGCTGGTGCGATGGAGAGACGGAGGGTTGTACATGGTGCACATAATTGGATTTGTGTTTGTAGCGTGAGGGCGTATCTTCAGGAAAATCCGGGATACATTACCCCAAGCGAAGCATAAACTTCTTGATTCGTCAGGAGGAATACCATGGAGCACGCTTCCAAGAAAATCTTCTAAGCTATAGCCAGCGAGAGACCGTACCGCAAACCAACACAGGTGATCAGGTCGAGTAGACCAAGGCGAACGAGTGAGAGGTCCTCAAGGAACTCGGCAAAACAGCGGCCGTAACTTCGGGATAAGGCCCGCCTCCTATTAAGTTAGGAGGCCGCAGCGAAAGATTTCCAATCGACTGTTTATCAAAAACACAGCTCCCTGCGAACTCGCAAGAGGATGTATAGGGGGTGAGCGATAACTATAATCGTCCTAAGGTAGCGTAATTCCTTGTCTGGTAAGTTCAGACGTGCACGAATGGTGTAACGAGTTGGAAACTGTCTCGAGGACTTGCTCGGTGAAAATACAATACCGGTGAAGATGCCGGTTACTCATAGTTAGACGAAAAGACCCCAGAAGCTTTACTGTAGCTTCGTATTGGGATTGCGATGCATATGCGTAGCATAGACGGGAGAGGTTGAAGCGCTGATTTTGGTTGGCGTGGACTCAACAGTGAAATACCGTTCTTATGTGTTGCAATTTCTAACCTCAGGCAAAACACCTGGGAGACAGTGCGTGGCAGGCAGTTTGAGTGGGGCGCTCTCCTCCCAAAAAGTAACGGAGGAGCCTACAAAGGTCAGCTAGGCGCGAATGGAAACCGTGCCGGTCGTGTAATGGCACAAGCTGGCTTAACTGCGAGACGTACATGTCGAGCAGACACGAAAGTGGAGCATAGTGATCCGACCTTATGCATTAGATGCAGGGGAAGCCCAACGGATAAAAGTTACTCTGGGGATAACAGGCTAGTTCCGCCTAAGCGTCCATAGCGACGGCGGAGTTCGGCACCTCGATGTCGGCTCACCACATCCCGGAGCTGGAGAAGGTTCCAAGGGTTTGGCTGTTCGCCAATTAAAGTGGTACGCGAGCTGGGTTCAGACCGTTCAGTTGCTGAAAATTTTTCGGCGCTTGGACAGTCTGAACCCGATCGAGAAAATGAAAGTTATCCGAAATATATAAAAGGTTTTTCGTCAGAAAAAAGAGTAAAGAGTCAACCAATCACGGCGGTCTTGCATGGGAACATGCAAGAAGAAATCAACTTATATCGGTGAAGCCCAATTCACATTCGTGTGAAGGGTAATACCGAGGGAATAGAAGCAGAAAGTAGTCGTCAGTACGCAGTTAGCAGAAAATTTATTCTGCGTTCTGCAATCTGTACACTGCCCACTTCTTCTTGCCCCTAGAGACTGAATGTTGAACATCCAGAACGGATGAAGTTACAGTCCAATGCACGAAGGTAATTCGTGAAAACATGCGTGAGACAGGTTGGTCTCCTATCTACTATGAGCGTTGATACTTGAGGAGAGTCGTCCTTAGTACGAGAGGACCGGGATGAACTGACCTCTGGTCTATCTGTTGTTCCGCCAGGAGCATTGCAGAGTAGCTATGTCGGGAAGGGATAACCGCTGAAAGCATCTAAGCGGGAAGCCTCCTCCAAGATTAGGTATCGTTAAGGCCCGTGAGAGATGATCACGTTGATAGGCTTTAGGTGTACATGCAGTAATGCATTGAGCCAAGAAGTACTAATTCGCCGATTCTGCGGGGAAGCATGAAAATCTATTAACGAAATATTGTGCTCGGTGTTTTCTTTGTGATGAGTGAAGTGTATCGAATCTTGTGTTCTGGTGATTTGACGCCGTGGTCACACCCGATCCCATTCCGAACTCGGCAGTTAAGCATGGTTGTAGCGATGGTACTCGAAAGGGGAGAGTAGCTAATCGCCAGAACAGAGGACTTGATACAAATTACAAATTAACAACCCATTGATTTGGGTTTATTCGTTTTTTATGCCATTCGAAAATCCACATGACAAGATACTCCCTCCCCACCTGAGCGGACTCTCTGGATTTATAGCAGGCTTAGATCATTCCAAAAAAAATGCGGGGACTAAACACCCGGGCTTAGTCGAAGAACTCGCCGATGATTTAAAAGCTGTACTGAGGGAACATTTTGGGAGGTGGGAACAAAAATAGTTTGGAGTCATGATATAAACCTGCCATAGTGCAGGTTTTGTGATTAAAAAGCTGGAACCTGACAGCTGAAACCTGCTAAGCTGTTCTCATGCGTTGGGCAGAAAAACGGCAAACTCTATATGCAGGGATTATATTTCTGGGGGTTGTTTTAATTCTTGTTGGTGCATGGTTTTTGTTTTTCTTCCGTTTACCTACCTGTTCTGATGGCATTCTAAACCAGAATGAGGGGGGAATTGATTGCGGTGGAGTTTGTGCAACGCTGTGCCAAGCACCTCGAGTGTCTGCTCTTTGGGCCCGCTCAGTTATGGTTGCGCCAGGTGTGTACCATGCAGTTGCACTTGTTCGTAATCCCGAATCTTCTGCTGGCACTGAGGCGCTTCCGTACACATTTCAAGTTTTTGATGCAAAAAATATTTTAATCGCAGAGCGCCGCGGAGTTATGTTTCTGTACCCTGGAGAAGTTGTTCCACTCTTTGAAGCAAATATTCTAACGGGAGAGCGTATACCTGCGCGTACTTTTATCACTTTTGGCAATGCTGTGTGGGTGAAAATGGAAAGAACTGCAGAGCCTATTCAAATAACTTCACGCACCCTTGATGCAGATGCTCTTTCTCTCACGGCACATATTGAAAACAAGACAGCTCTACCTGTGTATGGGACCACACTCACAGCACTTCTCTATGATGCAGACGACATCCTGATTACTGCGTCACAAACGAAATTTGATTCTCTGCCGGCAAAAGGTTCAGAAGACGCTGTCTTTACATGGCAGGAACCTTTTCCCAAAGAAGTTGTTCGTACCGATATTGTTGCACGCACTAAATGATTTAGAGGTAAAAAGAAATGATGTCATTTTTTCGTCGTGTTGATTGGTTATTGCTCGGGAGTGCAGTCTTGATCTCGCTTGCAGGGCTTACAAGTATGTTTGGATTCGGCGCGGAGAATCAATATGCATCGCACCAAATTATCTGGTTGCTTTTGGGAGTGGGAGTTTTTTCCCTAGCAAGCGCAATTGATTTTCGATTTCTGCGCCGTACAGGTGTCGTGGTATTCATATATGCGATTGCTATTTTCTTTCTTGGGCTTCTCTTTGCGGTAGGTTCTGTATTTAAAGGCGCGCAGAGTTGGTTCAATCTTGGAGCGTTTGCGGTGCAACCAGTTGACCCTGCAAAGTTTGCGCTCATTCTTGTCTTGGCAAAATATTTTTCTCGTCGTCATATTGAAATTGCACAGATTCGACACATACTCGTTTCTGGTGCATATACTTTTTTTATATTTGCACTACTATTTCTGCAGCCCGATTTCGGCTCGGCAGTCATTGTGGCAGGTTTGTGGGTGGCGATGGTTTTGCTTGCAGGTATTCCTGTTCGACATCTCCTCCTCTTGGCTGGAGGGGGTGTGGCAATAGTCTCGCTTCTTTGGGTTTTTGCGTTTGCGCCGTATCAAAAAGCAAGAATCATGACTTTTGTACATCCTTTGGCTGATATTTCTGGCGCAGGATACAACGCATTTCAGTCAACTGTTGCGGTTGGCTCGGGCGGTATTTTAGGAAAGGGAATAGGGTATGGTACACAGTCGCGTCTTCAGTTCCTTCCTGAAAACCAAACCGACTTTATTTTCGCAGCATTTGCTGAAGAGTGGGGTTTGATTGGCACGCTTATTTTGCTTGGTCTTTTTGGTCTTTTATTTTATCGGCTGATTGATAATGCAAAGAAAGGTGCAACCAACTTTGAAACATTTTTTATGCTTGGTGTGGCATCACTCTTTGGAATACACGCAATAATACACATCGGAATGAATGTAGGCATAATGCCAGTGACCGGAGTTCCTCTTCCATTTATGAGCTATGGTGGTTCTCACATTATTACGAGCTATGCATTGCTCGGCATTGTGAACGCCATGCGTCAGTACGGACGAGAAGTACACGAAGACGCACGCTATGAGGTTGTAGGCATTGGTTCGTAGACCGCTATTGTTTTTTGCACCATTTCTTTGAGCGAGAATTCGCTCATGTCCTTAGCATCCAAAATTTCAGTCACGCCTCCGACGAGGTTGGCGACGATTGGCAGACCTGCCATCCTCGCCTCTAAGAGTACATAGGGCAGTCCTTCTTTTATCGAAGGCAAGGCGAATACATCAAAACCTTTTAGTACTTCGCTCGCTGGTCTAAATCCAATCAGTCGGACTCGAGCATTGAGGTTGTATTCTTTTATTTTTTTATTCAAGAACTCACGATTCTCACCGTCGCCAACGATGACAACATGCATGTTCGGGTTGTTTTTTGCCTCTTCAATAAGGGCTATTTGGTTTTTGTTTTTATTTAATTCTCCGATGGTGCCGGTAATACGGGTTCCTGGTAAAAATTCGTCGCGTATCGCCTTTCCTGACCCAAGAAGAACATTCAAATCAATACCGTTATAAATACGCACAGTTTTATGCCCCACAAATGGCATTTTTTTTGCAACCCGTAAGTCGTAATTGGAAATAACTATTACCTTGTGTGAGAGTAGTGCAGTGAGCCAAGAAAAAAGATATATGAGTGCACGAGAAAGGGAATTACGCTGTTCCCAAAAAGGCCAACCATGAGCAGTAAAGATAATGCGCCGGATACCTGCGAGCCGTGCAGCGAGCACTCCAACACCTCCCGCCTTAGATGAATTCAGGTGCACGATGTCTGGTTTTTCGGCACCAAAAACATGCAAGAGTTCAAAAAAACTTTTTATGTCATTCCCTACTGAAATATCTCGTTGTAGAGACTGTATGGGAAAAATTTTTATCTGATTTTCTCGTAATTTTTTTGCAAGTAATCCTTCGGCTCCGAATGCTACGCTGACATCAAATTGGTCTTTAGGGAGAGCTAGCGCAAGGTCGTAGACATACCGCTGGGCCCCACCCCAGTTTGATTTCGTGATGATAAAAAGTATCTTTTTTTTCATGTTTCTCTTGGAACCAATGGCTATAGTACAGGGTATCAGAGGAATGAGCGTTTTGTGGCTCCCTATTTCTCATGTACTATTCTCTCATCAAATGTTTTTAAATCTTCGTCGTGAGGCGTTCATACTTCTAATTGGAGATCTATGTTTTCTCGCTTTTTCTCTATGGGCGACGCTTCTTTTACGCTATTCGGCTTTCCCAAATTCACATACTATATATACTCACTTCGTGCCTTTTTCGTTTCTTTTTATTTTTTCAGTGCTCGTTTTTCTTATTGCGGGTCTCTACGAGAAACATACTCTCCTTGTAAAATCGAAACTTCCTGAAATGGTGTTTTATGCGCAAGTGGCGAATATTGCGCTTGCGGCAATATTTTTTTTCTTGGTGCCGTATTTCGGCATTCAACCTAAAACAAATCTTTTTATCTACCTTGTTCTTTCCACAATATTCGTTTCCGCCTGGCGTTTATACCTTTTCCCATTTCTATCTGTGGTGAAACCTGCACCAGCATTGTTAGTAGGCGAAGGAAAGGAGATTGAAGATGTTATGAGGGAAGTGAATGGCAACACACGCTACGCCATGCGGTTTGTCGCGCGTGTCGACATGGCGGGGCGCTCTATAGAGGAAATTCAGAAAACCATTCTCTCACATCTTAAAGAGACAGGTGTATCTATTGTCGTTATGCCATTTGGGTATCTTCGAGACCAAAGTTTTTCAAAGGAGTGGGATGCGCTCATGCTCTCGAGTGTTATCTTCATTGATCTTCCGAATCTATATGAAGATTTATTTGATTCGGTCGCACTGTCATTACTTGATACTCGCTGGTTTTTAGGTGCCCGTGCTCGAACTCCAACGGCGCTCTACGATGTTCTTAAGAGGGTGACTGACACCATTCTTGCTCTATGTGCACTTATATGTTTATTGCCACTCATGTTAATTATCGCGCTCCTGCTCGCCGTTGGAGAAGGAGGGAAGCCTTTTATTTTCCAGAAACGCATTGGGAAAGGTAACCGTATAATTTCAATCATTAAGTTTCGTACGATGCTTTTTGACGATGGAGAAGATCCAGAAAAAAAGAAGCATAATCGTGTCACGCGCTTAGGTGCGTTTTTGCGACGAACTCAAATTGATGAGATACCACAATTCTGGAATGTACTTCGAGGAGATATTGCATTAATCGGACCACGCCCTGAGATTCCTCATTTTGTTACTGAATATGCACGGGTAATCCCATATTATGAAACTAGGCATCTCATACAGCCAGGTATTTCTGGGTGGGCACAAATAAAGCACGCGTCTCCGCCAAAGTTTAAGCTTGATGTTGAGGCAACAAAGCAAAAACTGTCCTACGACCTGTATTATTTCAAGCATCGCTCGTTTGCACTTGATATGGAGATAGTTCTGCGCACTATTAAGATTCTCGTTTCGCGAGCTAGTCGCTAGCTGATTTTTTTGGTATACGAGCAACAGTCTACCTCGTTAGATATTTTTTTATATCGGATAAGCCGTTTTGGAAACCATTCTTACTTTTAGAGAGTTAGTAAATTGTTAAGCGGTATGTAACGAGGTAAACTGAATCACTATGAGCAGTATAAAGAAAGCAGTTGTAACTGGCGGCGCTGGGTTTGTTGGGTCCCACGTGGTTGATGTGCTTATTAAGGAGGGATTTGCTGTATCCGTCATAGACGACCTATCTGGGGGAAAGCGAGACAATGTACATAAAGACGCAACATTGCATGTTGTAGATGTACGCGATTCCAAGGCGATAGCTCCAATTATTGCAGGTAGTGAATTTGTCTTTCATCTCGCAGCTCTTCCACGGGTGCAGTATTCAATTGAGTATCCTGAAGAGACCAACTCAGTGAATGTTGGGGGTACCTTGGCAGTTTTAAAAGCTTCAAAAGATGCTGGAGTAAAGCGTGTTGTATATGCAGCTTCAAGCTCCGCATACGGCAATCAAGAAACTCTACCGCTTTCCGAAGATGTGCCACCACAACCACTGAGTCCTTATGCGCTTCAAAAATATGTTGGCGAGTTGTACTGTCGGGTTTTTAGCGAAGTGTACGGACTTTCCACGGTGTCATTACGGTTTTTCAATGTGTATGGGTCCCGACTTGATCCTGAGGGTGCATATGCACTCGTGATAGGTAAGTTTTTGAAACAAAAGAAAGATGGGGTTCCACTCACTATTACGGGAGACGGGCAACAGACTCGGGATTTCACCCATGTGCAGGATATCGTCCGCGGTATGATACTTGCCGCGAGAAGCGAGCATGTAGGAAAGGGGGAAGTAATAAACTTAGGACGAGGACAGGAAGTGTCTGTGAATGCCCTTGCAGAATTAATTGGGGGAACCACTGTACATATTGAGCCTCGACTAGAACCCCGCCACACAAGAGCGGATATCACTCGGGCGAAGGAGTTTTTGAATTGGACACCCGAAGTATCTCTTGAGGAGGGGGTGGCTGAATTGAAGAAATTGTTTGGAGTTTGATTTTTTATTTGAAAGAACTGAGCATGCCCAGTTCTTTATTTTGTATTATTTGTCGCTATAGAATTATTTCTTTTTGAGTTATGATTCCAGCATGATAATTGACGGTCGCAAACTTGCAGCAGAACGGAAAGAAGAACTGAAAATCGAACGCCAAAAATTTGGCGCACTTTCTTTAGGGGTCGTTATTGCGACAACAAGTCCAGTGACTCAGTCATATGTTGGTATTAAAAAACGTGCCGCCACGGATTTGAATATAGAAGTTGTTGAATATCGACTTTCGGACACAGCAACACTTGAAGAAATAATGGCCGCCACGCGTGAAGCAGGGAAGCATGATGGCGTTATTCTTCAGCTCCCGCTTCCGGACGGAATTGATGTCGATGTTGCCAAGAATGCCATTCCTAAAATGCTCGATGTTGATGTCTTGAGTGACCCTGCGTTTGAACTTTTTGCGCAAAATAATTTTCCTGCCATTCCTCCCGTGCCTGCCGCCATGTGGTACATCATGAAGCGAAATAATGTTGCAATAAAAGGAGCCAACATGGTTTTGATAGGTGGAGGGAGGTTAGTAGGAAAACCAGCAGGGGTGTTGTTTGAACGACTCGGTGCAAATGTTCGCACTCTCATAAAAGGTGACGATGTTGCGTCGGCAACGAGAAATGCCGACATTATTATTTCCGGTGCTGGTGCTCCCGCACTCTTGAAGCCTGACATGATAAAAGAAGGCGTTGTGATAATTGATGGCGGGACAAGTGAATCAGGTGGAATGGTGGTGGGGGACGCTGACCCAGCGTGTGCCGAAAAGGCCTCTGTCTTTACGCCAGTCCCTGGGGGTGTTGGCCCCATTGCAGTAGTTGAAATCTTCACCAACCTACTTGCTTTAAAGGCTAAACAATAAGTCTGAATTTACAAATTATCTCCTCATATACCCTAAGGTGAAACCTTAGGGTATATGAGGTTTTGGCTCGGCACTGTTTGGTGCTTTCCTATGATCCCTTCGAATCCGATGAGGCACCGCCTAAACCCTAGCCACTAGCCTCCCCCAAGGGGACTGCGATTTTCTAAATTGCTAGCCGCAATTAACAAAATCGGGAGCCTAAATCCCTAGAAGCTGACAGCTAGAACCTAGCACCTTCTTATGGCATACTCTCTACATTATGTGGAAAGTACGAATTGTCGCAGTTGTCCTCCTTTTGATTGGTGCAGGTATTGGTTGGTTTGTAGTTAGCTCGGAGCAGGCGGGTCAAAAATTCCCATTTCGCTACGGTCTTGATTTGGCTGGCGGATCACATCTTTTATATAGGGCCGACACATCAAAAGTTGTTTCTGGTGATGTAAATTCTGCAATGCAGAGTTTGCGTGATGTTGTTGAGAAGCGAGTAAATATTTTTGGAGTCTCTGAACCATTAGTGCAGGTAGAGCGTGGTGGTGTTGTCGGTGGTGGAGACAATAGATTGATTGTTGAACTTCCAGGCGTTACTGATTTATCGGAGGCAGTGAAAGCAATAGGTCAAACTCCAACACTCGATTTTCGCCTCCAGAAGACCGATGAAGCAGGCGCTCAAATTTACGAAGATATGGGACTTACGGGTCAGTATCTTGATCACGCAACGCTCGATTTTTCGTCAGGTCGCGAAGGCACACTCTCCAATCAGCCAATTATTGTATTAACCTTCAATCCTGAAGGAGCTAAGCGTTTTAAGGACATTACATCAGAAAATGTTGGTAAGGTACTCGCCATATTTCTCGACGATGTAATTATTTCAGCGCCAGTCATTCAAGAGGCCATTCCGAATGGAGAGGCAAATATTACAGGTACCTTTACTCCAGATGAGGCTCGTGAATTGGTCCGCAATCTAAACTTCGGAGCCTTGCCAGTGCCGATTGAACTCGTGTCTTCCCAGACCATTGGTGCGTCGCTTGGTGAGAAGGCGCTCGCGCAAAGCGTTAATGCAGGCCTCTGGGGCTTCGGGTTGGTCGCGCTTTTCCTCATCCTTTGGTACCGACTTCCTGGGGTTATTGCAGTCGTTGCACTGTCACTCTATGTTGCCTTGAACCTCGCTATCTTTAAGCTCATCCCAGTAACACTTACAACCGCAGGACTCGCCGCATTTATTCTGTCCATCGGTATGGCAGTGGATGCCAACATTCTCATTTTTGAAAGAATGAAAGAAGAACTGAAGAGTGGGAAGGTTCTCGGTGAAGCAATACGGGAAGGCTTTCGTCGTGCGTGGTCATCGATCAGCGATTCAAACCTTTCATCCATCATTACTGGTGTTATTTTGTTCTGGCTTGGCGGTACGGCAGTGATTAAAGGTTTTGCGCTCGTGTTTATTATTGGCGTTCTCGTTTCAATGTTTACTGCCGTTACGGTAACAAGAACACTGTTACTTGCTCTCGGGTTCGGTAAATCTACCTCAAAGGCTGCGCATTTCTTGTTCGGTAATGGTTTAGGGAAATAACATATGTTTATTGTAAAACACAGAAAACTTTTTTATTCGTTCTCGGTAGCGATTATTGTCATCTCGATTGCCTCGATGTTGTTTTGGGGTTTGAAATTCGGTATTGATTTCAATGGCGGTTCTTTGCTTGAGGTTTCCTACACCAGCATACCAGCGCCTTCGACGGATGACATTGCACAGGCGGTGCTCGACTCTGGGGTTGTTGGTTCATCAATTCGTCCCACAGGGGAGACAGGGTATCTTATCCGTACTCCATTTCTTACCCCAGCAGAATATGATTCTTTGAAGGCAGGATTAACAAAAGGAGGGGCATGGCAGTACGATCAAAAACGTTTTGACTCCATTGGTCCTACTATCGGCTCTGAACTCAAGACTAAGTCGATATACGCACTTGCACTCGTTCTTTTGGCTATCGCGCTTTTCATTATGTTTGCATTTCGAAAAGTCTCGAAACCGGTTTCATCGTGGAAGTACGGGCTTGTTGCACTCGTAGCATTGGCGCACGATGTCATCATTCCAATCGGTGCGTTTTCGATACTCGGGCATTTCTTTGGTGCGGAGGTAGACACACTCTTTGTCACCGCAGTCTTGGTGGTATTAGGTTTCTCTGTTCACGACACCATCGTTGTGTTCGACCGAGTTCGTGAAAACTTGAGGAAGAATCAGGAGAAAAATGCGAAGGAGGCATTTGAAGATACAGTAGGGAAATCTATTGCAGAGACTTTGAATCGCTCTCTTAATACCTCACTCACCGTAGTTTTAGTGCTTGTAGCACTCCTTCTCCTTGGTCCCGTCTCAGTGCATTTCTTTGTCATCGCACTTCTCATAGGAGTTGTCACCGGTACCTACTCCTCCGTTTTCATTGGTTCGCCGCTTTTAGTCACGCTTGAAAAGATGCAGAAACCAAAGGAAGAGGGGCTGAAGAAAGGGAAAAAATAATTTTAAGAAATGTCATTAGAGGATTACATAACTCTTAAGCCTTTGGTACCTGGCGACTATAGACCGGAACCTCCAAACTGTGGGCGTAATTTGGGCGACAGTAAGTGCCGTAGAAAGGTGCACGGTGGTACGTGTCCCACAGATGCCCTCCAAACAGGAGTGTGCGGTGGTTTTGGAAACCTAGAAATGGACTGCGTCCATTGAGGTCTCTCATCGAGAAAATAAAAGGTTAGTGGACCTTCATAGTTAGAGAGAATATATGAAGTTTGGTACACCTAGATTTTTAAATGAAAGAAAGGGTGAGGAGAAAAAGGAAATACCGCCAGCGGAGCTCGCTTTCATGGGACGACGGTGGTATCACGGCTCACCTAAGGTTGGTATAAAAAAACTTCGCCCTGGTGCGTGGCTCCCCGTGGATGGTGATGGTGTGCACATATCTTTAAATAGGAATTTTTCTGAAGGGTATGGAGAAAATATAAGCGAATGGAAACTAAAAGGTCCGCTCAAAATAGTTTCATTCCCTGAGCTTGCTGATGTAAACAAAAAGGCTCTGCGGAGAGATGGATATGTAGGTATTTATATGATTGACGAAGACGGTGTAGGTTCAGGTGTAGTGTGGAACGGTAGGGATTTAGAGAAGGTCACTGAAACCAAAAGTTCGAGACTTCCAAAAGGTAAGTAGCTGTTACGAAATAGTGCTTCCTCGGAAGTCTTTTCCATCGAGGGCTTTTGCAATTTCGGTCAGTGAATTCCCGTTCACAATAGACACAGTCAATTTTGATTTCTTAGCGATTGCTGATGCTTTGACGTCGAACGGGGAAGAGAAGCCCGGTGTCCATTTTTTAGGAAGAAGTGCCAAGTATTCATTCCATGAAAGTTTTGGCAGTGGCCGAGCGTCAGGATTCTTTCGAGGATCTGCTGTGTACACAAAATCGATGTTTGAAATGTTGACTACATTTTTTGCCTTAAACATTTTTGCAAGAAGCACTGCATCAAAGTCTGTTGAGTGACCTGGCAATTCTCCCGCGCCAATTAAGACGGGTGTTTTGAATGTAATCTTTTTTCCATACTTTGTAACAACCTCTTTGTGTGCGAGTTTAGCGAAAGCAAGGCGCATGAACTCAGCGTTGAAGTGTGTGGTGTAGATGCCCATCCAATCGTTTTCATTGTCAGAAACAGGACGCACCTCGGCGAGGGCGTTTTGGTAGTTACGGCAGGTTTTTCCGCCTCCTACAACTATGATGAATCGGCGACCTTTTTTAGTCCGCTCCGTTATTGTTTTAACGAACGCTTTTACAAATACTGGGTCTGGCAGGTCGGGCACCACCATTGAGCCACCAAGGGAGATCACAGTTATGTTGCTTGGCTTAGAGGTTTTTGTTGTCTTTTTCTTAGTGTTTTGCATATCTTTTTCCCTACTATACCTTAAAAGATTGGAGCTGTCGGCTTCCAGGTCCCGGTCTTTATTTAGGGCTTTTCGCCTTTAATTTAAAGCTAAAACCTAGTACCTAGCACCTAGAACCTGGCCTCAAAAGCCCAGCTTGACTGCTTTGGGGCGGGGGAGTAGTATAGACAAACGCTTGCTGTGGCATGCGGTTATATTTGTCATATGGGAACAAACTGATTCAACGAAAGACGATTCACCCGTATGCCGGAGTAAAGAAAAAGCTTCGGCTTTTTTAATCCACAGAGATCTTTGAAAATTGAATACGTACGTAAAAGTACGAAGACCAGTAAGTTTTACGACTAGCATAGGAGCCAATCGTAAAACACAAAAAAGTAAAGTAAGTAATCAAGAGCCAAGAAATCAAAAGATCCGAAGATAAAAGATTTTCTTCTTTTTCTTCTGTTCCGTGTATTGATTTCGTGCCCTTCAATTGGAGGCATGAGATCTTAAATTAGAGTTTGATCCTAGCTCAGGATGAATGCTGGCGGCGTGGATAAGGCATGCAAGTCGAGTGGGTTTAGACCCACGGCAGACGAGGTAGTAACACGTAGGAATCTACCCTAGAGTCGAGCATATTCCATCGAAAGATGGCGCAATTCTCGATAGTCACTAAGGTGTAAAGGAGCAATTCGCTCTAGGAGGAGCCTGCGTAATATCAGCTAGTTGGTGAGGTAATGGCTCACCAAGGCTATGACGTTTAGGGGAGCTGAGAGGCTGACCCCCACCGATGGAACTGAGATACGGTCCTTACTCCTACGGGAGGCCGCAGTCGAGAATCTTCCGCAATGGACGAAAGTCTGACGGAGCGACGCCGCGTGGTGGATGAAGTCCTTCGGGACGTAAACACCTTTTATGAGGGATGAAGTTTTGACAGTACCTCATGAATAAGGGGCTCCTAACTCTGTGCCAGCAGGAGCGGTAATACAGAGGCCCCAAGCATTATTATCCGGAATTACTGGGCGTAAAGGGTGCGTAGGTGGTTTTATTAGTCCTCCTTTAAATTCTCGGAGCTCAACTCCGAGGCTCGGGGGGAAACGGTAAAACTAGAGGATGTAAGAGGTATGTGGAACTCATGGTGTAGGGGTGAAATCCGTTGATATCATGGGGAACACCGAATGCGAAGGCAGCATACTAGGACATTCCTGACACTGAGGCACGAAAGCGTGGGTAGCGAAAAGGATTAGATACCCTTGTAGTCCACGCCCTAAACCATGTTCCCTAGCTATGAGGAGTATCGACCCTCTTCGTGGCGTAGCTAACGCGTTAAGGGAACCGCCTGGGTAGTACGGTCGCAAGACTAAAACTCAAAGGAATAGACGGGAATTCGCACAAGCGGTGGATCATGTGGCTTAATTCGTCGGTAAACGAAGAACCTTACCAGGGCTTGAAACCATACTGCATCCCAGTAGAAACATTGGGAGCCTTCGAGGGTGTATGGCAGGTGATGCATGGTCGTCGTCAGTTCGTGGCTTGAGCTGTTCCCTTAAGTGGGGAAACGAACGCAACCCCCGTTGTCTGTTTTATATGTCAGACGAGACTGCTCCCTCACGGGAGAGGAAGGAGGGGATGACGCCAGATCAGCATGTCCCTCTGATGCCCTGGGCTGCACACGTGATACAATGGGCGCGACAAAAGGAAGCAATACCGTAAGGTGGAGCAAATCCCAAAACGCGTCCTCAGTACGGATAGAGGTCTGCAACTCGACCTCTTGAAGCTGGAATCGCTAGTAATCGTAGGTCAGCTATACTACGGTGAATACGTTCTCGAATTTTGTACTCACCGCCCATCAACTCAAGGGAGCCGGGAGGACCCGACGCCCGTGTTTATCACGGTCTACGGTAAGCTCGGTAACAGGGAGTAAGTTGTAACAAGGCACGGCTAGCGGAAGCTGGTCGTGGAACAATTCCATGCGGAAAATGTTTTGCTCAGAATTTATTCTGTTCAAAATTAATCCGGTCGATTGTCAGGTACAGAGTATTGATACACAACTCTAAATGGTATCCGGCACCCCGATTGTCGAAACGGGGATATGCGGAACAGAAGAAAGAGAGGAACTTGATTAGTTACTTTGGTTTTTAAAAAGCTACCCTAATCGGGTGGCTTTTGCCTATTGCCTTTTTTACAATCCTTCTCGTCTGAGGAATTTCTCTGTTTCTTTTTGAAGCACAGAGAATGAAGGAATAACAAAAAGTGTCTTTTGCATCTCTGTGTATACATACGGAGTTTTTATTATTTCCTCTACACTAAAAGGCTTTCGAGTTACATGCTTTGAGAACGCGTGTGGCATCTCACCAAATGACGAGAGAAGTCCTGCGCCAAATGCTTTCACAACCCCTCGCTCTTTGATTAATCCAAACTCAACAGTGAACCAGTACAGAGTTTCAATGTGACGTAGTTGTTGCTTAGAAGCCTTCAAGGCAGCTTTGCCGAGTCTCTCTGAGAAGTGAGCAAAGTCTTGATTCACGAACATTGGTATATGCCCTACAACCTCATGAATCATGTCAGGTTCTGGTGTGTAGTCGGGACGAGAGTGGTGCCGCAGGTACTGTGTTGAAATCATGATGCGTCTACCCAAACTTCCCAAAAACCAACGCACATCAACCAAGCCTCCAATAGGCTCTACTTGGAAGTTATTTAGTTTCTGCAGTCGTTCACTGAGCTCATAAAGTTGCGGTATTTCCTGTTTTGTAAGTTTTAGTTTTTCCTTTGCATCCAGATATGTAGATGAAGCATGGTGAGCATGAAGAGGGGCGAGATTTTTTAATACCGTATGCCACGTCTCTCGCTCTTTTTTATTGTAACGGATACGAGGAAAGAGCGTGGGATTCTCAAGAAATGCATCTGCTTTGTCTGCGATGAATTTTCTTCTTTTTCTGTACGTAAGGTCATTAGCGCCAGGATGGTCGAGTGAGAGGAGAGTAATGTCTTTTTTTGTTGGTTTCATATGTGTGTTAGTGCAAAAAATAAAAACCCGCCTTTGTGAGGCGGGTTTGAATGAAATTCAAATGTTTCCTATATCAATAGGAAGCTAACCCACCCGTTTGGCGGTAATAGTAGGAAGCTACGCTATGGGAAATAAAACTCATTACCTTATGACGATAGCAAGTAGTAAATGATTGTCAATTCCGTAATCATTGTTTTACCACCCCATTTTTGCTAGTATTTCCCATACTTGCGCGCTTAGCTCAGTTGGTAGAGCATTCGACTGATACTCGGAGGGTCCTAGGTTCGAATCCTAGAGCGCGCACACGATACAAAACACAGCACCTGCGTGCTGTTTTTGTTTACGTGTGCGGCTCGGAGCCTATGTCGCATGCGACAAGGCGAGAGGGGGTCGAGAACACTTAGTATTTTGTGAAGTCTCAAAACAAAATACTTAGTGATTCGTGACCACAAAAGACATAAATACGCTCTCTGCGTCAGGTTTTTTGCTTGTGTGCGTGCCGGAGCCATGTCGCTTTGCGACGGCGAGG
>VMHB01000002.1:246834-270566 GCA_007378985.1 Parcubacteria group bacterium Greene0714_7
AGCGCACTTAGTATTTTTCAAGTTTCCGAAGAAAAATACTTAGTGACGGGTGACCACAAGTGTGCGCTCAGATAATTTAGCGAAGTGAATACGAAACCCGTACTGCGCCTGTAAAGGGACTTTTCAGGCGCTTCGTTCGGACGAGATGAAAACTAGGTTTTCGCCTCGCTCCTCACTTGCACCTGTAAGGCGAGAATCCTAGAGCTAAATTTCTGTGACCACACAACATAAAAACTGCTTAGTGACTCGTGACCGAATCCTAGAGCCAAAGTCCTCAAAAAAGAATCCTTGGCATTTCCCAATTCTTAGGAGTAAAGTACTAAGGGATTTGTGAGCGAATCATAAAATTTACACTATGGCACATAATGAAAAAATAAAAGCAAAGAAAGAAACGGTAGGGTTTTGTTGCCCAACTTGTTCATTTCGCTTTGAGAAGATATTGGGTCCACGGCGTTCAACGCCACGAACAATCGTCGTTCTTTGCCCCAAAGGTCATTGGTGGAAACAGTCGTGGTAAAAGTTTGTAGAGCAACTATACCGAATGTACTATGCGCCTGACGGGCACGTGGCGTAACTGGTAGCCGCGCACGTCTCAGAAGCGTGTGTCGAAAGACATGGGAGTTCGAGTCTCCCCGTGCCCACATTAAACTTCAGGTTGTTGCTGACTCATACAATGAAAAGTGCCGAGTCCGTACACTAAATAGGTTGCATCAATTCCCACTACTTTCCTGTCAGGAAAAACTGATTGAATTATGTCGAGTGCTTTTTTATCATTCTCGGTGCCAAATGTAGGAACCAACACTTTTGTGTTTCCAATATAAAAATTTGCATAGCTCGCAGGCAGAGGCTCAACGTGGGCCGATATTTTTCCTGGAGTAGGGAGCTTGATAACAGAGAGGGGATTACCATCCTGGTCAGTAGAGTGTTGCAGTATTTCAAAATTCTCTTTCAAGATTGTGTGATCAGGTGATGCTGTATCTTCTTCGTACGCACAGAGGACTGTCGTCTCATTTACAAAACGAGCGATGTCATCAATGTGCCCATCAGTATCGTCTCCTTCAATTCCTTCTTTGAGCCAAATAAAATGACGAACGCCTAGGTAGTCGCTCAAGTATCTTTCTATATCCTCACGGCTCAAGTTTGGGTTGCGGTTTTTATTTAAGAGGCACTGCTCCGTAGTCATTAATGTTCCTTTGCCGTTCACTTCTATGGAGCCTCCTTCCATAACGATTCCTGCCCCCACACCAATACCATTGGTGTGGGGGCCTGCCTCAAACATAGGCAAGTTCATTTTTGCATTCATGGCGTACGGAATCTCATTATCTTTCAGGAGTATTTTGTATTTATTGCCCCACGCATTAAAAGTCCACTTCGCCATGGCGAGTTCTTTTGTTTCTTTATTTGTGACGAAGATTGGACCGTAGTCTCTGAACCATATATCAGCGTAGTTAGCGGGATGGAATGTAACTCTTTCCATGTCTACACTTTTTTCTTCCAAAACTTCAGTCACATGATCAAGCATTACCTCGTTCAAAACCTGCAATTCAACTTTTTCTGAAGTAGAAATCTCTTGTATGAATCGAGCAAAAGATTCTTCTGCTTCTTTGAGGTGGGGGAATGAGGTGGTGTCGTGAGGCCACGAGAGCCACACAGCGGAGTGCTTTCCCCACTCTGCGGGCATTGAGAAACCTAAGTTTTTTGGTGTATTGCTCCCCATATATGTACGCAGCAGATTGCGATTTTCATTCAGGCACCCATTGATAGGTGTCTGGACGGCGATTGTTAAAAAACCCCCATCCTTCACGGATGCGTTTGTTATGTGAAAGGTCGAGCGTTGCAACGAGCACTTCTTCTTTTGTAGCGCTTGCTCGTTTCAGCACTTTGCCAAATGAGTCACATGCAAATGATTGCCCCCAGAAATTCAATTTGTCTTCTTTGCCAGTGCGATTGATGGCAACGACATGCACACCGTTTGCGATAGCGTGCCCTCGCATGATTGTCTCCCATGCGTCATGCCAGTCGCCATCAGGGGACTTGTAGCCTTGCACATAGCCGATGGCAGTAGGGTAGAAGATGATGTCAGCCCCTGCCAAAGTTGCCATGCGTGCCGCTTCAGGGAACCACTGGTCGTAGCAAATGAGAACGGCGAAAGTGCCAAACTTTGTTTTGTATATTTTGTAGCCGTCGGTACTTTCTTTGAAGTAATTCTTTTCATAAAAGAGCGCATCCTGTGGAATGTGGATTTTTCGGTAGGTGGGCAATATTTTTCCAGTGTGATCAATAACAACAGCCGAGTTGTAGTAGTGTCCGTCAGGGGTTTTTTCAAAGAGGGGAACAATAATAACGACGCCAAGTTCTTTTGCGAGTGCGCTGAACGCCTTTGTGGATTCTCCGGGAATGGTTTCAGAGTACTTGTCGAAACTGTTTTTCTTGTACTGAGGAAAGTATTCGGTGCGATAAAGCTCTTGAAGAGAAATTATTTTTGCACCCTTCTTCGCCGCTTGGCGTACGAGCGTAAGTGTATGTGCAAGATTTTTGCCCATATCCGCAGAGACCTTGCTCTGTACTGCTCCGATGGTAACGAGGGAGTTTTTTTTCATCCCGTTAGAGGTAGGACACCTTGGGTGTCCATACGTTTATGACGTTCTGGTAATTTTTTCCTTGGATGGCGATTAAGTATTCCATATGTATTCTCAATGCAGAACCTCTAACGGGATTCATTTTTGCTTCGAGTTTCATTATATATTTTCGAGCACCCCTGTCCACTGTTTTGAAGCCTCCTCGTCAGATGTGTAATTGACACACCTCTCATGTGAGATACCATTAACCCGATTTCAACTATGAAAAAAAATTCATCAAAAAAGAAGATTGACTCGCTTTCGCCAGCGTTGAAGAAGTTTATTCAGCCTGACAAGCGTGTGACTTCCGGCACCCTTTCGGCGAACATAAAGAAGAGCAAAAACCCAGTAAGCGCATTTGCTGAGAGAACCTTAAACCACACCAACGGTGGGGCAACGATGGAGGCGGCGCTGTGGCTTAAAGACCACCTGAAAAATGGTGGGAAAATCGTTGTCACTCTGGCAGGAGCACTCAGCTCCTTCCAGATAGGCGTCATGCTTGCGGAGTTAATTCGCCAAAACAAAGTGCATTTAGTTTCTGCAACAGGAGCAAACCACGAAGAATCCTACTACCGCTATGTGGCACACTCACACTACGCCAACATTCCTCGCTACACTGAACTCACACCCGCACAAGAAGCAGAACTTCGAGACGCAGGCCTTAGGCGTATTACCGACACCTTCCTCCCGGAAGACGAGAGTGTGCGTATTATGGAACCGCACCTTTTGAAGATGTGGCATGAGGCCGCAAAGAAAGGGGAGAGTCACTACCCACACGAATACTTCCGCAGACTTTTTGCCGAGAAGTTAATTAAGCCCGACGCAAAGGCAAATCCTAACGATTGTTGGACATACGCTGCGTATGAAAAAAACATTCCTATTGTGGTACCAGGGTTTGAAGACTCAACAATGGGTAACATTTTTGCAAGCTACACCTACAATGGCCCACATAAAAAGAAAGGCGACACGAGCGTGGAGGCAGGTGTGATGAAAACAGGATTGGACTATTTCCATCTTATGTACGACTGGTACATGAAGGAATCTAAAAATGCTCCAATAGCATTTTTGCAACTCGGTGGTGGGATTGCAGCAGATTTTCCAATTTGCGTTGTGCCGTCACTCAAACATGACTTGCAGTTGAAAGGTGTGCGTGACTGGGCAGGATTTGTTGAAATAGGTTCATCCCCCATGTCATATGGTTCATACTCAGGTGCAGGCGGTAAAGAAAAAATAACTTGGGACAAACTTTCAACCTCGAGCTACTACAACATCATTCAATCCGACGTCACCGTCGCGTTCCCTTGGATCGCCGCTGTCCTTTTGGACTTGTAAAAAATCAAAGGAGTTCGGCTTTAAAGGAGTTATTCGGAGAAACATTAAACTCAAATAAGTTCATTGTTCCCTCGTACTCATATTCATTGCCTGGTTCGACCACAAAGAGATCATTTTTCTTGGCGTTGTGCTTGGTTTCGTTAAGAGTGAAAGTACCTTCTCCATCAATCACAAAATAAACTCGGGTAGTATCAATCATTTTCTTGCGAGGATGTTTACCGTGTACGGAAACGCGTAAAGCATTAAAACCTTTCTTGTCTTCATTGGAGACATAAAAATCCCCAGAGAACCCATCTTGATCAAAATGTTTTGTTTTGTCGATTTTCATAACTTAAATATAGCAAATTCATATGGAAATACTGATTGTCCTCACTCTTCCTCAATAGAATCTGTTTTAGTATTTTGCAAAATACTAAAATCAACTTTTGAAGGCTATTCGCCCATTCGCACGAATAGGCGAATAAGGAAATAGTGACTGACCCCATTCCCCGCATTTTCTTTTCTATCTAAATTCCTGCGGCTTTCAGGATCGCAATGTCACGTGGCACGATATACAAACTTCCCTCTGGACTTGTTGCTTTGCTTTCAGTAATAATTTGCATCACTTTCTCTGTAGGTAGCCATACAATTTGAAACCCTTTATTTTTTTCTTTCTCTGTAAAATCAGGTAGTCCTTTTTCACCTTTCACTTCTGCTCTATAACAATAAGAAATCTGTTTAATGTTGGACAACTTTCTATACTCAAGAACGGAGCCTATTTCTTCTCCCACCTCAATATTGCACCCTATTTCTTCTAGACTCTCTCTCTGTAGAGCAGACAAGATGTCTTCCGCACCGTCTAATCCACCACCTGGTAATTTATAGTAATTTTCTTTCGAGACATGCAGAAGTGCAATGAATCCGTCTTCATCAAAAACAACCGCCCGAGCAGCTTCGCGCAAAGGATAACTTGCAGCTTCGTCTTCAGATACGTTTTCTGGGTTTAGAAAAAGAATTTGTTTCATACTCTCAGCAACCTCTACCCCCCCAGTCCATTCTTCTCTTGTTTCATATACAGATTATTATCTACATCTATTGAATCACAGAAATGTGTAGATGAAAAAATCGTTTCAAAAGCCCACTTAAGAGCGAGTGCCTGCTTTCTGGAACATTCGCAGGTGCAGTTGCACGGTTCGTCGTTTCGGCGAAACTGCACCGAGGACGAACAAAGCCCGCCGCTGGACGGGCTTTGTGATTCCAGAAAGCAGGTGCGAGCGAAACACTACCAACCAAACTGCTTCCCAACGTCCTCACTCGTCTCTCTTCGCCGTGCGAGCTTAATTTCGCCGTCTTGGCAGATGATTTTTGCAGGGGAGGAAAGGAGGCAGTGGTGTGAGGCAAGGGCGTCTTGGTATGCTCCAGTGTCGTAGAAGGCGACATACTGGTGGTCGTTGGTCTCCAAGTCTTCAAGGCGAGGCATGGAAATGTTGCCGCCACCTGCGGTGTATTTGTCGTCAGAGTCACAGGAAGAGCCTGCAAACCAAATACGCTGAAGCTTTCTATTCTTCATGTTGTTTGCTGGCGTGACATGCCATTTTTGCTTCAGAGCCCATGTGTCCAAGAGGTCGTTCATGAAGCTACCGTCAATGATGTACCACTTGCGCTTGCCATCTTCGCTCACGCTTTTTTCAGTCAATATTTTGTAGAGAGTAATTTGTGCAGGTGCGGCAACATAGCGACCCCACTCAACAATAAGGTTTGGATGTCTGATACCGGCTTTGTCGCAATAGTTCTTTGCGGTACGAACTATTTTATTTATTGCGGACTTTCCTGTGTAGAATTTCCCTTTCTTTTCGTATGGCACTCCTGCGCCACCGCCCATGTCGATGGTGTCGAGTCCTGGGTTTTTTACACGGAGCTTCTCGTAGATTTCGAGTGCACGCTTCAATGGTTCTACAAGGCCGTCTACTTTCTCAAGCTGAGATGAGATGTGGTAGTGAAGAACACTGAGGTTGCGGATTTTACCAAGCTTCACTATTTCGTCTTCACGGAAACCGTAGCGGTTAAATCGTTTGTCCCAGTGTGACTGCACGCGGATACTCATATTCAAACGGATTCCCGTTTCACCTTTAAAGTTTTTCAAACGCTCGAGCTCGTTGTAGTCCTCGATGATAGGGATGACAGTGAGACCTTTCGCGTTTAATTGTTCAATGAGAGTGATGTACGCTTCTGTTTTTGGGCCATTGCAGGTGACGCGGATTTTTGGATTAAAGCGCTGTTGCTCGAGCATTCGCTTTACAATCCAGAGCTCGTTTACTGATGCCACATCAAAGTGTCCACCCTCAGAAACAACAGGGAGCACGAACTCCTTGTTCTGGTTCACCTTCATTGCGTAGTGGTAGTAAAACTTTCCTTTGTAGCCGTGGAGCTTGATATACGCATCAAAAATGTCGATGAGGTTTCTTACGCGGTTTTCAAGAATAAACGGAAACACCATCTCAAGAGGTGAGCCGTACTTCTTAATGAGGTTGTGAACGTTGTACTGGTAGTTGCCCTCCTTTACCATCAAGTCTCCATCAGGGGTGATGTCGAAGTATTGCGTGTTGTACTCTTCTTGGCCGAGCTTCCAGAAGTGTTTGTAGTTTTTTTTGGATCGAGGCATTGGATTGTAGAGGGCGTTATTTTAAAGAAACCTACCAGAATGTCAAGAATCTGGTATCGGAAGATTAACACCTAATAATGGTCATTAATAGTACAATGCACAGAATGGATTCGAAGGCGGAGTTTTTCAATGGGAAGCGAATAACCCTCATGGGCTTAGGGCTTTTAGGTCGGGGAGTGGGGGATGCAAAATTCCTAGCTGAAGCAGGGGCGGAGCTTATCATTACTGACCTCAAAGATGATGAACAGCTTCGTGCATCACTCGATGAATTGAAACATTTTTCAAACATACGGTACCGCCTAGGTGGGCACGAACTTGAAGATTTTCGAGATAGAGATTTTATTTTAAAAGCAGCGGGAGTGCCTATTGATTCCTTGTATATAAAGGAAGCGAGGAAGAATGGGATTCCTATTAAGATGAGTGCCTCGTGGTTTGCAGAACTCTCAGAGATTCCTGTGGTGGGTGTGACGGGTACACGAGGCAAGTCCACTGTTACGCACTTACTTGAAGACATTATGAAGCGCTCTCAAATGCATGTACTCCTTGGCGGTAATGTGCGAGGAGTTTCAACGTTGGCGCTTTTGCCAGAGGTAACGCAAAACTCCATAGCACTTATGGAGCTTGATTCGTGGCAGTGCCAAGGCTTTGGAGATGCAGGCCTCAGTCCTACTGTTGCAGTGTTCACCACATTCATGCCTGACCACATGAACTATTACAGAGATGATTTGGATCTGTATCTTAACGATAAGGCTCAAGTTTTTCTTAATCAAAAACCTGATGACACGCTTGTGGTGGGTGCTCAAGTAGCGCCTGTACTTAAGAAAAAATACGGATCGAAAATTCTTTCAAGACTTGTTGTGGCTGATCCTGCGTACTTCCCGAGCGGTTGGGAAATAAGTATGCTCGGCGTGCACAACCTCCTGAACGCCATGTGCGCCATAGAAACTGCGCGAGCGCTTGGCATTGATGAGGAAGTTATCAAAGAATCTGTCGCTACCTTTAAGGGAGTACCAGGGCGCTTGGAGTTTTTACGAGAGATTCATGGGGTCGGTATTTATAATGACAACAGCTCTACTACTCCAGAGGCAACACTTGCGGCTCTTCGTGCTATTCCTGGATCCCGTGCCATTTTAATAATGGGTGGAGCGGATAAGGGGCTCAGTATGCAGGAGCTATTGTCCTTTGTTCCTGCTTATGCGAAAAGAGTAATTCTTCTTACGGGGAGCGGAACGGAACGACTTGTGACATCTAACATTGCAACATTCATGAACGCTCCAGTGTATGACCGATTGGAAGATGCACTCAAAGACGCTATGGATTCTGCGGTAGAAGGAGACTTAATACTTTTTAGTCCCGCTTTCGCATCATTTGGTATGTTCACTAATGAGTTTGATAGAGGAGATCAGTTTGTTGAGTTGGTTAAAAAACTATAATATTTAAAAATGAAGAAGCTTCTCGTATTTCAGCACATCCTGCGTGAACATCCGAGCAATATTGCAGAGTATGCACGCGACCGAGGCGTTACTCTCGATGTGATAGGACTTTGGAAGTCGGAGCCGATTCCTGATGTTGCACTGTATGACGGTCTCATTGTTCTTGGGGGTCCCATGGGTGTGTATGAAGAATACACAGGTAAGAACGAGGAGTTATCTGCGATTCAAAAACATATCGGCACAGTACCTATGCTCGGTATTTGTTTAGGTGCACAACTATTGGCGCATGCACTCGGGGCGAAAGTGTACCCTCACACCGTTGACGGGAAGCGTATAAAAGAAGTTGGCTACTATACTGTTCGGCAAACTCCTGAGGGAAAAAATTCGTCGCTTTTCAAAGACTTACCAGAACAGATGAAGGTGTTGCAGTGGCACGGTGACACATTCGATATTCCAGAAGGCGCCATTCATACTGCGATGACACCGACATGTAAGAATCAAGCCTTCTCGAAAGGGAATACGTACGGATTACAATTTCATGTTGAAGCGACACCAGAGATGATTGCAACATGGGTGGAGAGAGATTCTGAGTGGACACACACTGATTTCGATTTGGACGAAGAGCGTATCTTGAGAGAGGCAGAAGAAACAGCACCCCTCATGAAAGCGCAGTGCTATAAGCTTCTCGACAATTTCCTTTCATAAACAGAGCCGTGTTTATGTTGTCATTTGAACCTAAACGCTAAACGCTGTACGCTAACCGCTATGCGTATCTATATGATCGGCATCGGAGGTATTGGTATGTCTGCTTTGGCACAGCTGTATATTCGCGATGGACATACAGTGAGTGGCTCTGATAGAGAAATCTCGCCAACCACTGAACTTCTAGAGACAAAAGGCGTTCATGTGTCTATTCCTCAGAAACCCGAAAATGTTCCAGCGGGCGCAGAAATAATTGTGTATTCGGATGCCGTGTGGGAAGACAATGGAGAGCGCGTCCGTGCAAAAGAACTCGGACTGAAACAAGTTTCATATTTTGAAGCACTCGGCGAAGTTTCAAAAGGGAAGCGAACTATTGCAGTAACAGGAACGCATGGCAAAACGACGACGACGGCACTCATTGCAAAGATTCTCAAAGACGCAGGCAAAGACCCTACCGCAATTGTTGGTTCTATTGTTCCTGAGTTTGGGAGCAATTTTCTTTCAGGCGCGAGTGATGTGTTTGTTGTTGAGGCGTGTGAATATAAAGATCATTTACTAAAACTCTCTCCAACGGTGTTGGTGCTCACCAACGTTGAGTGGGATCACACTGATTGGTTTCTAACACTGGAATCCGAGATTGAGACATTTGCAAAGTCTGCAGAGGCGCTTCCCTCAGGTGGTGCACTTGTAACTAATGCTCTAGGTTCAAACATTGTGCCCATTGTGGCACGCACAAAAGCACAAGTTATTTCGTATACAGATGAGTCGGTGCCAGAACTTCAACTTATTGGTGACTTTAACTTAATGAATGCTCGTGCAGCGAAGTCGGCAGTGAAAGTATTGTTCCCAGATATTTCCGAAGTTGTTATTGATAAAAGTCTTTCGGAATTTAAAGGAACATGGAGAAGATTTGAAGTGAAAGGGGAAACAAAAGAAGGTGCCGTCGTCATTGATGACTACGCACATCATCCAAGCGCTATTGAAGCAACGCTCAAAGCTACGCGTGCAAAGTTTCCTGATAAAAAAATCATAGTTGCATTCCATCCGCATCTTTATTCACGCACCCGTGATCTTATGGACGGGTTTGTACACGCATTTGTTGATGCTGATGAAGTGGTGTTTGCTCCAATTTATCCTGCGCGGGAGGAACCAATTGTAGGAGTTACTAGCGATGTACTTGCCGAGAAAATCCGCGCCACTGGTAAACAGGCACAGGCGTTTCATTCACTCGAAGAAGTTGAAACATACCTCCGCTCAGTTTCCGCACCGAACATCATTTTGATGACTATGGGTGCAGGAGATATATATAAAGTAGCTGACCATTTAATAGACCATTAGGCTCATTACTTGCGGTCTGTTTAGTAAAGAATATAATCGCTGTATGTCTACTCAAGAAGGCCCAAGTGAAAAAAATAAAAGCGAGAAAGGCCCAATCGGTAGATTTTTTTGGGCTATCACGAAAAAGATAGTTGATTCTAAAGTTAGACCCTTTGAAGAGAAATGGTAATTCCATAACTACCGTTGTGATACCGTAGAGCCATGGCTGGAATATTGTATGTAGTGGCAACTCCAATAGGGAACTTGCAGGATATTACCCTCCGCGCACTTTCAACATTGAAGAGTGTTACCAGAATTGTTGCGGAAGATACTCGAGTTACAAAGAAGCTGTTAGATAGGCATGATATTCATGTTCCACTCTTTCCGCTCCATGCACATTCATCACGAGCACAGTTTGATAAGGTCGTGGAAATGGTTGAGTCAGGCCAGAATGTTGCGATGGTAACTGACGCAGGAACTCCTGGTGTTTCAGATCCTGGTGCATTAATTGTTAGGTTAGTCCGTGAAAAGTGCGGTGAAAAATCCGTCGTACCGATTCCTGGAGTCTCTGCCGTGGTGACAGCACTTTCAGGCTCTGGAATACCTGCTGACGAGTTTGTTTTTTTAGGATTTCTTCCGCATAAGAAAGGAAGACAAAAATTACTTGATGAAGTTGTTCTTATGAAGCGCGCCGTCGTGATGTATGAATCTCCGCACCGAATGGAAAAGCTTATGGAAGAGCTTGCCCTCCGTGTTCCTGAAAGACATGTGGTTATTGCCAAGGAGCTTACGAAGATGTTTGAGCATATTGCAGGAGGCACAGCACTTGAAGTAATGGAGCGCCTAAAAAATGGGGATATCTCAGGCAAAGGGGAGTTTGTTGTCATCATCGCTCCTTGATACACTTACCGCATGTCAAAAGGCTCCACTATTTTAGTTCTCGGTTTTCTCCTCGCGTTTTTACCATTCACCGGTTTTCCAAATGGTATTAAATTGGCTTTTACTGTTTTGTTTGGAATTATTGTTATGGTGCTTGGCTTTCTTGTCCGACAAGAGCGCTTGTGGCTTATGCGTGCAATTTCAGGAGAACATAAAACTGATGCATATACAGAGAATGGTCCTTCTTTTGCAAACACCGCCCCTGTTGAGAAGGTGTAACTTTCATTTATGAATGAAGATGTGAGCATTGCTCGGACGGGTCCAGAAGGAGTCTATCCTTGTAAGGGAGGGTGTGGGGGATTGTTTAGCATGCCAGACAAGTGCTGCGTTCTTTGTTCAATAGCTCGCAAGTGTTAAGTTGCTGACAAACATACTTCTAGCTTAGGTCTCTTGGCTTCGGTACAATGAGCTCTATGGCAGAGGCTCCTAAAGAAATTTTAGAGCGAGTGAAAAAACTTCGCGAGGCGATTAATCATTATCGCTACCTCTATCATGTAGAAGATAGGGAGGAGATTCCTGAAAGTGCGCGTGACGCCTTGATGCACGAACTCGCACTTCTAGAAGAGCAGTATCCAGAACTTGTTACGAGCAATTCTCCAACCCAGCGCATTGCAGGAGCACCACTACCTGAATTTAAGAAAATAAAACATTCAATTGCGCAATGGTCATTCAATGATGTTTTTACAGAAGAAGAATTTCGGGCATTTGATGCACGAGTGCAAAAGGGAGTTACAGGGAGTTTTGGGAAACAGGCGCAAGCTACCTATGCAATTGAGCTGAAGATCGATGGGCTCAAAATTGTGTTTACCTACAAAAATGGGGTTTTAGAAACAGCAGCGACCAGAGGTGACGGAAGAGTAGGTGAGGATGTCACTCAAAATATTCGCACTATCCAGTCGGTTCCACTTGTATTGAATGAGCCTGTCGACATTGTTGTTGAGGGTGAAGTATGGATGGGAAAGAAGGCACTTCAGGAATTGAATCGTCGAAGAGAAAAAGATGGCGAGGCAGTTTTTGCAAATCCT
The DNA here is from genome assembly GCA_007378985.1 of Parcubacteria group bacterium Greene0714_7. Taxonomy (GTDB): domain Bacteria; phylum Patescibacteriota; class Minisyncoccia; order Phycocordibacterales; family Phycocordibacteraceae; genus Phycocordibacter. The sequence continues at coordinate 258,842 of VMHB01000002.1, forward strand.
CGCAACGCTGCTGCAGGCACCATTCGTCAGCTTGATTCTAAGATTGTTGCGTCACGCAAACTTGATACTTTTATATATGATATTGCGCACATCAGTGGGCATATTCCTGATACACAAATTGAGGAACTTGAGTATCTGAAAAAGCTTGGCTTCAAAGTAAGTAAGGATGCAGTGCAGGTGGCGGATTCGAACGGAGTAATTGCATTTTGGAAGGCATGGCATACAAAGAAAGACAGACAGGATTATTTAATTGATGGCATCGTGGCGAAAGTAAATGAACGTGCATATCAAGAACTTCTTGGGTACACAGGGAAAGCTCCACGGTTTGCCATTGCATTCAAGTTTCCTGCAGAGCAAGTAACTACTGTCGTTGAGGAAATTGCACTTCAAATAGGTCGTACTGGAATTCTTACTCCTGTCGCACATCTGAAGCCTGTTTCTGTTGGGGGTGTCGTTGTGTCGCGTGCAACATTGCACAATGAAGATCAAATTAATCGTCTCGATGTTCGCATTGGTGACACTGTAGTGATTCAGCGGGCGGGCGATGTTATTCCAGAAGTGGTGCAGGTGGTACCAGAGCTTCGTCCAGAGCATTCAAAGCCGTATCGTTTTCCAAAAAAAGTTTCTGAGTGTGGGGGAGACGGTTCAGTCGAACGGGTGCCAGGGATGAGTGCGTGGCGGTGTGTAAATAGAACTGGACCAGCAGAGCAACGTCGTCGGTTTTATCATTTTGTTGGTAAGCACGCATTCGACATCGAAGGTATAGGTCCTCGCACGATTGACCTCCTCATGGATGAGGGATTGCTCACAAACTACGCAGATATTTTTACCTTGACTGAAGGTGATGTCGAAGGACTTGAGGGGTTTGCCGAGCTCGCATCGAAAAATTTAATTGAAGGTATTCAAGCACGAAAGAAAATTTCACTCGACAGATTTATTATTGCGCTTTCCATTCCGCAGGTAGGGGAAGAAACCGCTCGTGATCTCTCGGCACACTTCAGAACACTTGAACGCGTAAGAGGTGCTTCAATTAAAGAGTTGCAGTCAATAGAGGGAGTTGGTGATATTGTTGCCCTCTCACTTCATGATTGGTTCCGAAATAAAGAACATGTAGAGCAGTTGGAACAACTACTCAAGGAGGTAGTTGTGGAGAAAGGGGAAAGGCGCCAAGTAGGGGCTTTTAGTGGGCAAACATTTGTTCTTACTGGCACACTAAGTGCGCTCTCACGCGAAGAAGCTGGGGCAAAAATTCGTGAACGAGGAGGGAGCGTTTCAGGTTCTGTTTCTAAAAAAACATCATATGTTGTTGCAGGAAGTGACCCTGGCTCGAAGTACGATACAGCCCAAAAACTAGGTGTCCATATTCTTTCTGAAAAAGACTTCCTATCCCTCCTAAAAACCTAGTGCCCTAGACCCTAAACACTAAACCCTATACACTATTCCTATGATCAGTGTTGATGATGTTAAAAAGCTCGCCGTTTTAGGGCGTCTTTCCTTGACTGATGAAGAAATCACGAAGCTTCAAGGAGAAATTGAATCTATAGTGGCGTATGTTGATGTGATACAAAAAGTTTCACTACCGGAAACATCTAACACGTCAACACATCTTGATTTGGAGAATGTAATGCGAGAAGACGAGAATCCTCACGAAGCTGGTAAATACACCGAAGACCTTTTGGTACAAGCACCACGGAGAGAAGGTGATTATGTAAAGGTTAAGAAAGTGCTTAATTAGGGGGTAGCGTTTAGTGGATAGGGTTTAGGGAAACATCATGGAATTAACTGAATTATCGGTAAAGGAATTAGGAGAGGGCTACCGTGCCAAGACTTTTTCTGTAGTTGATGTGGCAAAGGCACATCTTGTTCGCATTGAGAAAGAGAATCCTACACTCAACGCATATCTTGAGGTATTTGATGATGTTGTTGTTGAGGCCGAGCGTGCTGAAAAAATTCTTACTGAGAAGGGAGCTGGAGCACATTTGCTCACTGGTATTCCTATTGCCGTTAAAGATAATATTTTAATAAAGGGAAAGAAGGTAAGTGCTGCATCAAAGATGCTCGAGAATTATGTTGCAACCTACGATGCAACAGCGATTGCTCGCCTTAAAAATGCAGGAGCATTTTTTCTTGGTCGCACCAACATGGATGAGTTTGCTATGGGTTCTTCTACAGAGCACTCGGCATACAGTGTAACAAAAAATCCACATGACATCACGCGAGTGCCAGGGGGTTCATCTGGGGGTTCAGCATCAGCCGTCGCTGCGCATCTTGCGCCGATTGCACTTGGTTCTGAAACTTGCGGTTCAATTCGGCAACCGGTGAGTCTTTGTGGCCTTGTGGGACTAAAACCAACCTACGGAGAAGTGTCGCGTTCAGGGCTCATCGCTATGGGTTCTTCATTAGACCAGATAGGCCCTATTGCTCGAACTGTGTACGATGCAAAACTTGTATTCGACACTATTCGCGGGTCAGATTCTCTCGATGGTACGACATTGCCAAATCAAGGAGAGGCACGGGTTTCTAATAAGCGCATTGGTGTCCCGCGCGAATTCGTAAAAGATGCACAGCCTGATGTTCGTGAGAATTTTGAAAAAACTTTAGACACACTTCGTGGTAAAGGATATGAAATTGTTGATATAGAATTTCCTTCCGCTCCGTATGGGCTCGCAGCGTATTACATTGTGATGCCAGCAGAAGTGTCTACAAATTTGGCGCGCCTTGATGGTATACGCTATGGACTTTCACATGAGGGAAAAAATCTTCTCGATGAGTATGAGCAATCACGCGCTCGAGGGTTTGGTCCTGAAACTAAGCGTCGTGTCATGCTCGGTGCGTACGTGCTCTCAAGTGGATATTACGATGCGTACTATAAACGGGCGACTGCACTTCGAAGTGTCATTGCCAATGATTTAGCGAAGGCATTTGAGAATGTTTCTTTCATTGCGACCCCAACGACGCCAGGGCCTGCATTTAAAATAGGGGAGAAAAGTGATCCCGTGTCTATGTATTTGGAAGACATATTTGCTGCACCAGCAAACTTAACAGGCATCCCTGCGATATCAGTTCCAATGAATACGGTGGTTCGTGACGGAGTGTCATTGCCGGTTGGTGTTCAATTCATGAGTCCTAAGCGCACTGAAAGTTCGCTTTTTGATATTGCCCGAGACCTCATAGGTGAGACTCTATGACCGACCCCGTGTATCTTTCGTATGTAAATATTCAATACTGGTACTGTGTTATTTATTCAATTTTTGGTGGGAAATGTACAGAAGTAGATTCAATTAATGGCAGTGTAGAGGCAACGCTGAGTGCAGGCGCAAATGTTGGCGCTCAATCAGGAAAGGTTGATTTTTGGAGTTGGCTTTTTGGTGGAAGTGCTTCAACTGATGTTGTATCCACATCGGCGCCAGTAGTGCATGGTGGCTTGTTTGGTCCTATGCTCGATACCGTTTTCTTTTTTGGTAACCTCATTGGAACACTTATATCTTTCCTTTGGTCTATATATAGTTTTTTGGCATACACCGTTTCAGGGCTTCTATTTCTCGCCATCGTAGGTCTTCTTGTGTATCTTTTTTCTATTCGCTTCAGTGAAGGAGCTCTCTATGGTTCACTGCCACCGCAATCAATTAATGTGCACCCACTTCGAGACCGATGGCAATTACTTTTGAACGGCACTCGCTCTAACGATCCAAAGCTTTGGCGACAGGGGATTTTGGAAGCCGACATAATTCTAGGAGAAGTTCTTGCCAGTGTTGGATACATTGGAAAAACAACCTCAGATCAAATTTTGTTGGTACCTGAAAATGCTTTTGTGACACTTCCTTTTGCATGGGAAGCGCACCGTATTCGAAACTTTGTGAGCGCCTCTTCTTCAAATTACATACTTACTCAACAAGAAGCATTTCGTGTGATGAAGCTCTACGAGCAAGTGTTTCAGGAATTTAATTTTATTTAAAATAGCTTTCAGGTTTCCTGACTTGAAATTGGGGCGAGAATGGGTTACTGTCTTAAAAGCTGACAGCTAGAACCTGTAAGCTAAAAGCTCATTGATAGCGGGGTGGAGGAGTGGTACCTCAGGAGGCTCGATATTTGGGCTCACGATTCAGCAATGTTTCGTAGATAACCTGTCAAATTCGGTGAATCCTTTCTTCTGTAAAGAATGGTAACGCCGAGCCAAGCTCTGACATATGTCAGAGAAGGTGTAGAGACTAGACGGCAGGCACCCCACGTGGGTGAAGGCATAGTCCAGACTACGAAGCCGTTTCGACGGTGCGATGAAAATCGAAGTAGTAAGCATAACCTCCAGACCCAGGTTCGAATCCTGGCCCCGCAACAAGATAAACACCGAGCATCCGCTCGGTGTTTTGCGTTGCGGGGAATGAAGCGTCTGCACGCTTCATGTCCAGGATTCGAAGTCCTTTGCTATATTTTTGAGAAGCTTTGCTTCGAGAAAATTGCAAAGGTGTACAGCTCCTGTAAAGCGGCTTTTCAGGAGCTTCGCTCGGACGAGGTGAAAACAAGATTTTCGTCTCGCTCCTCGTTTGCTCCTGTAAGGAGAGAATCCGGACATCGACGACTGCTCGTCTCGCGTCAGGATTCGAATGCCGGAGTCATGCCGTTTACGGCAGACGAGGCGGGGTCGAGAGCACTTAGTATTTTCTGAGGTTTCGAAAGAAAATACTTACGTGACTCGTGACCGAATCTGGCACTCGCCATATTACTTCTTTTCGAGGTATTATCTTTTCATGCAAGCATTAATTCTCGCCGGAGGAGAAGGGAGGCGACTTCGCCCCCTCACTGATGACAAGCCGAAAGGCATGGTGCTTCTTAATGGGAAGCCACTTCTAGAATATGTACTAGAGCAACTCCCTGACGCAGTGACGGATATCATCATCATCATCGGATACAAGGGAGAAAAAATACAGGAGTATTTTGGCAGTGACTGGAAAGGCAAACCAATTCGTTACATTGTTCAAGAAAAACAAATTGGAACTTGGAACGCAGTATATTTGGCAAAAGAGCTCATCAATGAAAAATTCATCATGCTCTATGGTGATGATATTGGTGACAAGCAGGCTTTCACAAAAGGAGTTGAGTATGAATACTGTCTTTTTGTGGCAGAGAAAGAACATCCTGAACGCTACGGTGTTGTTGAGTTAAATCCAGATGGCACACTTAAAGAGGTTGTTGAGAAACCAGAAAACCCTGTTGGTAATCTGGTAAATTCTGGCGCAATGATACTTTCTCCTGATATGTTTTTAATCACTCCGTTTGCTCACCCACGACTTGGCGAATATTTCTTGACCGATATGCTCTCAGTGATTGCGAAAGAAAAGCCCGTGGCCGTTGTTCGCCAAAATCAATGGATTACCGTAACCTACCCAGAAGATGTGGCGGTAGCAGAAACACTTTTGAAGAAGGTCTAAATAATGATAGATTAGTCTCATTGTCTTCAAGGGAAGTCTCGCTTCACTTAATGACATCCGTCGGGGTAAGCATAGCTTTCCCCGACGGCGTTCGGAAAAAATACGTTAACGCTCTTTTGTTCAATCGAGTCGAAATGTGAGCGAGCTCCCATTTCTCCCTCTTTCACAAAAGTCGCGCCCTGCGCTATTTTCTTCCTCATTTGTCGGGGTAGCTCAGTTGGTAAGAGCGTAGCATTCATAACGCTAAGGTCGTGGGTTCGACTCCCACCCCCGGCACTCGCATAAAGTCTTTTTATCTTATTGTGTGTATAAACTGTCTAGTATAATAACCTGTCACTAGGTATACTATACGTAATGCCTGTCTACAAAAAAGTAGATAAGAATTTTTTCAAAAAGTGGAGTGCTGAGATGGCGTATGTGTTGGGATTCTTTGCCGCGGATGGGTACATAACGCTCAATAAGCGCGGAGCAAATTTTTGGTGCATCCAAATAACAGATAAAGCACTGCTTCAACAAATCAAAAAAACTGTCCAGGCGGAACATAAGATTAGTGTTCGCACCAAAGTACAGGATCAAAAGAATTTGTATCGTTTGCAGATAGGGAGCAAAGAGATGTGCGATGACTTGCGGCTACTGGGTTTTGCGGAACGAAAAACAAATAACATGACTATTCCACATATACCAATGAATTATTTTTCGCATTTTGTTCGAGGATATTTTGATGGAGATGGCAACGTATGGAGTGGTCGCGTGCATAAGGATAGAAAAAAGCCTTCGCGTATGCTCATGACGATGTTTACCTCAGGTTCTGCAAGGTTTTTACAGGAGCTTCATGGTCGATTACTCCTATCTGTTGTAGAAGGAGGATATATTTATACTGCAAAACAAGGTTATTCGCGCCTTCAGTTCGCGACTGGCGATTCTTTAAAATTGTATGATTTTATGTATAATCAACAAGACTCCTTACCGAGGGGTTTGTTCCTCAAAAGAAAAAAGAAAGTCTTTGAGAAATATGTTGCGGCTGTAAGCAAAGCTTTCAGCCGCTGCACTCGAAGAGAATATACGGAAGCGTATTATTCTCCTTCTCGTTTGCGGCTGTAGCTCAACGGTAGAGCACCCGCCTGTCGATTAGGCAGCTTCTTGTACGAAAGTCGAGTTGAAACTCTCTGGGATATCGGTGAATGCTAAGTCTGCCTAGAGGCGGATACGCGAATACCGAGGGAACCCTCTTCCTCATTTGGGGTTTACCCCGAGCGAAGTCGAGGGGCGCCGTAGAGACTAGATACCGGAGCACCTAAAGGCGAAAGCCAACGGTGAAGATATAGTCCATGCCATTATGAAAATAGTGGATGACATGCACGCGGGAGGTCGTGGGGTCAGCACCCATCAGCCGCGCCAAAAAATAACCCAGGGAATCCTGGGTTATTTTTATAGCGGCTGAAGCAGGCAAACTGCTTTGCCTGCGTTGGGTGCTGACAGCCGGAGCGATATTTTTCGTTTCGAAAAATCGCGAGGCGAGGCTACGACCGAACCGAACATGGGTGAGGTGAGAGTTGGAGCCAGCACCTGCGCCAAAAAAATCCCCGAAAGGGGATTTTTGTTTTTGGTGTAATCATTCACATCAGAGTAAAAAATTTTGCTACAGTAATCTCTAATGAAAATATTGAGCCTTAATACTCAGAAAGCATTTCAGCCAGCTCTGCCATCTTTTTTAAAACGCGTCCTTGATGGGGGTCTTTACGACTTCATTCTTTTGCAGGAGGCGAATGAGCGGGTACTCCCGCTGGTGCGTGGTGTCGGTGCCTATAGGTTACTTGAAGTATTCGATGAGGTATTTTCTGCGCCAAGTCATCTATCTATAGTCTATAGAGATACATTTAAACTCAAGGGTAGTAGGCTCGATTCTTTTGGACGCATGCATCCATCACCGCGCTTACAGCACCAGGGTTTTGGGATGTTGCTCGGCACATTTGGTACACCGCAGGGAGATATTAAAGCAGGCACTGTTCACTTGCACTCAGGACTACGTCCGACAGTGCGCGCAAGGGAGGTTCAAGCTCTGAAGGATCGGGTTATGAAAGAGCGTGCCCATAACACCCCGCTTGTGTTTGGTGGCGATTTCAATCTCGGTATCCCCGGTGAAGTTATTCATGCGTGCAGTTTGTTGTTGCCTCAGTTTGTAGCCAGCACCAGACACCTTGGTCCCACACTCAATAGTCGCTACAGCGAACCTCACCCGAACATTGTGAATACGAGCGCCGTGTTTCTCGCGAAGTTTGGACTAGGATTTGACTTGAAAACTGACCACTTGTTTGTAGATGCGGAGACTGCCAAACATTCTGAGGCTTGCATACTCTCTGATCGGGTGTCTGACCACAGCCCAATCGAGCTTACTATTTTGTAGTCATTCATTAATACTCTCGCTACGCACGCATCTAGAGTTCTACGGCAACAGTGCGCTCGCAGTGAATACTAAAAGATAGATACCAACGATATCAACAATGAATGCGAGAAGGATGAATGTTTCGCGCTCCATCTTTGTGGTACTCATCATTGCAATGCCGAGTTCATCAGGAAACGGTGAAGCCATAATGATGGTTCCCATCAAGTTACGCATCCACTTTTTACATAGAATTCCATTGGCTGAACATACATTTTGTATCATCTTTGATGCGCCAAATCGTCGCACTTCTTTCTTTAAATCATCACGAACGAACTTGAAAATAGTGAAATCTGCAATAGTGGCACCAATTCCACCCACAACCGCCATGACCCCTATTGGGTGGTATGGTACGAGTGCTATTAAGAGCAGTGCACCTAGTGATGTGGTGAAGCTGTATGTGTACAGAGCGCCCGCTATTGCAATACCAAAGATACCGAATGGCACTATGAGGGTTTGGAAAAAAGCAGGGCCGAGGAAAATAAATAACAACCCAGCTGCAACATACGAGAGGGCAATAGTAGTGAAGCGAGGGTAATGCTTGAGCACGATTTACAGTGTATCAAGTAAAACTTGGAAAAAGAGTGGCTTATGGGTACTATAAGAGCCACCATGAAAGCTTCGCTTTCATGGTGGTACCAATGCGATAAAGAGAGAACCGATGCAAGCAAAGCTGCTGACGAAGTTCTGAAAAGAATTTCGCCGATGTAAGCAGAGCTTTCATCGGCTTCGCTCGGGAAAAATAAAAGAACAGGTTCTCTATTTTCTCCCTCGCTTGCCGATGTAGCTCAGTTGGTAGAGCACGTCCATGGTGGGTCGCAGACCCTGCCCATTTATACAGTAATGTTTAGATGAATCCCGAATAACGGTTAATAGCCTCCAATGAGGCCAAGACCGTAGCGCTCTTTGCGCTCGAACGACTGACAAGGGCAACCTTAGGTGGTTGAAGATACAGTCTAGCCCTCTCGAATAAAAAAAGGGGAGGTGTAAGCGAAGGACGGGGTCATCGGTTCAATTCCGATCATCGGCTCCAGAATTTTAGATGCTCCGTGATAGTATGAAAATACATTAAGGAGCATTTTTTGTAGACAGTATATGGTGCATCACATGATGAAAAAACGGGCAGAACTCCACTCACATCTCGGCTCATCCGTGGACCCCGTCATCATGTGGACGATTGCTCACCAGCAAGGCATCAAACTCCCCTCTAAAGACTATTGGGATTTTGAAGAAATGATTACTATGTCTGCGGACGAGCGAAATACCTCGCTCGAAGAAATGGATCGTAAATATTTTGAGTGGACAGAGCGCATCCAATCATCACCAGAAGCTCTCGAAGTGTCAGTGCACTCAGTCATTGGTGGGGGATATAGAAAATGCAACATCGTGCTACAGGAGCTTCGTTTTAATCCTATGCGTCGCAATCGCTCTGGTGAGAGAGATCTCGATCACATTATTAGTGCGAGTCTCCGAGGTATGGACCGCGCACTTCTGGAGTATCCTCAAGTTAAAGCGGGTATTCTTCTTTCCATGGATCGCCGGTTTTCAATTGAGCAGAATGAGATTATTTTAGACAAAGCAATTCGCTATGCTAAGGACGGCGTTGTCGGTATCGATATTGCAGGTCCGCATGTAAAGGATTTTTCTATGGAGGCACACGCCCCTTTATTTGCTCGTGCGCGCGACAGAGGACTTGGTGTCACCATTCATACGGGAGAAGAAGGTTCAGTTGATGAAATGCGCTATGTAGTAACTACAATCAAACCAAATAGAATCGGACACGGCATACTCGCGGCACAAGACCCATCACTTCTTGAGTTGGTGCGAGATGCTGGAATAACGCTTGAAATTTGTCCAACATCAAACTTGAAAAATAGCATCATTAAGAGTGTCGATGAGTTGCGCTCTACGCTCCGCGCTTTTGTGGATAGTGGGGTGAAGTTCACCATCAATACTGATGGACCAGAAATGTATCAGTCCAACTTAGCTGACGAAGAAGCGTTTTTGCTTAAAGAAAATATTCTCACCCAAGAAGAGATTGACCGTGCAACGGCGTGGGCATTTGATGCGACCTTTATTGCGGGTCGTTAAATAGTTGAACTCCCGCTGATTTTAGTAGCGTCGTTCTCGAAGTGGTTTTGTTAGTGCTTCAACTGGAGCGTAGTTGTCGGTAAGAACAAGCGCTCCGCTCGAATTAATTTTTTCATTAGACATTTGTCGCAGTGTTACAGGGTATTGGGTGAGCGTCAGTACTCCACTTTCTCCGATTGCGTGTGTCAGTAATTCGCGACCCATCTCATCGGCGCTCGCCATGACGACAATATTTTGTGTAGTACTAAGCGGTACATCTTTGATGCGGAAGACTTCCACATGTGTGAAGCTTGTACGCAAGGTTGAGAGTACACTTCCAAGGTATGGACTACCTTTGCCTTCAAAGGTGCCAATAATATTGAAGACTACGATGCCCCCTGGAGCAAGTGAATGACGTAATTTCTCAAATGCTTCTTGTGTCATGAGCTGATAGGGAATTGAGAGGATTGAATTATAGGCATCTATGAAAACAATGTCGTATGGTTTTTTCCCATCGCCCGCCTCATTCAGAAATGTGCGTCCATCTGCATGAAAGATGTTCATGGTAGGTGGACGAACAAAACCAAACCAACGCTCTGCCATTGCCGTCATCCCTGGGTCGAGCTCAACAACATCAATGGTGGCTTTTGGTGCGATACGCGCTGTGTGTCGGGGATATGAATAGTTACATCCACCAATGATGAGTATGTGTTCTGGTTCTGGTATTACACGAAACACAGCGTCAAATGCTTTTGTGTACTGGAAAATGGGCGTTTCATCTGCGTCCGTTGGGGCGTTGCCTTTCATGAGTGCCCCGCATTGTGTGCTATTTGGATCTGTACGCACTAAGCGGAGATATGTTTCGCCATCTCTGTGTGGTGCATCAATAATCCACATACGATTGTAGCGAGTGTCGATATCGGCAACGAGTGTTCCTACTACTGCTCCTGCGGCACTTGAAGCGAAGACTAGGTGCGTACTTATTAATGCACCTATAAAGAAAACAAATAGAGTGGTCATAGTCACTCTCTTTCCTTTAGTACTAAAAGGAATTGCAAGAACGATGAGGCTAATTCCAATACCAATGATTGATTCTTTTGAGCCCACATTTGGAATGAGCACAATGCCAGTGATGAGTGATCCGGCGACACTTCCAATTGCTGCGATGGCGGACAAACGCCCGACGACACTGGCAGAGTCTGCAAGAGAACGGATACGAATTTTTGCTGCGATGGGGGAGACGGCCGCAAGAAGGATACTTGCTGGGAATAAAAGGAAGAGTGCAACCATCGCAGCACCTACAGTAAGGCCTGCGCTTTGTGCTAGTGCTGTGCCAACAATTGCAAATGCATCAGCTACCATCCACGTTGTGGCAATTGCTATACCCGCACCTCCAAGTGTTATTGCTAGTAGTGTGCGAAGGCGTTGTTCATTTTTTGCACGATCAGCAAATATTCCACCAGCCCGATATCCTATTGCAAGGCCAGCAAGAACGACAGCAAGAATGCCAGCCCACACTTCTGCGGAAGAACCAAAGTAAGGAGTAAGAGATCTGCCGCCAACTATTTCAAGTGCAAGAATCGCCGCATTTGCAAAAAAGATAGCAACTTCAATCACGGGGATAATAGTAACATTGGGAGATGGCTTGTTTGAATATTGCTCTGTAATAGCTTAGGATTGTCAGACTTGCCGCCTTAGCTCAGCTAGTAGAGCAATGGTATCGTAAACCATAGGTCCCCAGTGCAAATCTGGGAGGCGGCTCCAAAATGATTTTGGCAAAAGGTATTTA
>VMHB01000003.1 GCA_007378985.1 Parcubacteria group bacterium Greene0714_7
TAGTGGGTTTTGATTTTTAGTACCCCATAGAAGAAAAACGCAGGGCGCGCTTTTTGCGTGTTTAGGCGTTTACCGAGTTACTTCGGGGAACGAGTATAAACGCATTAACCCTGTTAAATCCCGCAAAGCGGGACATTGAGTTTCTCAATGTATTTAACAGGGTCTAAGATTTTATAAACTCATTATAAATCGTTAACAAAATCTAAGATGGCAAAATCACTACCTCAGAAAAAATTCTCTAAGTACCGTGCGCCCCGTGTTCCTATGCCAGATCTCGTTGCACCACAGGTGGCGAGTTTCCGTGAATTCATTTCTGAGGGATTGAAAGAGCTTTTCAAAGAATTTTCTCCAATCATCGACTACTCAAAAAAGAAGTTTGAACTCGAACTTGTTTCTTTTGAATTGGGTGAACCAAAGATCGACGAGTACGGAGCAAAGGAGCAGAAGATGACCTACGACGCGCCACTTAAGGCTACGGTTCGTCTCACTAACAAAATGCTCGGCTCTAAAAAAGAGCAACCAATTTTCCTTGCCGATTTTCCTATAATGACCGAACACGGTACCTTCATCATCAATGGTGTTGAGCGTGTCATTATTCCTCAGCTTGCTCGTTCTTTCGGCGTGTTCTTTTCCGCAGGCGAGATGCGAGGAAAGGTTTGCTTCGGTGCAAAAATTATTCCAGCCCGTGGTGCATGGATTGAAATTGACTCAGAAGCCGATGGCGCTATTTTCGTAAAGATTGATCGCAAGCGAAAGTTTCCTGTCACCACATTGCTTCGCGTTCTCGGGGCATCGTTTGATCGTGACCTCGTCACACTCTTTGAGCGTGTTCCTGGAGGCAAAGCTGCAATTCAGGCAACTCTTGAGAAAGACTCAGCAAAGGCGATAGAGCAGGCATATATAGAGATATACCGAAGACTCAGAGATGGCGACCTTGCAACACCTGATACTGCTCGTGAATATGTAAAGAGCATTTTCTCTCCAGAGCGATACGACCTTTCATATCCTGGACGACACCGCTTTAATCAACGCTTCAACCTTTCGATGGACAAGAAGGAGCTCGATATCCGCACTCTTTCTATGGATGACATCGTCAGAATTGTCTCCCACATCATTGAACTCAATAACACTCCAGGTGCTGAAGGAGACGACATCGACCACCTTGGTTTCCGTCGTGTTCGTCAGATTGGTGAACTTTTGGAAGCACGCGTTCGCGTTGGCTTGTCACGCATGAAGCGAAACATTCAAGACAGAATGTCGACTATTGATGTTGAAACAACACTCCCAACTCAACTCGTAAACCCACGCCCCTTGGCTGCTGCGATTAAAGAATTCTTTACTGCGAACCAGCTTTCACAACTTGCTGCTCAGCAAAACATTTTGGATGAGCTTGAAAACCTTCGTACCGTTTCAGCGCTCGGCCCCGGAGGCCTCACTCGTGAACGCGCAGGATTTGAAGTTCGTGATGTTCACACCTCACACTACGGACGCCTTTGTCCAATTCAAACTCCTGAAGGTCAGAACATCGGTCTTATTTTGCGCCTTGCTACCTACGCTCGCATTAATGATTTCGGCATCATTGAAACTCCGTACGCAAAAGTAGTGAAGGGTAAAGTGACTGATGAAATTGTGTACATGAATGCATTCGAGGAAGCGCAATACCCAATTGCACACGCAGCTGTTGCACTCGATGGCAACACACTCACTGACGACTACGTAGAAGCACGTCGCCATGGCGAGCCAGTATTGGTTGCCAAAGATGAAATTAAATTCATGGACATCGCAACGAACCAGATGTTCTCAATTGCTACCTCCATGATTCCGTTCGTTGAAAACGATGACGCAAACCGTGCACTCATGGGTTCAAACATGCAAAAGCAGGCAACGCCATGTGTTCAACCTGAAGCACCTATTGTTGCAACCGGCATCGAAGAAATGGCAGCACGCGACACTGGCCGACTCATCTACTCAAAGGAGGCAGGTACCGTTACTACTGTTGATTCACAGCGCATCGTTGTGAAAGATGAAAAAGGGAAGTCGATTGAGTACAAACTCGAGCCATTTTCTATGACCAACGAGTTCTCATGCTTCAATCATCGCCCATCAGTATCTTTGAATCAGAAAGTGAAGCGTGGAGATCTTTTGGCAGACACATCGTCTTCAGACAACGGACAGCTTGCGCTTGGACAGAATGTCAAAGTTGCATTCATGAGTTGGAGTGGTAACAACTACGAAGATGCCATCATTATTTCTGAGCGTTTAGTTCAGAATAATAAATTCTCAACAATTCACATCGAGGAATTTGATGTAGCCGTTCGCGACACTAAGCTTGGACCCGAAATTACAACTCCAGACATTCCTAACGTTTCTGAAGTAAAACTCCGCAATCTCGATGAAGAAGGAATTGTCCGTGTTGGTGCAGAAGTTCGACCAGGGGACATTCTTGTTGGAAAAGTAACACCGAAGGGCGAGACACAGCTTACTCCTGAAGAGCGTTTGCTCCGCTCAATCTTCGGCGACAAAGCTAAAGATGTTAAAGACACATCACTCCGCATGGAAGGAGGAAAGCGCGGTCGCGTTATTGGTGTTCAAGTATTTTCTCGTGAGAGAGGAAATAGCTTGGAGTCTGGAACTATCAAGAAAATTTACATTACTATCGCACAGCTTCGAAATGTTTCTGTTGGTGACAAGCTCGCTGGTCGCCACGGTAACAAGGGTGTTATTTCAAGGGTGTTGCCAGTTGAAGACATGCCATACGGTGCTGATGGAGAGCCAATTGATGTCATCTTGACCCCGCTCGGTATTCCTTCTCGTATGAACTTGGGTCAGGTTCTTGAAATGCACTTAGGTCTTGCTGCGAATGCTTTGCAGTATCAAGCAATCGTTCCTTCATTCTCTGGTGTTACTGAAAAAGAAATACGAGGAGAGTTGAAGACTGCAGGTTTTGCAGAATCAGGAACCATGAAACTCTTCGATGGTCGCACTGGTGAACAATTCGCACAAGACATTGCGGTTGGTTACATGTATATCTTGAAACTGCACCACATGGTGGAAGATAAGATCCACATGCGTTCAATCGGTCCATACTCTTTGATTACGCAACAGCCACTTGGCGGTAAAGCTCAGAACGGTGGTCAGAGATTCGGAGAAATGGAAGTGTGGGCACTCCTCGGATACGGTGCTGCGTATACCTTGAGAGAAATGCTCACTATTAAGTCTGACGATATTCAGGGACGCTCAGCAGCATTCGATGCCATTGTGAAGCGTCGTCCAATCGAGCACACCCATACACCCGCTGCATTCAATGTGCTCGTCAACCATCTTCGTGGACTCTGTCTCGATGTGATTTTAGGACGCAATGATGGCTCAGATCCTGATTTGGCACCAGCACGAAAATTTAATAGAAATAGAGCCGAGCGCTCTTAGGTTGTTCCGAGATGTTTCCCTATACCCTAAACCCTAATCACTAACCCCTAATTAAAAATATGGATCAAAAAAGAGGAAAAGTCATTGATACATCCAATTTCGATTGGGTTGGACTGAAGGTCGCAAGCCCTGAGCGAATTTTGGATTGGTCATGGGGAGAGATCAGAAAGCCTGAAACAATTAACTACCGTACACAACGATCTGAGAAGGACGGTCTTTTCGATGAACGAATTTTCGGACCTGAGCGTGACTTCGAGTGTTACTGCGGTAAGTACAAGGGTCCTCGCTTCCGTGGCATTGTCTGTGAAAAATGTAGCGTTGAGGTGACTCGCGCAATTGTTCGTCGTGAGCGCATGGGCCACATTGAGCTTGCAAGTCCTGTTGCACACATTTGGTTCTTGCGTTCAGTTCCTTCAAGAATTGCACTTATCCTTGGTGTGTCAGCAACTGATGCAGAGAAGGTTGTTTACTTTGCAGGCTACATTGTTACGAAAGTAAACACTGAAGAGCGCGATCGACTTCTTCGTGAACTTGAAAGTGAGTTCAAAACAAAATTCAAAGCAGTCACTAACGATAAAGCACAAACAGAATTGAAGGCGCTGATGAGCGCAGCAAAAGCTGACATTGACCGCATTCAACCAGGCGTTGTATTGGATGAAATTGAGTACCACCGCTTCTCGGTAAAATACGGTACATTCTTCGAGGCTGGCATTGGTGCTGAAGCTATCTATAAGATTTTCAAATCGCTCGACATGGACAAGCTCGTCAAAGAGCTTGAAGCACAGCTTCTAAAAGCTGGTGCAGCAGAGCGAGAAAAATTGGGCAAGAGACTCTCCTTAATTCGTTCAATGATTAAGGCAGGTGTTCGTCCTGAGTGGATGTTTTTGACCCGTATTCCAGTTACACCTCCAGCACTTCGCCCAATGGTTGCGCTTGAATCAGGTCGTCATGCGACATCTGATGTGAACGACTTGTATCGTCGTGTCATCAACCGTAATAACCGTCTCGTAAAACTGCGTGACATCTTTGCGCCAGAAGTTATTCTTCGTAACGAAAAAAGAATTCTTCAGGAAGCTGTTGATGCACTTTTGGACAACTCGATTCGTCGTGGTGGTGCAGCATTTTCAGCTGCAAGCCAATCACAGCGCCGTCCACTTAAATCTCTCGCTGACTATTTGAAATCAAAGCAGGGTTACTTCCGCTTCAACCTTCTTGGTAAGCGTGTTGACTACTCAGGTCGCTCCGTTATCGTTGTGGGTCCTGAACTCAAGCTTGACGAGTGTGGTCTTCCAAAGAAGATGGCATTGGAATTGTTCCGCCCATTCATTATTGCGAAACTTTTGGAACGTGAACTTGCTCACAACATTCGTGGCGCAGGTAGACTCATTGAAGAAGGTATCCCTGAGGTATGGGCAATTCTTGAAGAGGTGATTCAAGGTAAGCATGTTCTTTTGAACCGTGCCCCTACACTTCACCGTCAAGGTATTCAGGCATTCCGCCCACGACTCATTGAAGGTAATGCTATCCAACTCCATCCATTAGTTTGTCCTGCATTCAACGCTGACTTCGACGGTGACCAAATGGCCGTCCACGTGCCACTTTCAGCTGAAGCACAAATGGAAGCTGAGACCATCATGTCTGCCGCTAAGAACGTACTGAAGCCGGGCTCAGGACAGCCAGTTATCTTCGAGAAGCCTTTGGACATTGCACTCGGTATTTACTGGATGACCAGAGATATTCCAAATGAAAAGGGTGACGGCAAGTACTTCCAGAGTCCAAACGCTGCTATTCTTGCATACGACTTTGGTGATGTTGGTATCCATGCAAAAATTTCTGTTGAGCCAACAAAAGACAATCCTAAGTACGCCGCATTTAAAGGTGAGCGTTTTGAGACAACCGTAGGCCGACTTCTCTTCAACTCAATTCTTCCCAAAGATTATCTCTTCATCAATTCTGAAATAAAAAAGACTCAGCTCAGTAAGCTTGTTGATGACATTATCTTTATCTACGGTCTTGAAAAGACGCCAGCTATTCTCGACAAAATTAAACACTTTGGTTTCCAGTTTGCAACAAAGTCAGGTGTTTCGTTTAGTTTTGATGACCTCGCTGTTCCAAAAGGAAAGAAAGTAATTGTTGACGCAGCTCGCAAGGAAGTTCAAGAAATGACAGCGCAGTATGAAAATGGTTTGCTTACCGCAGAAGAGAAGTTGCGTTTGACCATTGAAATATGGCAGAAGGCAATTGGAGATATCGAAAAAGAAATTCTTCCATCTCTTAACACTCTTTCATCTGTGTACACCATGGTGGTATCAGGTGCTCGAGGTTCCGTTCGCCAGCTCTCTCAGATGGCTGGTATGAAGGGACTCGTGACCAATACTGCAGGAGGCGTCATTGAATTCCCTGTGGTCTCTTCAATGAAAGAAGGTCTTACACCAACAGAATACTTCACCACTACACACGGCTCTCGAAAAGGTTTGACCGACACTGCACTTAAAACCGCGCACGCAGGATACCTTACTCGAAGACTCTTCGATGTTGCGCAAGACATTATGGTTTCTGAGGCTGACTGTGGCACCAAGCTCGGTCTTGTTATCAACCGAATGCGCTCCACCGGTATGGAGGCTGACATTGCGAAACTTATTGTTGGACGAGTGCTCGCAAAAGAAATTGTAGTAGGAGATAAGACATGGAAACGAGGCGCATTTATTTTGAAAGAAGACGCAGTAGAAATTGCATCTCTTGGTGTTGAAGAAGCAACGGTGCGTTCTCCAATGTCGTGTGCTTCAGAAAAAGGCATTTGTCAGAAATGTTACGGTTCCGACCTCGCAACTCGCGAGATCATTGATATCGGTGAAGCTGTCGGAACAATCGCAGCGCAAGCTATCGGTGAACCAGGTACACAGCTCACTATGCGTACCTTCCACACAGGAGGTGTTGCAACTATCGACCTCCAAAGGCTGCAGCAATTCTTTCGGAAGTTGCAGGAGATATTATAGAAGTTCGTGATGATATGGGTGTCAAAACAATCGTACTTCTTCCGGATCAGACATCAGACAAAAAAGATAAAATTGAATACGAAGTTCCTGCAAGACGTGTTGCCGTAGTGAGAGAGGGTATGCATGTTGGAAAGGGTGATGCGCTTACTGACGGCTCAATGGATCTAGATGAGCTCTTTAAGCTCGCAGGTGCACAGAGACTGCAAGACTACATGATTGATGAAGTGGCAAAGATTTATGATCTGCAAGGTGCTCCCGTTTCTCACAAGCACATGGAAGTTATCATCCGCCAAATGTTCTCACGTGTTCGAGTTACTGATCCAGGAGACAGCTCCTTCGTTAAGGGCGAGGCTCTCGAAATGCGCACTGCACACAGTACCAATCGTGAACTTGAAGAAGCGGGAAAGGAGCCTCTTAAATACGATCGCTTAGTATTGGGTATTACTGAAATCTCATTGAATCGTAAAAGCTTCCTTTCAGCAGCATCCTTCCAGCACACTACTCGAACGCTCATTACTGCATCACTCAAAGGTACCGTTGACCTCCTCGCAGGACTTAAAGAGAACGTTATTGTTGGACGAATTATCCCTGCAGGAACCGGATTCGTGGGAAGTAAGAAGCATGCTCGCGTTCAGGCATTTCAAGAAAAGCGCGCAAAAGAAATGGAGCTTGAAATGGAACGTGACGAAGCGAGAGAGAGAATCTCTGACATAGCGTAAGTGAGCCACTAGGGTACAGCCAATAGGGTTTAGGGAAGAGTGAATATCAAAAAGTCCCTGAAATTCTCCCTAGTGGCTAAACCCTAATGGCTATTGGCTAACATGAAGCAACCTATCAAACATATTTGGTTTGATTTTAGCGAGACTATTATTCGTCTCGACAAACAGGCGCATGAAAAATTGCGCTATGGTTCATATGCGGAGATTGTTGGAAAAGCGGTCACACCGGAATTAGTTGAAGAGTATGAGTCGCTATTCAAGACACACAAGAGTCACTCGGCAATCTTCGCTTCACTTGGGCTTCCTGATGGTTATTGGTCAGAGAGATACGCCTCTGCAGATCCAAGCACTCTCTTGAAGCTTGCGAACCCAAACATTCCCGATGTATTACAGCGTCTTCGCGAAATTGTTCCAATATCGATATTCTCAAATGTGATGGCAGAAAAGTTTTTTCCAGCTCTTGGAATAGGGGCGTCATGGTTTACTCATATCTTAGGCCCTAAAGAAGTAAAAAATCCAAAGCCAGCACTCGATGGATTTAAACTCATGATTGAGCTTTCGGATCTCCCTCCAGAGAATATACTGTTTGTTGGGGACAGTGTTGAAAAAGAGCTGAAGCCTGCAAAAAGCCTCGGGCTTCAGACGGCTCTCATGTGGAACATTTCACCCGAAGCCGATTACTGTTTTCAAGATTTCGAAGAAATCCTAACCCTAGCGGCTAAGGATCCCTTCGGATCCGACGAAGCGTCGCCTAACGACTAATGGCTAACATATGAGCGACACAGTAAACAAGATTAAAGACAGGTTGACCATTGTTGAGGTGGTACAGCAGTATGTGAAACTCACGCGAGCGGGGAAGTACTACAAAGGACTTTCGCCATTCACCAAAGAAAGAACTCCATCATTTTTTGTTTCTCCTGACCGCGGGCTCTATCATTGTTTCTCATCCGGTAAGGGGGGAGACATGTTTACATTCTTGCAAGAAATGGAAGGCGTTGATTTCCGTGGTTCTTTAAAGATGTTGGCAGAAAAAGCAGGTATCCCTCTAGAAGATGAAAAACCAGGAGAGCGAGATTTACGTGAGCAATTGTATTCCGCCCTCGCCTCAGCGAGCAGTTTTTTCTCTGAAACATTAAAGGAAAAACCTGAAGCGTTTTCGTATCTGAAGAAGCGTGGTTTGACCGAAGAGACTATCTCTTTGTGGTCTTTGGGGTACGCACCAAATGCATGGCACGAACTTCGTGATTTTTTGCTTGGTAAGAAATTTGATGATGCCCTTCTTGAGCGTGCAGGCTTGGTGAAGAAGTCAGACAGTAAGCCTGAATCCGAAGATATTGACTCTAAACCCGATACCCTAAACCCTAAACCCTCAGTCGCTTTGCGACCATACGACCGTTTCCGTGGTCGTATTATGTTTCCCATTAAAGATATTTCAGGGAGGGTGATTGGATTTTCTGGTCGTATTTTTGAGGATGATGAAAAGCATCCGCAAGCGAAGTATTTGAACTCGCCAGAGACACCTGTGTTCGATAAGTCACGCGCTCTCTATGGGCTTGATAAGGCTCGTGAAGGCATTCGTGAGCTTGGCGCAGCACTTCTTGTTGAAGGACAACTAGACCTCCTTATGGCGCATCAGGCGGGCTACCATAACGCCATTGCAACCTCAGGCACTGCTTTCACGCTTCCTCATGTAGAAATTATTAAGCGCTACACACAGAATCTTCTTATAGCCTATGACGGCGATAGAGCTGGCATCTCAGCTGCAGGTCGCGCTGCAAGTATTGCACTTCAGGCAGGTATGAATGTGAAGATTGTTAAACTTCCTCCCGAGAGAGATCCTGCTGACATTCTGCTTGAAAATAAAGATGTGTTTAGGGGTGCAGTCAAGAGTGCGCTCCATGTTGTCGATTTTTATCTTGCACACATCGCAGACGCTAAGTATGACCCACGCACATTTCGTCTAGAGGTATCACGCACAGTACTGCCCTATGTTGCGATGATTCCACATAAAATAGATCAGGCACATTTTATAAAGCGAGTCGCAGAAGTATTGCAGGTTGGAGAAGATGCAGTGATTGCAGAATTGAAGAAAGTAGACGGTGGACAGTCAGCAGTTGGAAGTGGAAGGTCAGACCTCCCTGAAAGCCAAAAGCTGAAAGCGCAAAGCCTTTCTTCTGAGCCTTTCTTGTCACGGAGTGATGTGCTCGAGCGTCTTGTATATGGACTCTTCCTTCTATTCACAGAAAAGAAAGACAAAGAGTCCGCTGATATAGCTCTCGGTGCGCTTAAAGGAGCTCTTGGTGAAGAGCGAACAAGAGAATTGCTCGGGCGGTCTCTCGATACGAGTGCAGCATTATTCGAGGCAGACTTTTTTCTTGAAAGTCACATCGATGAAGCTATCCGCAGGGAGGCAGTCAAGGAAGTGTACGAGGCACTATTGAAGGAGTCACGGCATGAACGGTATCGTGAAGTTGTGGCACTGCTTCGAGTAGCAGAAACTGCACATGATGGAGTTCAAACGGAAACACTTATGAAGGAGTTAAACGCGCTTGCGCTCAGGCTCCACTAAGGATAAAGTCTACTAATATTTGATATGGCAAAGAAAAAAACAATAAAGAAGGGAAAGAAGTCAGTAAAACCAGTCGCCCGTAAGAAGGCGCCTTTGCGTAAGGCTTCCAAACCCACTCCAAAGCCAAAACAAAAGCCAAAGTCTTCTAAGAAGGTGGCTTCTCGTAAGGCAAAACCTGCTCAAAAGAAGGTTGTAAAAGTGAAGGCACCAAAGCCTGCAAAAGCAGTCTCAAAGAAGAGTTTGGTACTTTTGGAGTCAAAGGCTGCGCGTCTTGTTGCAAAAGGTAAGGAGCGAGGATATGTGACCTACAACGAAATCTTAAAAGAATTTCCTACCATTGAAGAGAATGTTTTCTTCCTTGAAGAACTCTACGAGCGTCTTTCAACATCAGGTATTGATGTCTTGGAATCAGGTGGAATGCTTGAAGAAGTTCCTGATGAAGTAGTGATGCGTGGGGGCTATCGTGGTGAGGGTTCAGCACATGACTCTATACAAATGTACCTCCGTGAAATTGGTCAGTATCCACTGCTCACGGGTCCTGAAGAGCGAGCTCTTGCAAAGAGAATTACCGAAGGTGATGAAGAAGCAAAAAACCTGCTTGCTCGTGCAAACCTACGTCTCGTTGTTTCTATCGCAAAAAAATATGCATCACGCTCATCTGACCTTTCGCTTCTCGACCTTATTCAAGAGGGGAACTTGGGCCTCTTCAAAGCAGTCGATAAATTCGACTACGAAAAAGGATTCAAGTTTTCAACCTACGCAACATGGTGGATCAGGCAAGCTATCACTCGTGCTCTTGCTGACCAATCACGCACTATTCGTATTCCTGTGCACATGGTGGAGACAATCGCCAAGTACAAACAAATAGTTCGACGTCTCGAGCAAGACTTGGGTCGTGATCCAATGCCTGAAGAAATTTCAGCAGAAATGGGTGTGGATGTTGAGAAGGTCTACCAGATTGAGCAAATCAACCAAGAAACACTTTCTTTGGAAGCACCTATCAGCTCATCGGACGATGACGATGCCTCTGCTCGGGGTGACTTTGTGGCTGATCATTCATTGCCTACGCCTGACCAAGAAACAGCACATCGTATTCTTGTTGAACAGCTCCATGAAATCTTGGGCGACCTCACACCAAAAGAAAGAAAGATTCTTGCAATGCGCCACGGTTTAGAGGATGGTATTTATCACACACTTGAAGAAGTGGGGCAGGAGTTCGGTGTTACTCGTGAGCGCATCCGCCAGATTGAAGCAAAAGCACTCGAAAAAATCCGCACCCACGGCAAAGCAAAGAAGCTGAGAAGCTATTAATTTTTCCTACGGTTTTTTCTAGAAACTCTTTATGAGTGAAGGGCCAATAAGAAGTGATATACAACCTCGGCGTGCAACTGAAGTTTCAAAACGTATGAGTTTGACAGATCGAGCGCTTCGCATTGGACTTTGGATCGGAGGTTTCGCGGTTGGTTTGATGTTCTCTCTTGGAGTGGCTGAGGGCATACATAGACTTGGAGAGCACCTGCAACAATAGGAAAGCCAGTGTGTGGGACCTCGGAGGTCCCGCATAGAGAGAGTTAGGCAAGTGAGTACAAGGTATTGGAACATTACGAACACTTGACAAATATATTATATATGTAATACTAATAAAGTTAAAAAGAATAATCTATTTTGCTATGTCAGAAGTAAGAATCCCTGCAAAAAAGTATGAGGCAGAATCAAATTGGACAAACGGCCGGGACTCGGAACATGCTCCAGGAGCTTTTGTACGAAAATCTCAAGAAATATTAAAAAATTCTCTTCAAGTTTTGAAAGACACCTTGCCCCCAGCTGCTCTTATTGCCATAGGTGCTGTGATAGTGGCGGGGGCGGGGGCGGGGGCTGTTTCTCCTGTCTTAGCGCCAACGGTGTTTCTGTTAGGAGGGATGGTGTCTGGTGTGGGGGCAGGTCTCGCATACTTAAACTCAGAGAAATATTTTTATAGGTAAATGGGGTCAGTTGCCATTAAAAAAGCGAGGGTTATACCTCGTTTTTTTAATTATGTTTCTCACGGGTATACTAAGAGAAATGAAAAAGACTTCGAGTAAGAAATCAAAATATCCAATCAAGCACTGGAGTCACTCCTCTTTGATATCGTTCTTGCGAAACCCGCTTGCGTGGTACAAGCGCTATGTTGAGAATGTGAGAGATACTCCATCAACGCCTGCTGGCATCATTGGACGCTCTGGGCATATAGCGCTTCAGCATTTTTATAGTGGGCTTTCTAAAGAGGCTTCTGTTGCATTAGGACTTGAGTATTTGCGGAACATTGCAGATTTTGAAGTGCAATTTGGTAAAGCTAAAAGTAAACGAGCACAAAAGGAGAAGAGGTTGTCGATGGAAAAGGACTACTTGCAGGCCATCTCTTTCTACCTTGAGAGACCTCCTAAACATAAGGTTTTAGGAATTGAAGTCATGGGTATGGCGGAAGTTCCAGGACTACCGCTCCCAGTGAAAGCGATTTCTGATCTCGTGGTTGAGTCTCGAGTTGAAAAAGGAGCGGTCGACATTGTGGATCATAAGTTTGTTGACTCGTTTAGTAAGAGCGGTGCCACTAAACCCTTGTTTGTACTGCAGGCAATGTTTAACTACTACACTGTTGGAGCACTTTTTGGTAAACCAGTTCGGCGTTTTATTGTGTACGAGTGTAAAAAAAGAAAGAATGCTGACGGCTCATCGCAAATGCGTCGCTACGTATTGGATTTTAAGGAATGCGAAGAAGACTTCGAAGTATTTCATCGACTGATTAATGATGCGAGTGCTGAAATATTAAGGGATCGTATGTATCTTCCAAACCCTTCCGACATGTTCGAAGGAGAGAACTCCTTTGACATCTACCGCCTTGGACTCTGAAAGAGAGGTGCTAGGGACTAGGTTCTAGGTGTTAGCTTTAATTTCAGAAAACTAGAAGCTAGATGATCCCTTCGGATCCGACGAAGCGTCGCCTATTCTTACTTTCCAGCCAAAATTCCATCAATGATTGTCTTGAGTTGTTCCAATGGTTGTGAGCCAGGAATTGGGTATTGCTTCCCGTCCTTTGTGATAGCCACAGAGAAGGGGGTTCCTTGACCTCCAGCAGCAACGGCATCATTGAATTCTTTGCTTATTTTGTCTTGATAGGTTCCAGCG
The DNA here is from genome assembly GCA_007378985.1 of Parcubacteria group bacterium Greene0714_7. Classification (GTDB taxonomy): domain Bacteria; phylum Patescibacteriota; class Minisyncoccia; order Phycocordibacterales; family Phycocordibacteraceae; genus Phycocordibacter. The sequence goes on from VMHB01000003.1 coordinate 12,873, forward strand.
ATAACACAGGCATTAAATTTCTTCGCATCAACTCCAACTCCTTCTGCTGTTGCAGTAAGTTTTGTAATATCGAAGAAAGTATTGATTGGTGCTTGGGTGAATACAGAATCAAGGAATTTGAAGTATGTCTCATTGCCACCAAGCGCCGCCGCACACTCCGCTCCGAGAGCAATTTTTGGTGCATTAGGGTGGAGCTGTTGAAGGGGAAAGTTACGGACGACCCATGCAACCTTACCGCCATATGCTTTGACCACTTGCTTCATGGTGCCGTCAAACTGTTTACAAAATGGACACTCAAGGTCGGTGTATTCAACAATAACTATTGGTGCATCAATGCTACCAATGATGTGATCTGCGGAAGTGACTGCGGGAATATCTTTTTGTGCAACGGAGGGTGTGTTTGTATTCGTGTTTGTGGTTGGTGCGTCAGTGCGACCAATAAAAAAGAGTGCACCACCAATTAAGGCTCCAGCAAGTACGATAGCAATGGGGATAGAAAGATTTTGTTTTTGTTCCATAGAGGTTCTCTAGTTAGTATTAAATTATAGGATATCATACAGAATATCATGTACGACTGGGTGATTTTTAGCATTTTAGGCCTCGTTGAAGGCATAACTGAGTTTCTCCCTATTTCTTCCTCAGGACATCTTATAATCGCTCGCGAACTCCTTGGTGCTACGGGAGTAAATAGCCTCGCTGTTGATTCGGTCTTGCAGTTGGGTACTATTCTGGCAGTCGTTGTGTATTTTTCCAAAGATTTACTTACTTTGGCACATACCGCAGTTAAGAAGGTGATAGGAAAACCTGTCAGAGTGGAGGATGGACAACTTTTGTTAGCGCTTATTGTGGGAACGGTGCCCGCAGTATTTTTTGGGCTTTTTTTGGAAAGCACCATGGACACGGTGTTTCGAAATACACATCTTGTTGCGTACGCGCTCATCGCAGGGTCGGTAGTTTTTCTTTTGGCTGAATATGTTTCAAAGCGCTACGGAGCACAGACAGGTATGGAGGCGGTGGGTTTTTGGAAAGCAATACTCATCGGTCTTTTTCAAGCACTGGCTCTTGTCCCTGGCATGAGTCGTTCAGGTATGACTATTTCAGGTGGTTTGTTTCTTGGATTATCTCGCGAGGCATCTGCACGATTCGGTTTTCTTCTTTCGGTGCCTATTATTCTTGGCGCGGGTTCTAGAAAATTATTGGAGCTTGCCGGAGTGGGCGGGTTTGATGCTATCGGTGCTCCTCTCGTCATTGGAAGTCTTGTTGCGTTTTTGAGTGGTCTTGCCGCTATTCATATACTTTTGAAATTCCTCAGAACGCATCCGCTGTATGTGTTTGCAGTGTACCGAGTACTCGTTGCAGTTACGATATTGATGTTTCTTGCACCATTTTAAGAAGGGTATAGCGTTTAGTGGTCAGGGTTTAGGCATTTAATTAAATTTTTCTTTTTTCTAAACGCTAAACGCTAGCCCCTAATCCCTGCTTTCTTGCGGGACATTCCTTTCCCAATTAAAAACAATAGCCCAAGAAGAATGAGTAATAAAAGGGGATAGAAAACCCATTGATAGCTCACGAGGAATAACAGTATTGTTTGGAGTATTCGCATAATGCCTTCTGAGGCAGGAGCAGTAACTGCCGTCGCCATTAATCCAGCATCAGTTGTGGGTGCACGAAATGTTTCAGCTCCTAAGACTAGCCCCTGTGATGGAGTTGCGTCAGATGAAGAGTTATTTCCGTTTAATGAATTTTCAAGTGCAACTATTGCACTTTCTCTTAGTTGTTCTGTTTCTTTGAATACAGTATTCGCAATTGATGCAACTACAGGAAGTGCTACGGATACAGTATTTTGTGCAACGTTAGCAACGGTCCCAAGTGCCTGAACTAATGCAGGTGCTGGTGGACGTTCTGCTATATCAACGGCAAGTGTTTGTGTATTTGCTGATACAGAGACTTCAGTACCTGTCTTTGCGTCAACAGTGCCTTGGAGCTCGGCTGTGATGGAGTGAGCTCCTTTGGTTGTAGTCCAAGTGCTCGATACTATTGTGGAGTTTCCAGCATCAAGTTCAAAATGTGCAGTGCCGACCTGCATCGCATCGACAGAAAAAACTGCATCACCAGAAATCTTTGTTGCACCCGCATTATATACAGGTAAAAATATACGCACCGATTCTTTTTCAGTTACGGTATTTTTTGAAAGCCATATATTTCCTGCAGGAATCCCCGCAGAAGCTGTTTCAGCCACGGCGTACAGAGGACTTGAAAATAGTGCAATGAGTATCACTGCACTTGCTGAAATTAAGAAACGCCTCACCCTTATATTGTATACCCCTTCGTAGCGGTTTCTATCTACTACTTTTGTCTCCAGTTTGCTACTATTCCGTATATGTACGGCTTCCGCCCTATGGTTACATATGGAATTTTTGCCTCCGCACTTATTCTCTGTTTCGTCGCAACTCCGACATTTGCTGCCACCCCATCAATGGTGGTTGATGGGGGGTCAAACACCATCACCTCTCTCAATCAAACCACAATAGTGGTAAGTGGAAATTCTGGACTGGACGGTATTGGTGGCACATTTCGTTCAGGAACCTCTACAGTGACTTTAGTGGACTCTGTCGGCACTATCCTCACTGCTGAGAAAGTATTTACTTCTCTTGATTCAAAAACTTACTCGCTCTCTTTTGACACAACGTCTTTGGTTGATGGCTCTATTACTGTCTCTCTTGAAACTATTGCTACGGAAGGAAACACCGTTGGTTCTCTTTCGTCCGTAATAGTAAAACAAACAATCGCGTCTACTCCTGACTTTGAATTCTTTATTCTCCCAAGCGCGACTGATTCGACTGAGTGTGTAAGTCGTTCAATAGAATTTCTTTCATACAGTTCTACTACCCCGACAAATAAAGTTGTATGTGTTCTTCTTTCAACAACTACAGCAGAAGTGTTCTCGGCTATTAATACTAACGCGCACTTATTTACTACAAACGATTCGTTTGTTTTTACATTCAATGACTCTTTGGGAAACACTGGCGCAAACACTGTGACGGTTACAAATATCGATACCACCGTACCATTTATTTCAATTACTACTCCTGAAAATGCAACGACCACTGGTCAAACACTGACACCGAGCGTATCTGCAACTGACTCAAATACTGTCACTCTTGATTGTGTGCTCGACGGGGCGCCACTTACTGATTGTGTGTCCCTTATCGGCGGGCTTATGGGAGGGAATCACACATTTACGGTGAACGCTCTTGACTCAGCCGGCAACACTTCAGCGAGTTCCTCGGCATTTACCGTCGCGTTTGCTAACCCGCTTCTTTCGTTTGTCGCATCCTCTTCCCCTTTAGTTCTTTTACCTATTGACCAAACCGCCACGACGACACTTCAAATTGCTTCAGGTACTGGCACATCAACGATTGCTATTCCAGTTGGCACCTCAATAACGAGGAGTGATGCCAGTACTTTATTACCGGCAGATATTTCAACGTTGTCTCTCGACGGCTCTACGTTTGCGAACGTTGCAACCGATGCTGTGATTGACGGGGCACTACAGTGGGGAATTCCTACAGTCGGACTCGAGTTTTCAAATGCTGTAACCATCAGTATGTATGTTGGCACCGCGTTAAACGGAACAACGCTTTCTGTCTATCGATCGCTCGACCTCACGAGTGGATGGACGCAGGACGGGTTAGTAACGTCGACGTGTGTTGTAGCGGACGGTCTTTGCGCGTTTCAAACAACAAAAGCATCCTATTTTGCTAGCGTACATGTTCCTGCTCCAGCCCCTGCGCCAAGCGGTGGAGGTGGAGGTGGCGGGGGAGGAGGTGGCGGAATTATTGGTGGGGTTAGTGTCTCTGCTTTAAATACCAATTCGTCTAGTGTATCTACTCCGACCGCAGTGCTAGCGACACCAATAGAAACTGTTCAAGTCTCCGGAAGTGTAGGTAGCGTCTTAGGTGTATCTACATTCAATTTTACTCGCACACTTAGGGTGGGTTCTAAAGGTGAAGATGTAAAGGCACTTCAGGAACGACTTCGCGATGAGGGGGTATACTCTGGCCCCGTAACCTCTTATTTCGGCATGTTAACTGAAAAAGCAGTAAGAGCGTACCAGGAAAAGAACGCTCTCCCTGCTGTCGGCATTGTCGGACCAATGACACGTGAGGTTCTAAATAAGGGAGTGGTACAGAAAACACCAGTACAAACACAAACGCTCAGTGACGCTCAGGTGTCAGCAATACTTGAACTTCTTCAGTCATTTGGCGCAGATGCTACTGTGATTACAAATGTTAGCGCATCCCTCGGCAAATCATTGCCATAATTAAAAAAAATGAAAAAATTCTTTTGGCACATCAAGAACTACTTTATTCCGACAGTTGGAAATAAGTATCATCCTCATTTTTTCAGGAAAGAAACAGCGATAGCTATCGGCGCTGTTTTGGTGTTTCTTCAAATAGGGTATTTTCTTCATACGACCCTTGTCTTTAATAAAACAGGATTCTTGGCGGCGGTGTTGCCGGGAGTACTCACTGCGCTCACCAATAATGATCGTGCCACAAACGGTGTCGGCACACTCACAGAAGAACCACTACTCACACAAGCGGCAGAAAAGAAGGCAGCCGACATGGCGGCAAAAGGATACTTTGCACATGTAGCACCGGACGGTACAACCCCATGGTATTGGCTTGATTTGGTGGGATATAACTACACGTACGCAGGGGAGAACTTGGCAGTTAATTTTACTGATTCAAAAGACGTAGAGGACGCGTGGATGAAGTCACCAACACACCGTGCTAACATAGTGAAGTCTGAGTTTACACGCATTGGCATTGGTACGGCTCAAGGATTGTACCAAGGGAAGGAGGTAACTTTTGTTGTCCAATTTTTCGCCACCCCCGCATCACCAGATGCCAAAAAAATATTGTCTCCCACTCCAACAAAAACAACTCCCGTAAAGACTGTGCCTGCAACAGAGTTGGCCACTTCAGATGATGCGCCTGTGCCCTCGAAGGTATTGGGTTCTGAAACGAAATCAACCGTAAGCGCAAAGAATCCAGTGATGGAAAGTATTGTATCGGCGACAGCATCGCCGAACCACACGCTTCTCTACATCATCGGCGGCTTGATCGCACTTATTGCGACCCTCCTTTTCCTTGCCATTTTCATCCACGTAAAGGTGCAGTATCTCGGAGTAATTGGAGGAGGGTTATTGCTCCTCGGTCTTGCTATAGGCTCCTTCTACTTCACCGCTGAAACTCGCATCTCGAACGTGAATCTGCCAGCTGATTCTCAATCTGCCAGCACTCGCTAGGGTATAAACCACAACCAAGAGGAATTTCTGATCCCTGATTAAGGGTGTTCCTATTCCTATATATCAGTTAATTGATATATAGGAATGAAGGTTGAATTTAGGGCCTGAACGGGTGCTTGACATAATTACAATATGGTGGTAACATATTGTATATTGTAAGGGTGTTAACTAACTAAAAGTATGGCTGAAAATCTGATTGGAAGAAGTTTTGCTATAGAAAGGGGAAATTCACAGGCTTACGAAGTAGAGTCTGGAAAATCTGTTCGTGCGAGTGCGCACACACTCAACCGTAGACTTATTGGTTTGTCTAAGTTTTTATTGGGTGCAGCTGGTGTTGCAGCTACAGTCACGGCTGTCGCCATTACAGGTATGGCTGGATTTCTACCCGGCTTGTCGCTAGGAGCTGCATTTACGTATCTAGGAGTTGACGGGCTTCGTGAGCTCGTAACAGGAAAAACATATTATGAGTCACTGCGTGCTACCTATAGAGCAAGTGCATAGTAACTAAAACTCCCCGAGGTTTCGCCTCGGGATGTTTCAAATTTCCCCTAAACTCTAATCGCTAGTCCTTTTTCAAAACGGCAATGTATGCGTGATGGAAGCAGATTTTTTTGATTCCCAACTACTCGTATCGAGGGCGATGTCTTTTTTCTTTCCGAAGTCTGAATATGTTACTTTCCCATTCTTGAGTGCGTATTCATAAATATCTTTTGTGATGCGCACATCATCAATACAGTATTTAATTACTTTCTCTTTCTTGCCTTCGTTCCACCACTTTATGGCATCAAGTCCGTTACCGCTTTTCTTTTTACCCAAGGTTCCCGAAGCGACTGAATCAAGTTTGATGCGTCTTCCGAGTACATTCTTTATTTCCGCCAGCAGGTCTAAACTTCTAATTTTTGTAAGATCTCCCGCGTAATATCTATTGAGAATAGGAATATCAAAATGGTCTGAGTTGTAGCCGATAAGCAAGTCCGCTCGCTCTAGAATGGGCCAGAGTTTTGGCAATTCTTCTACTTCGTAGGAAGTAAATAAATCGGTTTCTGTATCATGAATACAAGCAACTGTGAGGTTCATGGTTGATGGGTCGAATGTGCCACCTATGGCGGCATTTGTGGTTTCAATGTCGAGAGTGATTCGGCGCATAGCGAGGAGGGGATAGCGTTTAGGGTTTAGTGTTTAGGAAAGTAGCAATGTCCGAAAGGGGAAGGGTTTTTTCGGAGCTGGTGGCGAGGGTTTTGATGGTGAGCGTGCCAGATTCTTTTTCTTTCTCTCCGTAGACTGCAAAGCAGGGTATAGCAAGCTTCAGTGCTGTTTTTATATGGTCGCCTATTTTTTCATGTTTCATGCCAACGGCAACATTTACCCCGCTCTTCCGTAGAGTATCTGCAACACTCGCAACATTTTCAGATTCACTTTCACTTTGAGGTGCAAGATAGAGATGTGTTGCGGGAGTGAGGGCAGGCATAAGGTCGTGTGTTTCTAAGAAATCTCTTGCAATGACATCGCCCATAGCAAAACCAACAGCAGGTACTTCTTCAGAGCCGTACTGACCTACAAGGTTGTCATATCTACCACCGCCAAACATAGAACGTTTGTTTTCAGGATTAGTATCGAACACTTCGAAAACGATGCCAGTGTAATACTGAAAACCACGCACAATTTCAGGATTGAATTCAGTATTAGTGATACCTAAGGTTGTTAGTTGCCTGCGAGTCTCTACAATGTCCGGGCTTTCGTGAATTTTAAATGAACCACCAGCAAGAGCGCTCATCTCATCTTCGTATTCTTCATGCGGAATTTTTCCTTTCCTGTCCATGAGCGCAGCGATTTTTTTGTGGTTTATTGCAGGGATGTCACGACGAGCAAGTTCGGCGTTCAATGCTGATCTGCTCCCAATTTTTATTACGAAGTCAGTGTCGGATGCACCGAGTTCCATCATGACACGATAGGCAAGAGCGATGATTTCCACATCTGCGTCTATTCCTGTGACACCAAATAGGTCGGCATTTAACTGCCAAAACTCACGCAAGCGTCCTCGCTGTGGTCGCTCGTAGCGGAAGAAATTTTGAATGGAGTACCAACGAAGAGGGAAGCCAAGTTCTCGTTTACGGCTCGCCACCATACGCGCAACGGTTGGCGTCATTTCGGGGCGTAGTGTAACTGAGCGATCGCCACGATCAGTAAATGTGTATGTTTGTTCATTTACTATTTCCTCGCTCGTTTTTGCCATATAGAGTTCTGTCGACTCCAAAATAGAGGCATTGTACTCTTCATAGCCAAAAGACTCTGATGCACGGCGCATGGCACCAAAAATGTGTTTTTGTATTCGCTCGTCTTCGGGATAAAAATCCCGAACGCCTTTGTAAGGATCAATCGTCATCTTAGTTTATTCATGCGCTGCAGGTTTTGCACCGAATACACGAATTTTTTCTTCTTGCGCCTCTCGAATAATTTTCTCTATACTGACAGGGTTTGGAATCTCGCTCATGAGAAATTCCGCTTTTGCTGCGGCTGTCTGCACTTTGATACTTCCGAAATTGAGTATGGTGCCTACAATACCATCAACGTGCGTTTCTATATCTTGAATATGATCAAGTGTTAGAAGTGTCGCAACATTGCGATTGAAAAATCCGATTTGGTCTATATCAATAATGCGCCAGTTGGTGATTATCCAAAGATCGTAGTAATAATCTGTCCAGCGTGCAAATAAGAGATGCCAAATCATAAGTGTCCAAAGAGAAGCAAAAAAGATTACTACGCCAGGTGGTACGGATGGAAGTCCTCCTCCTTGCGCGGAAATTCCAAATGCTATTGGTATTAAAAAGAATGGGGCAATAAATAGAATGCCGAGCCAGAAAATTTCACGGAATAATACAAACCAATGATGACGGACTAACGCGACTACACGCTCGCCATCTCTAAAATCTTTGAGTTCAAAGGGGTTGTATGACATATGTTATAGAGCTCCAATACCTGTGAGCATGCCACCGATGAGGATAACAATGCCTATCAGGTATACCGGTATGGCAATCCATACCAGAGGATACATAAACCCAAAGCGGAGCCAGTGGAAGAGTTCTGTAAAAACAAAGTACGCGGTTACTACTAGAGCAATTGCAAAGAAAAACCAAAATATCATTCCAACATCTGTAGGTAGTGTGGTTACTGGAGGCATAGAACTATTATGCCATGAGCTAGCCACTAGGGGCGAGCCAATAGCCACTAGGGTTTAGGGAAAGATTTTGATTATCTGACCGCCCTAATGGCTACACCCTGGTGGCTAACCTCTCCTCAAGACGCTATATCGCAACACACCATACTGGTCTTGTTTGGTTTCCGCGCCAAAGTCATGTTCTTTGGCGCATTTTTGGATCATTTCTGCATGTTCAGGTTCATGTTCAATATACATAAGTCCTTTAGGGTTTAGGTGGGCCCCTGCTCCAACAATTAATCTTCGTATGAGCGCAAAGCCATTCTCGTCAGCAAACAGTGCTTTTTTAGGTTCATAGGCGAGGACTGAGGATTCAATTAAGTTAAGGCGACTTTCTGATAGGTACGGTGGATTTGCACACACAATGTCATATGAATTAGTGATGCCATCCCAAACATCGGTGCGTAGTATGTGCGTGCGTGTTTCATCGATTCCGTTTTCGCGCACATTTTTTTGGATAGTAGAGAAGTGGAGTTCCTCTAGTTCGCCAAAGTCCACTTGAGTGTTAGGAAGGTGCTTGAGCAATGCCACACCAACACATCCCGATCCGGCAAACAAATCCAAAATCCGAAGCGGTTTTTTGATAGCTTTCAGGTGCCAGCTTTCAGCTTTCAGCTTTTTTATAACAGCTTCAACCCAAAACTCTGTTTCAGGACGAGGAATCAATGGGTGCGAGTCTAAAAATATCTTGCAATCTAAAAATGGAACGAAGCCAATCACATAGGCGAGTGGTTCACCGTTCTCGATTCTGAGTACATCAGTTTCATACTCTGAATTTTTTACGCCGTTATACTTTTCTCGAAGAAGAAATTCTTTTTCCACCGCTCTATTTGAAGAATAATCCATGATTCACATGGTAGTATCTCACAGATGAGCTTTAATACTCCGCAATTGCATACAGTGAGGTTATTTATTCTCCGACATCAGTTGGTTCTTATATTGGTCGCAACAGTTATTGCGCTTTCCTCTGGTGGTGCATATGTGTGGGCACAAGTGAAGTCAGCTGAGTCAGCAATACACTACCAGACACCAGAAGAGGCAGATGTGTATGTCCGTTTTGATATGGAAGTGTATGACTCGATAACTTCTAATTACTGGATGAAGCCTGAGGATTTAAAGTTGCCAGAGTTATTTCGACTATCCGTGGAGAAAGTTACAGCTACAACAACAGTATTAGTTACTCCTGATAGAGCGGGTACCGCAAAGATGCTTGAGGGCGCCTTTAGATTGGCAACTTCCACTGAAAATAAACGACAAATAGCGCTGAATATTGGTGCCGTTGTTCTCTATAACCTTCCTCCTGCAGGTCGTGACGGTATTCTTTCAAAAAAAGAAGAGGTGGCCCTCCGAGAAAATGTAAGCAACATTGATTCATCAAAAGATTTATATCAAAATCTTGGACTTGAGAAAGGCGCTACGTCTGCGGAGGTGACGGCGGCATATAAGAAGAAAGCTGCGATTTTTGCAAATGCAACTTCAACCGAAGATAAGGCAGCGCTTGCGGTGGCAACCTACGCACAATCAGTCCTCACTAATAATAATTCAAAGGCATTGTATGACTCTGCAGGTATAGAACCTACAGTGTTTCCGCATACGCTCGGCTCTACGCTCTATCTTCATATTAATAAAATATCCCCAACAACTCTTCGCGAGTTTGGTCTGGCTGTTGATGCAGCATCAACAACACCGGGGCTTAGCAGTATGGTCTTAGACTTGAGAGGGAACATTGGTGGATCACTAGACTTTCTGCCTGCTTTCTTCGGTCTTTTTGTGGGAGCAAATCAATATACTTTTGATTTATTTCATCAAGGAGAGTATCAGGTAGAGCGAACAACTCAAGAAAAGTTTCCATTGGTATCACGCTATTCTGAAATCGCCATTCTGACTGACGCAATGACACAGTCCACTGCAGAATTAACTGCGGCAACATTCAAGAAATTTAACCGCGCACATGTAGTTGGTGGAACCACACGAGGGTGGGGCACTGTTGAAAATACTTATCCATTGAAGACTGTTATAGACCCTACTACCAGCTACTCACTTCTTCTTGTGAACTCCATTACTCTTCGGGAAGATAACCAGCCTGTTGAGGGCAGAGGAGTTGATCCGGATGTGGATACCAGCAAATCTGGATGGGAGAACAAACTATCTAATTATTTTGATTCGACTAGTTTGATCAACGCAATTCGTAAAACTGCCACAAAACCTCCTCTTAAATAAACAGCAACTAACGAAAGTTTTATAAACCACGGCATCTCTCACCTGCGAAGTTCACGCTCTCACAGTACCTTGAAAGTTCATCTGATTCTCTCATCGTTCGCTCTTGAGCTGTCTCTCTATCTCTTCTTTGAGCTGGAGTCTCCCTTGCCAAACGTTCATTAATAAGTCGTACTCCAACTGCAATCAGATTTTGGTCGCCACCACAGACATCTCCGAAGTTTGGTTCCTGTCCAGCTTTTACTCTGTCCCACTGGCGTTGATCATTTTCAACACAGTCAGCAAGTACTCTTGGTGAAAGTTCCCATCCGTCATAGTTAGAAGCTCTACTCTGCCCCCACGCACCACCCGCACCACCAAATAAGGCACCAGCAATAGCCAGTGCTGCACCCCAAGGTTTCTTTTGAGTATCATGTCGGCCTTCGTATCTTGATCCCATGTTTTTTTCACGCTCTCACAGTGCCTAAAAAGTTCGTCTTCCTCTCTCTGCATTTGCGCATCTCGAGCTTGTCTGCGTGCTCTATCTGCTGGACTCTCTGCTGCAGCCTCTCTTTCCGCACGTCTCCGATCTAATACATAGATTTGAGCCGATACATCGTCTGAGGCGCATAAATTCCCCCCATTCAGAGGCCTACCTTCTCTGACTGCTCTAGTTTCCGTTTCTGCCGCCCTTCGGCAGTACGCTGCATCTGTAGGACTCATGTCCCCATATTCCCAAGATCTTCGTGGTGCATCTTGCCCCCACGCACCACCCGCACCACCAAATAAGGCACCAGCAATAGCCAGTGCCGCACCCCAAGGTTTCTTTTGAGTATCATGTCGGCCTTCGTATCTTGATCCCATGTTTTTGTAAGAAAACCAATAACTAACCACTATCTCACTAAATCATGTGCTTCCTATGAGGAAAGTCAATATATGGTTCTTCGAGGTGTGGAATGGTTAAAAAGTATCACACAGAGCCATATGTAGAGATTCGCAAGAGCTTTTCAAAGGTATACTCATTGTGTAATGAGAAAGATACTGATACTCCTTCTCCCAATACTGTTCTTCATGCCACTCGTGGCATTTGCTGCAGTCCAGCAAGATCCTTCGGCCCTCTTAAGTGGTAGCGGTGGTGGATTAGTTCCTCAGTGTGAGGGGGCAGAGTGCAAGGCATGCGATATTTCTGAACTCGCAAATAATGTCATCAATTTCGCCGTTGCCTTCTCTGTTATTGTTGCAACTCTCATGTTTGCGTACGCAGGTATTTTGTATGTAACTGCAGCAAGCAAGCCAGATCAAGTAAAGAAAGCACACGGTGTGTTTATTAATGTATTTGTTGGTTTATGTATTGTGCTCACTGCGTGGCTTTTAGTGAATATTACTTTTTCAGTGTTGACGGGAAAAAATATTACCATCTGGACTCACATTGATTGTATTTCTGCTCCTGTCTCTGGCGTATTTCCTGATGCACCTGGTGCACCTACACCTCGTCCTCAAGTGACAGGAGGTGCGCGGGGAGGAACAGGACAGCTTTCTCCAACAGCATCGGTTGGAGGTGTGTACTCTACCGATGCCGCTGCTGTACGAGCATTACAACAGGGTGGCGTATGCGGGGGGAGCGTGCCGTGTGCTGGGAACTACTCCCTTGCGGGCATACGCATACAGACTGTTGAACAATTGATTCAACTTCATAACTTATGCGGAACTCAATTTACCGTGACTTCCGCAGCAATTGATAGTGGTGGAAATCGTGGCGGTGCTCATGGCTCTGGTTTCAAAGCGGATCTTCGCCTTAATCCAACACTTAATGCTTGTATTGCAAACAATCCCAACACCTTTATCCCTCGCGAGGGCGGACGATGGATTCCGTGGGGTTCACAGGAGGCACAAGTATATGATGATCGTTGTGGAAATGTTTATGCTCGCGAGAGACCGCGTCCCGGGAGAGTTGGAGGGGGGCCTCACTGGGATATAGAAGCAGTCCGAGGCCATCTCTGTATATTCTAATTTTTAATAAAAACATGAACCAACAAAACATACTCACCTTAGTTCTCGCCGTAGCAACTCTCGCCCTCATAGGGTTTACGGGAACTTTGTATTTTCTTGCACAAGTGCCGACCCCTCGACCAAATGGCACTTCACCTATCAGCACTCTTCCTGGTACTAATTCTCAAGTGGGTAGCAGCACACCAGTTGTAGGGAATACAGGGAAGCCATCTCAAAACACTTTTGAAATAGCGAGCAGTAATGGTGGGTCTATATTCGTTCGAGATTTTACGAAAGACATTGGCGTTGCGTCCACCACGCCACCGAGTTCTTTTTTATCGTGGTTTCCTAATTCAGAAGTCGCGACTACTAGCGCTGAATCCACCTATGAAATTTTTTATTCTCCCGAAGGTACATTTTTTATTGTGGTGATTCTTAAAGAGCCTGTAGGTGAAGTACGAAGAAGTGCAACTAAGGATCTTATAGAAAAACTTGGTATTTCTAATGCTGATGTTTGCACCCTTGTTGCTGATGTGAATATACCGTATTTCGTGAATGAATTTTATTCTGGAAAGAACCTTGGCTTCCCAGGGTGTTCTGGTGCGGAAAAATTTGAAGGCGACTAGCTCCATACTTGGAACAACTACTCCGATTAATTGGAGTAGGGGAGAGAAGATACTCTTGTATCAAAAGGACAATAAAAAAGACCTGAGCTCGGAATGCTCAGGTCTTTTTTGAGTGTAATGAATTACTTCAATTACCAGCTGTTTCGGCGGTCTCCGCCACCAAAACCTCCGCCACGGTTTCCACCGCCACGGTTGCCACCACCCTCTTCCTGAGGACGAGCCTCAGAAACGCGAACGGTGCGTCCATCAACATCTTTACCATCAAGCCCTGAGATAACTGCCATCGCCTCATCGTCCGAAGACATTTCGACGAAACCGAAACCTCGTGAGCGACCTGTTTCGCGGTCCATGATCACCTTTGCAGATGTTACGGCGCCAAATTGGTCACACGCTGCTTTTAAACTGTCATCAGTGGTGTCGTAAGACAAGCCACCGAAATATAATTTCTTAGCCACAATATTTTTTTTCTATACTAACCTAATTAATGCAAGAGCTTGATGCTTAGCCTAACCTTTTAAGCGCCTTCCGTGAGCGCTTCCATGGAGAGTTGAAGACAATCGTACCCTTACCACTATGATGACACGAAAGTCACATAAAAGCAATGCACAGAAGTCCCTTGTGGGTAACTTAAGAAATACTTTTTTTCTTGCGAAAAATCTCTCGAAGTATGGGAAGCATCGAAATGACGACAATGATAAGAACAATGGGGATAATGTAGCGGTCGGGGTGGGGAACGAGGCGCCCCAGGAAGTACCCAAGGATAGGAAGGCCCGTACCCCAAAGCACACCACCAATAACATTGTAGGTAAGAAAAGTGCGGTAATTCATTTGACCCACTCCTGCAAGAATTGGCGTGAAGGTACGTACTGCTGGTATGAACCGTGCGAGCACCAGACTTTTGGGACCATGTTTAGCAAAGAATGCGCTGGCATCTTCAACGCGCTTATGGCTGAACCAAAATGAATCAGGTCGTGAAAATATAAAAGGTCCCACTTTTTTCCCGAACCAGTATCCTACCGAGTCGCCAGTGATAGCCGCTGTTGTGGTAAGTGCAATAAGAATAAATATATTGAGGAATCCTTGCGATGCCAGAAATCCTGCTGTGAAGAGAAGACTGTCGCCAGGTAAAAAGAATCCAAAGAAAAGTCCGGATTCTGCGAATACTACTGCCACGATGCCAATGTAGCCGAAGGTTTGTATGAGGGATGAAAGGTCTGGGAGCATAAGGTTGTGTATCTAGTGTACCCCGTCACTAGTACTTGGTGTAACGTCTTGTAGCGAAATACTTTACATCTTGCACATTAACTCAATCCATAGGCACATGGTTATTGGTATTTTCAGATGTCGACGTATGAGCTACAACACCAAGTTTCAGTGCGGGGTGTATATGTTTTCCTACTACTTTGAAATTGAGATAGAGGTTAAAGAGGTAATTACCACATCCCACAATTCCTGAAACTACTATACGGGCGAAGATGAGCGGTATACCAAAGCGCTCTACAAAGACAGCAACTAATGTGAGTATTGCAGTCAGACTTACTAGTCCTCCGCCTAAAAAATAGGCGTATCCGTGATGGATATGTCTCAGAGTTCCGCGGAATACCCACGCTCGTGAGATTGCGTAGTTAAGGCTGATACCAATAATAAATCCTATGGCGACAGCGTAGGTGTATGGAACGCTAAAAAATTTGGTGAGCGCAAAGAGGATAACGAGGTCAATGAGGAATGTTGAAACACCAACTACAACATAGCGAATAAGACGATAGAGAGACTTCCAATGCATGTAGTTGTTGGTGGTGTATCAAGGGCGCCGCTTACTGTTTCAGTCCAAGGCCTGTTCGGAGGAGATACCAATTGATTGCAATGAGGATAGTAGTAAGTAGAAGGAGGACACTAATTGAAAGCGACAGAGACACATCGGAAAATCCTAAGAACCCATAACGGAAACCATTAACGAGATAGAAAATTGGATTGACGAGTGTGAAGCCTTTAAAAATGGCAGGTAATGATGCGACTGAGTAGAAAACACCACCTAAGTAAATGAGTGGCGTGAGGACGAAAGTGGGGATTATGGTAATGCCATCAAAGCTTTTTGCGTAGATGCCGTTCACTAGTCCTGCTAAAGCAAAGATCATGCTAGAGAGGATGAGGAAGAGTAAAATTACAAAAGGATGCATGAGAGGGGGAAGCGCGAAGAATACTGACACAGCAAGAACGAGGAGTCCCACTAAAATGCCACGCACCATTCCTCCAGCAACAAATCCACCAATGATGACCCATGGTGGAGTTGGAGAGACAAGAATTTCATCGATATTTCGTGAGAAGAACTTTGCCTGAAAGAATGTTGATGCGGTATTAGTGAATGCGTTTGTTACCACGGCAAGCAGAACAAGCCCTGGGATAATGAAGTGTATATATGAAACACCGTTAAAATCTCCAAGCTGAGATCCAATAATGGTGCCGAATACTAAAAAGTAAAGGACTGAAGTAACGATAGATGGAAGAAATGTTTGTGGCCATATTCGAAAGATTCGTACGACATCTTTACGGAGGATCGTGTAAAAGGATGTCCAAGTGCTTTTGAGTGGCATGTTAATTTTGCGTGAGTTTAATGAATACTTCTTCAAGTTTTCCTGCGCGGTACGCACCATCTTTAGGATCATTGTCGTCATGCATAGCAAGAATTTCAGACATAGTTCCTGAGGCAACAATGGAGCCTTTGTTTATTATGGCAACATGTTTGCAAAGTTGCTCTGCTTCTTCAAGGTAGTGTGTTGTTAAAAGAATAGTTACCCCTTTTGCGGTTAGACCTTTTAAGTACTCCCACATGCTACGGCGAAGTTCAACGTCAACGCCCGCTGTTGGTTCATCGAGAATCAAAAACTTTGGTTCATGCACGAGCGCGCGTGCAATCATGAGGCGTCTCTTCATTCCGCCAGAGAGCGTCATGGCACGCTGATCTCTTTTTTCATGGAGTCCAAGATCTTTCAATAACTTTTCAGCTCGTGGAATAGCAATAGAGCGGGGAATACCGTAATAGCCAGCTTGATTCACTATAATGTCGAACGGTTTTTCAAATGGATTGAAATTTACTTCCTGCCCCACGAGTCCAATGTGAGTTTTTGCTTGCTCGGGGTTTGTGGTGATGTCGTCACCAAAAACTTTTACCTCACCACTCGTCTTGTTTACGAGCCCTGTGACAATACCAATGATGGTTGTTTTACCTGCCCCGTTTGGACCCAAAAGTGCAAAGAAATCGCCCGTGGGAATAGTGAGAGAAACACCGCTGAGTGCTACCGTTCCGCTCGCGTAGGTTTTTGTGAGATTATTGATAGTAAGCGCTGGTTCGTCCATATTGGTGATTTTCATTACTGTAACATAGCTATTTTGTTCTCTCCGGACTGTATAGTTTAATTTAACGAACGTTAAATTAAACTATACAGAATGTCATGTACTTATGAGGAGACAAAACATCCCGTTCATATGTTTTTTCATTTAATTATTTCCAGATGTCTACCAATTGGTGCATTCATGGGGTAGCATGGAGGAAATGTTACACAGCATATTGACGACAAAGCCTTCTAAAGATTATGAACTTCTTGACTCTGGTTGGGAAGAGAAGCTCGAAAGGTATGGGAACATAGTGCTGGCTCGGCCTGACCCGCAGGCATTGTGGGAGAAGCGTTTAGGAGATGAGGAATGGAAGCGAGCAGACGCATGGTATGAACGCAAAGCAAAGGGTGGCGACTGGCATTTTAAAAAGATTGTCTCTCCTAACACTCGTCCTTCGAGTACTCAGGACATGAGTGTTTCTGCTTCGCAGATTGGAAGAAACACTGAGCAGTCAGTGTTTCTTCCCAAAGAATGGCAGATTGAACTCGGTGGGCTGAATTTTATTATTCGCCCTACTTCTTTCAAGCACACCGGCCTTTTCCCAGAGCAGGTTCCTAACTGGCAATGGGTTCAACAGAAGTTGGCAGAAAGCAGTGAGCAGAAAGCAGTCAAAGTTTTGAATCTTTTCGCCTATACCGGAGGGGCAACGCTCGCTGCCGCAAAAGCTGGTGCGCAAGTTACACATGTTGATGCTTCAAAAACTGCAATCGAATGGGCAAAGGCGAATGCAAAACTTTCTGGTTTGAATGAAAAACCAATTCGTTGGGTTACGGAGGATGTAATGAAGTTTGTTGAGAGGGAAGTGAAACGAAAGAATACATATGACGCAATTATTATGGATCCTCCTGCTTTTGGTCATGGACCAAAAGATGAATTGTGGAAAATTGAGGAGAACTTTCTAATGCTTATGAAGCTCTGTAAAGCACTTCTGTCAGACAAGCCTATATTCATACTGGTGAGCGGATACGCTGCGGGGTATTCATCGCTTGCGTTTGCACACAACCTAGAATCAATTATTGAAAAAAATGGCGGAGGTGTGGAAGTAGGAGAATTAACTATTGAAGAGTCGAGTAGCGGACGTCTATTGCCTGCAGGAATTTTTGCGAGGTGGTCTAATTAAAACGTTGATTCACGATACAAGATTCATGATTCAAGAATAAACTCCCAAGCTAGAAATCCTGAATCCTGAATCCTGATTCTTGAATCTATTTATTTTATTTAAAAAAGTTTTGCGGTTGGGAGCGAATGAATCTCGCTAGTACGTTCTTTAATATCTATTGGATATTCGCCAGTGAAGCATGAAGTGCAGAACATGTCGGGATGTAAGCCTGTTGCACGAATCAAGCCGTCATATGAAAGAAAGTGTAATCGTGTTGCACCAAGGTATTCTCGTATTTCTTCAGGTGTTTTTTGTGCGCCAATGAGCTCTTTTTGGGTTGGTGTATCAATACCGTAAAAATCAGGAAATCGTACAGGAGGTGAGCTGACGAGGAAGTTTACTTCTTTCGCTCCTGCTTCGAAAAGCATTTGCACAATTTGCCTAGAAGTTGTCCCGCGAACTATTGAGTCATCTATGACCACAACCTTCTTCCCTTTGATGACCTCTGGTAGTGGGGTGAGTTTTATTTTTACGCCCTGCTCACGAATATGTTGTTCTGGTTGAATGAATGTGCGGTGTATATAGCGATTTTTTATGAGCCCTGTTTCAAGCGGAATCCCCAATGCTTGAGAGTAGCCTATCGCAACGGGCATTGCTGTTTCTGGAACTGGAATAATCACATCAGCGTCTAATGGAAACTCTTTCGCAAGTTCAATACCAAAGTTTTTACGAACACCATAGACTGACTTGCCAAGAAGTACTGAGTCTGGCCGTGCAAAATACACGAATTCGAATATATCAAGCTTTTGAATGCCCATCGCAATTTGCACAGAACGCATACCGCTCTCGTTTACTATAATCATTTCTCCCGGGGCTACATCACGGAGTTCCTCGGCTCCAATGGGATGGAATGCGCATGTTTCCGATGAAAAAACAAACCCACCATTTAAGGTACCTATAGAGAGTGGACGAATACCGTAATTATCTCTGATGGCGACGAGGTTATGTTTATCCATTAATAGAATAGAAAATGCCCCTGTAAGGAGGGGAAATGTTTTTGGGACAGCGTCTTCTAGAGTAGAACCTTCGCGCATATGGACCGCAATGGCCTCTGCAATCATTTCAGAGTCAGAAAGTGTTTTGTAGGCAATGTTTTTTGAAGCAAGGAAATTCTCAAGAAGAGTAGTTGAAGGAATGTTGCCGTTATGTACTAAGGTGAGACCAACATCTTCTATATGTGTAGGTTGCGAGTGTTTGAGCTGTGAAGATTTTGAAGTTGAGTAGCGGTTATGTCCAACAGCAATGTGACCTACGAGGCGTTGAATGTCTTTTTCGGCAAATGCTTGAGCGACGAGGCCCATTTTTTTATGACAGAAAATAGTTTCTCCGTTTGATGTGGCAATCCCAGAGCTTTCTTGACCTCGATGCTGTAAGGCGTAGAGTCCGAAGAAGGTGAGACGCGCAGCCTCCATTCCTTTCCCATAAACTCCAAAAACGCCACACTTTTCTCCTAAGTCAGACATTAATCAAAGTGTAACATAGGTGAGTTTGGGAATGAAAGATTAATCATTTTTTTCTAAGAGAATTCAAGGTATCATTGAATAAGTAAACCCGTTGGCGGTATTTTTCCTGAAATAATTTCTACTGCATGAAGAAACTCATTATAGTCACTGACGCTTGGGCGCCACAGGTGAATGGAGTGGTAACGCTCTTTGAGCGAACTATTCCATATCTTAAAGAGCGTGATTTCGAAGTTACTGTTGTGCATCCAGGACTTTTTATTGCGTTCCCATTTCCGCTGTACCCAGAAATCTCTATGACATTTTTTCCTGATAGGAAAATGAAAAAGATATTTGATTCAGTTCAGCCAGACTATGTGCATATTGCAACTGAGTGGACACTAGGGCTTTCAGCTCGATCATTGCTAAAGGGGAGAGGTATTGCATTCACTACCTCATATCACACCAATTTTCCCCGATACCTTCCTCATTACATATTTGGGGGGACACTGCTTGCCGTTTTTTCTCGAGTGTACATGTCTTGGTTTCATAGTAGCGCTGAGGCGGTTATGGCAAGTAATGATACTTTAAAGGCCGAGCTCGAGGCGCATAATTTTAAGAATGTTGTTCTATGGCCACCAGGTATTGATACTACTGTTTTCAAGCCAAATGAAGAAAAGAGAGCAGAGGTAAAATTTCCTCACCCGGTGTTTGTATATTTTGGAAGAATTGCAAAAGAGAAAAGTGTTGAGGAATTTTTGAGCATGGAACTTCCTGGTACAAAACTGGTGATAGGGGATGGGCCAGAGCGAAAAAAATTGGAACGAAGGCATGGCAAGAAAAATGTATTTCTTGGTTACAAGCGAGGGCAGGAGCTCATCGACATTCTCTCAGCGTCTGATGTTTTTGTTTTCCCTTCGCGTACTGAAACATTTGGTCTAGTGGTGCTTGAGGCACTTGCATGCGGTCTTCCTGTTGCCGCACACGATGTTATGGGGCCAAAGGATGTTATTGAAAATGGAGTTGATGGATTTTTGAGCGATGATCTCACTGAGGCTGCTAAAAAATGTTTAACACTCTCGCGAGAGAAGTGTCGTGAAAAAGCACTTACATTTTCGTGGGAACATTCAGCTGATATGTTTGCGGGCAATGTTGAGCGTTATGTAGGTGCAAATGCTCCTGTAGTTAATTTGCGCACCCAGCTCAAGAAGCTTGTTTCTAAGGTCTTTAATTAAAGTCGTTAGGGGAGGAGTGTATAACTTCCTTGCACGGCGAACGTTCGTTCGCTTATACTGTGTAAATGGATACTTCATATTTGAGAGAGATTCTCCAATTTTATAGGTCTCGTTGGCGCATGCCTTCGTATGCCGAAATAATGGATATCACGGGTCTGCGTTCCAAGGATTCTGTATTCAAATTGGTTGAGCGTTTAGTGCGCCGAGGGCAGTTAAAGAAAGACCGCCGAGGGCGTCTTATCCCTACAACGGTCTTGGGAGAAATAAAAATCTTAGGTCTTGTAGAAGCCGGCATGCCTGCAACTGCTGAAGAGGAGGTACTTGATAGTATTTCGTTAGATGACTATCTTATTCGCGATCGTGAACAGACGTATCTGTTGCGGGTGAAAGGCGACTCTATGAAAGATGCGGGCATTGTGGAAGGCGACATGGTTATTGCAGAGCGAGCAACTGTCGCAAAAGAAGGGGAGATAGTCATTGCTGAAGTTGATGGTGGATGGACGATGAAATATTTCCGAATGAAAAAGGGTAAGCCATATTTGGAGCCAGCAAATACTGCCTACAAACCAATTTATCCTGAAGACGAACTCACTATCGCCGCTGTGGTTCGTGGCGTGATTAGAAAATATTAAAGAACATTCTAAAATCTTCACCTGCTTTGTTGCTCGCTCCGCTCCTCCATCGCCATATACTGAATATGGCTCGGTACGGTGCTCACTCGCGCCTCGCATCTGAAGATTTTAGAAAGTTCTCATCACTCATCATCTCTTGAGCGACGTGTCACGCCTTTCCCGTCTGGAAGCGCTCCCATTTCTTTCAGGATTTGGGGAATCATCGCTTTCGTCTTAGGGGTACGGTCAGCGCTCTCTTCTGCCTGCAATAGGACATCTTCATATGCAAAGCGCGCAGATGCTATACGGCCAGCCTGTAATCGAAGTCGGGCATCTTGCAAGTTGTGTGCAAACCATGCTTCTTCGCGTTCTGGTCCCCATTCGGGATATGTTTTGTCGAGTTCCACAATCTGTTGGTCAAGCCACGCAAGATATATCAAGCACTCCCTAAGAGTTTTCTGTTCAATGTTCAAAAGATCAGCAAGAGCTTGCCCGTTAGTTATTTCTTCTCGCCTCGTGAGACCCTCTGCCATTTTTTAATCTATTAGTTTTGGTTCGGCTTCTAGTGGTCTCTTCTTTGGTGTGATGTTGTAGTTTTCGTGGAGGTATTGGAGGTTGTGACGTAGGCGTGCAATCTGCATTTCAGCGATTTTCATTGCCTCGTCTTTTTCTTCAAGTTTATTTGCTGTTTCTTCAACAAAACCAAGTAAGGTTGAGAGCATTGCAAAGTAATCGCCATTTTCGACGTGGAAAATAAATTGCTTTAATTGTAGCGCTTCATCTTGGGAATCATCAAGAATGAGAATATTTGTTTGGCTGTCGGGAAATTGTAGTTCGCTCATGAGCGGGTAGTATACCCCATGAGATAATATGTTCGTGTGGAAAAGGATAGAATTTTTATCACATCAAAATTTTCGCTAATGCGTATTCTCTGATCTGCTATCTCACGGGGTATACATGCAACAAAAAATAACCAATCCTATATGTATCCACATCTCTGCATTTTTATATATCCCTAATTCGCACGAATTAGGGATATATAAATCATAATTGAAGAATAGGTCGTGGTGTTGCTCAGTGTGTTTTCTATGTTCTTTTATTTTTCTTATTCCACTCACGAAGGTTGCCAGCAGTCCTCTCCATTTTGTCTGCAGGGCGGATGTGTTTTTTATTTTCCCTTGGTAGAAGTGAAAAATGTGGCAAGGTATCTAAATGTTCATCGAGGTACCACAAATCTTCCTCTGCGGTAACCCAAGCGGTGCCGAGTCGTTTCAAATTAAGTGGTTTTGAATAACTTCGGAGCATCTTGAGTCCGTTCTCATCGAGAAACCATTCGTGAAAGTAGGAGAGTGCGAGTTCACGAAGTGTTTTGTATATAGGGTCTCGAAAACGAAGTACTGCATGATTTGTTTTTGAAATTGCCCCCCAATAACCATTTTTTTTATAGAGAGCAACAATATGGTCATCATCCTCGGGAGCTGCAGTAAGGTCCATAAGGAGGGGTTCTTCACCATTGATCCACAGTGCCGTAGCTGCTAAGAGCGCTCCTTCAATGCAGTGTGCTTTTTTCTCACGAAGTACCCTTCGTGGCGACATATGTGTTTCTCCTTTCTTTTCGTAGTTGATAGGAAGGGTATCTAAAAAATCCTGAATCTTAATTGGAGTTGAGAGTTTTTTTAAGGTGGCGAGTTCCTGCTTTGTAAGGTCAAACATACTTCTCCAGTATAAAGGGTGATTTGCTATACTCTTTTGATGTCAGTTGTAAAAACAAGGCGAGTTCTACCTATACTTTTCGTTACATTACTTCTCGACATGATCGGCATCGGGATGATATTTCCTATTATTCCTATCATTCTGACTGATCCTTCGTCACCCTCGTTTCTTCTTCATGGATTTGGCACGAGCGCGCAGTACCTCATTGCAGGTTTGCTCACTGGCATTTTTGGACTCATGCAGTTCATAGCAGCGCCGATCCTCGGAGAATTTTCTGATGCGTATGGGCGGAAGCGCTTACTCACATTTGGTGTTGGTGTACTCGCCGTTGCTCAACTTATGTTTGGCTTCGCCATTGTCATTGGTTCATTGCCACTTCTTTTCTTGTCTCGTGCAGTCGCAGGGCTTGCCGCCGCTAATTTTTCAATAGCCCAAGCCGCTATTGCTGATGTAACCGAACCGAAGGACAGAGCAAAGAACTTTGGGCTCGTTGGTGCAGCATTTGGTCTCGGGTTTATCATTGGTCCTATTCTTGGAGGTTGGATTTTACATCTCACAGGGTTTGCTTCTGCGCCTTTTTGGCTTGCGGGCGCGCTTGGTGTTGTGAATTTGATGTTTATTTCTCTATTCTTTCCTGAAACAAGAAAGGGAGATGGTTCTCATGATTTCCATTTTCTTAAAGGTGTTCGGAACATTCAAACTGCGTTTAGAGATGTAGATGCGCGTCCCGTGTATCTTTCATCATTTTTGCTTCAGCTTGGTTTTGGATTCTTTACGGCATTCATTGGAATATTGCTAGTAAGTCGTTTTGGATTTACTGCGAGCGCAGTCGGTATATTTTTTGGTATTACTGGAGCATGGATTATATTCACGCAAGTAGTCGTGCTCCGTATTGTTACAAAACAATATAATGAGCGAGCAATTCTCCGCGTATCGCTTATTTTGGTTGGAGCAGCTATTTTTGCGTATGGGTTTGTACCCTCTGCGTCGCTCTTATATGTAGTATTACCATTGCTTGCTGTAGGTAATGGGCTTTCTGTTGCAAATCTCGCAGCTCTTATAAGTAAGGGAGTGTCAGGTGAAAAGCAGGGTGCAGCAATGGGAATTAACGGCTCACTTCAAGCTCTGGCACAAGGAGTGGCTCCTGTGGTTGCAGGCGTTGGTGCTGGCTTTTTTGGCCTTCAGATGCCCTTTGTTGTAGGTATGGTTCTGGCGCTGTTTGCATGGGCAGTTTTATTTGTTTTGCCGAAGCACCTCGTTGTTACTTAACTGTGAGGTGAGTGGTATGATTCCCGTGTCCCTTTTTCATATTTATTTAAAAGCTGGAACCTGGAACCTATAACCTGAAAGCTGATTTATTATGGACAGAAACTTAGCTCTTGAATTCGTGCGAGTAACTGAAGCTGCTGCTGTTGCTTCAGGACATTGGATTGGTAAGGGCGACAAACTCAAAGCTGATGGTGCAGCAGTTGATGCGATGCGCACTGCATTTAATGAAATTAATTTTACTGGGCGTGTTGTTATTGGAGAGGGAAGTAAAGACGAAGCCCCAGAGCTGTATACAGGTGAGAAACTAGGTAAAGGAGGGAAGCCAGTCTTGGATATTGCAGTTGATCCGCTTGAATGCACCGATAGCGTGGCATACGGAAGATACAACGCACTCTCTGTTATTGTGGCTGGCCCCAAAGGCACATTGCTTGGAGCGCCTGACACCTATATGGAGAAGATTGCGGTAGGACCAAAAGCTCGAAAAGTAATTCGTCTTGACGCCAGTGTGTCGGTGAATATTAAAAAAGTTGCAAAAGCACTTGGTAAAAAGGTAGGTGATATTACTGTCGTTGTTCTTGATAGGGAGAGGCATACGCAACTTATAAAAGAAATTCGTGCATCTGGTGCCAGGGTTCGTCTTATTACTGATGGTGATGTTGCGGGTGCCATTGCGCCATCAATGTTTGATTCCGGAATCGACATTCTTATGGGTATTGGCGCTTCTGCTGAGTCAGTACTTGCCGCCGCCGCCGTTAAAGCACTTGGCGGAGAATTGTTATGTAGATTTAAATCAAAAGATGAACATCAGAGAAATTTAGTTAAAAAAGCAGGTTTGAATGAAAAGAAAATTTATAGCACTAACGATTTAGTGAAGAGTGATGATTTCACCTTTACTGCAACAGGTGTCATTGATGGTCCGCTTTTGGATGGCGTTCGCTTCACGAAGAGTAAAGCGGTTACGCACTCATTAGTCATTCGTGGAAAGTCAGGCACGGTGCGTTACATGACAACGCACCATAGGCGTGACCCACGAGGAGATTTTTATTCATCATAAAAAGTAACTTTTTAACATATGCTTATAGACGAAACACGAGCAAAATTAAAAGAAACAGCACTTGCTATGGTTGCTCCCAGTAAAGGGATTCTCGCAGCGGACGAGAGTTTTGGAAATATTAATAAGAAGTTTGAGAAACTCGGTATTCCAGTAACCGAAGATAATCGCCGAGCATATCGTGAGATGTTATTTACTGCACCAGATATAGGCAAGTATATTTCTGGTGTCATTTTATTTGATGAAACTATTCGGCAAAATGCTTCAGACGGGCGTACTTTAGTGAAAGTATTGAACGACAGTGGTGTGATTGCGGGTATTAAGGTTGACGAAGGAGTAGAGAAGATTGGTGATACCGCTGAAACAGTAACTAAAGGATTGGAGGGATTGAAGGCAAGACTTCCTGAATATGTAGCGCTCGGAGCACGCTTTGCA
Source organism: Parcubacteria group bacterium Greene0714_7 (assembly GCA_007378985.1). Taxonomy (GTDB): domain Bacteria; phylum Patescibacteriota; class Minisyncoccia; order Phycocordibacterales; family Phycocordibacteraceae; genus Phycocordibacter. The sequence goes on from VMHB01000003.1 coordinate 38,517, forward strand.
AAATGGCGGGGCGTTATCACTATCGGAGAGGGTATACCAACAGATAGTGCGATTCGAGAGAATGCAAAACAACTCGCCTCGTACGCACTCCTGTGTCAGGAAGTAGGAATAGTTCCTATCGTTGAGCCTGAAGTATTGATGGATTGGTCAAACACACAGGAGGTGTGTCGAGCAGTTACGGAACGCACACTCAAAGCCGTTTTTGAAGAATTGAATAATGCCGGTGTGGCGATTGAAGGAATGATTCTGAAACCAAATATGATCGTCCCTGGAAAGGAGAGCGGTGTTGTGGCAACACCCGAAGAAGTTGCTAAAGCAACCACTGAATTATTTAAGCAGATACTTCCATTAAATCTCCCTGGTGTGGTATTTCTCTCCGGAGGTCAGAGTGAGATAGAGGCAACAGCAAATCTTGATGCCATGAATAAGCTGGGGAGCTTTCCTTGGAAGCTTTCGTTCTCCTATGGTCGGGCACTTCAGGCAAGTGCGTTGAAACTCTGGGCTGGAAAAGCTGAGAATGTGGCTTCTGCACAGGAGGTATTCATTAAGCGTGCTCATATGAACTCACTCGCAACTCTCGGGCAGTACACGGGAGAATAGGAGTATAATTAAGGGAGCTTTATAAGATTGTATATATCTATCTTTATGACACAGCTTAATCCTAAAAAAACAGCACTTGCTCTCGGCGTCTTCTTTGGGGGCGTTCATGTTCTTTGGTCAGCACTGGTAGCACTCGGGGTAGCACAAGCAGTGCTTGATTTTATTTTCTGGCTACACATGATCCGTGCGGTGTATCTTGTAGACACCTTTAATCTCGTCGCTTCGCTCTCCTTGGTGCTCATGACTTTTGTGATGGGTGCGGTAGTTGGATTTATTTTCGCAAAAATCTGGAATTGGCTTCATCGGTAATACAAATCATTCGTGAGCAATCTAAAACATTCATCTCATCATGAAAGAGTGTCGCGTAGGCGAACTGCGATTCAAAGTTTTAAGGCACGGGCAAATGCTAAAAGAAATCTAGCCGATAAGATCGCGGATTGGTTAACCGAATCGTTCGGCACTGTTTTTTTCCTTGGGCTCAATGGAATTTTCTTTTTGTTTTGGATTACATGGAATTCTGGCGTTTTACCAAATATTCCAGTTGGCGATCCTTTTCCCTTCGGTCTTCTCACTATGGTAGTGTCACTCGAAGCGATTTTTCTTGCCATCGTTGTTCTTATATCTCAAAACCGTGAAACTAAAATTGCCGAACTTCGGGAAGAGGTGGAACTCTATATCAACACATACGCTGAAAGTGAAATTACAAAGCTGATTTACCTACAGACACTTCTTCTTGAAAAGAGCGGTATTGATATTTCCAAAGACACAGAGCTACAGGAAATGCTAAAGACACTCGAGAGCGATGCAATAGAAGATGAATTGCAAAGGCAGTTGGCAAAAGATTGAGAGGGAAGGGAGGTAGGCGCACGGGCTGGCTCTGGCGTAAATGCCTATTTTGGGTAGAATAGTGAGACATTCTGTGGTTAGCATTATTGCTTAGTTCCACAGAATTAAAGTTGTTTAACAACATATTCCGCCGAGCGCATGGTTTTAAGAAAAACCATGCTTTCTCCGACGGCACTCGGACAATATGAAAGCATGCTTTCATATTGCTCCTCGCTTGTCGTAGGAGCTCAATTCTTGAGCTCCGGCGGAAACAAAGTGGGTAGAGCCCACGTATTCCGCGGTAGCTCAATGGTAGAGCAGCTCCCTGTCCAAAGGCAGCCTTCCCGAGGAATCGGGATTGAAAAACGAGGTGAATTCGGGGAAACCCTAATCCTATAAAAGGATGGGCAATCCCGAGCCAAGCTCTGACGATTTGTTGGAGAAGGCGTAGAGACTATCCCGAAAGGGAGTAGGCCGAAAGGTCGAAGCGCCTCGCATCCAGATCGGATGATGATATAGTCCACGCCCTTCGTAATAGGGGATCACGTGTAAGGAGTTGGTTGTAGGTTCGAGTCCTACCCGCGGAGCTTGATAGAAAAAACTCTCCACTTTGGGGAGTTTTTTGTATCACTAGCACTGCGTGTGTATGGACTCGAACCGCGGGCCGCAGGGAGCGAAGAGCGACCGTAGGTTTCGAGCATAGCAATGCGAGAGGCGAGTCCTACCCGCGGAGCCGAGAGAGAAAATGAATCCCGCCTTGTTGGCGGGTTTTTCCTCAAGATGACTGGTCACCATTTCTCGAGAACACTTAGTATTTTACGATGAAGGAGTACAATACTTAGTGACTCGTGACCGAGTCTACCCGCGGGGCTAGGTGGATTGGTGTAATCAACTTATCTCAGTTAAAAATAATCTATGAATCTTAAATACGAAATAAAGCCAGAGAACCTAAAGGTTCTTGAAATAAAACAAATAACTTTAAACAAAGATAAGTTTGGAGCGTTGACTTTTGATAAAGCATATCCAAAACTTCACGAGATCAGGAAGATGTTGGTTGAGTTCGAAGAACTTGGCTATGTTGATTTGCTTACGAGCGATGAAGTTAACGAGGTTAATAGTCTCAAGAGCCAACTACTGCATTATGTCCAAAGAGTCAACGACTTGAATCCGGAGACAGATGCCACTTTCAACATAAATGTTAGAGATAGTTTGGAGAATGAGATAGATAACTTCTGCAAGGGTGCAACTAAACAACTTCGTGCAAACTTAGTTTTCTTAAGACAGGAGGCTGCTCGGAAGAGTACGGATCAACAATCTCTTGCTGAAGAACAAAAAGCTGCGACTCAAGCTCGAAAACAGACGGAGGAGACGTTAAATCTACTGCAACAGAAGCTAGAGAAGCTCAACGAACGTGAACAACAGCTTGAAACTACATCAGGCAAGGTGGGTGCTAAAGCACTTGCAATTCATTTCAATACAGAGACCATTCTATATCAGGGTCGCGCGGACGGATGGTTTAAGGCTGTTGTAATTTCGTATTTACTGTTGGTCGTGCTTACTTTAGGAATTGTGGCTTACTACACTTGGTGGCACCAAGGGGGTTGGGCAGCATTAACGTGGCAAGAAGGAACGGCAAAGTTAGCACTTCTTGCTGTCTCTTGGTACGCAGTCTCTTTCTTCATTCGTAGTTATAACGTTAATTCTCATTTGGCAGCGGTGAACCGTCACCGCACTGCCGTTGCAGGAACACTTGAAGATTTTCTAGCTTCAAATCCATCAGCTACGGGAGAAATGTTACAAAATGGAACTGATGCCATGTTTAAACACGCAGCAATAGGATTCATTACTAAGGCGGAAAAAGACTCGGGTAATCCTCTATTGGAGATTGTAAATAAGATCACAAATCCGAAACCCGATTAGTGTTCAAACTGACCAACCTCCACCCAAAACGTTCCGTCAAAATTTCAAAAAAATCCTTGTGGGGCTTGAAAGTAGAAAGTTCACGACCTGACTGGGGAGTCGAGAGAGAAAATGAATCCCGCCTTGTTGGCGGGTTTTTCATTTTTCTTGAGGCGACTGCGGGAAAGCTTTGCGCAAGAAACAAAGCCTACAAGCGGAGCATGGACCCGAAATCGGGACTGTCCCCATTTCCATTCTCTCAACCTTTTGAGAGAACAGTATCAACGGAGTTACCGTATTTAGTTTGAAAATCATTTTCCGTTTTCATCTCATCTGTTATCCACATTATTGCATAGATAGCACTCTGGGTAAATATGCTATCATATAGTCACAGTAAGAACATTGATGTGAACAAACAACTTTTAGTACGAAACATCCCAACAGAGGTCGGCGACTGGATTGAGCAAGAGCGCAAGCAGCGCAATATGTCGCAACAGGAGTTTGTACTTTCAATGCTCAAAGTCGCATCAGAAGAAAAAGAAAAAACGCTTCCATTTCATACCGAGCGTCTTTTTCCGAAACCGAACGTTCCAACTACTTTTACATTTATTGACCTCTTTGCTGGGATTGGAGGTTTCAGAATAGCTCTTGAAAAACTTGGTGGTGAATGTGTTTATACCTCTGAATGGGATAAGTATTCCCAGAAAACTTACAAGGCGTGGTTTGGAGAGATGCCTGCTGGTGACATCAGAAAAGTGAAGCCAGCAGACATTCCTAATCACGATGTATTGGCGGCTGGTTTTCCTTGTCAGCCATTTTCGCTCGCTGGAGTTTCAAAGAAAAAGAGTTTGGGTTTGGAGCACGGTTTCAAAGATAAAAATCAGGGCAATCTTTTCTTCTATCTCGCCACGATTATTCAGGCAAAAAAACCATCAGTACTTTTCTTGGAGAACGTAAAAAATCTGCAATCACACGATGGAGGTAAAACGTGGGCTGTCATAATGAACACACTGAAAGACCTTGGATATATCACATTTACTCGTGTATATGATGCAGCGCATTGGGTTCCACAGCATCGTGAGCGCATTTTTATTATCGCTTTCAAGAAGTCAATGTTTGGAGACAATCCTGATTTCACATTCCCAGAACCACCGCCACTCAAGTCAAAGCTCAAGGAGATTTTGGAGAAAAAGCCTGACACGAAGTACACACTGACAAACCATTTGTGGCAGTATTTGCAAAACTATGCCCGGCGTCATCGGGAAAAGGGAAATGGTTTTGGTTTTGGTATTGCTGACCCGAATGGCATTACCAGAACGTTGAGCGCCCGTTATTACAAAGATGGTTCTGAAATCCTGATTGAACAGAAGGAGGGCAAGTCACCACGCCGTCTAACACCGCAGGAGTGCGCCAAACTGATGGGTTTTCCAAAAGAGTGCAAAGTAGTAGTATCTGATACACAAGCGTACAGGCAATTTGGCAATGCGGTGGTCGTGCCAGCAGTTGAGGCAACGGCAGCCCAAATGGTCAAAACTTTCCTTGCAAAGAAAGCCAAGCGCAAAGCAAAATAAAATGGCATCACCACTTACCGAAAAAGCAATCAGTGAAGCGGTACAGCACGGAAACGCGCTGTTGAAGTTCATCTCACCAAACGACACAGGTGCAACGGGAGCGCATCAATCGGGCTTTTACTTGCCTAAATCTGCTTGGGAGATTTTTACTCCTAACGGACCAACAAAAGGCGAAAACTCCAAGCATCCCGTCAATATTGAATGGCACGATGGTAGAGTCACAGAGTCAGTAGTAACTTGGTACGGTCAAGGTACTCGTTCAGAGTATCGTCTAACTCGCTTTGGTAAGGATTTTCCATTTCTTATACCTGATACAGTCGGAGACTTGTTGATGCTGGTCCCAACAAGTAGAAACGATTTCAACGCATACGTTTTTGACCAAGAAGATGACATTGAAGAAGTTATGGCTGCTTTGGGTGTACAGCCATTTGAACATTGGTCTATTTACAAAAACGGTATTGCACAAATTGAAGATACTGATGCGTGTTTGGAAAAACAATTTCAAGAGTTCGCAAAAGCGCTTGATAAGTTTCCAAAGACCGATGTGTTTTCAAACGCAACACACAAAATGCTTGAGCACTGTGTTCGTGAACTTGCAAAACAACCTTTTGATACAAAACTAATGGAGTATTACTCAACAGAATACAAACTTTTTCAGGTAGTTGAGAGACAAATCTGCCAGACGGAAATCAGCCGACTTTTCAAGGACGTTGATGATTTTCTACACACCGCAGCAAGTATTATGAACCGACGTAAATCACGAGCAGGACATTCGCTTGAGAACCACGTTGATAGCATATTTACCGAAGCAAATCTGGCTCACGAAATGCAACCGCGAGTAGATGGCAAACCAGACATTATCTTCCCAAGCAAAGAAGCATATTTGGACCCTTTATATCCAACAGAGAAACTCATTGTGATGGGAGTAAAAACAACTTGCAAAGATAGATGGCGACAGGTTTTGAATGAAGGTAAACGAGTCAAAGGAAAGCATATCCTTACCCTCCAACCAAGTATTTCTTCAAATCAACTAACTGAAATGTACGAAGCAGGAGTGACGCTGGTTGTGCCACGCAAACTCCAAGCGGATTATCCGAAAGACAGCCCGCTAACCATCCTTACTGTTGAAGATTTCATTGAGCAAGCGAAGAAACTGATTGCTTAAACGACGGCTGACTCGGAAAAGTCAGGGATATAGAAGTAACAGCTTTCATTCATAAAGTAGGTTCGAGTCCTACCCGCGGAGCCGAGAGAGAAAATGAATCCCGCCTTGTTGGCGGGTTTTTCTGTGCAACTAACACGGCTTGCAAGCGGAGCATCGCCCTACATAGGGCGTTTTGTATTTTCTTAGACTGCGACCGTGGGGAAGCTTTTGTGTAGCTCAACAAAAGCTTGCAAGCGGAGCCGAGAAGTTGTCGTAGGGAAGCCATGTGCAACTAACACGGCTTGCAAGCGGAGCTAGGTCCGAAATCGTGACTAATAATATTTTTTTCCAATATAGGCTATACTCTTATTGATATGAAAAAAGTAGAGGTAATCTTGGAAAAGCTTATATTCGCAAGCCGTTGGCTACAAGCACCACTCTATGTTGGGTTGGTTTTGGGCGGTGTCCTGTATTCATACAAATTTTTCACCGAACTCCTTCACTTATTTATTGAGATAGGTCATATATCTGAGTCGGTATTAATGCTCGGCATACTTACCCTTATTGACTTCACTATGGTAGCCAACCTTCTTATTATGGTTATCATCGGTGGTTACTCAACCTTCGTAAGTCGACTTGAAATTGACACTCATAAAGACAAGCCTGAGTGGTTGTCAAAGGTAGATGCGGGAACGCTTAAAGTTAAATTAGCAGGTGCGCTCGTTGGCATATCAGGAATCCACTTGTTGCAAATTTTTATAAACATCGAAAATCAAAATCTCAATAATGTGATGTGGCAAGTTATCATTCATGTCGTATTCCTTTTCTCTTCGATAATGCTTGCTTATTCGGAAAAGATTTTACATAGTAGGCACTCATAAAAGGAACTGCTTTGCCAACAGGCTTTAACCTCATCCAGTAAGTGGAGCCCCGCCTTATTTTGTTCGGATGCTCCGCAGGTAACTAAGGTTGCCTGCGTTCGCATCCTCGGAAATGAATCCCGATACAAGATTGGGATTCATTTCGCTCGAACGCTCCGCAGGTAGTACAATAAGGCATACTCACTAATAAAAAATACATATGGGAAATAACAGCCACGGCGTAAGTTCACTCAAGAAACACAAAAGTCCTCATAAAACTGCAAAACGCCTTGCGGCAAAGAAAGTGATGCTCGCCACAAAAGCAAGCAAAAAGAAAAGAAAGTAACCCGCGTTCGTTCCAATGACGAATGAGTTAATCTAAACTCCTTTTTATATCTCTAGGTATTAATAGAGCTTTGTTCAGAGTATAATTCTTTCTATGAACAGCGTTTTTTTGGAGCTTGCCATTATGCTTTCTGTCGCTTGTGTTATTGGATACACAGCAATGCGATTTCGACTTCCTTTGGTTATGGCGTATCTCTTAGCTGGAGTGGCGCTTTCTGCATATAATCTTTCTGATTCAGTTGTCTTACACACTCTTCCTGAAATAGGTATAGCATTCGTGTTGTTTTTGATTGGGATGGAGCTCAATTTGAGTGAGATTCGCTCTCTAGGGCGCCCTATTATCGTAGCGACGCTTTTCCAAATTGTAGTCTCTTCTGTCGCCGGTTTTGCGTTGGCAACGTTTTTTGGTTTCTCTGGAACTGAGGCGGCAATCTTAGGCATCTCGCTCGCGTTCGCTTCGACGATTGTTATCGCTAAGATGCTTTCTGAAAGACGCGATACAGCATCTTTATATGGGAAACTTTCCATCGGCATTCTCCTTGTGGAAGACCTCGTTGCCATTATCGTGATGGTTGCTATAACTGGAAATCTTATTTCTTTCGGGTGGAGCACTGCAATTCTTATGCCCCTCCTTATATTTACGGTTAAGGCAATAGCTTTGATTAGTGCAGCGTTCCTCATATCTCGTTTCGTACTGCCGTTCCTGTTTAATAAGATGGCGAAGTCTGTCGAGTTATTGTTCCTCGCCGCTATTACATGGTGCTTTATCTTTACCTCCGTTGCGGTTTTGGCTGGCTTTTCGGTTGTCATCGGTGCATTTTTGGCAGGTGTTGCACTCGCTTCTTCCCCGTATCAGATTCAGATTCAGGCCAAAGTAAAACCGATCAGAGATTTCTTTGTTGCATTATTCTTCATATATATCGGCTCCCAAGTTGACCTTGCGGGCATCACAAACTCTCTGCCGATAATCTTCGGATTCACCGCGCTCGCTCTTTTTATGAAACCATTTGCATATCTGGTTGGTTTAAGTTTCTTCAAATTCCGCAAACACACTCTTTTCCAGACGTCTCTAAACATGACGCAGGTATCCGAGTTCTCTCTGATTGTTGTCCTGTTGGCCGTCGAACATGGTTTCGCCTCGGAGTCCGCACTTGCAATTATTGCCGGCTCTGCTGTGCTTTCTATAATCTTCTCGTCAACACTTATGAATCATTCTGAGTCTATCTACACATTCATGAAACCCTTCGTCGCACGATTCCAGAGAAAAGAAGCGGTTGATGTATTGCCCGATGCGATTCTTCCACCGCTGTCTGGACATGTTGTCGTTGTTGGTGCCGACAGGGTGGGCACCGTAGTCATAGAGTATTTGAAAAAGGCGAAGATAGAAGTGCTCGTTCTTGACTATAATCCTACGGCGGTGCGACGCCTGCGTGCACAAGGCTACCATGCGCTCTATGGCGATGTGAGTGACTCTGAAATACTGGCGAACCTGCAGCTCAATACGGCCCATCTCATTATTTCAACAGCAGGTGGGACAAGAGACAACCTCGCACTTCTTGATGCCTGTCGGATAAGTAATGTGAAGGCGCAAATCGTGGTGCGTACCGACGAAGCCGATCAGGAGCAAGTACTTCGAGATGCCGGTGCTGACTATGTCATTTTCCCGGAGCGTGTATCCGGCGACTTTCTTGTTTCAAAACTCGAAGATGAATGGCCGAACTTACATTTTTCCTGATATATCAGCAAGGATGTACTTCATCGCTTGTGTTACTAATACGGTCTCTAGGTGAAGCGAAATACACCTATTGACATTTCCGTTCAATCATGTAACAATAATATTTACGGAAGGAGTGCTAAAAAATGTGGAGGTAGTGAATACTTGTGCATGTGTGAAGCTGGCCTGTGTCCTTTGCGATAAGTTTTTCTTGAAAAAGAAAAGATCGGAGCGCCTTAACTTAAGAGGTACTTTTTTTCCTAGATGTGAATTCGGGAAAGGTTTCTATAAGTGACGGCGCATGCACAGGTTGCATTTGACAGGCTACACGTTGAGAGTATAGTACCTCCTTAACAAAAAACCGTGAAAATTATAATTCACATTAATTAATATAAGCGATTACCGCACGATCATTATGTCTGCACTAGAAGGATTTCATACTACTAATGGTGAAGTTTATGGGGGACGAAGAGAGAACCGCTTCGGACGAGCTGAAAGTATTGCATTGCCGTTAGAGCGCTTTTCTGCAGGAAGGGAGGCGCATAGTTTGGTTTGGAAACCAAGAGAAACTAATGGAGTAAATAATTACCAGCAGACATCCTTTGGGATGCGTGAAGCTTCAGACGGTACAGCACGCGTTATTGGTGCGACTGTCGATCTTGGATTAACGCCAGTTCATGGTTTAGTTCGTGTTGGTGCAACTATGATGTCGGAAATGGAAAAGGCAAAGAAGATGTATGTCGGTGGTCTGGTGACGCTGATTTCTGAATGGCAAAGTCCATGGGGAAGAGTTGGGGCGCAGTTTATGACGCCAGTCATTGCGGGTGCTTTTGTAGCTGCAGCTGTGCAGGGTGTCGTCTTGGGAGGAATTAAAGGAACGTACGGGTTACTCAAAGATAAGGCGCACTCATTCGTCAACCACTTAGGGGGTAGTGGACCGACATACTTCCAATCTGCTGCAGTAGCTTACGTTAACGAATAAGTAGAGGAAGCTTTCTTGCAGGGGGCGGTAGTTGATCTCATGTATAAAAGAAAATAAAAACCCGCCAGAATGGCGGGTTTTTATTTTCTTTTGCTCTGACTGCTTGAGGTAGAATAAAAGTATGAACAAAGTAAGTGCTAAGTCAGGTAGAAGAGAACTAGAACCTAAGGCACCAGCAGACATTGTAAAAGTTATCAGGACGAGTTCGAAAGTGCAGATGTTGTGGGGTAGCCTTACGCCAATCGCACGAAGAGATTTTATTAGTTGGATAGAGTCGGCAAAACAAGTTGAGACGCGCAAACGTCGAGCCCTGAGTATTCCCTCAAGGCTCCTCTCTGGAAAAAGGCGTCCTTGCTGTTATACGCTCGTGCCAATGAATCTCTACAAAGCTCTGGGAGCAAGTCCTAAGGCAAAGGCTACTTGGGGTAGCCTTACACCTAATGAGCGGAGAGATTTTGTAAGTTGGGTAGAGAAAGCTACAGAATCAGAAGCGCGCGGGCTTCAAATTATGAAAGCCTGCCAGATGCTTGCGAAAGGGAAGCGACGTCCTTGATTTTTATTTGCTGAGGTCGTCACTCAATGGACAAAGAGACTATTTTGTTTTATATTAACAGACAGAAGTCATGATCAAACAAACAAAAATAGTTGCAACACTCGGGCCTGCGAGCACCAACCCAAAGGTTATTGAGGCAATGATTAATGCAGGCATGAATGTTGCTCGCATTAACTTTTCACACGGCGACCACGCTGAACATGGAGAGCGGATAGATAATGCGCGGAGTGCTGCTGCTGTAACGGGTCAGTCCATCGCCATTCTTCAAGACCTTTGTGGTCCTAAGATTCGCATCGGTGATTTTTCTGAAGGCACAGTTGAGCTTAAAGCAGGTGATGCATTTACCATCACTACTCGGAAAGTAGTGGGGGATAAAGAAATTGTTTCAGTAAGCCTCTCGTCTCTACCTTCTTGCGTTCAGGCTGGCATGAACATCATGCTTGAGGATGGTAAGTACATACTCAAGGTAGTGAAGGTTGAGGGAACAGATATTCACACAAAGGTAGTTGCAGGTGGTCATATTCGAAGTCGCCGAGGCGTGAATGTTCCAGGAGCAATGCTCCCTATTGGTGCCATGACCGCAAAAGACAAAAGCGATCTCGCATTTGGGCTCACGAAGAATGTCGACATGGTGGCACTTTCCTTTGTGCAGACCGCAAAAGATATTACTGATCTTCGTAAGATTCTCATTAAAGCTAAAAGCAATGCTCTCATTATTGCAAAGATTGAAACGCAATCCGCGATAGACAATTTAGATGAAATTGTTGCGGTGACAGACGGCATTATGATTGCTCGCGGTGATTTGGCAGTAGAAGTTCCCAAAGAGGATGTACCGCTTCTCCAAAAGAGAATGATTCGTATGTGCAGGAAGCTTGGTAAACCAGTTATCACTGCAACACAGATGCTTGACTCAATGACTGAAAGTCCCGTGCCAACACGTGCTGAAGTTGCCGATGTTGCGAATGCTGTTTTTGATGGAACAGATGCCGTGATGCTCTCACAAGAGTCTGCTGTAGGTGATGATCCTGCGCTCGTTGTCCGTACCATGGCAAGTATTGCAATGCGCGCAGAGACAAGTGATTTCTATAGAGAAACGATGGAGAAACGCCGTCCTATGAATGAAGTGACGACAACTGATGTCACTACGCTCTCTGCGACGTATGACGCGCATCTCCTTGGTGCAAAAGCGATTGTTGCACTCACTGAAACAGGGAGTACGGCCCGCATGCTCTCAAGGCACAAACCACATCTGCCTATTATTGCGCTTACTCCACATAACATAGTGGCTCACCAGCTCAGTGTTTCGTTTGGCATTATTCCTATTTTTGATAGGAGTAGAGTTACACAATTTGAAGAAGCTGTTGTATTAGCAAAGCGTATCCTTATTGAACAAAAGTGTGCCAAGAAAGGAGATACCTTTATACTTGTTGCTGGTCTCCCATTCGGGACTACGGGGAGTACTAATACCTGCAGTATTCAAGTTGTGTAGTTATGAATTATAAGCAGTTCAGGCATGATTCTTAAAGATATTTAAGCTCACAGGCTTGTTTTTTTTAAGGCCGTACTTTAGTTGGCTGTACATGATTAAATATCTGCTATTATTAGCGTACATTTAACGAGTTCATTCAAAGGTTCTATGTTCAATGAATTTAAGGCATTTTTACTGCGAGGCAATGTTGTCGATTTGGCAGTCGGTGTCGTGGTGGGAGCAGCCTTTGGAAGTATCGTGACTGCTTTAGTGGCTGACCTACTTACCCCCTTTATAGCTGCAATTGCAAAAGTTCCTGATTTTGGCGGATTAGTGTTTACCTTGAACGGTAGTCAATTTAAATACGGCCATTTTATCAATACTCTTATATCATTCATTCTTGTGGCTGGTTCAGTATTTTTCTTTGTGGTTAAGCCGATGAATGTACTCAGCGCGCATGCGCTTAAAGACACGCCAGCTGATCCTGCAACAAAAAAATGCCCAGAGTGTCTCTCGAAGATACCTGCAAGCGCGCGTCGTTGTGCGTTCTGCACCCAAGTACTTTCTTAATTTTTCTATATGGTTACCGAAGGTCCACAAGATAATGCTACTGAAAGAGGTTTTGAAAGCATACTTACTCGAGAGCAAGTGCTTTCAAAACTTAGTACCTATTGCGAAAACCCTACAATATTAAAAGAATTACGTGACAAAGATGGAATATATCTCCTAGAGGTTAGAGGGACTCGGAAAATAGAAAAGGACATTGCTGAGTATATTTACCAGAGAAAAGGCACATTTCCGAATGGAAGTGATTCATCAGTGACCAGTATTATGGTTGTAGATGATGGAGGGTGGGCGGAGAATATAGCGGAGTATGACTCTGTAACAAGAAAATGGGTCATAATGTAAATATATGAATAAAAAAACACTCATCAGTTTTATTGTCGTTATTGCTGTAGCAATCGTAGCTGTTTTCTTTTTTACAAGAAGTAGCAATGAAGCAGTGCCTACAGTGCCCGCACAAGATCTTACTGTCTTTGATGGGAAAAATACTCACTTTACGATTGAAGGAAATGAAGTTGTTTTAGTACAGGGTACTTCAGAGGTGTCTATAGTGCCAGGTTCTGCTTCAAAGGTGACAACACGCTATTTTGGAAACGAATCGAAGGGTGATTTGAATGGGGATGGTATGGATGATGTTGCTTTTCTTATCACACAAGACACTGGAGGTAGTGGACTCTTTTACTATGTCGTTGTCGCACTCAAAACTGCTGACGGGTACAAAACCACGAATGCGTTTTTGGTAGGAGACAGGATTGCACCACAAACTACAGAAATACACGCTGATTCAAAAGAGCTTTATGTAAATTTTGCTGAGCGGAAGGAGGGCGAACCTATGACTGCACGACCATCAGTTGGCGTAACGCTTTTTCTAAAAGTGACTCCTGAAGGAGTACTGGAAGGATTAATGAAATAGATGCTTAAATCACTGTGCGCTGAGTGGAGTAATAACTTATTTCTTCATTTTTTTCTGTACTGTTGCCATGCGAGCAAAAGCCACGTTGCCGTAACTAAGATTGAAGCAACTGTGGAACTCCACAGACCAAGGGTGGCATAGACAACACTAAAAACTCCAAGAACGGTGCCCGTGAGCAGGCTCGAAGAAAGCGCGGGTTTGTCTTTTCCAAATACAGAAGGAAGAAGGGCAATAACAAAAATATATTGACCAATCGAGAGAACAATATCTTGCCAGTGCATAGGTGAATTATACATTCTTAAATTCCTTAATGAATTGAAACCAAAAGAGATTTGGTGTGGTTTAGTGTGTAATACACCCCATGAGATAACATATCTGTATCAAGAGGTGTAAATATTCTAACCATCAAATTGTATTGTAGTCGTTATATCTTGAGCTACTATCTCACGGGGTACATATGTCCTATAAAGCTGTCACGAAAACTCTAACCTATCAAACGAAGCATCGTTTAGAATTTATTAACATTACTCCCGAAGTTGATTTATTTGTTGCAGATTCAGGAGTGCAAACAGGCACACTTGCACTTCAGACACACCATACGACCTGTGGTTTATGGGTGAATGAGGACGAACCAAATTTAATTGGGCCATCCTCAACCCTTGGGTATATACCCGATTTGCAAAGAGTTCTTGACCGCTTTGCACATCCTGCTGAAACGTATGGCCACAATGATATTCGTGATGTAAATAATCCTGAAGGGAAGCGCCACACGCATCTGTGTGTACCTGACGAGAATGGGGTGAGCCAAGAGTGCGTTAATGGGCATGCCCATGCCCAAGGTTTGATTATCCCGAGTTATCTGACGCTTATTATTGAGCGGGGGCAGGTAATTAGGGGAGTGTGGCAACAGATTCTTTTAGTTGAGCTTGACCACGACCGCACCCGTACACTTACCATGTTAGCCCAGGGTGAGGTTTAAATAGTTTGAGTATCAGAACCTCCTCTAGAGGTATTGTTAGCAGAAATGCTTCAGAAAAGTGTGAAATAATACATTGCATGAATATACATGCTCTGAAAAATAAAAAAATAGTATATAGCATAGTAGTGTTGGTTTTTGTTAGTGCGCTCGGTTTCTTTGCCCATCAACAATTATTGAACATACACCGTGAGGTCATCGTACAAATGGTTTCAAAGCATGCACATGCATGGCAGACAGGAGATGAGCAATTGTTGGCGTCGCTGTTGCATGAAAATGTGGTTTTTGCGTATCCCGGAAGACGATTGAATAAGGAGCAGACACTCGAAGATTTGCGGTTTTTTAGGGATGCATATACGGATACAAAAGTGTACATCAACACTATTGTTGTTAATGGGGATGATGTTGCCGTTGAGTGGCAGTTTGCCACAACAAAGAAAATAACTGGCAAACGCGAGGTGGTGAGTGATGCAATAATTGCTAAAGTTCAGAATGGAAAATTTATTATTTGGAAAGAATATTTGGATGGACGCGTGAAAGGTCTTCAGGCAGAAGGCGCTCTAGAATTTGAAGAGGGCGATGAGCCATTCCCTTGGCCACATAAAATAGAGGTTAGATCTCTCTAATGCGTCTTATGTCTAACGGGATGAAAAAAGCTCTAGTAGTCTTCGGGTCAGTAATTATATGCGCACTTTTGGCAGTAACTGTTTATTTTATACCTATTCTTAGAGGGGAATGTTACAAAGTTCCTGATTATCTGAAACCTATCGCAGGCTCACAAGGGTATCGCATCTGGTCTGGCGACATACTCAAAAGTTTTGACCACAAAAACCGACCTGTGTGTGTGCCACAAGGTTGGGAAGCTGTTGGTGCCATAGAGACTGGCGCTGGATGGGCGAAATTTGAGACAAATTTGACGGGCGTTCTTATTCGCTCCGATGCATTCACACTACAGAGTATTCAGCCGAAACACAGCATATATAGGGTAGATATTTTATATCCCGTAACCACAACAGAAAGTTCAATACAACGGTATGTTGCCATTATTGAAAATGCGTTCAATCGCACAGGGAAATTGTTTAATGATGCTCCTAAAGAACAACGAGTTCCACATGTGGTTCTTATTACTGCAGGCCTTGCCGGAAATGCAGACGAAGATGCTACACATGTGTATCCAGACCCAAGCGCAAGAGTTAGTGCTTTCGTGCGCACATCAGATAGTCTTCGCGGAGAGGAACTCTTCATTCACGCAGTAATGCACCTTTACAACAGGCATCAGAATGGCGCACTACCTTATCAAAAGTTACAGTCGCCCTTTACAGAAGAAGATTGGCAGGAGGTTGAGGCTACTTGGGCAGAAACAGCATTTACTACTTCTGCGGAGCAATCAGGGCGTATTGTGTATCTCTATGGTGTTCATACAGCACTCAGAACTGGAAACTTTTCACTTATAAAAGAAGCGCCTTTTAATAATCAAAAAGCCTTTGAGAAAATTAGGCAAAGTGTGATTGTTGCGCCGGGTTCTCCGAACCTCGATTATCAATATGGACATTACGTGCTCGCCCCACTTTCGATGCTTGCGGTTGATGGTATGTTGCAGGAGTCACGCGCTGGTACTGGTGTAGAAAAAATTCTTACTGATATTCATGCAGGGAAAGCCAGTAACTTCTTTGATGAGCTTCAAAAAACCCTTTCAAAGGAAGACGTTCAACGTGCTCGGGGCTGGTTTGAAGGGAGAGAGACCATACCGACTAGTGTAATCAATTTGGTCGTTGCTTCTTATAAATCTCAGTAATTGCATCTCTATTCTAGAGGGTGGGGAATTAGAGTATGGGTATTCGTGATAGAATCGACACTACCGCTATGAATGCCACCGATGTATATCGAGAGTTAAAGACAAGGTCTATAGGGGCATCTCGCATTTTTCATCGAGAGCTACTGATTGTGGATTCTACAGTTTTTGATGAATACGAAGTACATTTTGTGAAAGTTTTTCACGCACTCAACAGAAAAACAAACTATAGAACGCCAGGGACATTTAGACACATTCACGCAATAAAATCAGGTTCCTTAGTTGAGATTCACTATGATTTTGGAAACCTTAACAAATTTTTTGTTATGGCTGTTCCGCATTTCTTTTTAGACATGGTGCCTTATTTTTTATATCACCTAATTACATTTAGAAAGCCATACAGTATTGATGTGCAAATTCTTGAATCACAAATACATAAAACATAAGCTCCGTCAGGAGATTTTTTAAAAAGTTTTTTCTAAAATCTATTTTAGTCCGTCGAGTTGATTTACCGTAGACCACTGAGTGTCTGTCTTTTCATTCACTTGTGTAGTGCTATTTGCTACAGTTGCCAGTTCTTCAAGGTAGAGCTCTTTTTCGCGAGCCATCCGCTTTCTTATGCCGAAGAGGTCAAACATAGTTTTGTGTTATTGGAATACGGCAAGTATGGCATTCACGATAGGTGTGAGAAGTGAAAGAATGAATAGGATGAGGTTTATAAAAAATTGAACTATTTGCACAATGAGAGAAAAAAACTGTTGAAATAACTGTACGAAATCCATGGTGTATAGATTATTTTAATAAAGTAGCCACATATGTCACTTTATGAAAATAATGATATCACGCTTATTTTTTAGAGCATGATGTCTGTAAAGAGAGCGAATGCGGGTATATCATTGAACACTCTTGCGGGTGTTTCCGCGTATGTCCCACTCTGGGCTAGTGTGCGTTCAAGGGCTGGTTGTTTGCTAATTCCGGTTACATAGCCCACTCCTCCTGTAATGTGTTTGCGTAGAAAAGGTAGTGTAGCGGTCGCTCTTAAGGGTATTGGATTTTTACCACGAGCATCGTACCCAACGACAGCCCTCCTTTCGTCTTCAAAAAGTATATCGAACATGCCAGGGTCTTCTGCGTACGGCATGATGCCTGCTGTATGGCCGTCAGCTCCCATGCCGAATGTTGCGAGTATATGTCCTGTTGGATTTTCCTCAATCCATTTCCTCCACGCCTGCTCCATAGTGGTTGCTAGTGTCTCGACTCTTTCAAATCGCATACTTGTATCAATGGCACGCGCGCCTCTTGCTGTTGTGTTTTTAAAGAAACTTGTTTCCTTCAGGGTTGCAAAATTATTTTCTTTTGGATTTTTCGTAAATCGCTCATCTAAAACACCAAGTGTAAGGTTGGATGTGTTTTCAGGTAAGGTGACATGCATAAGGATTCCAAGGGCAGAGCCACTCGAAAAAAGAATCAAAGCAGGTTCGCTCTCCATTTTCATGAGTAGGGAAGAGAAGTACGCACCAGCTTTCTGTTTCAATACCTCCTCGTTTAGGTTCCTGATTATTTCCATGTTTTTTAATCCTATCATTTTCTTTCTGTATCCATATATACTAGTGAGATTATGAAACTTGGGTCTCAACGCATTGGCGATTTATGCATTCTTTCTGAAGCGGTTTTATGGGGAGCTTTCCCTGTTATTACGATTCTTTCTTTCACCTCGCTCACACCGCTAGTGTCTCTGGGTTGGAGTACTCTTCTGGCATCTGTTGTGTTCGGCGTTCTACTTACTGTGCGTGGAAAATGGTCAGATGTATGGAATCCTCGCGCAATGAAAGATGTACTTCTTACCGCATTTGTTTTAGGTTTCCTTTACTACATACTTTTCTTTTTTGGTTTGCAGTATACGAGCGCAGGGAACGCAAGCATTATTGCATTGTCGGAATTATTTTTTAGTTACTGTTTTTTTCATTTATTTAGAAAAGAACATATCCCACCAGTCCACCTTATTGGAGCTGTGTTAATGATTTTTGCCGCAGGAGTAATTCTCTATCCTAATATACACGCATTCCAAATAGGGGATCTTCTTATTCTTGGAGCATCCTTGATTGCACCCTTCGGTAATTTATTACAAAGAAGGGCAAGGAGGGAAGTATCTAGTGAAAGCATTATGTTTGTTCGTAGTGTTGTTACAACTGTCGCAGTTTTTTGCCTTGCGTATGCCTTCGGCACAAATCCTCTCAGTATTAATTTTGATGGTGGAATCTTATGGGTTCTTTTGATTAACGGTATTTTTCTCTTTGGATTTAGCAAAATTCTTTGGATAGAGGGTATACACCGTATTAGTGTCACGAAGGCAAACGCCCTAGCAAGTCTTTCGCCTCTCGTTACATTAATCCTTGCCTATGTACTTTTGAATACAGTCCCAACCGTATGGCAAGTTTTTGCATTCGTACCTATGTTTTTAGGTGTGTTGTTATTGAGTCAGCATAAACAAAAAACACCCGCACTGTAGGTGCGGGTGTTTTTTGAGTTAAAAACTATTTTGCCTTGCCGAGAATCTTGTACATACCCGTACTACATACGGTGCAGGTACCTTTCATGGCACGGCGGTCTCCGGTTTTACCCATAGCGACCTCCTCAGCGTCCTTCATTTCACGCTTCTCTTTACACTTAACGCAATATCCTATAACTGGCTCCATAGTGTGGTATTTATTAAATAATTATACTCATTCATAGTATCATGGGCGCAAGGTATACGGTCTTACTCGTATAATGAACCCTCTTTTTTACAAAAGACTTATGAAAGAAGCCACTTTTATAGAAAAAATACACAATCGCTGGTCGCAGGTTGGCATGATCTGTGTTGGCCTCGATCCCGATTTTTCACAAATCCCCGATATTCTCAAGGCAGAAAATTCATCAATTGAAGAGGTTCTTTTTGCATTCAATAGAGAAATTATAGATGCCACCGCTGATCTTGTGTGCGCGTATAAGCCAAATGTGGCATTTTATGAAGCACATGGAGAAGCCGGAGCACGAGCCCTTGCGCGAACAGTGGCACACATCAAGGATGCGTATGCAGAAATTCCAATTATCTTAGATGCAAAGCGAGCTGATATTGGTAATACCAACCTTTACTATGTAAAGGCTGTTTTTGATGAACTTGGAGCGGACGCTATTACTATCCATCCATATCTAGGAAAAGAAGCAGTTCAACCATTTCTTGATCGTAAAGATAAGGGGGTTATTGTTTTGGTGAAAACTTCAAATTCGGGAGGAGAAGAATTTCAAAATTTAAAAGTTACTGATTCTGGAGAGCCACTCTACAGGGTGGTAGCAAGAAATATCGCAAGCTCATGGAATGCAAATGAAAACTGTAGTGTAGTGGTTGGTGCGACCTATCCTGAAGAACTTGCCGAGGTGCGATCCGTTATTGGCGACATGCCCATTTTGATTCCGGGAGTTGGGGCGCAAGGTGGAGATATTCAAAAGACAGTCATGGCAGGAAAAGACAGCAAGGGTTTTGGAATGATGATTAGTGCATCAAGAAGTATTATCTTTGCATCGAGCGGAGCTGATTTTGCACAAGCTTCACGAAAAGCAACAGAGAGTCTTAGTGTAGAGATTGGTGCTGTCAATTAAAGGCGGTTTTTTAGATGGGTTCTAGTAAGAGACTGTGTGGTCGAGCGTCTTAGTATGTAGGTCTGAATGACAGGCCGTTAATTCTAAAAGACACGCAGTATGCGTGCACACATAAAAATATGTACACTATCTCTAAAAGTTTCGCCCTCGTAGTGCCAGTGACACTACTCGTTCTCGGTTCCTTATTTATTAGCCCTTTTCTTGCTTCGGCAAATGGGAATGAAGGTAATAAGAAGTCAGGTCCACATGCGGTTGGCTCAACTCTTGAGATTCGTATCGAAGATAATAATTCGGTGCTTGTTCGCGGGGCAAAAGTCACTGCCGTATCTGGTTCAGTGATTAGTGCAGAGACCGCTTTTGGTGCAACAGTACTCTCGTGGACTGTTCGTACAAATGCAAGTACTGTCTTTACGCATCGTGCTGATGGATCGTCGTCACTCTCAACGATTTCCCCTGGTGACTACGTGAGTTTCAGAGGGGTCCTCAACACAGGAACCTCAGGACTAACCGTAGACGCTAAGTCTGTTAAAGATTGGTCGCGTTCTGTACAGATAGAAAATACCCGAGCATTTAACGGTAGTGTGCAAAGTATTGACACAGCGAATATGAAATTCGTACTGGATAGCAGGGGTGTTGAAGGTCTTATTACTGTAAAGCTTGCAACAAGTTCCGTAATTACTAACGGCGATGTTGCTTTTGCTTTCGCAAATATCAAAGTGGCTGATCAAGCGAAGGTTTCAGGTACCTACGACAGCACTACAAAGGTTCTCACTGCTACAAAGGTTGTGATAGTTCGAGAGGATACAAATGGTCGAAGAATATTCAAAGAAAGAATACAGTCTTTCAAGGATCGCTTCCATTTCAATTTCTGGAAGTAACAAGTCTGGGATCCCTAAACCAAAAACCGAGCAGGTCGCATCAGCGACCTGCTCGGTTTTTTGCATAGAAAGGTTACAATAAACCAATCGCCCTATGTTAAAAATCACCAGCACACGTTTTGAAGAAAATGCGCTCATTCCTGCTCTCTATACCTGTGATGGAGAAAATAAAAGTCCTGCGCTTTCTATCACTGGTGTGCCAGAATCCGCAAAGTCGCTCGTACTTATTGTGGATGATCCTGATATTCCAGAGGTTGTGAAAAGTGCTATCGGTACAGACGTTTTTGATCACTGGATAGTATGTAATATACCGCCCCCATTGATAGGTGAAGTGATAGAAATTCCTGACGGTGTAACTCCTCCGGGCGTTCAGGGAAACAACACTCGTGGTGTTTCTTCATACATGGGGCCATGTCCACCTGATCGTGAGCATAGGTATTTCTTCAAGCTCTTCGCACTTGACCAGATGCTTCCGTTTACTCGGGGAGCAACACGCCGAGATGTGGAGCAGGCAATGCAAGGGCACGTTTTAGAGTCTACCCAACTTATTGCTCGTTATGATCGGAAGAAGTAAGCAGAAAGCAGTGCGCAGTTTAAAGAAAGAGGCAGTTGATGCTCCGTTCTCGATTCGTGTTCGTGTGACTCCAAAAAGTAAACGTGAGTTCGTTACGACAGGGAAAGGTGGGGCATTTGAAGTCAGTGTTAAGGAGCCGGCTAAGGACAATCGAGCAAACGTGAGAGTCTGCCAGCTAATTGCGGAACATCTTGGTGTACCAAGGAAAAACGTGATTATCACGAAAGGTTCTGAGTCCCGTAGTAAGATGATATTAGTTTATAAGAGATAACCTGGAAGTATGCACATAAATCTCAAAGCCACCGGTTCAGTAGTTTTAACGGAAGAGCTCCGTGAGTTTGTTGCGGAAAAGGTGCGTAAAATTGAACATCTTCTCGATTCTAAAGATACGAGCACGATGGCGGATATAGAACTTGCTACAACTACACGCGGACAAAAAACCGGTGATGTATTTCGTGCCGAAATCAATTTGCAGTTTGCTGGTGGTTTTGTGCGTGCGGAAGCGATAGAAGAAACACTCCATCACGCAGTTGAAGTAGCAGTTGAAGAAGCACGACGGGAAATCCGAAAAACTTTCGGGCGTAAGCGCACGCTCATGCGCCGTGGTGCTACAAAAATAAAAGATTTTTTCCGAGGGTTTGGAGGTTCATGAAAGACGAGATTATTTCTCTCTATTCTGCTCACATTACTGAGCAAAAACAAAAGGTGTTAGATATTCTTTCTGTTTCAGGATTTGATGCGCTTATTATTTATTCCGGCACTCCGCTTCGATACTATGCCGATGACCAAGATGCGCCGTTTCGTGCGTACCCGCATTTTGCACACTTCGCACCTTTAAATGAAGTAGGTAGTTTTCTTTTAATTCAAAAAGGGACTAAACCTCTTTTGGTTCGTGTTAAGCCTGATGATTATTGGCATGAGCAAATCTCTCTCGCCGAGTCTTTCTGGATTTCCGATTTCGAGTTCATTGAAGTATCTTCTCCTGACTCCGCATGGAAAGAACTAAATGTTCGACTTACGAAATCGAACATAAAAAGTTTTCTGTATATGGGGGATAATCCAGCTGAAGCGAAGGTGCACGGGGTTGATGAAAAAGCGATAAACCCAGACGAACTTATTGCTCGCTTGGATACGGAGAGGAGCTATAAAACCCCATATGAGATTGCTTGTATTAGCGAGGCGAATAGGATTGCGTCGGAGGGACACAAGAGTGCTCATGAGGTATTTCTTGGTGGTGCATCAGAGCTTGAAATTCATCAGGCGTATATGAAAGCAGTGGGAGGTGTGGAGTATGAGTTGCCCTATGAAACTATTGTGGCTCTTAATGAAAAAGGTTCAATTCTCCACTACCAAGGAAAACGAAAAGAACCAAAAAGTGGCAAGTCGCTTTTACTGGATGCAGGTGCAAGATATCTGGGTTATGCATCAGACATAACGCGCACATATGTGGCACCCGATGCCGACCCTCTTTTTGTTGAACTTCTTGCTGGAGTTGAAAAAATACAACAGGAACTTTGCGGTCTCGTAAAACCAGGACTTTCTTTTGCTGACTTACAAAAAGAAACACACCTCAAAATTGGAGACTTACTTTTTTCGTTCGGTATTTTTAAAATTGACGGGAAAGAAGCTTCCGAACTCGGGCTAACTAAAGTCTTTTTTCCGCATGGTGTAGGACATATGCTCGGACTCCAAGTGCATGATGTTGGGGGAGTAAAGAGAGATTCAAAAGATACGCCAGATACGAAAAATTTGCGAACGAAGGGAGTTGTGGAAGTAGGGCAGGTGTTTACCATAGAGCCAGGTGTGTATTTCATTGAAATGTTGCTTCGTCCACATAGAAGCGGTGATACTGCAAAACACTTCAACTGGGAGCTTATTGACCGCCTCGCGCCTTACGGTGGAGTGCGCATAGAAGATGATGTGTTGGTGACAGAAAATGGTATTCGAAATCTCACTAGAGAATATCTTAGCTAAGATATATATTAAAACTGACTGTTTGACACTCATCTTAGTCAAGGTATAATATTTTATTAAAGGCTAACACTACAAAATATGTCTAACGAAGGAAATCCCGCAAGTACAGAATGGCACTACATCACGACTGATACGGCCGACAAGGCTGTAGAAATTAAAAAAAGATTACACCTCCATCCAGGTCAAAAAGCACGAATACATGAGGTGAGTGCAACAGAATTTGAAATCTTGATCACAGACAAGTAGTTTGATTTTTATATAACAAAAATATGGGAGAGGGAAAGAAAGAAAAAGTACCCAGTCCAACTACGCTCAATCCATTTGATCCAAGCCTTGATCCAGAAGTTGCAGACAAAATAGCCACGCTTTTCATAGCATTAGTACGACGCCAAGGAAGCTCCTATCATCCTCAAGGCGGTAAACATCGAAAAACCCCTGTATAGTATAATTTAACGGTCGTTAAATTATACTATACAGGGGTTTTAGTTTCAGAACATGAAAGGTAGCTGAAATTATGAACGTAGAAAGTCTGCGTAGTCCATTTCTTTTTTTCCTTCAGGGATGATGCGAGTGGGTGTGAATGCACCAGCTTCATATTTTGCATCTATTATTTTTATCCGTGCTTCTTTTCCATTGCGTGTCACAAAAAAATATGTGCCTGGCCAACCTTCGTATGCGCAGAACTTAAGGTAGTTTTGGTAGGCATCGGCCGTGAGATCAATAAGCCCATCTTCTTTTTTTAGTTTAGGAGTGAAGGTAGCTTCTGTATGGTTTTGTGCCTCTGCCTTGAGTGAACCGTCGACAACGAGTGGAATAGATTCCGCAAGAAGCTTTCCACCTTCGTGCCACAACAAATCTTCAACCATGTTTCTCCTAAACGGCCATGGTTCTGGAGTAATAGAAGCTTGTGCAAGTATTGGGCCGTGGTCAGTTTCTTCATCAAGAAGAATAATGGATACACCTATTTCCTTTGCGTCAGTCAGTATTTGGCTTTCAATAGGGGACGGGCCACGAAACTTTGGTAATAGTGATGGATGCACGTTTAAGGTTCCATACTTTGGAATCGCGAGAAGCGCAGATGGAAGGAGTTTTCCATACCCCGCAACAATAAATATGTCCCACTCACTGTTTAAAATAATGTCCGCAGCAGGATCTGAAAAATCTAAACGTTCAGGTTGAAGCACATCAATGCTTCTTTCTTCACCCCACACTTTTACTGGGGACGTTTTCATGAGGAGTCCTCTATCGGCTGGTTTATCTGGAACGGTCACAATGAGTGCAGGGAGTATTCCAGCACTCTCAAGTTCATCAAGTACAAATGTTGAAAAAGAGGGAGTTCCAAAAAATACTATTCGTAATTTACTTTTCTGTGCCATGCAATTAATTGTATTGATGCGGTGTTTCTATTTTTCTTCTTTTGCTTTCAGCACCTCCACTGCTTTATCTACATAGAGGATTCCTTCAAGATGATCTGTCTCATGCTGGAATATTTGCGCAAGTAGCCCACTACCACCTCGTTCAAAGTGAATACCTTCTTCATCGTAGGCTCGCACCGTTGCTTGAAGAGAGCGCTTTATGGTCCCATGAAACCCTGGTACTGAAAGACATGCCTCATCAAGGAGTTCTTTTTTCCTCGAAATTTTTACTATCTTAGGATTAATGAATGCATAGTCGGCGTCATCATCTGGTTTGAGGGCGATATCGTTCCTGTCTTTGCTTTCAAGAACAAATCCTCGTACGACGAAGATACGATAGGGAATACCTATTTGATTTGCAGCTATTGCAACGCCATGTGAAGTACTTCGAAGCGAGCGAGACATGCGGTGCAAAATATCTCGGAGTTCCGCAGTTCCAAAAAGACTTTTTGGAACCTCTTTCATTTTTTGTTTAAGGATTTTCGCTCCTTTGAGAACAATTGGATCGATCATGTTAGATTTTGTTACGAGCGAAGCGAGTTAGGAAATCTTACACCCTGTTAAATACGATTTGAGGCGACTATGTAAGAATAACTTGCCGTGGTGAGTTTTCAAGTAGCGCTCCCTTTTCATTGCATCCCGACGATCCAGGCACGCCTCGGAGTAAATGAGCGTAAACGGTTTGCGATCTCGTGTTGAACCTACTCGTCCTTTTTGGTGCGCCTCAAATCGTCCTTTCAAATCTTCACTATATCCCGTATAGAATTTGCCATCTTTCTTTGATCGGAGCACGTATACATAGCAGAACGTAATCATGATTTGAAAGGATTTAACGGGGTTAACAAAAATATAGTCGCTTACGCTTCTTATTTTTCTAAACTATCTCATCAGGATCTACGGTTACCTCTATGTTAGGAGGTAATGCGCGGATACGCTCGGTGAGCGTGGTATTTGGCCATTCGCGCCGCGGAATACGTATGACTGCGCGAGCACTCCATTCATTCTTTCCAATCGCTATAGGAGGAAGGGGTCCGACTAAATCAGTGTCAGAAAACATTTCTGTTATAGCTAGGCTTGTTTTTTCTACACTCACTTTTGTGCCTTTCCATAGGAGTCCTATAAAGGTAGTGAATGGTGGGTATCCGTATTGTTCGCGCTCTCTAATGTCTGAACGATAAAAATCAGCAGGATTTCCAGAGGCAAAAGTTTTCATTACCTCACTGTCTGGTTTTCGTGTTTCTACAATAAACTGTAACTCAGCATGTTCTTGAAGATAAAATAGTATGGAAAGAGTGTGTTCGTGTGCCCGCCATGCAGTGATGGAGAGCATACTGTCGAGTGAAGCAACGGCTACAATTTCTACTGGCTTTTTTAGATAGGGAAGCATTCTCTCAGTGCCGATGAGTATGGCGCCTTCTGTAGAGAAAAATTCTTCTGCGAGTTTTTTCGCTGTGCGATGTGTGGGAGCGCTATCTTTTGTGAATGTGATGAGTGGAGAGTCAGGGAATGCTTTTGCAAGTTCATCGGCAACTCGCTCAACTCCAATACCTAAGGTCACCAAGTTCCACCCCCTGCATGTTTTGCAAGGTGTTTCCGATGGTAAAGTCGCGCCACTTCGGTGCGACATGAACTGATTACCGTCTGCAGTTTTATGAAGAACCATCGGCACCCCCGTATGAGGGTCAGTTACTGGAGTGCCACAATCATTGCATACAGTGAGAGGGGCAATGCCACGCCTCGCTGCAAAAACAACTGCACGACCACCGCGAAGTATTTTGCGATGTATCTTTTCTTTTGTGTCATCAGTAAGGGCGGTAAAAACACGCCTGACTTTTTTTGATGTTTGCTCCAAGGGTATTTCTTTTGTTCTGGTATCAATAATATTCACCTGTGCAGTACCGCTTGGTCGTATTTGGGATCTCGCTAACTCGTCCATCTCATGTGCATCTACTCGGTAGCGTGTTTCTATGCGAAGAGGGAAGTCTGCAAGTATGAGTCGCGCGCCCATTCTTCTGCAGAGGGATTCCGCGCATCTGCGTACATCTACATGAGGCCTGGAAAATCCTCGGTATCCACGCGCACTCTCACGTTCAACAACTATTGTGCCAATGTTCACGCGTGGTGCAGAAAGTGCGAAGGCAGTTCCAATGATGAGCACTGGTTTTGTGTCGGTACTGCATCGATTCCATGCTTCAATTATTTTTTTCTTACTTACTTCACTGGTAAGTAGAAGTACATGGTCTTCAATTCCACGCTTCAAATTTTCTTCCATCTGTTCTGCCTCAATAACCGTAGGTACTATAATCATGACCGATTCACCGCGAGCAAATGATTCTCGAGCAAGATTTCTATAAGTTCGAACACGTTCTTCTTTTTCAGCTTGCAAGACCAAAAGATCTGCGCGCACGACAGGCTCGGTTTCGAGATTAAGCTCAGCTGTTGGCTCAAGAACGGCTTCGAGTTTATTGGAAGCGGTCAAAATTACTTGTGATGTAAGCGTTGCAAACATAACGCTCTCATGTACCCCATGCCAGAGCGCCGCATCTTTCACCGCCGCAACAAATGCACTCGTGACAATGCGTTTCGGTTTTGTTTTTGGTGATATTTTCTTTAATGAAAAATCAGCACTACGAAGATCGAGTTTTTCTTCACGCGCATCTCGGCTCTCAATAACAAGCGCAGGGAGTGATCTATTACGAACGGAGACAGTTACTATCATGCCTGCAGGTATAGCGTCACGAGAAAAAAATGTTAGGTGATCCCGAAAAACCCCTCGTGCTATGGGCATGACACGGACGATGAACATATTAGTAGCTTACCGCCAAGCGAGGTAAGGGGAAAGAGTCCTTCTCTTTCCCGAGTGAGCGTAGGCGGAAAAATCGTTTCGAGTTTATAGCTTTTAGGTGCTAGGTGCTAGCTTTTAAGAAGTTTAAGCTAGCACCTAAAACCTAGTATGATCCCTTCGGATCCGACGAAGCGTCGCCTAGCACCTAGTCTCTGCATCTAGAACCTGAAAGCTGACTTAATGTACAATAGAGCCAATGACATCAAAAAATGTGTTCACTATCGAAGGTCTGGCAGGAAAGAAAACCCTTAAGGGCTCTATTCCTGTGTATGGTGCAAAAAATAATGTTCTAAAGGTCATGGCGGCAGCCATTCTCATTGAGGGGGAGTCAAAGTTTACCAATGTTCCAAACATTGCAGATGTTACTTCACTCGGTCGGATACTTGAGGGCTTGGGCGCGTTTGTTACTCACAAAGGTAGTGAGCTTACAGTAAGCGCAAAGGGTTTGTCAGGAAGTGTTTTGGATCCCGTACTCGCAAAATCAATGCGTGCTTCGATTGTGCTCATTGGGCCCTTGCTCGCACGTCTAGGAAGCGTCACATTCCCTCATCCGGGGGGTGATGTGATTGGGGAGAGGCCTATTGATATTTTTATTTCTGGCTTTCAAAAGCTCGGTGCTAGTTATTTGGAAAGTGGAGATTCGTACACACTCTCAGCACCAAACGGTATTTCTGGCGGGGAAATATTTTTCAGGATTGTTTCAGTAACGGCAACAGAGACATTCATGATGGCAGCACCTTTGGCAAAAGCTCCGATTACTTTAAAAAATTGTGCGATGGAGCCAGAGATTGTTGCTCTCGCTGAATTTTTAAAATCATGCGGTGCAAATATTGAAGGAGCAGGTACTCCAACCATTATTATTCATCCCTCAACTCTTACTCAACCAACATCGGCATTTGCCATAGTGCCTGACCGCATTGAAGCAGCAACTTTTCTTGCTCTCGGTGCAATTGCAGGCGAAGAGCTTACTGTCACCGGTGTTATTTCAGAACATTTAGATGCAGTGCTTGAAATTCTTCACATGATGGGTGCCATGCTTACTGTAGGAAAAGATTCAATTACTATCCGAGCACCTCAAACTCTCAATTCGGTAAAGTTACGTACGCACGAATACCCAGGTTTTCCAACAGATGCTCAAGCTCCTATGATGGTGGCTCTTACTCAGGCTGAAGGAGAGAGTACTGTGGTAGAAACTATTTTTAATGGTCGCTTAAACTACACAACCGAGCTTGTGAGTATGGGTGCAAAAATTGCCGTGGTGAATCCACATCGCGCCACAGTGAAAGGCAAAACTCCACTCAAAGCACGCGATATTGATGGGCCCGATATTCGCGCTGGTTTGGCATACATCCTTGCCGCTGCTATTGCTGACGGCACATCGCATGTTGGTAATGCTCACTTGATGGACAGAGGATATGAGGCAATAGAAAAACGCCTTGCAGGCGTTGGATTGAAAATTACGAGATCGTAATTAAGTTTTTTATTTTTTCCCAGTAGCAAATTCTACTAATTTTACTCCACCAATTACAGCACTAGTCCCTAATACTAGTAGAGCCAACAGTGGAGCCGAAAGAGCAGCGACGCCGGTAGTAACCATGCCGGAAATGATTACTGTGTCGATAGTCATTCCTCCAATAAATGCCAACACTCCCGTTGGTAGTGCGATGAAGCGAAGTAGTCCGTGTCCAGCACTACCAAGGATATTTCTTTCTTTAGGGCCACCAGTTCTTGAGCTAACAAAAATAACTGATGGTTCTTGACGGGGAAAGTGTGACACACGGGTACCTACAGGCTGACCACTCGTGCGAGGAAGGGTTTTGAGTGTTGGAACTTCTAGTTGACGCTCAACAAAAGCTCCACGAGGGTGTGAATCTACCTCTTCCAAAAGTCCTCCCGATAGTCTCTCTGACTTAGGTTGAGCCATGTCTATTGCTTTACAAATTGAACAAGTGCTTTAAGAAATTTTCCTCCCCATTTTACAGACCAAGGTCCAGCGGGTTCTGTTTGATCCCACAAATCTTGTTTGTCATCGCCGTCTACCTGCTCAGGAGTACGAGCTTTCAGTTGACTATTTTTGTCGTACACCCCAGGAGCCAAAGGCATTTCGTCATGGTCCTTGTGTAGAGGTCTTTCTCCGCCAATGAGATTTAAAAACCGCATAGTTTAGTGTTTATTCTTTTTCTGAGCTCGCTTCACCATCCATCCTAAAAGTAGACCGATGAAAGCTTCACCCCAACCGCTTTTCTTTGACGGTGTAGCTTCAGGGTGTTCGGCATCAGGTTCATATCGTGGACTCCATCCTTTCGGTTCGTAGCTGTATCGAGGTTGCGCATCAGCGTCAGGGTGTGTTCCCCACAAATGCAAATCGTCCCACATGGCTGAAAGCGAGTTTGTTTCTGCTACTGGTACTTCTATGTGTCCATCAAAAGCCATATTTTTTTTGTTTATTCCACTAAGCGCGATTGAACAAATACTGTACTCCAATAGATGTGTTTGTCAAGTGCTCATTTGTACGCCTCATCTGCTACAATTATTCGCCATGTCATTCTTTGCACCACAACTACATTGGTGTATGTGCCAGGATATGGCGTTGTTTTAAATGAGCCATCTGTTGTTGCCGTGTCAGTCCATGATCGAAAAATTTTGGCAATCGGCTCTGAAGCAAAAGAGATGGTAGGCAGAACTCCTGACTCAATAATTGCGTATCGCCCCATGAAAGATGGTGTCATTGCTGATTACCGTGTTACGGAAGCAATGCTCCGCTACTACATTAAAAAATCGTTAGGAGCATGGAATCTTTTTAAACCCGATGTAATTGTTTCTGTTCCTGCAGGAGTTACTTCAACAGAGAGACGAGCTGTCGTTGAAGCGGGACTTAAAGCGGGTGCTCGAAATGCGTATGTTATTAAGGAGCCAATTCTTGCAGCCATTGGTGCAGGTATTCCTATTCATGAACCCCGAGGGCACATGATTGCCGATGTTGGTGGAGGCACTATTGACGTTGCGGTTATTTCACTCGGAGGTATCGTCGCTTCTACTTCGGTGAAATGTGCAGGAAATCGCATTGATCAGGCAATTGCAGACTACATAAAGAAAACCTACAATCTCGCTATTGGCGATAAGACGGCTGAAGATATTAAAATCGGCATTGGTTCTGCAGTGCCTGTTGAAGAAGAGTTATCGATGGCAATCAAAGGACGCGACTTATTGTCGGGACTTCCGCGAACCGCAACAGTTTCAACCAATGAAATTGTACGGGCAATCTCTCGAGAGCTTAGAGAGATGATAAAAGCAATACGAACAGTACTTCAAGAAACTCCACCAGAGCTTGCCGCCGACATCATCGACAAAGGAATTATTATGACTGGTGGCACATCACAACTTCGTCACTTACCAGAATTGGTATTTCGCCGCACCGGCGTAAGTGCAGTGCTTGCAGAAGAGGCAGCGTTCTGTGTTGCAAAAGGTACCGGCATTGCCCTCGACCATTTGGAGACCTACAAGAAAACAATGACTACGAAGCGTAGATAAGTGTAAATGCTAGTATTCACACATGAAAGTATCTGAACTCGCTCATACGAAAGAAATGCATCATGCGTACCTTGTTGTAGGAAATGCAGGCAAAGGAGCTTCTGAAGTTTTGGCAATGCTGGAAACTAGAGGGGTGAAGACTGCAGGAAACCCTGATGTGCTCGTGCTTTCTTTCACAGAGCTTTCCGTTGATAACGCTCGTGAAATTTCTTCCTACGCTTCCCTGAAGCCACTTAAAGACTGGAAATATTTAATTGTTACATTTAGTCGTGCAACGACCGAGGCTCAAAATGCGCTTCTCAAGGTTGTTGAAGAGGCTACAGGCAACACAATTTTCTTTTTTTCAATTGATGCACTAGGGCATGTGTTGCCAACGCTTCAATCTAGAGCCGTTGCGGTGTCAGTGTCTGATGCGCACATGCTTTCTGATGATGAGGACGCAAAGAAAGAGGCAAGGGAATTTTTATCTGCAACTTTCGAGGAGCGTTTAAAAATGGTGGAGAAAATAGCTGGCTACATCACAAAGACCCAAGATCGTACACCAGTTCGAGCCTTCGCAAAAGAATTGTTAGAGCAGGTACATACAAAAGGCGCTTCGCCTCAAGCACTTCGAGACCTCCTTGATGCACAAGGATACATGCGCCAGCAAGGCTCATCAGTGAAAGCCGTTCTCGGGCACCTTGCCGTCACTCTCCCTCGTACCCGCATTTAAGAAACTCACTAAAACCTGCGCCTAAAACTGACTAAACTAAAATGTGCTAAACCCGGGTTTAGCACAAAAGCTGAAAGCTCTTTGTAGTTTAGATATAAATACGTTTTATGAGAGGGTTCAGGCGAGTGAGGAATTCGTACGTTGATGCGTTCATTGAGTCTGCAACGTCTTCCGCTTTCAGTTCATCTTTGCCATCTTTACCGATAATGGTTGCAATGCTTCCAACTTTTACATTTTTAATTCCCGTTACATCAACTGAAATCATGTCCATTGAAACTCGCCCCAAAACTTTTGCACGCTTTCCGTTTATAAGCACAAACCCATACGATGAGAGTGCACGAGAAAATCCATGCCAGTAGCCAATAGGGCATACAGCAACGGTACTCGCTCGTTTCAAGGTTTCCGTTGAGTCATAGCCAATCTTACTTCCTTTTGGAAGTTTTTTTACTTCAGAGACGACTGCTTTCCAAGACAGGATTGGTTTGAGTGTGTATTTTTTTTTAAGAAATTTCTTTGTTTTCTCATCTGGCCAGATGCCATAGAACCCGATACCGATTCTCACCATGTCAAAGTGCGATTCAGGAAAAACGAGCGTGGGGCCCGTTGCAGCAGTATGAAGAATTGGATGTACTCCAAGTATATGAAATTCTTTCACCCATGTATCAAATTCCCCGAGTTGTTTTTTGGTGTAGAGAGGATGGAGAGGGTCTTTCCCTTGTGCAAAGTGTGTGAAGAGACCTTCAACGACGACGCGTTTTGTTTTTTTATTCCACTCCAAAAATTTACGAACCTCTGTAAGATCATCAAGAGTAAATCCCTGACGATGTAGCCCCGTATCTACTTTTATATGAATTTTAAGTGGCCGTTTAAATGTTTCTTTTTGAAGCTGGTGTAATTGCGTGATGCTTGAAACAGCAACACGTATATCATGAACCGCCGCATCTTTTATGCGCACATGGAGTGTATGGCCCAATACAAGAATAGGACATCGTATGCCATTTTTTCTGAGCGATAATCCTTCAACGATAGAATCCACTGCAATGTAATCAACGCCGAGCACTTCAACTTCTTTTGAGAAATCGATATGTGAATGTCCGTAGGCATTTGATTTCACCACCGAGAGTAATTTAGTGGTTTTAGGTATGAGAGAGCGGAAGAGCTTGTAGTTGTGCTTTATGGCACGGCGGTCTATTTCAATCCATGTGCGAAGCCCCTTGTGATTCACTGTTGTCATACTATCTATATTCTAACACTGTGCGCTCTCAGGAAGTTTGGTACAATTGCTTTATATGTACGATTTGAATGTATTCAAAAAAACAGCACTTGAGAAAGTCGATTGGCTACTCACCGAAGTATCAAGTCTCCGTACGGGACGGGCAACACCAACATTACTGGATGGTATTTTTATTGAAGTGTATGGCTCTCGGATGAAGTTGAATCAGGTTGCAAATATCACCATTGAAGATGCGCGCACCTTATATGTAAGTCCGTGGGATAGAGAGCAAGTGAAAGCTATCGAAAAGGCTATAACACTAGAAGATTTAGGTGTTTCAGTAGGTTCTGACGACAAGGGGATTCGCGTATCATTTCCGATGCTTACCGAAGAGCGCAGACATCAGTTGATTAAATTAGTGCGAGGGAAACTTGAAGAAGCACGCATTCAACTTCGAGCCCTCAGAACAAAAGCAATTTCCGATATCGAAAAGGATGAATCAAGTGAGGATGAGGTGAAGCGTCTTAAAGCAGAAGTCCAAAAGGTCGTTGACGAAGTAAATGGGAAACTCGAAGTTGCTACCGAGAAGAAAGAGGAAGAACTTAGCCACTAGGGTTTAGGGTATAGGGAAATGCAAACCTATAAAGATCTGACCGTATGGCAGAAAAGCATAGCGCTGGTGACGCAGATTTATTTACTCACTGAAGGTTTTCCTAAGAGTGAGTTGTTTGGTCTTACGAGTCAGATACGTCGTTCAGCAGTCTCTATTCCAGCTAATCTTGCGGAAGGCTATGCAAGAAAGCATCGAAAAGAATATGTGCAATTTGTTCGCGTCGCTTACGGGTCTGGCGCAGAACTCGAAACCCATTTAATAATCAGCAAAAATCTCAAATTGGCAGATTCGTCGCAGATTCAAGAAATTCAGGATATGCTTGATGAAGTTATGCGGATGCTTAACAAATTAATTTCCTCCCTAGTGGCTAAACCCTAAACCCTATTGGCTTATGTCTGTATTGATCTTCATCATCATGCTCGTTGCCCTCATTGTGGGGCATGAATTCGGACACTTAATTGTGGCTGCCAGAATTCGGTCTTGGCTTTCCTCCAAAATTGTGGGGGAAGAAAATTGGAGAAACGGAATACACAATTAATGCACTGCCGTTTGGTGGTTTCGTAAAGATTGTTGGTGAAGACGATGCCGGTTTAGATGATCCTCGAGCATTTGCGAAGCGTCCAAAAATTCTGCAAGCTGCAACACTTTTTGCGGGGCCATTTTCTAATCTTGTTTTAGGTTTAATTCTTTCTACCAGTGCACTCATGGTAGGTATCCCTGCGCTCGTTGGAGATACAGAGAATGCAAAGTATATACAGGATCCGCATGTACGAGCAGTACAGGTACTTGCCAGTAGCCCCGCATTCAATGCGGGCATCAAAGCAGGCGATGAAATTGTTTCCGTCTCCTCAAATAGTGTTGAAACAAAAATAGAGAAACCTGAAGATGTTCTTACTGCCATAGAGGATGCAGAGGGCCCCATTACAGTTGGTGTTCTTCGAAACAATGTTCAGCAAGATTTCACCATTACACCCCTTAAAGGTCTTGATTCTAAAAACCCTGAACGATTAGTCATTGGTATTGCGCCCGCACTTGTGGGCACGCTCTCGCTACCTATTGAGAAAGCTTTTGTTGCAGGAGTTACCGATACCATTACTCAAACAAAGGGAATCATAATTGGGCTAGGGACACTTATTAGTCAGGCGTTTACATTGTCTGCGGATATCTCAAATATTACGGGGCCGGTTGGCATTGTGTCACTTGTTGGAGATGCTAGCGGGTTTGGCTTGGGTTCCGTTCTTTCTCTCGCAGCGTTAATTTCAATGAACTTGGCAATTGTGAACTTGCTTCCGTTTCCAGCTCTTGATGGCGGACGATTAGCACTCCTCTGTATTGAAACAATCTCTCGACGCAAGATTCCTGCACGAGTTTCTGATGTTGTAAATGTCGCTGGTTTCGCCGTGCTTATTCTTCTCATGCTCGCGGTTACAGCGCACGATATCTTTCGTCTAATTCAGTAACTTTTTGTTTCCTCAAAACATTCCAACATTCTCAAGAATGTTGGAATGTTTTGAGGAACTGTTGACGGTTAGCTTTTATAGGTTTATAATACTTTGAGTTGAATAAAAGCACTTGAGTCTGGTACCCAGCCAGACAAGCTGCGCACGAAATTCCACGGTGGATATAAGTGCGACGGAAAAGGAAACCGTAAAAAATACCTAAAGCGTGTCAGCCGAAAGGCAGGAGCGCTAAGAACAAAGAAGGGTGGTACCGCGATATTTTCGCCCCTCATTCCCGAAAGGGAGTGAGGGGCATTTATTTTGCCCAAACACAAGAATATTATTCTAAAAAAATTACATATGAAAAATAATCTCAAGCAAATACGCAAAGCCTCACTCTTGCTCGCAGGAGCAAATGAGGCTTCGCGTAATAAATTTTTACGGCTTCTCACTTTAGAAGTAAAGAAAAATAAAAAGAAAATATTGGAAGCGAACGCTACTGATATGGCTCGCGCCAGAGCCGGCACTCTTTCCTCCGCTTTCATTGAACGACTTCACCTTGATGAAAAAGGCTTAGAGCACATAGTTGAAAAGCTTCGTGGTGTAGAAAAACTCCAAAGTGGGCTTGGTGAAGTTATAGAACAAAGAAAAGGTTTCAAGGGATTGCTTTTCAAGAAGGTGCGCACTCCGCTCGGGGTTTTGATGATTATTTACGAAGCAAGACCAGAAGTAACCATAGATGTTGTTGCATTAGGAATAAAGTCTGGGAATGCCGTCATCGTGAAAGGTGGCTCCGAAGCGCTCTCTACCAATAGGGCGCTCTATGAATGCATACGCACCGCTTTGAAAAAATCACACTTACCTGAGGATTCTGTTCATTTTATAGCAACATCTGATCGCAGAGTTACCAATGATTTCTTGAAGCAAAATGACTTCATTGATTTGGTTATTGCTCGTGGTGGTTACAAGATGGTAAAAGCGGTAATGAGCGCTTCAACAATTCCAGTCCTTGCTCATGCTGCTGGTGGAGCGAGAATATACGTAGACAAGAGCGCAGATCTCCATAGTGCAGAAAAGATACTGGTGAATGCAAAAATCACGAAACCTTCAGCGTGCAATTCTCTAGACACTATTGTGGTGCACAAGGGCATTGCGAAGAAATTTGTCCCGAAGATAGTAGAAGTAATGGAGCGAGTGGGAGTCACTGTCCTTGGAGATGCTGAATCAAAAGAGTATGCAAAAGTGAAGAGCGCAGTTTCAGCAGATTGGGATACTGAATTTCTTGCGCTCACTGTAGCTATTAAAATAGTAAAAGACGCTGAAGAAGCTGGTCAGTTTGTGAATGAGTACAGTAAACAGCATTCAGAAGGAATTATTGCAAAAAATAAAAAGGTCGTGCGTGAATTCGTGAACTCCATTGATGCGGCGGCTGTCTTCATCAACTGCTCGCCAAGGCTTCATGATGGCTATGTATTCGGTCTTGGCTCTGAAATGGGAATCTCTACGGGAAAGTTGCACGCAAGGGGACCTGTAGGGCTTAAAGAATTAACAACCTATAAATGGGAAGTGTATGGAAAAGGTCAAATCCGTTAAGAAAAAAATAACCATCGTTGGCGGAGGTCATATTGGTCTCGCGCTCGCCATGGGGTTAGTGCGAAGTGGTGCGGTGAAGGGTTCTCAGTTGACGGTGAGTAGTCGGCGTCTCTCGAAAATTCAGCACCTGAAAAAAATTGGCATTGCTGTCACTGACGACAATGCTTCTGCTGTGGCTCATGCTGATTGGGTATTCCTTGCGGTGAAGCCGAAGCTTGTTGGTAGTGTGCTTGCGGGTCTACAGGGTTCCATAAAAAAGCAATTAATTATTTCGCTTGCCGCAGGAGTCACTATTAAGAAACTCAAAAGCTACGCTCCGAACGTGGGTACTTTCGCACGAATTATGCCCAACATTCCAATAGCTCATATGAGCGGAGTTGTGGGTCTTTTTGCAGGAACGATATCCAAAACGAATCATGCAGAGTTGAAGGAAATGCTTCAGGTATTGGGGTTTGTATTGCAGGTGAAAGACGAACGCGAGCTTGAAATGCTCACGGTAGTGTCAGGTTCCGGTCCTGCGACAGTGTCCTTCTTCATTGACGCACTTGCGCATGCCGGTCGAGAGTTAGGTCTATCACAGAGCACGGCAGATGCTCTTGCAAAGAATACGTTCAAAGGCACCAGCGCGTACATGGATGTAGAAAATGTTTCAGCAGAAAGCCTTATGAATTCCGTAGCAACAAAGGGAGGGCTTACTGAAGCGATACTGGGGAGTTTAAAGGAAAGTAGTGTGCGAAGAAGTATCGCTCGAGCGTTGAAAGTTGGGTATGTGAAAATAAAAAAACTGAGAAATTAATCTGGTCTCTCGTATGTATAAAAGAATCGTGATTAAAATAGGAACCGGAGTCATAACAGAACATGATTGCCTCGAGGAGAGTGTCGTTCGCGATCTCGTACGCCAAGTGGTGGCACTTCGCGAGCGAGGTATTGAAACAGTAATAGTGAGCTCGGGTGCTGTTGCGACGGGGCGTAGTCTCCTATCGTCTTTGAGCGGATCTGAAGATGGCGCGCATAGGCAGGTGTATGCGGCTGTCGGGCAAATAGGTTTGATGTCCCTCTACAGTAAGATTTTTTCCGAACACAGGTATGCTTCAGCGCAAGTCTTGGTCACAAAAGAAGATTTCAGGGACAAGAATCATTATGCGAGCATGAAAAGGTGCTTCGAGAATCTTCTCCGAGAGCGCATTGTGCCTATTGTGAATGAAAACGACGTCATCGCACGGCACGAACTTTCATTCAGCGACAACGATGAGCTTGCTGGGCTTGTTGCATCACAAATAAATGCGGATCTTGTGGTTATGCTTTCGAGTGTCGACGGCATACTTGAAGGTGTTGGCACAGCAGGACCGGTGATAGCCGAGGTCACGCCTGAGAATGCAGAATCGCTTGCGCTTCATGTAACGGAAGCAAAATCAGTAGGCGGGCGAGGAGGAATGAAAAGGAAATTTGAAATAGCGAAGAGGCTCATGGCGCAAGGAATTGAAGTGTTTGTAGGAAATGGTAGAGAAAGAGATGTTCTCATTGCGGTAGTAGAAGGAGACCTTTTGGGGACCCGCTTCATTCCTGACCGCAAGCTCTCTGCAATAAAACGCCGGTTATCTAACTCAGAAGGTCTTTCTGCGGGTGCCGCCTACGTGGATGCACGTGCGGAGGAAGTGCTCCTCTCAGGCGGGTTCGTGAGTCTGCTTCCTGTGGGTATCACAAAAATTGAAGGAAACTTCAAAAAGGGAGATGTTATTGAAATTAGGAACTCTGCGAAAAAGAAAATCGGCTCAGGCATCGCGCAATATGATGCTACAAAAGCGGTGGAGAATTGCGGCAAGAAAGGAGCGAAAGCACTGGTGCACTATGATTATCTCTTTATTGGCTGAGCTAAAACAGCATTAGAAAATTAAATTAATTTTTTTTATGGCAACTATAGATGATTTGGGAATTGTAGATATTAGGGTTGGAAAAATTATTGAAGTGTTTGATTTTCCCGAAGCAAGAAAGCCTGCGTATAAGTTGACCATTGATTTTGGATCTGATATTGGCATCAAACATTCATCCGCACAGCTTGTGAAACATCACACAAAAGAAGAACTTCTCGGCAAGAAGGTTCTTGGTGTAGTCAATTTTCCTCCTCGGCAAATTGGACCTTTTGTTTCAGAGTGTTTGACGCTCGGTGTGCCCGATTCAGAGGGGCAGGCAATTCTTGTTGTCCCAAGCAATGATTCTGCCATTGTTGGCGGAAAGCTCTTTTAGGCTGTACTATTTCGAGAATGAAGCAGTCACATCTCTTTACTAAAACCCGCAAGGATGCCCCAAAAGATGAGGTTTCCGAGAATGCTCAGCTTCTAATTCGAGGTGGCTACATTCACAAGGAAATGGCTGGTGTGTACGATTTACTTCCACTCGGACTTCGTGTTTTTAAAAAAATTGAAAACATTATTCGAGAGGAAATGAATGCACTTGGCGGGCAGGAAGTTTCTTTTTCTGTTTTGCAGAATCCAGAACTCTGGAAGGCGACTGATCGCTGGGACGATAAAAAAATAGATAATTGGTTTAAGACTGAACTGAAATCAGGAGGGGAGCTTGGACTTTCTTTTACGCATGAAGAACCAATCACAAAAGCGGTTGCCATGCAGGTATCGAGCTACCGTGATTTACCTCGATATGTGTACCACTTTCAGTCAAAGTTTCGAAACGAACTTCGCACCAAATCCGGCATCATGCGTGGGCGCGAGTTTGTGATGAAAGATTTATATTCATTTTGTCGCTCAGAAGAAGAGCTCGATGCATTTTATAAAGAGGTGGGTATCGCCTATGAAAATATATTCCGTCGTGTTGGCTTGGGTGATATTACCTACCTCACATTTGCATCGGGCGGAGTATTTTCAAAATTCAGTCATGAGTTCCAAACGGTTTCAACTGCAGGTGAAGACACTATATATATAGACACGGAAAAGCGGATTGCAGTGAACGATGAAGTCATGACAGAGGAAGTGCTTGAAGAGCTCTCGCTTGATCGCAATAAGTTGGTAGAAGCAAAATCTATCGAAGTGGGTAACATCTTTAAACTCGGCACGAAGTACGCTGATGCTCTTGGTCTCAAATACAAAGACAAAGACGGGAAAGATGCCGAGGTACACATGGGCTCATACGGCATAGGTGTAGGACGACTTCTCGGCACCGTGGTGGAAGTATTGTGCGATGAGAAGGGAATTGTCTGGCCTGCTTCTATTGCACCCTTCGATGTTCATCTTGTTGAGCTCTCACAAGGGGATGAAAAAATACGAGGCCTAGCTGATTCTTTATATGAAGAACTTCAAGCTGTTGGTGTTGAGGTTTTGTACGATGAGCGAGATACGCGCGCGGGAGAGAAATTTGCAGACTCAGATCTTTTAGGTATGCCATACCGCATAGTGGTAGGACGACAGTCAACCGAAGATTCATTTGAAATTGTGAGACGCGTTGATGGGCTAAAAAAGACGGTATCAAAACGGGCACTGTTAACTCAAAATTATGGCTTTTAAATTACCGCGAAAAATAGCAGAGCGGTTCTCAAAGGATATTGGTATTGATCTCGGTACCGCGACAAGTGGTTGCTGTGGGAGCTTCCGCGAGAGACATGATAGGGAGGACCCCGACACACATCACTGCCATTAGGCCTCTCGTTGAGGGTGTTATTTCTGATTTCGAAGTGACCGAAGAAATGCTTACCTATCTGATTCAAAAAGCACAAACGGAGAAAATGCTCTTAGGTCCCCGTGTTGTTATTGGTGTTCCTTCAGGTATTACCAATGTAGAAATTCGCGCTGTCAGAGATGCCGCAAAAAATGCTGGTGCGAGGGAAGTGTTAATTATTGAAGAGCCTATGGCTGCAGCTTTGGGCGCACGGCTTCCTGTTGAGAGCGCTGTGGGGACAATGCTCGTGGACATTGGTGGAGGTACTACCGACATCGCGCTCATGTCACTCGGTGGAATAGTCCGTGCAAAGAATATTCGAATCGCGGGAGATGTTTTGAATGATGATATTGCGAGTTACATTCGTAGCGAATTCAAAATTTTAATTGGTGAGCGCACCGCTGAGGATGTAAAAGTTGCAGTTGGTTCAGCAATCAAGTTACCAGTGGCACTAGAGACACACATTCGAGGTCGTGATTTAGTGACGGGACTTCCCCGTGAAATTGTTATTACTGATGCAGATATACGAGAAGCCACTGGCTCCTCTATTATTTCGATTGTTGAAGCGATAAAAGAAGTTATTGAAACAGCCCCTCCTGAAGTGGTCTCTGATGTGATGCGTCTCGGTATTTTCCTTACGGGTGGGGGTGCGCTCCTCCGAGGGCTTCCTGAACTTTTGGCATCAGAGCTTAAGGTACCTATTCATGTAGTCGATGACCCACTCACTACGGTTGTTCGTGGGACCGGCATTGTGCTCGAAGATGTTGAAAAATATCGCGCAGTATTAGTCGATGACGATGATGGTGTACTCGCGGGGTTCTAAAACACGACTCCATTTTCTTACTGGCGTTAGCTCGAACATCGGTTCGTTCATGAGGGGAATTGTGGCAAATGTTGTAGCTCCTCGCGCAAAGGCCGATGAGTATAGTGCACTGTCGAAAAATGCACTCATCGCTCGCCTCAATATTGCCGATGCTGAATTGAAGCGCACGCACTATCAAGCGCTTTTATATAGTCTCTTAGCGAATGAAAATGCATCGCTTCGTGAGTCGGTGAGCGCAGTGGCAACTCCCCATGGCGTTACCGCTCGTGTTATTGCGAGACCTCCTCGAACAAATTACGACACACTCCTCATTGATGTAGGGAAATCGGGCGGTATCAATGAAAATGATGTGGCCATATATCAAGGTGTGGTGCTTGGGCGCATTAGTGCTGTTGATAGCAATAGTGCGACAGTGACTTTGTTTTCAAGTTCAGGTGTTTCGCATGATGTCATTCTCGGCGATCCACGTGCGGTTGCAGTAGCTAAAGGTTTGGGCGGTGGCGCGTTTGAAGTTTCTGTCCCCCAAGGTGTAAAAGTTGCAATAGGAGATTCAGTACGATTTCCTGCAACTGAGTCGCTTGTTGCTGGCGTTGTTCAAAGTATTTCTGCCGAGGTACGTGATGTATCTCAAATAATACGATTCACCATTCCATTTTCATTTTCTGAACTTGATTTTATTCGAATTATTCCTACCCGATGATTGCCCGCATAGGACTGAGTGTGGCGTTTTTCGCGAGTGTGTTTTTCTGTCCTTGGTGGCTCACTGTAGCTTTGGGTATTCTTTTGCTTTCACTTTTTGAAGCCAGCGTACTCGTCATTATTGGGGGTATCTGTATGGATTTAGTTTTTGGTGCACCAATGGTTCCATTTGGAGGATTTCAGTATCTCTACACAGCACTTTTTTTCATGCTCGTTATATTTTCATGGTATCTTCACCGAACTCTTTCAGAATAAAATAGTAGTATGACTATATTTCGTCGCATTTTTAATCGAAAAAAACGATATCAGGAAATTGAACCTGACGAAATTCTTATTGATGCAGCAAACCTGCCTGCGTTCGATACCTCTAGACTTGAAGGAAGAATTGAGAGGCCTGTAGGTACTTCCGTATTCACTGGTTTTTTTTCTATTGTCTTGCTTGTTGGGGTCATATTTATAGGAGCACTGATTAATTTACAGATTGTCCAATATCAATCTTTATCTGCGCGCGCTGAAGCCAATCGACTTGCACATTCAGTAATTATTGCTGACCGTGGTCTTATTCTTGATCGTACTGGAGTAGTCTTGGCAGGTAATACAGCAGGAATATCAGAAACACTCGCTTCTTCAACGACAAAAAAAGATGCGCCTCTCGGCCTTTTTGCAACAAGGAAATATCCTTTTGGTTCTTCTGCGTCAGTGTTGGTGGGGTATGTGTCATATCCAAAAGCGGATCAAAATGGGTATTGGTACCAAGATCACACGGCAGGTGTTGTTGGAGTTGAGTCTTTGTATGATGAGGCACTCTCTGGGACGAACGGTCTCAGTATTGCTGAAACAGATGCATCGGGAAATGTGGTTTCAGGCAGTATGGTGCGCACCGCAAAGACTGGGAGTGACATTCGTCTTTCCATTGATGCAGGTCTTCAAAAGGCAATGCATGAAGCCATTGCACATCGGTCTGAGGAGTCAAAATGGCGTGGTGGTTCTGGTGTAATTATGGATGTACAAACAGGGGAGCTCTTAGCGGTAGTGAGTTATCCGTCGTTTGATCCTGAAGTTATGTCGAGCGGTTCACCTAAAGATGCTGTTGCAAAATTTTATCGACTGGATCAATTTCCATTCCCAATCCGTATGATCCTTCTAAGCCCTCTGTCTTTAAAGATTGGAAAGCACACGGGTGGGTTGATATTCGCAAGGCGCTCTCAGTGTCGTCTGATGTTTATTTCTACGCGATAGGTGGCGGGTATCAAGACCAAGTGGGACTTGGTATTGCAACAATTGATAAGTACATGCGTATGTTTGGTTTTGGAAAAGAAACAGGTGTACCAATGTCAGGTGAAGAATTTGGTACAGTTCCAGACCCAGAGTGGAAAGCAAACATGTTTGATGGAGAGCGGTGGTTTCTTGGAAACACATACCACACAGCAATTGGGCAGTACGGCTTCCAGGTAACGGTGATGCAGTTAGTTCGGAGCACTGCAGCGATTGCAAACGATGGAATGTTAATTACACCAGTGATTGAAGCAGGACAAAATGGATTACATACAAATGTCGCAGTAAGTTCTAGTAACTTAGAGGTTGTTCGGGAAGGTATGCGACTCGCTGTTACGGAAGGCTTGGCGCAAGCGCTTGCAGTTCCCGGTGTGCGTGCCGCTGCAAAGACAGGGACTGCAGAAGTTGGCGCGCGTAAAGAATCCATCAACTCACTTGTTGTTGGATTCTTCCCCTATGAGAGTCCTAAGTATGCATTTGCGGTGGTGATGGAACGCGCAAAGGCAGGCACACCGCAAGGGGCACCTGCGGTGATGGGAGAAGTGCTTCGTTTTATTGTTAGTGAAAGACCAGAGATGGTGAAGTAGGTTTCAGGTGCCAGCTTTCAGCTTTCAGGTGACACCTCATCAGATCCACAAGGACTACAGAAAAGGAGAGCAGAGATAGGATTTTTTCTATCTAAAATATGTTCTAATTCGTGGGCATTGCGTATTTTTGCAATGCCACTTACAATATCGCATACCACTATGAAAGCACGTACAAAAGGTGATCAATCAGAAGAACAAAATCTTCTTTCTCAGGAAAAATTTGATGAATTAAAGTTGGAGCTCGAGCGTTTAGTTACCGTTGCAAGAAGAGAAATCGCAGAAGGCCTTGAGTACGCACGCTCTCTTGGCGACCTTTCAGAGAATGCTGAATATCAGGCAGCGCGTGAACTGCAAGCAGCGACGGAAGAGCGCATTCGCAGGCTCGAGCACATCATAAAATCAGCGGTCATTATTTCAGAAAAGAAAAAAGGAGTTGCAGGTTTTGGCTCAACAGTTACGATTCGCAAAAAAGGTGACAAAGGCGAGCATGCATACACCATTGTAGGAAGTGAGGAAGCAGATATGCGTCAGCACAAGATTTCTCACCTCTCGCCACTCGGTGAAGCCATGATGAACAAAAAGAAGGGTGAGACATTTACATTCTCAACTCCAAGCGGAAGACAGGAGTACACGGTTATTGAGATTTCTTAAGTCCATGGGCATAGAACAAAGTCACGGGACCTTCTACATTACGGGCGTTGAAGTAACGAAGGCTGAAACAGCAGGAGGAATAGACGGCTTTCCACGCTGGACTAAAGCGGGATGGAAGAAAAGACAGCAGGAAAAATTAGATAGAGAAGCAAAGAGCCGAAAGAAAAATTAGCTTTCTTAAATAATTTAGGCATTCTTATTCTCCCTACCTTGGGAGAATTTTCTTGTATATCAAGCTTCTTTAGCTTAGGATTGACTGATGTTCTGGCTTGATAGGGTATACGAACAACTAGAGGGTTCGCTCAAGGAAAAAATAGCGTCAGGCAACACGCTTACGGTTCGTGATGAAAAAACATCATCTGGTCGTGTGCATGTAGGCTCCATGCGCGCACTCGCACTTCACGCCGCACTTTCAGAACGACTTACAGAAGCGGGTGTTCCAAACATTTTT
The DNA here is from genome assembly GCA_007378985.1 of Parcubacteria group bacterium Greene0714_7. Taxonomy (GTDB): domain Bacteria; phylum Patescibacteriota; class Minisyncoccia; order Phycocordibacterales; family Phycocordibacteraceae; genus Phycocordibacter. The sequence continues at coordinate 83,301 of VMHB01000003.1, forward strand.
AAATACGAAATAAACGACTTCGACCCAATGGATGGTCTTCCTGTCTACTTGGACGCATCGGTGTACACCGAGCACATGGGAAAACCACTCTTGCATGTCCCATCTCCTGATCCGTCGGCAGAAAACTTTGCTGAATATTTTGCAAACGAATACAGAGAGGCTATTCATGATGCTGGTTTTACTCCAGAGTTTTATCGCGCAAGTGAGTTGTATCTTTCAGGACGGATGAATGGAGTTATTCGTACCGCACTTGAGAAAGCACTACTCATTCGCCAAATCTATAAAGAAATTTCAGGAGCAGAGCGCGCCGACACATGGCTTCCAATTTCAATCATTTGCGAGCAGTGCGGGAAAGTAGGTACAACGAAAGCAACTCTGTTTGACGGAGAAAAAGTCACCTACGCCTGTTATCCCACTGCCGTGAAGTGGGCAGTTGGATGTGGGTACAAAGGAGAAGTGTCTCCGTTTGATGGCAAAGCAAAATTGCCATGGAAGGTTGAATGGGCTGCAAAATGGAAAGTGATGGGCGTTGATGTTGAGGGTGGCGGTAAAGATCACTACTCTAAAGGGGGTGCGAGAGATGTTGCGCGCCGTATTTCGGAGGAAGTGTTCGAATACCCTGAACCCTTCGGTGTATCAAATGAATTCTTTTTAGTGGGAGGCAAAAAAATGTCTTCCTCAAAAGGTGCAGGATCCTCGGCACGTGAGATTGTTGATCTTTTGCCTCCGCAAATATTTAGACTTGCACTTTTTGGCAAGGATATGAATCAGCAAATTAACTTTGATCCAGCTGGTGACACTATTCCAGTGTTATTTGATACCTATGACACTCTTGCGGAGAAGTACTGGTCAGGAATTGTTGATGATGATTCACGATTATTTGAATATATTCACTCGCCATCTGAGCGTGCGGTGCTCAAAAGTAGAAAGCGATTTCTCCCGAGATTCTCGCAAGTAGCATTCCTTGTGCAGATGCCACACCTTGATTTGGAGTCTGAAATGCTCCGCTTAAAGGGAGAAGCAATAACTCCACTCGATAGAGAAGAGCTAGAGCTTCGAGCTAAGTACGCCAAGATTTGGCTGGAGAAATCAGCCTCTGATGAATTTAAATTTTTGCTTTCAATAGATAGTGTTCCTGAATCTGCAAAGAATTTGTCTCTCGAGCAGAAGAGTACGCTAGTGGAATTGCTCACTTTCATAGAGAGTCATGAGAAGCTTGATGGTTTAGCACTCCACACAGAAATTCATGAGATACGAAAGCGACACGCCATAGAACCTAAAGCTTTCTTCGGGGCAATCTATCAAGCGTTCTTAGGGAAAGACCATGGCCCTAAAGTGGGGTGGTTCCTTAGTGTTTTGGATAGGGAATTCGTGATTTCCCGCCTCAAAGAGGTTTCTTGATATCGGCGGATAGTAGAATTACTATGTTTTTATTCAAATAAAAAAACTATGGCGAGAATAGAAAGAGCAGAAAGAATACCTGAGCCGGATCATTCAGTTCCTGGACATTTCGTTGTTCCAAAGGGGGAAAGGGAGGATGTAGTACATCCGCTAAGAGTAGGAGATGTCATTCCGGGGCATGTAATCGTGAAGGATCCTGAAGTGTAGGAGTACCAAGCAAACCTTAGTCCTCAAAATAGTTATTAAGAAAATCTAAAATCCCCACCAACGGTGGGGATTTTTTGTTACCTGAAAGCTGGCACCTGGCACCTAAAACCTAGTTGTTCCAAGTGGGGATAAGTAAACATAAAGTGGGGCAGGGTGGCATATAATACGAAGTAAGTGGGACAAAGTGGCATATAAGTTTTGAGCCACAAAATCCCCTTTATTTTCATGCTCATTGGCGAATACCAGCACACGCTTGATCCAAAAAAACGCCTTTCACTTCCGGCTCGCTTTCGTAAAGAACTTGGTAAGACCGTTATCGTTACTCGAGGACTCGACCACTGTCTTTTTGTTTTCTCAGTAACATCATGGAAAAAACTTGCAGAGAAGTTTAGTCAGCTTTCTATAGGCTCATCTGATACACGAGGTTTTAATCGCTTCGTGCTTGCAGGCGCAGTAGAAGCTGATGTTGATTCTGCAGGACGCATTCTTATTCCTGATTATCTGAAAGATTTTGCAACTCTTAAAACTGATGTCGTACTTGCCGGTGTGAATGACCGAATTGAAGTTTGGGATAAGAAACGCTGGGCATCCTACAAAGAGCAGATTGAGTCGCAGGGAGACGCGATGGCTGCGAAGCTCGGGGAGATTGGTGTCATATAAAAGCTTTCAGGTTACAGCTTTCGGCTTCCAGCTTTAAGAAAAAAAATGAAAAAAACAGATACAGCAATCAAAGAAATAAAACACGAAACGGTTCTTTTGGATGAAACCGTTGATGGATTGCTATTGAAGGCAGGAGCGACTGCGATAGATGCAACGGTAGGAACGGGAGGACACTCTGAAAAGATTTCAAAGATATTGGGTAAGAAGGGAACACTGCTCGTTCTTGATCTTGATGAAAACTCTTTAACTCGCTCCCGTGAGCGTCTCTCCGATGCACCAGGGAAAGTTATGTATGTACAAGGAAATTTTCGTAACATCAAATCTCTCGCAGAGAGTGCTGGTATTACTAACCCTGCAGGGATTGTATTTGATTTAGGGTGGCATTCAGAACAACTTGATGCTGGTCGAGGGCTTTCATTTAAAAGTGATGAACCACTCTTGATGACACTCGGCTCTGGTGACGAGCATCTCTATACCGCAAAGGACATCATTAAAGATTGGGATGAAGAAGAGATTGCACGAATCATCAAAGAATACGGAGAAGAGAAATTTTCAGGACGCATTGCTCGCGTCATTGTTGAAGAAAGAAGAAAGCAGAGTATTGATACTGCAAAACAGCTCGCAGACATAATTTCTTCGGCTGTCCCTAGTTTTTACAGAAATGGGAAGATTCATCCCGCAACAAGAACATTCCAAGCACTTCGTATCGCAGTGAATGATGAACTTGGCGCTCTTACAGAAGCACTCAAAGAAGCGCTCGATCTTTTGGCTCCTAATGGAAGACTTGCGGTCATTTCATTTCATAGCCTTGAAGACAGAATTGTGAAGCACGCATTTCGACAAGCCGAAGATGCTGATATTGGTGTCCGAATTACCAAAAAACCCATTGTGCCGAGTGAGGCGGAGAGGAAAAAGAATCCTCGCGCCAGAAGTGCCAAGCTTAGAATTTTTGAAAAAAACAAAAAATAAAACCATGAACAAAAACCGAAACACCAAAAAAGTATCAGAACATCAAGGTTCACTGCCATTTTCTAGAAACACCCACTCGGGAATATTGGCGTATGCAAATGTATTTGAACGTCGCACAGTAGTAGTGTTTGGTGTCGCATTCCTTCTTTTGTCGGTCCTCTACATTTATTTCATGATTTCATCAGTAGTGCATGTCGCTGCCCGCCAAGAGCTTGTTCGGTCTGCTTCGCGCGCATCTGCAGAAGTTGCGACTCTTGAGACTGCGTATCTATCAAAAACACAAACCATTACTGAGCCGTACGCTCGCTCACTTGGCTTTGTATCTGTGCGTGATCGCTCTTTTGTGAGCAAGGCAAGTGTGGCGTTTAAAGATGCAAGATAATGTAGTAGCTTCCAGCTTCCAGCTTCCAGCTTCCAGGTGCCAGCTTTTGCATTCAAAGCTGAAAGCTGACAGCTGAAACCTGACAGCTAATAGTTGCTTCATACGCTAGAATACAAAGATGTCCGCTAAGTCCAACTTCGCTTTTCGTATACGCATTATCGCTGGTTTTATTCTATTGATTGCGTTAGTGCTTTTGGTACGCTTGTATTTTTTACAAGTGGTTCACGGCAAAGAGTATCGCCTAAAGGCAGAAAGTCAGTATGTGCAACAAAGCACTAACCAAATTGACCGAGGTACTATCTTTTTCACTTCTCGTGATGGTTCGCTTATTTCGGCGGCAACCATCGCAGCGGGGAACACTATTGTTATTAATCCCTCACGGCTTGGAGATCCAGAAAGTGTCTACCCTGCTTTAAAAAAATTATTGCCCGACCTTGATGAATCAGTATTTCTTGAAAAAGCTCGAAAGAAAGACAGTGTGTATGCTGAAATAGCCAAGCAGGTAACACCAGAGGTTGGGGTTGCTATCTCTGCGTTAAAAATAACGGGAGTGCAGGTACTTGCTTCACACTGGCGTTTTTACCCTGGGCGTGTTCTTGCCGCGCAATCTATTGGCTTTTTGGGTTTTGGTGCTGATGGTAAAAGTGTTGCGGGGCAATACGGTTTGGAACGCTATTACAATGGCGCACTGTCCCGCTCAGACGGAGGACTGTATGTAAACTTTTTTGCGGATCTCTTTACAAACATTCGTGCAAAATTTTCTCCTGACACAGTAGAGCCGGGTGCTGATTTAGTCACCTCAATTGAACCATCAGTACAGCAATTTCTTGAAGATGCTTTGAAAAAATATGATGAGGCGTGGAACTCTGACACGGTTGGCGGAATTATTATGGATCCAAAAACTGGTGCCATTATTGCAATGGCATCACGCCCAGGGTTTGATTTGAATGATTTTAAAAATGCAGACCCAAATGCATTCGCGAACCCCTTGGTTGAGCGTGTGTATGAATTTGGCTCCACTATGAAGCCTATAACCATGGCTGCAGGAATTGATTCAGGTGCGGTTACTCCTACTACCACTTACAACGACAAGGGGTTCCTCGTCTTGGATGGACTGCGCATTAATAACTACGACCATAAAGCACGTGGAGTAGTGTCTATGCAGGAGGTGTTGAATCAGTCGCTCAATACTGGTGTTTCATTTGTGGTTGCTAGAATGGGCACTGCAAAATTTGCCGGTTATTTAGAAAAATTTGGCATTGCGAGCGAAACAGGGATTGACCTTCCTAATGAAGCCTCGCCACTTGTGAGCAACCTTAAAAGTCCTCGTGCCGTTGAATATGCAACTGCCTCGTTCGGGCAGGGTATTGCAATTTCTCCCATCGCTATGACTCGAGCACTCGCTACGCTTGCAAATGGTGGGGTAGTGCCTGCACCGCATGTTGGTGTTGAGCTTCGCTATGGTGGAGGTATAACTAAAAAACTCGGATGGAGTCCCCCTATGCAAGCAATAAGTAAAGAGAGTGATGAAGCCATTACACGAATGTTGGTAACGGTAGTAGATGACGCTCTTCAGGGTGGAAAAATAAAAATGGCCGACTACAGCATTGCCGCAAAAACGGGAACGGCGCAGGTTGCCCGTCCTGACGCCCGCGGGTACTACGCCGACCGCTACCTCCACTCATTTTTTGGCTACTTCCCAGCCTACAATCCAAAGTTTCTCGTCTTCTTTTTTGCGGTGTATCCTAAGGGAGCACAGTACGCTTCAGAGACGTGGACATTGCCCTTTATGAATACTGTGCATTTTCTTATAAACTATTACGAGATCCCTCCTGACCGTGCACAAACTGGAGGATGACTTAGGTCTAATTGACTATGGGAAATCTAAAAGAACTTTTTCGCCAAGTAATAGTATTCCTGCTCACGCTTGAGGCAAAACTTGTACTTCGGAAGCATCGTCCAAAAATAATTGCCGTAACAGGGAGTGTGGGTAAAACCTCTGCAAAAGATGCCATTTATACAGCGCTCTCTAAATCATTTTTTGTACGAAGGAGTGAAAAGAGTTTTAATGGCGACATCGGTGTTCCTCTAACGGTGCTTGGTGTTCGGAATGGTTGGTCTAATGTATTCCAGTGGATAAGAAACCTCATAGACGGTATTTCGCTTCTTATCCTCACCACTCCGTATCCAAAGTGGTTAATAGTTGAGGTGGGGGCAGACAGGCCAGGCGACATAACCAAGTCTCTTTCATGGTTAAAGCCTGACGTTGTGGTTGCAACGAGATTTCCTGAGATTTCTGTACATGTTGAATTTTACGCTTCTCCAGAAGATGTAATTAAAGAAGAACTCGCTCCTGTGGGATGGCTCCAATCTGGTGGAATCTTTGTTTTCAATGAAGACGATGAGCGGGCTGAGGGTGCGCCTACGGCGTCAGGAGTTACTCGTCTTTCTTTCGGTTTTGGAGAGGGTGCAAATTTGAAAGCGGAAAATCTTCGCGCAACAAGCGAGGATAGCATGCCAAGCGGAATTTCTTTTGATATCACCTATGGTGATGAGAAGGTAACGGTATCCATTCCAAATGTTGCTGGTCGCTCTCATGTGTACTCAGTACTCGCAGGTATTGCCGTTGCGCTTAGTGTTGGAGTTTCACTTGAAGAAGCAACAGGGGCGTTTCAAAAACATGAAACCCCTTCGGGCAGAATGCGTTTAATAAAAGGCATGCGGGATTCGGTGATTATTGATGACACCTATAATGCTTCTCCCGCAGCGATGGAGGAAGCACTCATAGCTCTTGGTGATATTCCACGGACAGGTCGTCGTATTGCAGTCCTCGCAGATATGCTTGAGCTTGGAGGTTTTTCAGTCATTGAACATAATCGCATTGGTGCGCTTGTTGCAGAGTCAGCAGACATACTGGTAACGGTAGGTGTGCGTACAAAAGGCATTGCAGAAGGTGCTCGTTCCTCAGGTATGGCTGAAAACATGATTATTGAATGCGAGAGAGGGTCTGATGCCTCAACCGAACTTCTATCTCTTATTCAATCAGGCGATGTAATCCTCGTTAAAGGCTCGCAATCGATGCGCATGGAGAGGGTAGTGAAGTCCTTGATGACTGAACCCGAAAAAGCAAAAGATCTATTAGTACGTCAAGACGCTGAGTGGAGCATTCGATAATTATTTAAGTATGTCTGATATTTCTTTAGAAAAATTAGAAGTAATCGTTCGTGGCGCTGGCGATATTGCGCTCCAATATTTTGGAAAAATAACAGATGCAGACAGAAGCATTAAAGATGACGGCTCGCTTCTTACGGTTGCTGATCTTGCCGTGAACACCTACATTCTCGACGCTCTCCGAAAAGAGTTTCCCGAGTATCCAATTTTGAGCGAAGAGGTGAAAGGTATGCCAGAGGGGAATTCAATGTGGATTGTTGACCCTATTGATGGCACTAAAAACTTTTCGAGCGGTAACCCCTACTTCGCTATTTCAATCGGGCTTATTGTAGACGGAGTGCCTGAGGTTGGCGTGGTGTACTCTCCCGCTGAAAATAAACTCTATAGTGGTAAGCGAGGAGGCGGTGCATTTTTAAACGGTAAACAAATATCAGTTTCCTCATGTGAGTCTATGCAGTGCGCACACATTCTTTTGGATACAGGAGCAAGTGAACAAACGCTTCGCATGCATGGTGCGATTAGAGAAGGATGTACTGAAACTGGGGCTGTTGTTGAATCAAAAATGGCAGCAAGCTTGGAAATCTGCGCTGTAGCATCAGGAGAGAGTGATGCAATGGCACATCGTGGACTCAAGGCGTGGGATATCGCAGGAGGAATGGTAATTGCACTAGAAGCCAGTGCACGGATTACCGATCTCGTTGGTGCAGAAAAAGATATGTTTAAAGGTGGCATTGTTGTTTCAACACCACACATACACGAACCCATTGTAGAAATCACAGGAAAAGTTTTTGCAACCGAGCTCGCAAGAGGTTGAGAAAAGCTCTTGGATGCTGTATTTTAAGCTGAAAGCTGGCACCTGAAAGCTGTAAGCTAATAAAAGGCCCTATCGTCTAACGGTTAGGACACATCCTTCTCAAGGATGGAATCGGGGTTCGATTCCCCGTGGGGTCACAAACTAGAAAACAAGCCCTTAGTCAGGCTTTTTTCAGTTTGTGACCCCAAGCACGAGAATGGTTTCTCGTGCGACGGGGAATCGAAGCGCGGAACGATGTTTTTCGTTGCGAAAAACCGTGAGCGGGGCCTGCGACCGAGCCGAACATGGGTGAGGTGAGAGTTGTAGGCAATTCCCGTGGGGACTGGGAATCGAACTGCGGGCTCCCGATTTCTTAGGTTGTAATCAACCTCTAGAAATCGCAGTGCACTAAATTTATTGTTGCCCGCAGGGAGCGAAGAGCGACCGTAGGTTTCGAGTCGTAGCAACGACGAGAGGCGATTCCCCGTTGTGCTTAAGAAATGGTGGCTGACCCCCCCATTTCAGCATTTCCCATTGACTCAAACCTATTTCTATTGGATTCTGTAAGTAATGGTTATCATCTCCACCAAAGGAGAATATCGAAAGGAAAATACAAGCACTAAAGAAGTCTTTTACTACAGGGATCCAAAAGAGGGAATTGATGTTAAATCACGCGAAGTCTATAAGCGTAAACCTCTAGAGATTCATTTTCCTTTTGATCGTAAAGGAGGGCAGAAATATAAATTTATCGATAGAGTGGAATTTCATGGAATTTCCCCAACAGCTGTACCTGGGGTTTTTACTGCCACGAATTTCGGATTAGGTTTTACTAAAAATCTTAGTCCGGCAATCTATCAACTTGATAAAGTGCCTCGAATTACAAAAGTAATTATTTCTCCTACCGAAAGTTCAAAAATTCAAGGTGATGCAGCAATTTTCAATACAATTGATCTAAATGAAATTTTTAAATGGATTAAACCTCTCAAAGAGTCCCAGTCTGCAGAACTAAAGAAAACCGCCAACAATTCTTTAGCAAAGATATACCCTTCCAGTTTTACTAAAAACATAGCACGTTACACGAAAGGGGAGTTGAGTCTTTTCATTAAAAATAAACAAGTTGAGCCCGCTCAGCTGTCTGACGAAGATGTAGGAAATGCCTTGAAGCTGATCCCTGAAAAAGTGAGTGTTGAAAGCATACTCTACAAAGCAGAGGAAAAAATTAATTTCATTAAACTGAAATCTGTTAGAAAGCGTTTTGAGAAATTAATCAATCAGAAAACGCAATCAAAATCGTTTGAGGAAAGGTGTCAGAAATTCTTTTCTCAGAATAGTTGGATATTTTCTAATATTCTTTCTGTCCCCGTAGCTTTGTATTTGAAAAAAGCTTACGTGGGAGGAAAAACAATCGAAAATACATCTGGTAAATATACTGACTTTTTATATAAAAATAATCTTACTCAGAACATTGTCATTGTCGAAATTAAGACACCATTAAAGAAAATTATAGATGCTAAAACCCCCTATAGAAGACCTGATGTTTTTTCACTAGGTAAGGAACTTACTGGGGGATTGGTTCAGCTCCTTGATCAAAAGGATACCCTGCAAAAAGATTTCTTTACGCTTAAGAAAGAAGGCGCTCAATTCCAGTCTTTTAATCCAAAGGGTTTACTGCTTATAGGACTGCTTAAAAAGCTTACAAAACAGCAATTAAAATCTTTTGAGCTTTTTAGAAGCAATTTGAAAGATATAGAGATAATGACTTACGATGAACTTTTGCAACGTACAGATTTGATTTTGCAGCAGTTTGTTGATGATTCAACACTCCCACCAACAATTAAGCTCAAGAGGTCTATAAAAAGAAGACAATGACAGGGAATAAACAAGGCACACCGATAGAAGTGATGAAGGAACTCCTTCCTGATCCAATCGCAAAGATAAAGTTGGAGGATTTTTTAATGGGTCATTTAAAAACTTTCTTAGAAGACGTTTCTTTAGAAAATTTCCCTCTCGAGAGCCCTAATCTTGATAAAGATGCTTTTTTAGCCCGTTTAGAATCATATGAAGAAAAAACCGATATTTTACAGCAGTTAATTACCTTATTGGCAAAATGGGGTAAGTCACCAGAACAACTTTATTTACTACAACAGATACTTGTCCGTATATCAGAGGCTAATCAAAAAGTAGCCGGAGTTATCGGGTGGGCTAAATTTCAATGGTACCCACTTCAGTTACTTATGTATTCAGCAGGTATAGGTGCTTTAGCTACCAAAAACTTTGCAGCTTTAAAAATTATTCTTGATACTCCTGTTCGACGGGATGAAACTCCAAATGAAACCCACCCACTTTCTATAGTTGTTGGTAGTAAAGTTAGTGAAATGGGTGATTGGTTTAAACAATTGCCTGGACTTGAAGCAAAGAAGTATCCTCGGAGCGAACATTTATTTGTTGTTCTACAGCCTATTTTAGAAAATATATTATATTTATCGGGAAACTACGAAGAACTTTTTGATGAATTTGAAGTGTTACAGGCATTATCTTTTGCAAATTTTAGAGGAGGAGGATGGGGTCCTCAAGGACGTTTTTCTTGGAAACATCAACGATATGACGCTGGTCCCTTCCTTCGTATGGTAGAAGAGGGGAGGGTGGAAGGAAAAAATTGGGGACCCATTAAAGCAGGAATGTTTAAGGGTTCTTCAGAGGACTTTTTGAAAACCGCCGAAGAATTTAAAGAGCGCCTTACTTCTTGGTAGAAGAGCTTCCTAATAAAGAAAATTAGTAATTAATAATGTGGAAATGGTGGAAATGGGGACATAGTTGATGAATTTTTTCACATAATTCCTGTAATTACCTCTACAACCACCTAGCCACACCCCCATGATGCGAGCAGGTTCCACTTCGATGCTGGCTAAAGCTATATGTTCCATCTTTGCATCGAGCTGATGCCCCCGCAGGAACCGAATTATCTTCCGTGTAGGCAGGGGAATGAACACTGTTCCCGTCTACGTTCGTATAGTAGTTATCATTAGAAAGCTCAGTACCTTGTTGAACTGATGTCTCTCTTTCAACTGCCTTCGATACAACAGGAATTTCTTTTACAGTTGGCTGAACACTGTAGGAGGCTTTCTGAACAGGAGTGATTGGGTGAGTAGGACTAGGGGCAGATAGGGCAGATGCACCCCAAATAAGTGCGGCGGTGGTAGCAATACCGATAATCCAAGGATTCTGGTACCAAGGCTTCATGCTCGTGCATGCTACTCCTCGGACTCGATACTTCCTATTTTCTCGTTATACTGTGATTATCTATGATTCATAGATTTTTTAAACTCTTTTATATCCTGAGTCTACTGGCAATAATTGTGTCTTTGCCACTAAGTATTTTGTATATCCCTTTCGATGGGGTGGTAACTACATCATATAAAGCAAAATGCATTTCTAATGGTCAGTATGTGGTTTTGCAAGGAGCACCAGCAAATGAGCCTTATGTTTTTGATGAAATGTTTTTGAATAGTCCTATGTTTGGCAATCTAAAACAAGATCTAAATTTTTACTGCAAGTACTATGATGAAATTCAACCGTACATTGCGCAGTACTTAGAAGCAGGAGACAAAGTTCAAGCGAATAAGAACTATTTTACATTTAAAAACAAAGCAATCTCCAGTGTCTATACATATCCAGAACTTTATAAGCTTGAGATAGTAAGTGAGAAGACTGAGTGGTATAAAATTTATGGACCACTGGTTGGCTGGTTAGGGGGATCTTTACTTTTCTTTTTGCTCCTTCAGTTACTTAGGGTCTCTTACACCTATGTGAGATTTGGTGAGTTGGTTTGGAATCCTTTCAGATCACGGAAAGAAACGAAGAAACAGTAACTCCCCATGCCCCATAAACACCTCTACAAAAGCAACACCAATAAAGTATTCGCAGGCATCTGCGGAGGGCTTGGAGAATACTTCGACATCGACCCCGTGCTCCTGCGCCTTATATGGGTCTTAGTGGTAATCTTTACAGGAGTTGTGCCAGGCGTCGTTGCCTATATCATTGCGACGTTCATTGTCCCTGAACACTCACATCATCAATAATTATTTAAAAATATGGAAAAAATAAAAATAGAACATCACACGCTATCAGGAGGATTTTGGATTGCAGCATGGCTTTTCACCGTAGGCTACTTACAGCTTAGTTTTTGGAAAGGTGTCTTAGCTCTCATCATCTGGCCGTATTATCTCGGCGTGGCATTGGCTGTTGCATCGTAGGTAGTAGTGGTTGTTGATCCAATTTCTGCCATTCTTCTTTTATTTTTTTGAAGTATGCTCACAGTTGCATTTATCATCCTAAAGTTTACTGACTCCCTTACATTAGGTTGGTGGTGGATTATTCTTAGTATTATTCTCGATTCACTAGCTACAAGTAGCGTTTCGAATAGAGTCAAAAGTGCTTACAATCAAGGGTACGAAGAAGGGAAAGGTGAGCCATCCGAAGAATCAAACTGGACAGAGACTTTAGGTGAAGTTGATGAATGAAGTGAGATTGTAATCCAACCTGGTGAAAATAATGACTCACGCCACTTAATCACACATGCTACAATGATCTTTCATGAATTGGTTGAATTCACAGTCTAAAATCCGTGTCACTGAATTGGCAGTAAGTCTGCCCGTGGCTTTTATCGAAGAAGGTAATACCGTAATTGCCTATACGCCCTCTTTAGATCTTTCAACGTGTGGTCAAAATAAAACAGAAGCTAAGAAAATGTTTGAAGAAGCAGTTCAAATATTTTTTGATGACTTAGTAGAAAGTGATACTGTTGACGAAGTATTGAGTGGGTTGGGTTGGAAAAAAGACCTTAAGCAAGCTTCGTGGGTACCGCCTGTAGTCTCTCAAGAATCAATCGGAGTTAAAGTTCCTGCGTTAGCTTAAAATCCTCCATGAAGGAGGTTGGAAACATAGATTGGAGGAGATTCGAAAGATTTCTCATTGCTGAGGGGTGCGTATTCAAAGGTAAGGTAGGTAGTCATAATAAATACAAGAAGATTGGTCTCACTAGACCAATAATTGTTCCTCGCTATAAATCTCTCCCTGATTTCATCATATCCAATAATCTAAGAACCTTAGGTGTTTCAAAAGAGTATTTCATAGAGAAGATAAGGAATCTCTAGGGTCCTAATAGAATAAATATCGCACCCCTTTCCTAAGTGCTAAAATAGACCCATGTCCTCAAGAAACCAACTCCTCCCTGCACTACTCATCCTAGCTTTTATTTTTGTGGGGATTTTTGCGCCACTTGCCATGGTAGGAATGAGTCATCACGGCATGGGCAGTATGGGGGATTGTCCGTTTATGCCAGGAGAAGCAGTGCTTTGTGAAATGAATATTTTCGCTCACCTTAATTCGTGGCAGGCACTGTTTGCGACGCTCACTCCCGAGCTATTTACTTTTGGAATCGCTCTTTTTGCAACTCTTCTTGCATTCGCATTGTTCCGTCATCTTTTTGATCCACCAAACATTTCCAAACGGCATCTTTCTTTTTTACATAGAAGAGGTGAATACGCTCCTTTATCTGCAGTACTTTTTCTTGGAAACTCCATAAGTCCACGTGCGCCATAGGTACTTTTTTGTTTTGCATTATTTACACTCATAAAAAACTATGGAAACAAAAAATAACACACTCATTATCGGACTCCTCACTCTCATTCTCGGTCTCGTTATTGGCTACTTTGCTGGCACGAGCTCGTATCGTCCTTTTGGAATGATGGGAGGTAACTACTCTCAGACGAGAGATATAGACAGCTACAATGGCATGCACGGCGCTATGAACGGCATGATGATGGGCCTTGAAGGAAAGACAGGAGACGAACTTGATAGAGCATTTCTTGACGGCATGATCATTCACCATGAAGGGGCTGTTGAGATGGCACAAACCCTTCTTAAGGGTACAAAGCGCCCAGAGCTCATCAAGCTCGGTAATGACATCATTACTGCCCAAACAGGGGAGATACAGATGATGAAAGATTGGCGCACGAGCTGGTTCAACCAATAAGAAAGACTTAGATTATTAGAACAAAACACACCCCGAGGGGTGTGTTTTGTTATGTAGGGTAACTATTTTTACCAGTCCAATTCAGCATCACTGTCGCCATCACTGTCACCCTCATCGAGTAGCATTTCTGTAAGTCTTTCTTCATTTCGCTTAGCACGCTCAGCGTCGGTCATTCCACCAAAAGGCCTTCCTCCTTCGGGCTCTCGTTGAAGTCTTGCAAGAATAGTTTTGTCTGATTCGTGTGGCATCAGGGGCAGTATACACATTCACGCTCCGAGCTCAACAGAGCAAGTAGTGACTCAGAGCAACCTTGCTCAGGTAACCTAGGTTAGATAGACATGACTAAAAACCCAATTCTCAATGCGCTTAGCGCCGTGCTCTACATATGCATAGTTGCATCGATTATGTTCTTCGGCTCCTCATTAGGAGTCCCAACGGAAGACACTCTATTAATGCCTATCACAATGTTATGTCTATTCTCACTTTCCGTTGCAGTAATGGCATTTGTGTTTTTCTATCAGCCGGTGCTCATGTATATGGAAGGTGAGAAAGCCAGAGGAGTAAATCTCGCCCTACAAACCGTAGGAGCCTTCGCAGTTATTACGGCGATTCTCTTTGCATGTCTGTTTCTATCCAGATTCTTCTAAGAGTTCTGTCTTATTAGAAGGTAGAGGAGTAGAATGTTTCTATGTCAGAGCTTCCGCCTCCAGTATTCGCTCCCTTTGTTGAAGCACTAGATGAACTTCGTACATCCATAACATGGAAGAGTGTATTGAAGAGTTTTCTAAATTGGAAACCTAAAAAGGTAGGTAAGTTATGAACCTTGATACAAAACTATTTTTTAAATTGAACAGCTTTGCCCATAAGAGCAAACGCGGTGATTTTTTAATACTGTTTTTTGGCTCGTACATCGCATACCCACTTGCTGTAGCATTTCCTTTGTATCTCTTCCTTGTACAAACTCCGATGAGAGAGGGGATTATCCTTTCTGTTTCGGCGCTCGTTGCAGGATTGATTGCTCGACTTATTTTTGGAAGTTCAATCAGATTTTTTCATCCCGTACCTCGACCACCGGTGACACATGCATTGAAACCGCTCATTAATCTGAAGTCACCCTCGTTTCCTTCCGGACACGCACTCTTTTTCTTCGCACTTTCAACCTTTGTTCTTTTCTTTTACCCCTTACTTGGAGTTATATTTCTTCTCATCACTCTAGGTATTGCCACTGCGCGAGTTATGGCAGGTGTGCACTATCCATCGGACATGCTTGCAGGGTGCCTTATTGGGGTTGTGAGCGCGTATCTCAGCTATGTGTATGTTCTACCTCTGCTTGTTCAGTTATTCTAACGGCATTATTGACACATCTATAAAAACGATACATACTATAAAGGCATGAATTGGCATACATCAATGACAGTTTTGAGTTCAGCAAAGCGAAGCCTCCTTTGAGGTTGTTCGCGGATTTTTAAATTTCAAAAATAAAGATTCTGGAGCAGCCTCGAAGGGGGCTGTTTTTCTTTTACTGGAATCTAGACAATCAACATCATAAAAATGGTAAAACATATGAGAAATGGACACGAAAATAAACCTATGAATATTGCAGGAGAAACTCGAGAACCTGAAGTCAGAGAGCGTGTGCTCGAAGCACTTCGTACATTTGGTGAAAAAACACTCCGCTATTCTGGCGAGAAAGCTGGACCTTCTATTCTTATTATCGGCGGTACTCATGGAAATGAAGTTCTTGGTGTTCTTGTTGCAGATCTTCTCCGTGAAAGCTTGGAGACTGGAGCATTGATGCTCAAATCTGGAGAAGTACAGCTCACTCTTGGTAATACGCGAGCTGAAGCTGACCTGCGGACAGCCTCAGGAGGAGTTGATTTGAACAGAATTTTTCTGCCATCAGTTATCTCAGGTAAGGAAGATAAAGGGTGGGAAGGTCGTCGTGTACAAAAAATTACCGAGGCTATTCGCTCGTCGGACATCGTTATTGATCTCCATTCAACCAATAGACCGTCGCCAGCGTTTGTTTGCGCCCTAGGAGATGAGGAGCACAGTTCTGTCTACAAATGGCTTCCACGAGAGTCTGTGGTGCTTGACCCTGAAAGAATAGTTTCAGGTGGAGGTGGTTCTATTGATGAAGTAGCAGATGATTTTGGGAAAGTTGGTATTTGCTACGAATCAGGACAGGCAACTGATATGCGGAACATCGTTCCTGTATTTGAAGCCATTCGCGCCATCATGATTGAGAGAGGGATGGTAGATGGTGTGTTGCCAGAACTTCCAACACCGAGCTCTGAATACACAGTGGTGACATCAATTCCGTATGACGCTAGTCGACCATTTGTATTTGCGGAAGGGAAGGATCAGGGATTCGCTCCTGTAGCAAAAGGTGAAATTATTGGGCATCAAGGAGGCATTCCTGTGCACTCACCATTGAACGGCATAATTCTTTTTCCAAAGAAACCAGAGCATCAAGAAAGTGCAGGGTTAGTGTGTTACCTCGCCTCTCGAGAAGAAGCATAAGCATAGATCTACTTATTGTTATTGTGTTGGATTTACGAAACCCAACACACTCACAAGATAAAGGACCCTATGGCAGACATCGTATGTCTGCCATTAACCTCTGGAAAATATGAACGACCTCGTAGGTCGCTCATATTCATGTTATGCCCACATATCGGGGTCTTTTCGTCGGTTTCTTCTGTGTTTAATTCTTTTAGCTTTGAGTGACAACATTTCATGCTGAACCTCTGCCCATTTTTTGGTTGCGGTAATGATATCTCTTGTGCCCGAAGCAACTCTTTGAAAGGTTTGTCCTCGAAATCTATCAGCTGAAGTTATGCGATGTTTTTTGTGTACGCCAATTTCGTGTGACATACAATTTAGCGGATCAATTGAACAGTGAATCAATGACGGCTTTCACATCCGTGCCGTCAGCCTTGCCTTGGAGGTCTTTCATTAAAGCTCCCATAAATTTACCCGCTTCTTTTTTGTCCGTGACACCCATTTCTGCTTTTTTAGCCTCAGCAATCTTTCGAATATCGTCTTGGCTCATCATGGCAGGAAGATAGGCTTCGAGCATGACGCGCTCAGCTTCTTCTTTTTGTGCCAACTCAGGGCGGTTGCCTTTGGTGAATTGCTCGAAGGCGTCTTTACGCTTCTTTACTTCTCGACGGATAACTGTGAGAACCTCTTGATCAGAAAGCTCTTCCGTCGGGAGGCGCTTCAAAGAGACGAGCTCGTTAGTGCATGAAGACATAAGTCCGCGAAGCACTTCAACCTTAAGGGCTTCTCGTGCCTTCATCGCGGTCACCATGTCAGATTTAATTTGTGTTTGTAGCATATGTTTATTTTACCTCAGAATATCTCTTTATCTAAAATCAATTTCGAAAAATTTTGCGAGATCTCCGAGTCGGCTTAATCTATCTAACTCGCTTACATAGTCTAGGCTTCCCACGGCTCCTTCATTTTCAGCCTGTCGTAATGACGCTAGTGCGTTTTCAAATGACTCCCAAAGGGTATCAGGGATAAGGCGTTCGATATTCATAAAATGAGCATACATTGGCACTCTGTTATAATCAACGGGATGGAAATTCTACTTATCGTTTTGGTGCTAGCGCTTCTACTGCTCAACGCAGGAGCGGTTGTTTTTTTCCTTTCTAGAAAAAAGGACACCGGACAAGGGGAGGGGGTTACTATGATAAATCAGCGTATTGCCGAACTTTCTCGAACACTGGATGAGCGACTCGACAAGACATCGGAGAATTTGATGCGCTCAACCCAAGCTCAGTCTACTGAGGCGAATCGCATTATTCGTGATGTGACAGAGCGTCTTACGAAGCTCGATGAAACTAACAGGCAAGTAGTTTCGTTTGCGGATCAGTTGCAAAACTTGCAGGACATTCTGAAGAATCCTAAACAGCGAGGAATATTAGGTGAGTATTATTTGGAAACATTGCTCAAGAATGTTCTTCCACCAGGGCAGTATCAAATGCAGTACGCGTTTGCTAATGGTGAGATAGTGGATGCGGCGGTGTTTGTGAAAGACAAAGTCATTCCTATTGATTCAAAATTCTCACTTGAAAACTATAATCGTCTTACGGAGGCTACTGACCCATCAGAGAAATTACGATTGGAAAAACTGTTTGTGAACGACTTAAAGCTTCGTATTCAAGAAACTGCAAAATACATTCGCCCAAGCGAAGGCACTATGGATTTTGCGTTCATGTTTATTCCCCATGAAGCTATTTATTACGATTTGCTCATCAACAAAATTGGCGCTGTAACAGAAGACACGGAAAACCTCATTCAGCGCGCGGCAGGGAGATATAAGGTCATCATAGTTTCACCTACCTCATTCCTTGCATACCTTCAGACGGTTTTGCAGGGGCTCCGTGCTATGCAAATAGAGGAACAAGCAAAAGATATTGTTCAACGGGTAGGGGAGCTTGGTAAGCACTTAAAAACCTTTGAGGAATACCATGCGAAACTTGGAAACGCACTCGGCACCGTGGTGAACCATTTCAATAACTCAGGTAAGGAATTTAAAAAGATTGATAAGGATGTAATGCGCATTACTGGTGATGCCCCAGGGATTGCAATGCCTGTTATTGACGCACCTACCCGAGATGAAGATTAATTGCTGTTACCGAATGCGTGTCTTTCAGGTACTATTGCGGTATCACCCTATTAAATGCGCTGTTAAGACAGCGCTCCGCGAGGCGCGGATTTAACAGGGTCTAAGATTTTTTAAGCTTACTTCGTTCACTAACAAAATCTAAGATGTGCGGAATCTTTGCCTACACTGGCTCTAAAAAAGCGTCACCAATCCTTCTCGAAGGGCTCTCAATGCTTGAGTACCGAGGATATGATTCTGCAGGAATATACATGCCTGGCTTTGATGTGGTGAAAACCCCTGGCGCGGTTGCAGAGCTCACCAAAAGAATGACAAAAGACTATTCCGCGACTTCTGGGATAGCGCATCTACGCTGGGCAACTCACGGAGCCCCAAATGAAGTCAATGCGCACCCACATGGCGACTGTGATGGAGATGTGTTTGTAATTCACAATGGCATTATTGAAAACTTCCGTGAGTTAAAAGAAGAGCTTTTAGCGGGAGGCCACACTTTTAAATCAGAAACAGACACTGAAGTGATTGCGCACCTTATTGAAGGAGCTCTGAAAGACAAACTTAATTTTGAAGATGCCGTTATTGATACCCTGAAGAAACTTCGAGGCACTTATGGTCTTTTGATTTCCTATGCAAAAGATCCCGACACCATTATTACTGCACGAATGGGTTCTCCTGTTGTTGTAGGTCTTGGAGACGGAGAGAATTTTATTGCCTCTGATGCAACGCCAATTTTGAAACACACGAAGCAAATGATGTTTCTCTCTGATGGAGATGTGGCGATTATCACGCCTACAACGCACCGTGTGCGTACACTTTTAGAAACCGAGGTTGATCGCCCGTCTGAAACCATTACTTGGGATGTTGGGGAGGCATCACGGGGCGGGTATCCGCATTTCATGTTGAAAGAGATGATGGAATCGCCTGAGGTTATAGAGAACGCACTTCGAGGCAGGCTTATTATGGAAGAAGGGAAGGCAAAACTTGGCGGACTAGAAGCAGTTGAAAAAGAGCTTCAAAATATCGACAGACTTATTATTGTTGGTTGTGGAACCGCATACTACGCAGGACTCATTGGTGAGTATTTAATTGAATCCCTTGCTGGTGTTCCTGTTGAAGTGGAACTTGCTTCGGAATTTCGTTATAGAAAGCCAGTTATCAGACCAAACACCGCAGTCTTGGCAATCTCCCAGTCAGGCGAGACTCTCGATACACTTGAAGCTATCCGTGAAGCAAAGCGACACGGTGCACTTACTCTTGGCATTGTGAATACCGTAGGCTCTACCATTGCGCGCGAGACGGATGCTGGAGTGTATAACCATGCAGGCCCTGAAATTGGCGTTGCTTCCACCAAGGCCCTTGTTTCTCAAGTAGTAATTCTTTCACTCGTTGCACTCTTCCTTGGCCGTACTCGCTCACTCTCTAAAGATGATGGCGTTGCATTGGCTAACGCACTTAAAAGTTTGCCAGAGTTAGCAAAAAAAGTATTAGAGCAGTCTGAGGAGATTCGTAAAGTTGCTAATGTATATAAAGATTCACGAGATTTCCTTTTTATTGGTCGCAAGTTTAGTTACCCTGCGGCACTTGAAGGTGCACTGAAACTTAAAGAAGTTTCGTATGTGCACGCGGAAGGATATGGAGCAGGGGAGATGAAGCACGGACCGCTTGCAATGATTGATGAGAAATTCCCAACAGTTGCCATTGTTCCTCAAGACTCAGTGTATGAGAAAACTGTTTCTAACATGATAGAGATACGCACCCGCAAGGGGTCTGTGATTGCTATTGCCACTGCTGGTGATGAGAAAATCAAAGAGGTCTCTGATCATGTTATATACATTCCCAAAGCATCTGAAGAACTTTCAGTAGTGCTTTCCATAATCGCACTCCAACTTTTCGCCTATCACTTCGCAGCGGACAAGGGACTCAATGTTGACCGCCCTCGTAATCTTGCGAAGTCAGTAACCGTAGAATAAATGGGAGGTCTTAGGTTTGAATATTCCCGAGCGAACAATAAGAGGGAGCTTTGTTTGCGTAGAATAGGTGTCAGCCTCTCCATCCCTTAAATCAAATAATCGGATAAAAGGCGAAAAAGACCTGTATAGTATAATCTAACGATCGTTAGATTATACTATACAGATACAAACATGAAGGATGTGGCTTGGAGGATACTGAGTGAATGACGACAGAAAGCTTTGGTTACGGTACAGTGCTTTTTAACTATGTTTACAGATCCAAGCCCGTGGCTTCAGCACGATATGTTTTATACTCCTGAGGATTCTCTAGAGCCGAACTTAGATAGTCGTGTCATCAAGAAAACAGTCTTTTGGGCATCACTATTTCGCCATGGGAAAGTAGGTCTAGCGTCTACTGCTTCAGAGAGATTTGTGCGACGATTATTCCACCCTACAAAGACAGTCTTGCGTCCTGAATTGATTGAGGGTTCTCTTGGTAGAGAGGGCTTTACTGGCTAGTAGAGGGTTGCTTTTTAGGGCTTTTTTGGTACGATGCTCTGATATGAATCCCAGTCGGAAAGCTTTCCGATATGGCGAGGTATTGCGGTTATAAAGACAGGAGGGAAGCAGTACCTTGTAAAAGAGGGTTCTTTGATTACGATTGAAAAAATAGCTGATGTCAAGAAAGACGACAAAATCACCTTTGATGCTGTCCTTTTTACTGACGATGGAGCAAAAGCATCAGTTGGTGCTCCAACTGTTTCAGGTGCAAAAGTTACTGGTACCGTTTTGATGGTAGGACGCGCTCCTAAGGTTGTTGTTGTAAAGTACAAAGCAAAAAGCCGATACTACAAGAAACGAGGGCACAAACAGCCCAACATGAAAGTGAAGATCGAGACTGTTTAGATCCCCATATTCTTTTATGGGTGAACGCTTTTTAACTCCAAAAAGGACAGATTTTAAATCTCAAATTGCTGATTCTTTTTTAGTATTTGAAATAGAAGAATATAGAAGTTATCGGGGTCAGCCTATTGGCTATAATTTTGCACGACGAATAGCCGCTAGATTGCGTCGTCGACAAGAAAATAAGGAAGCTGGTTAAGATCGGTTTCGAAGAGCACTTCGAAGTGTTTCTGAGTCTGCGTATTCTATTTCAGCACCCACTGAAAGCCCTCGCCCAAGAAGGGTTACTTTTTTATTTGGATGTGCTTTTTGTATTTCTTTTGAAAGTTCTCGTGCCGTGTAGTCACCCTCAGGTGTTGTTGAAAGTGCAAAAATGATCTCTTTTGTTTCATTTGTTGCTACACGCTCGAGTAGTTCTTTTGTTCGTACTCTTCGAGAGTTCTTTCTCTCCGTCATAGTTTTGAGTCCGCCCAGAATAAAATAGATGCCCCTGTAAGCCCCAGAGCCTTCTATGCCTTCTATGTCGATATCTTTTTCAACTACCATCAGTGTTGTGTGATCGCGGAGAGAATCAGAGCAAATTGAACATACGCCTGAGTCTCGTGCGTCATCGAAACGAAAGCATGTAGTGCAGGGGGATGTTGATTTACCAGATTCAATAATGAGGTTTGCTAATTTTTCGCGGAAAGGTACTCCTGCAGAGAGAAGAAATTGCACTACACGACGAGCTTGTCTTGGACCAATGCCGGGGAACTCCGCAATGTGTTCAATGAGGTCTTGTGTGGGACGCATGTTAGCTTTTGTTACGAGTCATCGAGTTAGAAAAGCTTACACCTGGTTGTAGAGTTTGGCGTTGTAGCTCATGTGTCGCTGTACGATACGTGTCATTCACTGCGTTCCGAATCATGTTTTATCTTTCAAATATATACTATTTTGCTACAAGACACGACGCCAAACTTCACAAGCCGGGTTAAGAAAATCTAATTCGCTCACGCTCATAAGATTTTCTAAAAATCATCCTGTGCGTTTCCAGGAACTCCTCCACTGAAGCCTGATTTTTCAATAGGGAGGAAAGTGGCACGCTCTACATCGAAGAAGAGATCTATTTTCCCTGTACGACCATTGCGGTGTTTTTCAATCAAGATTTCAGTAACATTACTTCGCTCTTCTTTGTTGTCATTGTATCTATCTTCATTGTGAATGAACATAACCACATCGGCGTCCTGCTCAATTGAACCAGAGTCACGAAGGTCTGAAAGGCGAGGACGGCCTCGTCTTTGTTCAATGGCACGCGAAAGCTGGGAGAGTGCAAGTACGGGAACGTCGAGTTCACGAGCAAGGGTTTTTAGAGAACGAGAGATTTCGG
Source organism: Parcubacteria group bacterium Greene0714_7 (assembly GCA_007378985.1). Classification (GTDB taxonomy): domain Bacteria; phylum Patescibacteriota; class Minisyncoccia; order Phycocordibacterales; family Phycocordibacteraceae; genus Phycocordibacter. The sequence goes on from VMHB01000003.1 coordinate 105,769, forward strand.
TGACTTGCTGAACCATTGAGTCTGATGAGCGAGATGATGTTGGACTCATGAGCTGAAGGTAGTCAACCACAAGGAGGCCAATGCCATGCTCTCGTTTTAATCGACGAGCTGCAGAGCGCATACCGAGTGCATTAGTTGCAGGTTGATCATCGATGTGAATTGGAGCTTTAGACAGACGACCCATGGCATCGCGGATTCTTTCAAATTCTTCATCAGTAGAAATTTTTCCCGTACGGAGTTTCCATGCGTCTACTCGAGCCTCAGCTGCAAGCATGCGGTCGACTAATTGCTGTGCGCTCATTTCAAGTGAAAAAATTCCCACCGGTGTGCCGTGCTTAATGGCGGTTTGCCTCGCGATGTCCAAGGCAAAAGCGGTTTTACCTGCGGAAGGACGAGCGGCAAGGATGATGAGGTCAGAGCGTTGAAAGCCTGCAAGCATGTTGTCGAGGGCATCAAAACCGGTAGGAATACCACGCATTTGATACTCACCTTTGTGGAGGTTATCGAAGCGCTCCCACGCTTCTCCCAAGGCATCACCAATCGCAACGAATTTTCTAACAGAAGGGGAGCTGGTCACTTCATAGATTCTTTTTTCAGCGCTATTTAACAGTTCATCAATGTCTTGTGATTCGTCATAGCCCATCTCGCCAATGTCTGACGATGCAGAAATGAGGGAACGCATCATTGATTTTTTCTGAACAATTTCAGCATAGTGTTTGAGGTTTGCTGAGCTTGGTACTGCACTCACGAGTTCAGCTAGGTACGCGTTACCACCTGCACGCTCTAAGTCATTTGTCTCTTTGAGGCGGTTTGCAGTAGACAATAGGTCAATAGGATTTCCGCCAGTTGTAAGATCAGTGAATGCTCGATAAATGAGACGGTGTTTTTCTACATAGAAAGAATCTGCCGATACAAAGTCGGTGACTTCATGAATTGAGTCAGGCTTGATCATCACTGAGCCTAAAAGTGCTCGCTCTGCTTCAGTGGATTGTGGAGGAATTCGTGCGCCTTGGTTTGCCATAGCAGTGCATTGTAGCACTCGTCGTTTTTAAAGAAATCTATAAAAAGAGCCGTTATGCGGAGGTTTGTACACTGAGTTTTGCACAGAGAAGAAAAGAAGATTCTAGGTGCTAGGTTCTAGCTTAAAATTCAACACCTAACACCTAGAAGCTAGCCCCTAGTACCTGACCCGTTCCGGGTCTAAAACCACTTCTTAATCTTAAAGTAGATGAAAAAGACTGCAGTAAGGACGACCATGGCTCCCGTGATGATCCAGAAACCGTTAGGGGATCCGACGATGGGTGTGTGTTCAGTGTTCATCCCGAACACTGCTGCTACCACGGAAAGCGGAAAGGTGATGAATGCCATGATAGTAAGATTTTTTGTGATTTCGTTTTGGCGTGTGGTCAAGAGGGAGTCGTTTGTTTTTCGAAGTTCGGTGACGATATCCATCATGGCAAGTGCTCGTTGGTGCGCACGGTAGTGAAATGCAGATACTCCACGGAGATATTCGGTGAAATGTTCACCGAATAAGGTCGTAGTCGCTTGTTCTAGAGAAGCAAGAACCTCAGCATGCATGGAGAGTGTGCGTTTTTGATCAATAAGTTCACGAGTGACACGCGATATTGCTAAGACCATGTCTTTCTCACGTCCTGAGAATATTGCCGTTTCAATTGCAGTTACAGAATCTTCAAGGGAATCTAACTCGTATTCCACTTCTTGGTAGAGTCGTTGTGTAAGTTCCAAAAGTACATGCCCACTGTGGAATTTTCCTGTCGTGCGCTTAAGAAGCATCGCGGCTTCAAATGATCGAGCAAAATCAACAAGAGCATCAATGGTGTCATAGTGCACCGTAATGATGAAGTGTTTGCCGATAACGAAATCGACCTCCTGACTTTCTTGTGCATTATGAGTGTGTCTTCGTGCTGGGAAATGAAGAAGTGTATAGACAATCTCAGGATATAAATCTACACGGGGCTTTATTGTTGGTGCCAACAATTCTTGTCGGAGTAAAAGTCCAAGGTTAAATTCTTGCCCGACCTCAGCAATTTCATCAGCGGTTGGATTTTCTATGTCTATCCAAATTATGCCCTCGTATTCGTAGCGGTTTATCATCAGAACAGTATACCAGCAGGGGTTAGTGTTTAGTGGTCAGCGTTTAGGGGAAAAATTTTAGAGATTCACAATTCTAAACGCTATTCCCTAAACCCTAAACGCTTCTCTGTGGCATAATAGGAAACAATGAAAGACAATTCTAAAATTGGACTTCGCACTGCACTGATAGCGGTAGTACTTGTTGCCATTATTGCCTTCTTTGTTGGTACAGAAGCTGGAGGAATGGTTCCTTGGACAACTCAGGCACGTGGCGCTACAGACTATTCAAAGGCGGATCTACAGCCATTATTTAAGGCGTGGGAACTACTTGATCAAAATTTTACTCCATCCACCACTACGGCAACGAGCACTGATGAAGATAGGTTGTGGGGAATGATAGAAGGCCTCGCTTCTTCTTATGGTGATCCTTATACAACCTTTTTCCCTCCAAAAGAGAAAAAACTTTTTGATAGCCAAGTTCAAGGTGATTTTGGTGGTGTTGGGATGGAGTTAGGTCTTAAAGAGGGAATCCTTACCGTAGTAGCGCCACTTGAAGGTACGCCTGCATCAAAGGCTGGAATGAGGAGTGGGGATATCATTCTAAAAATTGAAGGTAAAGATACTGTAGGCATATCTGTTGATGATGCAGTCAGTGTTATTCGAGGAGAAATTGGTACGCCGGTCACTATCACAGTGATTCGTGGCAAAGATGCTCCGTTTGATGTAACGCTAGTTCGAGCCACTATCAATCTCCCAACCATTAAGACAACGTCGCGACCTGATGGCGTGTTTGTAATCCGCCTTTTTACATTCAATGCAAATGCTCCCGAGAAGTTCCGTCAGGCTATCCGTGAGTTTGCTGATTCAGGTTCCAATAAAATGATTATTGACCTTCGTGGTAACCCTGGTGGTTACTTGGAGGTGGCCGTTGACATTGCTAGTTGGTTTTTGCCAGTAGGGAAAGTAATAGTTACCGAAGATTTTGGTTCTAAGCAGGCTCCTGATGTTAGTCGAAGTCGTGGATATGATGTTTTTTCTGACAAGGTAAAATTTGCGATTCTAATTGATGAAGGTTCCGCTTCTGCGTCAGAGATTCTGGCGGGGGCACTCCGTGATCATGGCAAGGCAACTCTTATTGGTGGAAAATCATTCGGTAAAGGGTCGGTACAGCAACTTTTTAATGTAACCGCAGATACTTCATTAAAAATAACTATTGCTCGCTGGCTAACCCCTAATGGAGTCTCTATTTCTCATGAAGGTATAGTTCCTGATATTGAAGTGGCAGTTACTGAGGAAGATATAGATGCAAAGCGTGACCCTCAACTAGAAAGGGCTGCGGAGTTTTTGATTACAGGAAAGTGAGAGAAGGTTCTAGGTGCTAGCTTCTAGGTTTTAGATGCTGGTTTTCAGCCCCTCTAAATCAAATGAAGATAAAAAAGATCTGTATAGTTTAATCTAACGACCGTTAGATTAAACTATACAGGTAAGAACAAAGAAAACTGGCACCTGACAGCTGAAACCTGTAAACTGTTGCATATGAAAGTCATAATGCTCGCCGATGTTAAGAAAGTAGGTCAACGAGGAACTCTGATTACTGTGGCTGATGGCTACGCTCAGAATGTCTTGATTCCAAAGAAGTTGGCTTTACCTGCTACAGCTGAGAATATCCGTAGTTTTGAAAAACGAAATCAGAGCGCAAAAGATAAAGTGGCTATGGATACCACCTTAGCTAAAAAGGCACTTGCTGAGATTGATGGAAAAGTGCTTGAAATTCAGGCTAAAGCAAATGACAAGGGGACACTCTTTGAGTCTATTCATGCAAAACAAGTTGCCCAAGCTATTTTGAAGCAATTTAAGATGTCAGTGCCTGAAGATTCAATTTTGATTGTCGATGGCCCAATAAAAAAGCTCGGCTCCAATTAAAAAACTCCGCACATGTGCGGAGTTTTTGTTTAACGATGCGGAACGGATGCTTATTTTACGTCAACAACATTTCGCTTGATGGTTGAACCGTCAAATTTTGTTTTTCGAGCAAGGCGGAAAGAGACAGTGCCTTCCTCAACTGCGTAGAGTGTGTGGTCTTTACCTACCTCAACATTCTTTCCTGGCATGAATTTTGTACCGCGCTGACGGATGATGATTGAACCTTTCTTTGCCTTCTGACCCTCATAGAGCTTAACGCCCAAGTATTGCGGATTGGAATCGGTAAGATTTTTAGCGGAGCCGGCTGCTTTTTTTGTTGCCATGTTAGAAGTTCTTAGCGAGTATCGAGCTTAGAAATTCTTACACCCTGTTAAATCCAGCTTGGACTTAGATGTATAGAAAACCGCTCATTGCGTACTCTATACTATAGAATATAACTGTTTTCAGGGAAAATTTCAAGCTGGCTGGCTTTGAGCCAGATTTAACAGGGTATAACTGAAATCTACTCAATATGTTTCGTGATTTCATTAATAAAATCAAGGCCCTAGGGGCGAGAGTACGGGAAAACACACTAATTGTTATCGTTATTGTGTTAGTTGCCCTGTTGGCTTTTGGGCTTGGGAGATTGTCTGTTTTCTACGGAGAAAAAGGTCAATTTAAGGTGATCTATCCAAATGGTCAAAGTGCTTCAGCTCTCACTGGATTCTTGGGTGTTGGTGGTATTAGAGAGGAAATTACCTTACCGCCACTACCCCAGGTTGCGGGCTATTTTGTAGCGTCGAAAATAGGAAGTACTTATTTTTTCCCATGGTGCCCGCTTGCGGTAAAGATTTCTTCAACGGACAGAATTTATTTCAGCAGTAGGGTTTCCGCTGAGGGTGCCGGCTACCACGCTGGCCGTTGTAATGGGATGTGAAGAAGGTTCTAGGTGCTAGCTTCTAGGTTCTAGCTTTCAATTTTTCAAATTAAGTCAAATATAAAAATTAAAAATGGCTGTATAGTATAATTTAACGATCGTTAAATTATACTATACAGGTCTTAGGGCGTGTGTACTCTTAATTTTGAGTGAGAAGATATCTACATACTGGCTCTCGTTTTATTGTACATTTACCTCTAAACCCTATACCCTAAACACTGGCCCCTAACTAAAATGATCGCTCTAGATATTGAATGCTCAGGCACAGAGCCTCATAAAAATTCCATCCTCTCAATTGGGGGAGTCGATGTTGCTACTCCTGCTAATCGTTTTTATGGCGAGTGTAGAGTGTGGGACGGAGCTCATATTAATGAAGAAGCACTTGGGGTTAATGGTTTTTCACACGCACAAGCCATTGATCTTTCAAAGAAAAGCGAAATAGAGCTGGTGCAAGATTTTATTTCATGGACACTTGCTGTCCATGATCGAACTTTTGTAGGACAAAACCCATCTTTTGATAGAGATTTCTTGATTGCCGCTTGCGAGAGGGGAGGTATTAATTTTCCTTTTGCGCACCGAACGATTGATACCCACACTCTTACTTACATGCATATGGTGGAACGAGGAATTGCGCCTCCGTTTGATGAGGAGAAACATCACACAAAATTGACTCTAGACACCGCTCTTAAATATGTAGGTATTCCAGAAGAGCCGAAGCCTCATAATGCTCTCACTGGCGCCCTTTCGCACGCCGAAGTTGCTTCACGGATCCTCTATGGCAAGCCACTTTTGCCAGAATTTTCCCCCTACCCCATCCCTTGGCTGTCCCAATAAGTTTTCTTTTAACTTTGTCCTAAACCCTAAACGCTATCCACTAACCCCTAACCACTAATTCAGGTTACACTCTAACCATGTCTGATCCGCAAAGAAAATACCGAATAGTAAATCCTCCTGGCGAACATCGCATGGAAGGGGATTTTCGTGTCTGTGACCCTGAAAAAACTGACCACACTAAAGACATGGAGTCGTGGCGTATTTTCAAGATAATGGGTGAATTGATTGATGGATTCTCCATGCTCCGCAAATACCGTCTGGCTGCGACCTTCTTTGGTTCAGCTCGTTCTCATATGAATCCAAAGATATATGAAGATGCGCGACTGCTTGCGGAGAAGCTCGCTAAATCAGGGTTTGTGGTTATTACAGGTGGTGCAGGAGGTGTGATGGAGTCTGCAAGTAAGGGAGCATTTGAAGCGGGAGGGCAATCTGTAGGGCTTAATATCAAACTTCCAACTGAACAGCATGTTAATCCCTACCTCACCGACACAGCCCTCTTTAATTATTTCTTCACTCGGAAAGTGATGCTTTCCTTTGCCTCTGAGGTATATATCTACTTCCCGGGCGGTTTTGGGACTATGGATGAGTTGTTCGAGATTTTGACCTTAGTTCAAACTAACAAAATCAAGCGGATTCCTATAATTCTCTACAATAGGGAATACTGGACACCACTCCTCAACTTCTTTAAAGAACACCTCCTCGTTAAGTATCAGACCATCAACAAGGAAGATTTAGACCTTTTTGTGGTGGCTGACACTCCTGAAGAGGCTCATCAGGCAATTTTGACTCTGGTTAAATGCTGAAATAAGCCACTAGCCACTCGGGTTTAGGGTTTAGGCGACGCCTCGTCGGTTCCGTAGGGAACAAGCCTCATCGTTTTCGCGGGAGGGTTCAACGTCGAAAATATCTTAAAAACCTCTATTTCCTCATCAGCATTTCTATGGCTCTGTAGAGCCGTAGAAGAGTGTTTTTTGGTTCCGCAAGCCTTGACACCAAAAGTTCCCAGTGCTAGCGTAGTGAGGTAGTCGGCTTTCGGGCCGGCTTTTTTAGTACCCCAATTTCGATTATTACGAAGGGGGACTCAAAGCAGGTTTACATCATCACTAACGGCCCCTATGGGCCAAAATCATTAAATCGTATGTTCTTACCAATTATGCTATTGCTAGCAAGCGTTGCCATGTCTACGCCCACAGCACTTTCTACGACCACAAACCCAGAAGGTCCAAAGGTGGAAACCTTAGGACAGTATGTGAAGCAGTACTACGCTGATACGCCTATTTTGGCCGATATAGCATGGTGTGAGTCCAGAATTCGTCATGTCGATAAAGAGGGCGATATATTGCGTGGCGTCGTCAATCCTAAGGATATAGGGGTGATGCAAATTAATACCAAGTATCATGAAGAGCAAGCAGAGGCTATGAATCTCGACTTGCACACCCTTGACGGTAACCTTGCCTACGCTAAGCGTTTGTATGAGAAAGAGGGTACGAAGCCTTGGGCATCTTCTAAAGCTTGTTGGGGACCCCTCTCAAAGAAATCAACAGAAGGAGCTACGCTGGCTCAAAAATAAAGTTTTTCAATACAGAATTGATTACTCAATATCCGCCCTTAGGCGGGTATTGACATATACATCAATCTAAGGTACAATGCAAAGAATTATGAATGAAGCACATACAGAAAAGACTCCATTGGAGCGTACTGTCGAGCGTGTGGCACACTCGGTAGTTAGTGTGAAGGTTTTTAAAGAAGTTAAAGGGTCAGTGCATCCAAAGAATCCCGAACGAACACAGGAGTCTCACTGGGTTCCAACAGCTGAAGGGAGTGGCTTTTTTGTATCAAAGGATGGAATGATTGTGACTAATAGGCATGTCGTTTCAGGTGGTAGCCAAGATGAGGCTCTGGTGGTGCAATTGGATTCAAAGAAAAAACTAACGGCAGAAGTTTTTTATATAGACCCCGTGCGTGACTTTGCACTCTTGAAAGTTGCAGGAACTAAACATGAGCCACTTACCATTGGGGATTCAGATAAGGTAAAGAGAGGAGCAACAATTACAATTGCTGGGAACCCTCTTGGTGTAGGAGGAAGTTTTTCTCAAGGGACTGTTACTTCAGTACCTGATGGCCATGAACAATTCGCCTTCAGAACAGATGCTGACATTCGTTCAGGAAGTTCTGGTGGGGTTATGCTTAATGCAAAAGATGAAGTCATAGGTATCAATACCTTTGCAAACCTCGATCAGACAGGTTCTATTGGTGGTGCTATTCCCATTAATGAGGTTAAAGTGATTATTGAACATCCTCGTGTTTTTCAGGGAATACAAGCACTCTTCCAAGAAATACGCATAGAGCGTGAAGCAGAAGAACCAATCTCGCTCGAGACAGCATTCGGTTTTGCTTTGCAAGGTCTGGAGATAATTTTCAAACAAGAGCTTTCGTCTCAGGGACGAGAAGTGTCAATGAAAGAAATTATGGCTGATGTAGCGGTTCAGTATTATTTTTCCGAGATGTTGAAGTCTGCTCGTTCATCTAAGTATCAAGAAGCATTAGAGAAGAAATTTGGAGTTTCGTTTTCTTCTACGCCAGCTTCAAAAAAGTAAATTGTGGAATAGGAAGTATTAAAAAACCTCCCCGAATGGGGAGGTTTTTTAATAAAAGCATTTAGTAGCTCTTTTTTGCGAGCATGGCGTCTAAACTGTATTTGCCTGCACCGTGAGCCATGAGGACAAGCATGCCTCCTATAATTGAGACATTCTTCCAGAGCATTATCATGTTCACTGGATTGGTGAAGTCAGTGTGGAAGTAGTAGGTAACCGGAATAAGAAAGAGGGCAATAGCGAGAGCTACCCACTTTGTTTTGAATCCTATAACAAGCATAATTCCACCGAGAAGTTCTATGACAATTGCAAGTACTATTGCAAGTTCAGGGAAGGGAACCCCGGCAGAGGCTGCATAAGCAACCATGCCTGCAAAACCAGAAATCTTAGTAAAACCAAAAATCACGAAGATGCCTGCAAGAGCGAGGCGACCAACAAGTGCTAAAGCGGATGCGTATTTATCCATACTCAAAAAACTAAAATAATAAGGTGATTCTAGGGCATGTTCGGAAACCCGCGGTACCCAAGCCGAACTGTCTATTTTTGTGGCGAGACACCGAGCTGGAGTCCGAAATGTACTGTAAGTACTTAGAGGACGAAGCGAGTGTGTTGTAGTCCAAAAATAGACGGTGCAGGCAGGGGGAGGTTTCCAGACATGCCCTAGTATAACAGCTGAACTTCGAGTGCCCAGACTAGGCTCTAGTGAGTACCCATGTTGGACCTCCGAGGTCCAACATGGGAGGGTTTTTCATTTTGTTTCCTCACTTCTTTTGTTCAGGGTTTTCTCCTCCAGATTTGGATGTCCAAGGGCTTAAGACGGGTTCGTTGGGGAGACGATCATCAAACTTGATGTTATTTTTCTGCTCTATTTCTTCTACCTGTTGAGCGATTGCTTTGGCAATCATTTTTGCAGCGGGCAAGGGGAGTAAGAAGCATGAGGTTGTCTGACCCGACTCTACCGCAAGGTGCAAGAGCCCATTTATAACTCGAACATTAACGGTATCAACAAAAAGCTTTGAAGGAACGGAGTTGAAGTCAAATTCTTGTGGCATAGCTGTAATTGTTACGAATAAGATGCAGTATAGCAAAATAGCGTTCGAGCTATTGAAATGAAAATTAACTATTACTATCCTTTAAGAAGGCGAGTATGACGATGGCAAAGAATGCCAAGTTAAGCCAGTGACTTATATCATTTTCTATCATTCTTAATGCTCTCACAACTAAAGAATTCAGTAAAGCCTTTTAGGCGCTCTCAGGTGTGCATTATTGACATTGTCGTAAAGGATAGTATTGTAAAAAACATATGGGACAAGGAAGTTTTGATAAAGAATCTTTTTCAAAGCCTAGTAGGATTTTTAGAGGTACGCGGATTAAAGATGGGGACAGAAAATTTTCTCCTGTTGGAAGTGCTAGTCGTAACAGTCATCAAAAGAAAAATTACAACGCAAACAAAGATCGCCTTGCAACTCAGGGTGTTTTAGATGACGAGTAAGATTACAGTCAAAGAAAAAAAATCGGTTTTAATATAAAATATTTACTATGGCTAGTGAATCAGTAGAGGTCAGACTCCTAAAAGATCGGGTGCGGTCCTTAGAGAGTAGGGTAAGTCAGATGGCTCGGGCTCTTTCAGAGTTAACTCCTTCTACTCCTGCAAAGAAGAAAGTAGTAAATAAAAAAAAGTGACACTTGAAGCTTGTTAGCAATGGAAACATCGTTTCTTTCCGTCCTCGATACTTTGTTGTGCTTTAGTCTATAGGGAATAGGATTAGGAATACTTCGCACAATATATCTTTTACGAAGTTAATATAGAGGGAAACTCGGCTTTCTCTGAACTTTGGATTTGAGCTCTTTAGGTATCACTTCATACATATTTATCTTGGATCCATATCTTATTTTACTTGTCGTGCTACCTCTCAAGTTCTCTAGGGATACTGAATTATCTTTTTGATTATCTATCCAGGAGAATTTAAAGCTTTTGACTCCCCTCTCGAGCTATTGCTTAAATTTAAATATGTTGTCTAATATAGTAATTTAAAAACCCTCCGAGCTGGAGGGTTTTTAAATAGAATAGCCTGAGATTCTTTAGACCATTGGCTTTGGTCCGCCCATGCACCAAGCGCATTCTTTCTTGTGTCCTAGTACAAGCCAGAGTGCTGAGAGTCCTACAAGGACATATACAACCCATTCCACCATTGGCCACGTGCCAAGGAGCATGCTAACGACATTCCAGTCGCTACCCATAAAACCACCAAGGCCTACGAGACCCCAATTGAGTCCGCCTACTACAAGGAGTAGGAACGCAAGCATATGCAAATACTTCATATAAATATATTAATTATCTAAAACTATTAATAATGACTTTACCAATACATTGAACACCCAAAACACCACTCTCTGGGGTTTTGAGACCTCTGGTGTGGATTGTTTATTTATCTTTCTTTTTCCTTCTCTAGAACCTAAAACCTAGTACCTAGAACCTTCTTAAAGGTATTTCATCGGATTCAAATAGGCCTCCGTAGGGGCTACTGGCATATAGGCTCCAGCACACTTTGTTATTGATTTCACATCACCAAGCTTAATAATTTTAACGGCACTTGCCACATATACGCTGAAATGGAGATGTGGTCCGGTGGCGTATCCTGTTTTACCGCTGTACCCAAGGAGGCTCCCTGTGCCTACTGTAGAGCCCTTAGAGACGCTAATGACTGACAGGTGGGCATAAATAGTGCCTAGGCCGTTATTGTGACGCACATACACCCATTTACCATAAGAGTAGCATCCCCGGAAAAGATCGGTATTACCAGTATCGACAACGACACCTCCCAAGGCTGAAACAATAGGCGTTCCTTCAGGTGCTCCAAAATCTACACCGTTGTGACCTTTGCCATTGTATGCACCACTTTGAGCGAATGCAGTATTGCCAAAGTATTGCGTAAGACAATATATATTTTTGAATGTATTGGTGCGATCCCTACAGCGAAGCATAAAGGCAGAATCAAGTGGAAATGAAAGAACCCCACTACCTGCCTTTGGGATACTTGTTGGATCAAGTGTGTATTTCAGGCTTGCTTCGTAGTCATTAAGTTGTTTTTCAAATTGAGCTTTTGCGGCCTGTTTATCTGCAAGTAGTTTTTGGAACGCAGATTCCTTATTTTTTGTCTGTGCAAGTAGTGTGGCCTGCTCGTTGCGATTTTGATCGAGAAGTATTTTTTGATCAGACAATTGCTTTTTCAAAGACAGAAGTTTCGCTTTCTCTTTTTCTGTAGCGCTATAGTCCACCGTAAGAGATTCTTTTGTATTTTGAAGATCAATAACTTCATTTCTGAGAACATTACTGAGTTGTTCTACACGATCTACTTCTTGCCACACTTCGATCATCTCATCTGCGCTCAGGAGTTGTTCAACTATCGTGGTCTCACCTATCTGATAGAGAGCTTGGAAAGATTGCTCCATTGTCTTCTTGGAAGTTTCTATACGTTTTGCTTTATCATCAATAGCCCCACCGAGACGTTTGAGCTGTAGTGTTGCCGAAGCAATTTTATTTTCTGTAACTGAAATGGTTGCTCCTATTTTTTTTCTAGAAACATCAATTCTGTTTACTTCTCCTTGCAGTGTTGTTTTTTCCCCGGCTATTTGATAGAGCGTGCTTTCGTACTGTGCAATTTCTTTTTCCAATGCTGCGATTTTGGCACTCTGTTCAGCTATTTTTTCTTGGATGTCTGAGGTAGTATCACCAAAAACTATCGTAGGTGAAGTTTGAGAAAATCCTAGAATCCCAAAAAACAAAAAAAGTCCGATAAAAACCGATATAAAAGAAACAGAACTCTTAAATAGAGGTATCCATTTCATTGTTATCCGAGGGCACGAATAGCGTCTTCAATACGGGTTATTGTTTCTTTCTTACCTATGACACCCGCAATGGTAAATGGGTCAGGGGATTTACCTCTACCTGAAAGCGTAAACCTAAACGGCCACAGCACAAGTCCCCTGCCCTTTTCTTCTGCGTATGGCCAAACAACCTCTTTAATTTTTTGATCATGCCATTCAGAATCGTTCAAGGTATTAAGGAGTGACATAACTTGCTTCAAGCGTGTCGCAGTTCTTTGCTTATCCATATCATCTTTTGGTAATAGTCCTGAGACTGGGTATGTGGGTGCCTCTGCATAAAAGGAAAATTCTCCTGCTTCATCCATGTCTTTCAATTCAGAGAAGGTTTGTATGCGTTCACGCATAAGAGGGACAAGACTTTCAAGAAGATTCTTTTTATTAAGTGCGGTGTACGTTTCCTTTGAAAGAAACAGAGAGGCGTGCTTCAAAAATTCATCAGAAGATAATTTTAGGATGTGTTCCCTATTAAACCATTTGAGCTTCATCTCATTGAAGGCTCCCCCGCTCTTTTGGATTTGATCCACGCTGAACCGCTGTATTAATTCGTCTTTTGAAAATATTTCCTCATCGGTTCCTGGGTTCCATCCAATGAGTGCGAGGTAATTCACCATAGCACTCGGAAGATAGCCTTCAGTTTTGTATTCAAGAACATCTTTTGCGCCATCTCGTTTTCCTAATTTTTTAGTGCGATCGTCGCGAAGTATGGCAGGGAGTGTTACAAAGACAGGCGCTGGAACACCAAGGGCATCGTACAAACTAAGAAATCGTGGCGTTGAAGAAATAAATTCGTCCGCACGAAAAATATGAGTAACACCCATGAGGTGATCGTCAACAATGTGTGCAAAGTTATACGTTGGGTATCCATCGCCCTTCATGAGAATGAAGTCATCAAGAGCTTCTTCGCCCGCTTCAAGTTCACCTCGGACAGCGTCATTCCACTCGTATCTTTTTATTTCCGGTACCTTAAAGCGAAGTGGTGACTTCCCGTCCCATACAGAAAATGTTTCGGGGCGATGATCTCGAAATAAAAACGGTCGTTTTTCAGCTTTAGCCGTTTCTCTAAATGCCGTTATTTCATCATGAGTGTACGGATCGGGATACGCATGGCCCGCGTCCATGAGCTTCTGTGCAAATGCTCTATATGAGTCCATTCTCTCTGATTGAATGCAAGAACCGAAAGGCCCTGGTTTGTCGGGGCCATATTCCCAATCAATACCAAGCCACGAAAGAGAGTCTTGAATATGTTGAATGGAGCCTTCTATTGCCCGAGCTTGATCGGTATCCTCGATACGGAGTATTAGCGTGCCTTCATTTTTCTTGGCAAAAAGATAGGCAAATAGTGCCGTACGGACACCGCCGATATGCATAAAGCCTGTGGGACTGGGAGCGAAGCGGGTAATTACTTTCATAGAGCTTAGTGTATAGGTTACCGTCTAACGAGTCGAGGGGAAAGAAGACTTTCTTTTTTCCCGAGCGAGAGCTGACGGAAAGTCAGCTACTGATTTACAGCCTAACGAAGCGAGTGGGAAGAGGGACTCCCCCTCTTCCCCGAGCGAGTGACAGCTATAAAGTCTCTTTATAGGTTTTAGGTGCCAGTTTTTTTAGTTTTTAACGGTATAGTATAATTTAACGATCGTTAAATTATACTATACCGTTCCCTTTTGTCTTTATTTGATTTAAGAAATTTAAAAAGCTGAAACCCTGGAAGCTATACTCTGGCACCTAGTTAGTTTTCATGTTCTAGGGCAGTATCCAGAATTATTTGCGCAATTGCTTTTGCTGAATCTGGTTTTGCAAATTTTCCCGCTGCCTCTGCCATGTCGTTGCGTGCTTTTGGATTAGTAAAAAGGCGTTCTATTTCTGCAAGTAGCAGATGGGGGGTAAGGTTTTGTTGCTCCATAACAATTGCGGCACCCGAGCGAGCATATGCGAAAGCATTTGAGCGCTGATCCCGACTTACCTCTTCAGGTATAGGGATAAGGATTGAGGCTTTCTTCCACGAAGCAACCTCCGCAATAGAACCCGATCCTGCGCGAGTGATTACAAGATCAGTTGCTCCCGCAGCCATCTTTAATGCAAGAGTTGAAAGATATCCATACGGTTTATAGCGGTATCGTTTTTCATTTTTTCCTAAAATGACATGGGCTGTTTCAGCAACGGATTTAATATGTACCTGCCCTGCCTGATGTATAACTTGGAAATGATCAATAAGTTCTGGCAGTGCCTCGAGGATAGTGTTGTTAAGCTTCTCTGCTCCAAGTGAACCACCAAGAAAAAGAAGTACGGGAACATTGCGTTCAAGTTCCAAAAATTCTTGCGCTCCTTCACGGGCAGGATTTTTAAGCTCAGTGCGTACAGGATTGCCAACGAGAGCTACTTTTGGTCGAAACTTTTCTGGAAAATAATCGTATGCCTCTTCGTATGAAATACCGATCTGTTTTGCAAAAGGTAGAGCAAGTATGGTGGCGCGCCCTGGCACGGCATCGGAATCATGTGCAATTACGGGGATGCGAAGCCACTTTGCTGCAAGAAGTGTTGGCACGCTTCCATATCCTCCTTTTGAAAAAACAACATCAGGAAATATTTGATAAAGAGCAAGAGTTGTTTGGAGTATCCCCCACCCTGTTTTAAAGAAATCAAAAAAATTGAGAATTGAAAAATAACGACGCATTTTCCCTGCGGGTGTTTGTACGAAAGTAATGTTGTTTTCGTACAGTGCTCGTTCATCAAACGCCGTGGGTCCAAAAAAGTAGAGTTGAGGATCGAGAAGTTTTTTCTCTTTTACGATTTCATGGATTGCTTCAGCAACAGCAATAACTGGGTAAAAATGACCTCCAGTTCCGCCCCCAGTAAAAACAATTTTCATCCCGTTAGAAATAGGACACGAACGCCATTGCGTCAGTGCCTATAACAGCTAGATGTGTAATGTTCGACTGTGCCATAGTGATACGTATTGATATGCGTCCGTGATTTCTAACGGGATTCATATCTCTTGTAAAGTATAAGTCCAGTAATGCATATGAGCTAGGAGCAGTGGTTGGGTAACTAGTGACATTTTTACTTTGTTATTGAACGAGAGATTGACAGCAAAATTCCTGCAGCTCCGAGGGACACCAAGAGTGCAGTGCCTCCGTGACTTACAAACACAAGCGGGAGTCCTGAAAGTGGCAGGAGAGCAAGCATTGCGCCGATGTTTAAAAATGATTGGGCTGTAATAAGCACCACAATACCTACGGCAACTAATCCTCCAAACATGTCTGGCGTCCTAGCAGCAACCCAGAGGCCTCGAAGGGCAAAGGTAATATACACAAATATAAGCGCCAATCCCCCAACAAAACCAAATTCCTCAGCGAAAACTGAAAATATTGAGTCTGAAATAGGTTCTGGTAATTTTCCAAATTTTTGGATACTTTGTCCAAAACCACGACCGAATGTCTCACCAGCGCCAACAGCAAGAAGGGATTGCTGTACTTGATAACTTGTTCCGCGAGGATCTAGTGTCGGATGTAGGAACGTGGTAAGTCGATCCGCTAGGTAAGGACGGAAAGAAACTAGAATAATCAAAAGACAAATCCCTGCGCCAGCCAGAATTGCCAAATGTTTAATACGAGCGCCTGCAGCCATAAACATGGCGCCACCTGCAACTGCAATAATAACAAAGGTGTCTGTGTCAGGTTGAGCAAGAAGTGCAGCTCCAGTTATTGCAGTAATAATTCCGAATGGTATGAGGCCTTGACCAATAGTATTTATCTTTGATTTTGTATTTGAAAACCAAGTAGCAAGGTACAAAATATAGGCAATTTTTAAAAACTCTGAAGGTTGTAGCGTAATTGGACCAATATGTATCCAACGCGTAGCGCCATTCAATGTAAGACCAAGGTGTGGAATAAACACAAGAAGCGTGAGTACGATGGATGCGCCAAAAATATGCAAAGAAAAACGTTTCCATACGCGATACGGAACTGCTAAACAAAAGAAAAATGCAATGAGTCCTCCGCCGAGTCCAAAGATTAGCTGACTGCGCGCCACACTTGAAAATTTGGCACCATCGTATGCGAGTAATCCTAAAGAGGCCGAAAGGAAAATAAATAAACCACTGACTACGAGAGTCGCAACTGTCATTAGAAGTATCCGGTCTGGATGTTGGCGTGCCGATTTTCTCATAGGGTGTTAGCCGAGGAGCGCAAGAGAAACACCGAGAATTGCAAAAATAATAGAAAGAATCCAGTAGCGCATGGTGACTTTAGACCCTGGCCAGCCTATTGCTTCAAAGTGGTGGTGGAGTGGGGCGATTTTAAAAACTTTTTTCTTAAAAACTTTTTTTGAGAACACCTGAATAATATTTGAAAGCACTGTTACGACAAGTAATAACGCAATAATTGGTAGTGCAGGAAGTCCCCTACCTTCACCAAGGGTATCGGTCATAAATGCAATGGCAGCAACGGTGAGCGTTAAACCCATTGTGCCGGTTTCTGTCATCCAAAACCTGGCAGGAGGTACATTGAACCAAAGAAAAGCGAGGAGCGCTCCAACAATCGTTGCACAAAATGCGGCTAGGTCTATTTGGTTTTGGTGAAATGCAATAAAGGCGTATGCGGTGAAGATAGATGCAAACACAGCCCCAGACAAGCCATCAATTCCATCAATAACCCCTGATGCGTAGAGAAATAAAGAAACCAGCATGAAGAATGGTATGACAAGCCATCCTATATAGAGAGGATCGCCAAACGGCATACTAATAGAAGTTATGTCGAGTTTTGTATAGAACCACCAGCCAATACAAAAGGAAAGTACGGCAACAAATAAAAGTCGAATTTTGAGTGGAATACCTTTCTCACCATTTCGATCAACAACATCGAGAATATCGTTAATAAGTCCGACTAATGAGCCAAGAATTAGGGTTGTGAAAGGTATCCATGTTTGAGACCGTGAAAGAAAGAGGAGTTTTGTGGTTGATGAGTTTGGGAAAATATATTGAAGAGCCCAAAGTAGAGCGATAGTAAGAATAACTGATGCCCACACAAGAATGCCTCCCATGCGTGGAGTTTTTGTTTCAGTTTCTCCGTGGAGTCTTGCGAACTCAACAGCAACCTGCCCATCGAGGGCTTTTTTCCCGGGTTGTTTTTTCCATACGCGGTACTTATAAAGGTAGTGCGTAAGAAGTGGAGCAATGGCAATACCTACCCAGAAAGCAATTACGGATGGGACAAAAACTTTAAGAAGGTCAATAATCATAGTATGTGTGTCGAGTGATTCATTTTACTATATAGAGCCTAAACAAGGTTCTTTTTATTGATTTGTATTGCAGATAAGAGAGCGTCGCATGCTTGTTTTCAGTGCATTTGTTAAGGCAACCATATCAGCATCTCGTCCCTCTCTTGTTGAACCCAAGATAACCGCAACCACTCCATGGCCTGGTAGTGGTTCAAAAGTTATCGCTAAGTTTCCTCCAGCAATGTCTGTAAAGCCTGTTTTAGAACCAATAGCACCAGGAAGAAGGGATATGACAGAGCTAGTATTTGTTCCTCGATGTTTTGTATTATCGAGCGATAAAAAAGTATCCCTAACTACTGTTGTGCCTTCAACAAGGCGTGGCTTTGTTTCAACAATATGCGCAAATAATTTCCCAATGTCACGAGCAGACCCGAAGGCTCCAGCGGAATTTTCTGAGATATCAAGACCGGTGTCATCGGCAAAAAATGTTTGAGACATTCCGAGAGATACCGCCTTTTGGTTCATGTATTGTATAAACATTTCAGATGATCCGTGTTTCTTTTTTTCTGTAGCAAGTGCAAGCGCATGAGCCCCATCGTTTGAAGACGTTACAAGTGTAAAATCTATCAGATTTTTTACTCGCCACCTTTCTCCCAACGTAAATCCCGAGTCCCCTTCTGGTGTAAGGGCATCTTTTGATATTGTGACAGTATCATCATCTTCTAATACATCAGACGCAACGAGTGCGGTCATAAGTTTTGTGAGTGAAGCCAGAGGTAATTGAATATCAGCATTTTTTTCATACAAAACTTCCCCTGTGTCTAGGTCTTGTGCATATGCCGCTTTCCCCGTCAAAGAGAGTTGCGGAGAGAGGTTTGCGCAAAACACTGACGCAGAAACTGTTGCGCGTGAATTCTCCTTAAAAACAAGTGGCCATGCCGAAAAAATAATTGTTCCGCTCAAAAACACTGTACTCAATAGCAATAAATTTAGGCGCGTGTTTGGATTCATAGTGCCGGAGTGCTTTCTTCTGATGAGGTCTCTTCGCGTCCAGCAAACACCTCATCAATAGCTGATCGTGTTTCAGTGTACCCAGGAATATCAGCGAGTGTGGCAACACCTAAGTATGCAGGTAACTCTGCGGTAGCTCGATACAAAAAACTTCGTTTGTCACTCGTATTTTCAACTCGCTCTATTAATCCTCGAATGAGGAGCGAGCGAAGTATTGAGGAGCAATTAACACCTCGGACGTACTCAATATCTGATCTTGAAATAGGCCCTCGGAAAATCACTATACTAATAGTCTCTAAACCTGCCTTACCAAGTGGACCTTCCAGTTCTTCTCGGCGCATCTTTTCAATGAGTTCATGTGTTTCTGGTGCAGTTGCGAGAGCCACCGTGTCACCTTCGCGTACCACGCGCACTCCTCGCCCTTCCAAGGACATAGCAAGACTCGTAATACCAATTTCTGTTTCTTCTTTTGAAAGCCCTATGTATGAGGAGAGTTCTTTAACTGTAATTGCACCACCGCGGAAAAAAAGCGCAGCCTCTATCTCTACTTCAATTGGAGGTTTTTGTGTCATATTAAAACTTTGGGGTTTTGGCGTTACCGTTGTATGCAATAGCTATCTCGCCAAATGTTTGCTCTTGCTCTACTAACACTAATCCTCGTTTAAAAAGTTCCAGCATAGCAAGAAAGCTTACTACCACTTCTCTCTTATTTACAGCGCTCGTTCCTGCAAAATCTCGGAAAGTCATTTGTATTGCACGTTCAATTCGTCCTGATAGTCGGTCTATCATTTCCTCAAGAGAGATGACTGATTTTACTGCAACTTCGTCTCGTTCAATTTCTTTTGGTGCACTTGCTAAAACACGCTCAGTAGCTTCTTGTATGCTTTGAAGCGACAAATCGTTTGATGGTGTAAAAAGAGGTTCGATATTTCGAGAGCCAGTACCAAAAAACATC
Organism: Parcubacteria group bacterium Greene0714_7; assembly: GCA_007378985.1. Classification (GTDB taxonomy): domain Bacteria; phylum Patescibacteriota; class Minisyncoccia; order Phycocordibacterales; family Phycocordibacteraceae; genus Phycocordibacter. The sequence continues at coordinate 125,198 of VMHB01000003.1, forward strand.
CTAGAATGTAGAGTGCTTATTTCTTTGGCGGTATCTCGAAATATTTTGTACAGTGTCAAACGAAATTCTAAATCTTTAACATTCCCCTCCTCTTCTTTAGTAAGGGAAAGTACTGGGAGTAGCGAACGAGATTTTAGGAGAAGTAATGTTGCTGCAACAAGGATAAAATGAGCAGCTTGCCCTATCGGGAATGCGACTTGGCGCTGAATATATCCTAAAAAATCATCGGCAACACTTGAAAGCGAAATATCTGAAATCAAAAGCTTCCGCTCTTCGATGAGATTCAATAGTAACTCCAATGGGCCTTCAAATTGGGGTGTTTTGATGCTAAAGCTTGTTTCCACGGAGTAACTATATCATGCAAGAAATAGGGCTTTTAAGACTGTATAAGTCCGTAAGTAGAGCTCCGTATTCATTTTTGTTTTAGAAATACTACGGATATACTATCTATATGAAAATAGAATTCATTGAACCCAAAGGCGCCGTGTCTGTTGACCTTGTTGCTGGTGACGCTACCAGAGTGGTTGAAGACGCGCACGGTGTTGTTGTATTAAAAATAGGTATTGGAAAAGTTGACGAAATAACGCGTCGGAAACTTGTAACCATTTCACGAAAAGTTATACGCATTGCCAATGAACACCGATTTAGTGCTCTCTCTATCCCCTTCCTCGATTTTCAATTTGCAGGAACAAAGGACATTTCTGACCATGAGCTTGGACGTATTCTTGCGGAAAATTTTGAAATGGCAAATTATGAGTTTCGGAAATACAAAACTCCACCTAAGGAAGGTTTCCCGACAATACAATCAATTTATATTCAAGGGGCAACCACAGACGCTAAGAAGGGTTTTAAGGAAGGGAAAATAATTGCCACTGAGATTAACTACTGTCGTGATCTTGCCAATACACCTGGTGGTGACATGACGCCTACCATTCTTGCGAACAGTGCCAAGCTTCAACTTAAAGGTACCTCTGCAACCGTTACAGTCCTTTCTGTTGCTGAAATTAAAAAGCTTAAAATGGGTCTTATTTTAGGTGTCGATAAAGGTTCTATAGAGCCGGCAAAATTTATTATTGTTGAGTACTGGGGTGCAGGAAAAACTAGTAAGGAAAAACCAATTGTTCTTGTGGGTAAAGGTATTACCTTTGATACAGGTGGCATTAACTTGAAGCCCTCTGATGCATTAATGGGTATGAATCACGACATGGCGGGCGGTGCGTCAGTCATTGCTACGGTCGCTATTATTGCAAAGTTAAAGTTGAAGAAAAATGTTATCGCACTTGTTCCTGCTGTTGAAAATGCCGTTTCAGGTTCTGCGTATCGCCCTGGCGACATACTACGTGCGATGAATGGCAAGACTGTTGAAATATTCAATACTGATGCGGAAGGCAGGCTTATTTTAGGCGATGCTCTTACCTATGCTGAGCGATACGATCCACGACTTGTTATTGATGTTGCAACACTTACTGGGGCTGCTCTTGTTGCGCTTGGTAAACGAGCTTCCGCTATTATGACGAGAACGCCATCCTTAGAAAATCTACTTCGTGATCTTGGAGAAAAATCAGGGGAATATGTGTGGCCACTTCCCCTCTGGAAAGAGTACGAGGCAGAAGTTCGAGGTATTCATGCTGACCTTGCAAATGCCACAGTTGGAAGACCTGGCGGTGGAACAATTAATGGCGGAATATTCTTAGCACAGTTTGCTGAAAAATTTCCACAATGGGCACACATCGACATTGCGCCTCGTATGGAGTCTATTCCTGACGATATGCTCGCAAAAGGCGCAACTGGTACGCCTATCCGTCTCCTCGTTCGCCTGATTGAAACTTTCTAAATTTTCATCAGACCAATCCTTTCTCTTAGTCTGGGTTTTTTGACCGTAGGCTTTTAGTGCACCACACCTTCAATCGTTCTGTATATAAAGTGATTTGATATATCATATCAGTGATATGATATATCAAATCACTTCTTTTTTAATTTGTCAGCAATATTGAAAAGTAGAAAGTGGAGTGGGTATTTACGTTTCAAGTTTTGCCAATTCTTTTTTGATTCAGTTTTTTTCAAACGCTCATCAAAAGCACGATTCATGCCTGTAATTGCCTTTTCATACCCAGGCATTTGGTCTTGGAGCCAACGCTTCACCTTTGCTACGGTATCTAAGCCAACACCCATCTCTTCTGAGATTGTCCGACTACTCTGCCCCTCAAGCAGGCTTTGTGCAATAAGAATGCGTCTTCCCAGCATGATGCGCTCACTCTCCGTCAAGAGATCCTTCAGAAAAGCCTTCATGACATCACGCCCCTTGAGGGAACCAGCGGACGTGTACAGTGCATCAAGAATTTTTATTCTATCCGTGTCATTCAAATTTTTTGCCTGTACTTTCATACTTTTCGTACATAATGGTTTATCCACCTTCCGATATGATATATCATATCACTCACTACTCTACCAAAAATCACCACTCCAGCTCAAAGCTGTCTCTGAGAAAAGAATCACTCCTTGGTCTAGTTCGCGGTAGGGCCGGTTTGATTTAAGGATGAGTCTATGCGATGCATATCTCGAGGAAACATGGTTGCTTCACGAATGTTTTCAAGACCCAAGATTTGCATAGTCATTCGTTCAACGCCAAAAGCAAAACCTCCTTCAGGTGGAACACCATAGCGGAACGCTTCAAGGAACATGCTGATTTTCTCTGGGTCCATCCCCCACTCCTTCACGTGCTTCATAAGCTGTGCGTAGTCATTGATACGACGTCCACCTGAAAGCCACTCTCGCCCACGGCACAATAGGTCTACCCCTTCATTAAACTCAGGGTTTTCAGGGTTCGGGTATACATAGAAGGGCTTTTGTTTTGTTGGGTAGCCATACACGTACACGAAATCAGAGCCTGTTTCGCCCTTAACAATCTCGCAAAGGATTCGCTCATCTTCTGCATTCAAATCTTTATCGCCACGCACATCTCGTCCGTTGAATGCAAAAATTTTATCCTGCGCCTCCGTTAAGGTCACGGTGGGTGTGTGTTCGATAAGTACTGGCAGTTCTGCCTTGAGGTGCAGAAGCTCAGCAGCACAGCGCTCTTCCAATTGCTTTAAAATGTATCGCACTGTGTTTTCAGACATGTCACGTATGTCTTCCCAAGACTTAATGAATGCCCACTCTGCGTCAAGCGAAACCACTTCTGTGAGGTGGCGAGTGGTGGCGGATGGCTCTGCACGGAATATCTTGTTAACTGAAAAGACACGCTCGAACGCTGTCATTACAATTTGTTTATAGAGCTGTGGTGACTGAGAAAGATAGGCTTTCTTACCAAAATACTGAACCTCAAATACCTCGGCTCCACCTTCAGCAGTTGCCGGAGTAATTGACGGCGCTTGAAATTCAAGGAAATCTTGCGACTTCATGTATTCACGGAACGAGTCAATGATGACGGCCTGTATTTTGAAAATTGCTTGATTACGCGAATGACGAAGTGTCAATGCACGATGATCGAGTTCAGTTGTAAGGTCGAGATTGTAGCCCGATTCAGACATATCAAAGGGCAAGGCTTCGGCCTCAGCGAGAACTTTTATTTCGAGTACTTCGAGTTCGATACTACCGTTTTGTACTTTCTCGTTTACGTTTTTGGGAGGACGGGCATTCACTTTTGCATTCACTTCAACCACGTATTCATGACGCAATGTCTTTGCGGTTTCGAGTGCAGAGCTTGCTGGCAATACAACTCCCTGCACTTTGCCAGAGCGATCACGGAAGTCGAAGAAAATCATTTTTCCTTGATCACGACGAACATCCACCCAACCTTGAATTGATACCTCCCTTTCAATATGTTCTGGCAAGTTTTTTATTAATATTCTTTCCATATTGTTTTGATATTTAACTAAACCCTATACGCTAAACGCTAACCACTTCCTATAATGTCACTCCGACCTTTTTTCTCACCTCAGCCATTTTCGCGGAAGCAAGAGTGCGAGCTTTCTCGCCCCCTTCTTTTAATACGAGCCTTACATCCTCGTCGGAGATTGAGGCACGCTTCTCACGCATAGGGGCGATATAGGTGTCGATGTCTTCGATCAACGCCTCTTTAAGGTCTTTATATTTTCCTTTCTTCTCTTCATAAAGAGGCGTGAGTTCAGCGTCGGTCTTGTAGAGGGTATGTATCGCATACACATGCTCCGGCTTGTCGCCAGACGAATCCGTTACGATAGACATCACGGCTTTTTGTATTTCATCTCGGGTGGCAAAAAGCGGAATTGTGTTTTTGTAACTCTTTGACATTTTTTGTCCATCAGTTCCGGGCACTACCCCCACCGTTTTACTTATCAACTCTTGCGGTTCCTTGAAGGTTGTACCGTAGGCGTTGTTAAATTTAGCAGCCGCTTCACGTGCATACTCGACGTGCTGGCGCTGATCTTCCCCTACCGGCACGATATCTGTGTCATACAAAAGAATGTCAGCGGCCATAAGCATTGGGTAGGTGAAAAGTCCGGCGTTTGCCTCGAGCCCTTTTGCAACTTTATCTTTATATGCATGTCCCAACTCTAAAAAGGATACCGTTACAAGGCAATCAAATATCCAGGCGAGCTCGGCGTGCTCAGGAACGCTCGATTGCTGGAAGAGAATGGCGTTATCAAGATTCAGTCCTGCGGCAAAATAATCTTTTGCATTTTCAACGATACTCTTTCGAAGTTCTTCCGGATTCCTGACGCTTGTGAGGGCATGGTAGTCCGCTACCATCAGAAGTCCTTCGTGGTCGGTGAAGAGGTCAACGATGGGTTTGATGGTGCCGAAGTAGTTGCCAATATGAAGAGCTCCAGATGGCTGAAGGCCAGTGAGGAGTCTCTTTTTCTTTTCTGACATGCTGTCAATAATAGCAGAAAATGATCTAATTTTCAGAATCTCCCCCATTCAAAACAAAAGACCCTTTTGGGGTCTTTTGTTAGCGAGCAGTGTGTTTGATTATTTTGAAGCCTTCTTAGCTTTGACTGATTTCTTAGCTGAACCAGCTTTTTTTGGTGCTGATTTCTTCGTTGCCTTATGTGCTTTTTGAATATGACTCCATGAGCTTTTCAATTCACGGGCAACCTTGCTTACTTCGTCCGCTGTTGAGTCTTTCATTGAAGCATAGCGCTTCATTACTTCGTCAACGATTTTCAAATATACAGCGCGATCAATAGCCGCCATTTTTTCTACAGCCTCCATTACTTCAGCGCGAGCTTTGAGCATCCAGCTTTTTGCCATCTTACGATGCTTTGCTGAGTGTTTAGCACCATAAAGCCAATATGCCCCTACTGCTGCAGCAGCCGCTGCAGTTACGCCTGCAGCAATGCCTACCTTCATTCCTAGATTATTTTTTTGTTCCATTGCTGTTTTATTATTTTAATATTTTTCAATTATATCACATCGTTTTTTCTGCCTTCTTTTTCTTAGGATGAGGAATCCAGCTTGCTATAAAGGCAAGAATCATGTCAGCAATTGAGCCTACTTTGGTACCTTTATGTTTCAAATCAGTACGGAGTGTCTCAAAATCAACCTCAAGTTTGCCCGCTGCATTTTTTGCTTTCGTAGATATTTCACGTACATCTCTGAGTATTTGAATTACATACCAAGAGGCAACAAGAAATGCTCCAGTACCGAGAACTACGGCAATTGCAGTAATGAAAAAGAAAATATCTGCCTGTATGAGTGTGTTCATTCCGCTCAGTATACCTTGGAAAAATTCAGCGAGTTATTTTTACTATTTTGACAAAAATAGTAAAAAATGCGATAATAAAGAAATGGCACGAGAAGTTTTTGAAAAGGAACATTCTCCCTCTTACGCTGAGACAGAGAGCTACCACGGAGGTCCCGAGGTCGAAAGTGCATTGCATTTGGAAGAAGGAACATCTTTAAAAGGTAGGAATATCTATTTCGGGGGCAACTTGCCTGGTCGATGGGATTTTGGAAATGAGATGGTACGTCGAGGAGCTCGCGTCACCATGCGTGATGTCGGCGTGTTTGCAAACCCTTTGACACGCCCAGGGAAGCGAGCTCCAGAATTCAAAAAAAAGAATCGTTTCGATCAAGTAGTTATCTATATGGGACTTGCCTTCTACAAAGGTAAGGCTTTGGAGAATATTTTGAATGCGAGCATAGATACCGTTAACTTTAAAAATAAAGGAGAATTTAAGGCCATAACCCTCGACTTTACTTCTATGGAAAACGCAACTCCTGCGAATGCTTCCGAAGTAGCACTACACGCTCTTATGCATCGTTTTTTTCAAGCAGGAGGCTTCGATTCTCATCAAGGGTCTGTAACTCGAAAAACAATTCAAAATGTTTTAGAGAAAAGAGGTTTGGATTCTAAGCTCGTAGTAGAGGAAGCAATTCATATGCGTCCGACCGGATCTGGTGGTTGGGGTGAACTCTACGACCTATCGGGGATGCTGGCAGAGCAAAGCGGAGAAGCAGCTCTCGGAATGAGCAGGGTTCCACCTTTGATCCGAGCTCTATTTTTGAATGGAAAGATTAAAGAATATCAAGAGCTTGAGAGATCATTTAAAGCAGTCCAGGAGGAAATTAAAATTCTTGCTAAAAATAAAACAACCACCCCCACTGGCACCCCACCTACAATTCATACTGTCACTGTCAAGACAAGAGAGGAAGTTCCATGATGAAGGTGGAGCCTTTACCGGCACCTTCAGATTCTGCCCAGATTTTTCCTTTGTGAGCCTCTACGTGAGCCTTGGTGACGAAGAGTCCTACGCCCGTTGAAGCAGGGTTAATACGCTTAGAATCTTCACCTGGTCTGAAGAGCTGGAAGAGGTTTTTGAGAGTGTCTTCTGTCATGCCAACCCCAGTGTCTTTAAGTGAAATACGAGCAACAGTGCCGATGCACTTCACACTAAGATTCATCTCTCCTGTTGGTGTGTACTTAATGGTGTTATCCAGAAGATTATTCAAGACTTCATTCATCTTTGAGACATCAATTTTCGCTTTCACGCCATCGAGAGCTGGATCGTAGGTTGCACTTAATTTCAATCCTTTCTTTTCAGCGTTCGGAGTGAACGCCATTACTGCATTTTTTATAAGTGGCACAAGCTCAATGTCTACAAAATCGTATTTCATTCTCCCCTGTTCGATACGCGACACATCGAGATAGGTTTCCACTGACTTCGCCATGTCGGTTGCCCTATCAAAAACTTGCTGTAAACCTTCCTTTCCTGCCGGTGCCAAAACCCCGTAAGAGCCATCCAAAAGCAGTGAAATAAAGTTACGAATGATAGTTAAAGGAGCGCGAAGGTCATGAGACGCCATTGAGAGAAATTGTGATTTAAGTCTGTCGAGTTCTTTGAGTTTGTCGTTCGCAACTCTCAAATCAGCGGCGAGTAGTTCAATATGCTCTCGCTGCTCGACTTCTTTTGTTACACCTCGAATCAGTAGTATTCCAAAAGACAGAACAAGGAGAAATTCGCTTACGCGAAAAATTAATAAATGCGTTTCTTTTGAAAAGATTATTTCACCAAAAATTACCACAGCTAAAAAGGCCGTCAGAATCGCGACTGCCGCGGCTTTGGCGTTGAGAAATTTATATCGTAGCAATGCCAATGATGCTGCAAATATAAAAGGAAATATGAATAGAGCCCCAAACTTGAGAAACGAAGGATTATCAAAAAATGCTGGGAGTACAAAGTTAAAAGTAATAAGAAGCGTAAATGTAATAACAATACCAGCAAGAATGACGCGCATTGGCGTGCGCTCCTGTGGTTTGGTTTTTTTAAATTTTGAAATGAAATGCACTAAACCTCCCACAAGACAGAAAAATACAAATATACCAAAAATCACTATTCCAGGACCATTTACAATTGTTGCGATAGATCCATCTGAGGTAAGAGTGCCTATGCGTGTAAATACAAACGGGGATAAATTCAAAATTGAAACGCAAACCGCACAAAGAAATAGCCAGATCTGGGTTGTTTTTTTAAATGGTATTTTATGTTCTGGAAAGGTAGAGAGGAATAAAAAAAGACTAAATACAAACCACGCAGCGCTCGCGATTACTCCTCGAATAATCCAAAAAGCGGTATCAGCAACCTGTGTTTGATAAAACAGATAGTTGAGCACGCTCCATGCTATTGAAGTGAAGCAGAAAAATAAAAAGATTGTATTTGAGCTACTTTTTGTATTAGAAAAATACACAACTGCACCTAATACAGCCATGAAGGCAATGATAACGCCGACAGTCAAAAGTTCTAGATTAACAAATGCCGATAAAGAAAAAACCATCACCTTACACTATAACAGGGGGCAGGCGTCGAGAGCGGGCACTGGCAGGTTTACTGTGTCCAAACCGCATAAGAAATGCTAGGTGTGAGTCTCTAGGGGCATCAAATGCATTAAATACTTTTTGATATGAATCAAGAATTTGTTTTTCAAAGTTTTTTGGAATAGGCCTTAAGTCATTAACTTCAGCCCGATGTGTTAAAAACATTAAACCCGTTACGGGTTGCACGGCGATACCCAATGCCGTTGCTTCGAGCCATACCCGTTGCATTAGTTCACCAACCTGGACATATGCTTCAGGAGTTCTTTTGTTAATAAATATGCCGCCATATATTGCAGAGTCACGATATACACTAGCCATTTGAGCCGCTATTTTTTTAGATAACCCAATAGATCTGTTGAGTGTGTCTGTTACTTTCCAATGTTTAAGAATGCGCATTGCAAATTGTGCAGGAGGCGGCAACTCTAACGACTTAATGTATAGACCTTCTATACCGGACTCGTTATCTTTTTTGTCCCATAAAATATCTTTAAAAAACAGGTGATGAAGTTCGGGAACCTGCAAAGCTATATCTTCCATGGTAGCAAGTGCCTTCCCCACCTCTTTTTTATCGACAGCGTCTTTTGAAAATACAAACGACACACTTGGCGAAATACTGTGTGTACTTAACAGTAGTGTTTTCTTATCAGATTCTGAAAGAGGTTTTTTTGAATAGTGTTTTCGGTTGCAACCACGCTTCGATATTGTTTCATAAAGCGTGTTTACAGCCTCTTTTGTTTCAGAAAATATAATTTCCGCTACGCAATTATTTTTTTCTGGAAAATAATTTACCGATATAGCAAGGGCCTTAGACGCTGCAATGATGCGTATATTTTGTATGAGAGCACCATGAGCAACATAGGAACCTGTTTGTTGGTAATTTAAAATAGGATTATCTTTTCCTGGTATATTCCAAATTCGAATTGTATTTCCTGAAAGAATAGAAAACTTCCAAGGTTGTGAGTTGTCACCCGACGGAGCAAAAACAGCATGAGCGAGTATCTCCTCTAGCGTTCTTCGTTCTGTCATACTGTCTAATTATTACTAAATATCTTTTCTAAGTTGACATCTATTTTCCCTGAACGAATAGGAAGCCCGAGAACAATTTGTTTTACTGCAAAGGCAACCACTACGCCAGAGAGGGTTGCCGCATCGCCTAGTTGTGGCCATGAATAAAGAGTTTTCCCAACTTCAGCGAGAGAAGACATCATACGAGGTACTATCATCTCTGCCCCAGCTATTTTTGTTGCAAGTCTAGGTAATTCTTCCGGAGGAAATGCCTTAAACTCATTGAGAGTGATATCTCCTATTAAGCCATTAAAAAGATATGTTTCTTTGTCTAAGTCAAAACGCTCAATATCGACAATAACCCCATCACCGTTATCTGTCGCCATCACAACAGGTATACCTCTTTTGCGGGCCTCTTCGCGAAGAAATATTTTTGTTTCCAGGTGGTCAGTCTCTTCTACTAGCACATCAACACCTCTTAGAAAACTATCAATATTTTCTGAGGTAACCCCCTCAGCGTATTCTTCAACTTCTCCATAAGGATCCATTTGGTAGATGTACTCTCTCGCAACAGTGGTCTTCTTTTGTCCCACTTTACTAAAGTCGTACCGTACACGATTCATATTTGACCCCGATAAGGTATCGGGGTCAGCAATTTTTATGTACCTACTCATACCCATCATGTTGAGTGTAAGCGCACAGTGACTCCCTACACTCATTCCAGCAATAGCTATTCGCGAGTCTCGTAGTTTTTTCTGTTCGTCGGTTGTAATTAAATTCCTATTTCGGGTTGTGCGAAGTTCTTGGTGTTCAGTGTCAGAAAGGTAATGCACGAGTTGGTTATTCCAGGGAAAGTAAAACCAAGAACCAGATTCCTCCATGCTATGACTACCAATATGCTCATTTATGAACAGTTCAAACTCTTCCGTGTAGTTCTTATTGAATTTAAACCGCGGATTTCTTATGAGAAACAAATCTTCCAAGAGCTCTCGATACACATCAATGACTAAAGCGTTCTTTGTATTTAGAGTCTGGTCTACATCTTTGAATTGTATAGGTTCAGGTTTCATATTTTTTTGACCCATTTTTGTTTTATGCCAACAGGAAAATGAGTAGGATCGCCCAAGTCCCAAAACACTAGTTTGGGGTTTGCACGCTTACCCAGCATATCGGATAATTCCCTAAATTCCGAATTGAAAGTGCGCAGATGATTAGTTACAGTATGTAAAAGAAGGTCGCGTTCAACTATGCTCATCTTTCTGTTTCGCTTTTGTTCAAGGTGTATCTCTAAGTATTGATTTTTTTCTTTATCAAATACAGTAATCAGTGTGAACTTCCCTGTCAGAAATTTTTGGAATCTCTTTTCTAAGAGTACCTCACGAATCGTTTCAGGATAGATTTGAAGGCCGTAGAGGGTAGTAGAAAGATCGGTGCGCTCATACACAAAGACAAACGGTAGTTCGTATAGTTTTATTTTATGTTTTTTTGCTTCTTTCTCTAAATCAACTCCTGCTTCCTTTAAAATTTCTTTAAGTTCAGCAAATGAGTAGGTCCCTCCATGGTCTCCAACCGCATAGCGAACAAGAGGTACTTCGCTATCACCCGTAAGAACTATTTCACCTTTAATTGTCTCAAAATATACGAAGTGAGGATTGTATTGAGCTAATGTTGGCGTGCGATGAATTTTCCCAAAAACTTTTTCAGCAAGAGAAGGGTTTCCAAGAACGAGACGTCTAATCAGAATTGAAGTTGGACTTTCGAACGCCATCGCGCCAATATCCGCTGTTCCATAGATATTTAATGTATCGGTGTGTATGTTATTCAAATCTACTTTCTTGGCTAGATATTCCCTAAACGTTTCAGTAAAAGCTTCTGCAGCAAAAATAAATTTAATATTGAGTTTTTTGGTTTCAATACCCTCTTCTTCAGCTTCGTCAATAACATCTTTAGTGAATGGAGGATATCCAACAAGAATAGTTTGGTCATACTGAGGAGAAAGTTCGCGGAGTGCATTAAAAATTTCTTTTTTATTCACCCCTGGTGTTATGAGAGAAAGAGTACCGATGCGTTCATTAACAAACTCAAACGCTTTATATGTAATAAGACCTCCAATCCAAACACCCATTCCGAAACCAACAATAACAAGGGTTTTTTGTTTTTTATATTGAGCGGAAATTGCCTTTAAATATAGTTCTAGAAGTATTGAATATTCCCAATCCAAATGTGCATTGCGAGGGAAATAAAATGGTTTTCCTGTTGAACCAGATGTTGCAGAAAAAACGATTGCACCAGCGAGGTTTGAATATGAAAGGCTTTTGAGCGGGAAAGTCCGCAGATATCTCTTCTTATCAGTAGTAGGTATTTTTTCAAATTCTTTCCAATTTATTGTTTTTGGAACACGGATGCCATTTGTCTTTAAAAATGTTTTATATGCGGGAATAGAATGATAGCTTTTTTTGAATACACGAAGAGCAGTGCTCCTGCCGGTTTTTTCCCAAAAAACTGATTTTTTTGTAACAATATCCTTTAGAATTTTGTTTGCCTCTTTCTTAGTCATAAGTTTTTTGAAACCGCTCTTCCGCTAATGCATCGGCGACCTCGCCTGTAGGAATAGAGTCCCTAATAGAAGTTTCTATTATTTTTTCAACAGTATTTCTAATACGCTTAATATCTGACTCTACGCGTTCTTGTGAGTATCCTAATGGATGTAACTCGTCAGCAACGCTAATGAGTCCGCCGGCGTTTGCTACATAATCCGGAACATAGAGTATTCCAGCTTCAAAGAGAGCTTGCCCGTCCTCCTGTGTTGTTAATTGATTGTTAGCTGCACCGCAAATAATTTTTGTTTTCAGGTTTGGAATAGTATCTTTATTAAACTCGTTACCCATGGCGCACGGCGAATATATGTCAGATTCGATTGTGTGTATGATTGCAGAATCAACTATTTCAATGGTGGGATGATTCTTCAGCGCGCGTTCAATTCGTTCAGGAACAATATCAGCTCCTATCAATTTTGCGCCAGTCTTCTCGAGAAGTGCACATAAATCAATACCTACCCCACCCAAGCCTTTGATAGCAATTTTCTTACCTTCAAAAGATGCGGAGCCTGTTTGCATTGCTAGCGCTCCTTCCATAGCATAGAAGACACTGAGTGCCGCCCACCGTGCTGGGAGACCGCCCACTTTAGGTCTACCCACTATGGTATTTGAATGTTGTTCAAGTATCTGTATGTCGTGCTCATTAAGTCCTACATCTTCTCCAGTATAAAAAGGCTCACCTAACTCTGCGAGAGCCTTTGCGTAGGCAGTAAGTATTGCGTCTTTATCTCCCTCACCGTCTTTTGGTGCAAGAATCACACCTTTTGCTCCTCCGAATGATACTTCTGCAATGGCACATTTGTATGTCATTGCACGGGACAGACGGAGAGAATCCCTCAAGGCATCCTCTTCTTTCTGGTAGTGCCAATAACGTGTTCCTCCTATAGCAGGACCACGATTTGTATTGTGAATCGAAATAAATGCCAAAAGTCCACTTGCAGAATCTTCAATGCGTAAGACTCTCTTATGGGTATCAAATTCGGGAAATGTATTTACATCAACAGAGGTAATGCTCAAATTTGACATGAATTATAAAATTTTTAGTAAATCTCCGAGCTCACTTAAAAAGAGAAAGCCTTCAGAAAAAATGAATCAAGAATTTTATCTTATCACGGAATTTAGCTTCATAAGTCAAGGTACAGACATAGTATAGTATGAATGAACACACACCACAAAAACAATACCTACTTTTACCTGATACGCTGTTGGGAGCACAAAGCTATGTCTAAAAAGCTCATTTTTCTCTTCACTCTCGCTATTGTTTTCCTTCCTCTCGTGGCATTTGCGGTACAGACTCCTGCCGAGCTCTTGAGTGGGAGTGGTGGAGGCTTAGTCCCTCAATGTGAAGGTGCTTTTTGCCGAGCCTGTGACCTCATTGAGCTTTCTAGTAATGTCATCAATTTTGCTATTGCGTTTTCAGTGATTATCGCCACCTTGATGTTTGCCTACGCAGGCATTCTGTATGTAACCGCTGCCAGCAAGCCTGACCAAGTAAAGAAAGCACACGGGGTGTTTGTGAATGTGTTTGTTGGCTTATGTGTTGTGCTTACCGCATGGCTTCTGGTAAATATTACCTTCTCGGTGCTCACCGGAAAAGGTGTATCTATATGGACAGATATTTCATGCGTGGGAAATCCCACTAGTGCAGCTTTTCCTGATGCTCCTGGTGCAGTGCCTGCACGACCTTCAGTGACTGGTGGCGGAACTGCAGTTGGTACGCCCATAAGCGTACCCGGAAACTCCCTTACTAACACTGAGGCAATTAGGCGTCTTGAACGTGACGGCGTATGTGGAGGTACGACAGGAACACCGTGTCTCTCCTCTGCCTCATTGAACGGTATTCAGTCAAGAACTGTTGATCAGGCAATCATTATGCACAATGCTTGTAGATGTACTTTTACTATTACTTCCGCTACCGACGGTAGACACAGTACCTCAGGGCCTTACAATCACAGAGCGGGCTACAAGCTTGATATTCAGCATAGAGGTAATCCAGCCCTGGTCAGCTTTGTGCAACGCTTAACTTTCATAGAGCATAAAGCTGACTGGGGTGGCGTAGCTGCTGATATTTATCATGATCGCTGTGGCAATGTATATGCAATGGAACCGACGATTCTGGACTTACAGGTAACGCAGGTATGTCAATATTAAGGATATGAATCCCCGAAGCACCCTCGTAATCGTCATTGCCACCCTTCTTCTAATACTCAGTATGGGAGGTGTGGCAATATATATCCTATTTTTCGCTCCAGAGCAGAAAGTGTCCGTATCGCCTGATCCTTTCTCAAAACTTCTATCATTTTCAGATTCCAAAGGTGACAGTGCCAGACTTCTGTCAGATCAAGGAACACAAGATGACGTAGTTAAGACTGAAGGAACTATTCCTGTCCGTACATTCAGCGGAGTGATAGAAGTTAGGGATTTCACGAAAGATGCCGATGTCGCAATCGCGACTGGGGGCGATGCATTCTATGTTGCATTTCCTAAAGAATTTGAGTTTTCTGACGCCGGCCTTGAATACGAATTTGGATATATTCCTGATGAACAACGCATCTACGTATACATTTATAAAGAACCTATTGGTGAAATACGACGCAAGTCCACTGATAATCTTATGCAGAGGCTTGGCCTTTCTGAAAAAGACATTTGCACTCTTGACATTCTGGTCGTAGCCCCTCGCTGGGTGAGCGAGTATTATGCGGACAAAAACCTTGGTTTTCCTGGGTGCCCCGGAGCAATCCAATTTCAGGCTGATTGATCTCTAATCAATTGAAAATAAAACTGCACTTGAGGCCGGTTTTAATGGAGTTGAGGGAGTTGAGGATGTCTTATTCTCTCTCTTTCTGCTGGGGACAATATTTGATGATACAGTGGATTTATGACTTCAGGGAGGTCAGGACAGTTGTATACTTCTTCAAAGTCCGGAGATTGCCGTCTTCTGAGTGCTTCTCTCGCTCTTCTTTCCACCACTAGGCATTCCCTTATCCATCTAGGGGCCTCTGGATCATAACGAGAGTCGTACGCTGGATTTTTCATCCAAGGCGCCCTTACTACAGCCTGCTGCGCCCCTGCCTCAAAAGGGCTGAGCAATGCGCCAAGAAAGGCTACTCCAGCAAGAAGGGGGTTGGTTTTTGAACGTTCGCCTCTTTCCATATCTACTTTCACCATACTCCTCTCTCGGTAGAGGTCAAGCGTGTCAACTGGACCCTGTGGATTGTTTAGAAATATGGTGACTGTCGGAAGTATGGAACTATGTTTGTTCTCTATTTAATTTCAGCGCTCTAGGAAAAAGAGTCCAACCAAAGGAGCTAGGAGCCACCAGAAGAAAGCTTGGTTTGAGGCAAAGAGTGCTTTTGTTGCGCTATTAAATGTATAAATCTGTTCTAAAGGAAGAATGTGAATACCGATAGCGAGAAGTGTTCCTGCAACAAGTATAGACATAGCGCCTACTCGAAGAAAGGATCGAGGGGCACTTGCCATAAAGAATGAAAGGCCCGAAAAAGCCACGAAAGAAAGGAATACAAACAAAAGGTAGAGAGCTATGGCTATGTAATGGTCTTGGAGTAGTGCAGTTTGAAATGGAAAGAAGAGATATAGAGGAATAGCTGTATAGATTGCAGCAATGAGTGGCATAAGACGATTTCGCCCAAGAAAAAAAGCAAATGCGGCGACAAGTCCTGCAACAATTATGAATGGGAGGAAGTCCTGACCAAAGCCAATAATGAAGTTGAGAACTGCGTGAAATCGTGCGCCTATATCTAAATTATTGAGTGTGTTCATACGCAAAAATCATACCACGCCGAAATCAGCTTCCAGCTGTCAGGTTTTAGGGACTAGGCATTAGGATCTGCAACCTAGAAGCTAGCACCTAGAACCTAGAAGTTCTTAGATTCCTTCTTTCTTCAATTTTTGAAGTAACTCTTTTGCTTCTTTTGAAATCTTTTGTGGAAATTCAACGCGAACACGTATAAGAAGATCGCCTCGCTTCCCTCTCTCCGTTGGAACACCCTTACCTTTCATGCGAAGAATTTCATCGGTTGATTGTAGTGGGGGCACTGTTACGGTAACCGTGCCATCAAGAGTATCGAGTTGGTATTCAGCGCCAATTAACGCGTCTGAAACTTTTACAGGAAGATCGGTGATTAAGTTAAAGCCCTCTTTTCTAAATTTTGCATCAGGTCGTACATGTACTTTCACATACAAGTCCCCCGTTGCTCCTCCAGAAATTGCTTCCCCTAAACCTGCCAAACGAATAACTTGTCCGTTATCAATTCCTGCTGGAATAACCACTGTAATCTCTTCTTGACGGCGATGCACGCCCGATCCTTTACAGGTGGTGCAAGGTTTCTCAGGTACAACACGCCTCCCACTGCAGGGAGTGCAGGCTGTCGACACGGAGAATGTTCCAAAAGGAGAACGACGAGATTCAACCACTTGTCCCTTACCATTACAGGTCGGACATGTCTTTGTTTTAGTTTCTGGTTCTGCTCCTGAACCGGCACACTTAGAGCAAGTACTATCTTTAGTGATGAGCATTCTACGCGTAAGTCCGAAAATTGATTCCTTGAATGAAAGCTCTAAATCAACCGATATATCTCTGCCACGAGCTTGCCTGCCCTTGCCACCGAAAATATCAGAGAATCCTCCGAATATGTCATTCAAGTCGACATCAAAATCAGCACCTCCTTGAAATTGTGAGAAATCAAAACCTTCGAATGGAGCTCCTCCTTGGCCTCCTTGAGGTCCCGCGCCACCTGAGAATACTCTTCCGTACGAATCGTATTCCGCACGCTTTTTATCGTCAGACAGTATGCTGTAGGCCTCACTCACTTCTTTAAACTTCGCCTCATTGCCACCTTTCTTGTCAGGGTGGTGCTGATGTGCGAGTTTACGAAATGCTTTCTTTATATCCTCTTTTGAGGCTTTTTTGTCGACACCAAGAAGTTGGTAGTAATCTTTTGAAGCCATAAGGGTTAGGGTATAGCGTTTAGTGTTTAGTGTCTAGAGAAGAGAAATTAGTGTTCACAGTATAGCTCTAGGGTATTTCCCTAAACGCTAACCCCTATCCACTAAACCCTCTCTACACATCCGTCACTGGTCCTTGAGTAGAAGTGTCCGAAGGAGGAGTATCGGTTGGTGGAGTTTGCTCTCCCTGCGTACTGCTGGGTCCCTGCGGACCCGATGAAGCATCGTCTGTCTTCTGCTCACCCTGCTGTGACATATACTGCCCGATCTTCTGCATCTCGCTCGAGAGCGCTTGCGTTGCAGTTTGAATGCCGGTTATATCGCCTGTTTCTTTTACCTCTTTCACCTTCGCAACAGCACCAGTGACTCCTTGCTTCACATCGTCTGGTATTTTTGCGCCATGTTCAAGAAGAGCTTTTTCAGCGGTGTAAATCATTTGATCAGCAAGATTCCTCGTTTCAACAAGCTCTTTTGACTTTTTATCGGTGTCGGCATTCATGTCGGCATCCTTCTTCATCTTCTCTATGTCAGCATCGGTGAGTCCCGAGCGTGCTTCGATGCGGATAGATTGCTCTTTGTTTGTCGCCTTATCTTTTGCAGTCACTTTGAGAATTCCGTTTGCATCCACATCGAACGACACTTCAACCTGTGGGAGACCTCGAGGAGCTGGTGGAATACCATCAAGGATAAAGCGCCCTAATGATTTATTATCGTTTGCCATCGCTCTTTCTCCTTGAACTACATGGATTTCTACTGATGTTTGGTTATCTGCTGCGGTTGAGAACGACTGCGAGCGCGTTGCTGGGATAGTTGTGTTTTTTTCAATAAGCTTTGTAGCAACACCTCCCATTGTTTCAATACCGAGAGAAAGTGGAATAACATCAAGAAGAAGTACATCCTTTACATCGCCCTGCATAATGCCTGCTTGAATTGCAGCGCCAAGTGCAACAACTTCATCAGGGTTAATACTGCGGTTTGGTTCTTTACCGAAAACATTCTTTACTGCCTCCTGAATAGCAGGCATACGAGTTTGCCCTCCGACAAGAATGATTTCTTCGATATCAGAAGTCTTAAACTTTGCGGACTCAAGAACTTGTTTAGTGATCTCAATAGAGCGATCAATGTATTCTCGTGCAAGCTCTTCAAGTGCTGCACGGCCCATCTTCATAAGAAGATGCTTAGGGCCTGACGCATCTGAAGTAATGAACGGGATGTTAATTTCCGTCTCCATGGTGGTGGAGAGTTCATGCTTCGCCTTTTCTGCGGCCTCATCCAAGCGTTGCAGTGCAAGTGAATCCTTAGTGATATCAATCCCGCTCTCTTTTTTGTATGAATCAGCGATCCATTGAACAATCTTTTGATCAATGTCCCTTCCACCCATGTGTGAATCCCCTCCTGTTGATTTTACTTCAATAACATCATCTCCTACCTCGAGTACTGAAACATCAAATGTTCCCCCTCCGAAATCGTAGACAATAATTTGTTCGTTCTTTCTTTTATTGAAGCCGTATGCGAGAGCTGCAGCGGTTGGTTCATTGATAATTCGCTTCACATCAAGACCGGCAATTTTACCTGCATCTTTGGTAGCTTGTCGCTGTGCATCGTCGAAATATGCAGGAACAGTAATAATTGCTTCAGTAATAGTTTCACCGAGCTTTGCTTCAGCGTCCGCTTTTAATTTCTGCAAAATCATTGCTGAAATTTCTTCAGGTCGGTACTCTTTATCTCCGAGTACTACAGACACACCACCGCCCGAAGCTTCTTTTGTTTTGTAGGAGGCAGTAGAGATGTCCTTCTGAACTGCTTCGTCACCCAGCTTGTGACCCATGAAGCGCTTTACGCCATATATGGTGTTTGTAGGGTTCGTCACTGCTTGCCTCTTTGCAACGAGCCCAACGAGGCGCTCTCCAGCCTTTGAAATAGCCACTACTGAGGGTGTTGTGCGATTTCCTTCTGCATTTTCAATGATGCGTGGCTCACCACCCTCAACAATAGCCATTGCTGAATTTGTAGTTCCGAGGTCGATGCCGAGTATTTTTCCCATAGTGTATGTACGTAAGTTATTAATTTTTTAATATTTTTTTCTAAAAACCTTTGCTTGTCAACTTCTGAACGCTACCCTTCAAAGTGTCCAACTGCAATGCGTGCTGGGCGGATAATCGTACCATGAAGGGTGTACCCTTTTTGATAGACTTTGGTAACAACATTATCCTCCACCTGACTTTTTACTGCAACTCTTTCTACAGGTTCATGCTGTACTGGGTCAAATACTTCACCTAAAGGATCGAAAGCGCTCACACCTTCCGCCTTGAGAGCTTTCATGAGCTGACTGTGTGTATTTTTTATGCCCTCCACCCATGACCCTGATCCTTCTGCGGTACTTATTGCTTGGTCAAAGCTATCAAGTGCAGGGAGCAGAGCTTCAATGAGAGACTTAGAGGCATCTCGCACTAATATTTGGCGTTCCTCTTCTGCGCGACGACGGATATTTACATAGTCAGCTTTGGCTCTCTGCCACCCATCCAAGTATTCTTGCTTTTCTTTATTGGAATTTGCAAGCTCTAGGCGTAACTTTTTGTTTTTTTCCGCAAGTTTTTCAGCAGTAGAGCCTTCTCCCTCTAAGCTTTCATCATCAGATTCAATAACAATATCGTCTTCTTCACTCATGAAGTAGATTATGCGTCAAACAGATACGCAAGTCAAAAACGACGACTATGCTGACATACCTCAAAGCAAAAACAATCCTCGTTTCCCCACCCCTTTAGTTAACTAAGGGGTAGAGGTGTGTTTATAAAAAGAATTTAAAAAAGAGAACGGACTCTTCTCGTTGCAGCACCAATACGCTTCACACCTACAACAATCAAACCTATACCGATGACGCTGAGAGTTATTGGCAGAACCACTCCAAATGGTATCGGCGCACCCATGGCAAGAAGTGTATATACTGCGAAGGGGAAATGTAAGCCACCCGCAGCAACAACACCACCCGCCACCACGGCTGTAGCACTCGCCAATAGTTCAACGATAGCAAGCGTAACTACTTGAGCAGTCTTTCCTAGTCCATGACGAAAATCTCCTTCCTCATTTCGAGCACCATAAGATGTATATCTGCCCTGCTCTTGACTGCCCACCCTTCTTGAAAGTGTCTGCACTCCAAACTCACCACCTCGCTCAAACAAGGGAATGGACTCCATTCTAGAAGCGGGAGCTCTTTCTGGGTGCACTTTGAATCCCTGACTTTCAAACCTATAACCTTCAGTGTTCATTACTTTTATTAATACACCCACCAAAAGCATTAATCAACCAAGGCATCTCCCCACTCTTTATTTATGCGATTTTTTTCCCAAAATTAAGGTGGCGAGCAAAATTGCTAATGCGAGCTCGGAAGCTACCATTTCATTTTTTGAAATCGGTCTATCAAGCAAGGGAATGGAGGGATGTTCTTTGGTAGTAAATGAACTAATTCCTCTCTCAAACATATTTGACAGTCTATCAACAAAAAAACCCGCATTTCGTGTGCGGGTTTTTTTGTTGATATCTTTTTAACGCTTTACCCTCCTATACCCTGCCTCACAAGTTTCGGCAACGGGTATTTCAGCGTTTGCCTCAGAAGGCAAGCTGAACCGGAGCAAACTCTAAGCAGTTAGCGTTTGCTCCACTGTGCAGCCTTTCTTGCCTTTTTGAGACCTGGTTTTTTACGCTCTTTAGCACGAGGGTCACGTTTCAAAAGTCCCAACTTCTTCAAAGGTGTTCGAGATGTTGCATCAAACTCAACTATTGCTCTCGCGATACCATGAGAAAGTGCTACTGCTTGGCCAGCAATACCACCCCCACGAAGAACTGCGGTTATAGTGAATTTCTTTTCATGATGTGCGAGTGGTGCAACAGAAATACGAACCAATTCTGCGGTGCGGAAATATTCTTCAAGGGTCTTTCCGTTCACTGAAACATTTTGTTTTGCAGTTTCAGTAAGACGAACACGCGCAGATGCGGTTTTTCTTCTTCCTATGGTTTCAAGATATTTTGCAGTTGCCATATGAACTAGGGGTTAGGGATTAGGGTATAGCGTTTAGGGAAATAATAAGAAAACATCAATCAGTTATGATTAATCTTTTAAGCATACCCGGACGAAGCTTTGTAGCAGGTATCATGCCTTTTATTGCCCGCTTTAGAGCTTCCTTGTATCCGTGGCGCTTAATAACCTCGTCAAGAGTGTCAAATTTCAACCCTCCCTGATAACCAGAGAAACGAGCGTAGGTATTATCTTTCAAATGTTTTTCTGAGATTGAAAGCTTTGAAGCATTGATTATGGTGACAGAAAGCTCTGGAGCAATGTGTCTCGCAAATGCAGTAGAGTGCTTACCCATAAGAATATGAGCAGCCTGTGACGCTACGCGTCCCATCTTTTTTCCTTTAGCATCAATAGTGTGTTCGGTGGGCTTGTTCATACAAATTCAATGATGGCGCTCTTTCTTCCGTCTGAGCTTTTTTTAACTACTTTGGTGATGCGCGTATATCCCCCCTTGCGTCCCTTAAAACGAGGAGCGAGGACTTCTACCAGCTTCTTTGCGACTCTCTCTCTACCTGAAAGCGTTGCAATGAGGTTCCTGCGCGCACTCACTGTTCCGCTTTTTGCTTTCGTTACCATACCTTCAACAAACGGTCGGATTTCCTTTGCGCGTGCTTCGGTAGTAACAATACGCTCACGGAGTATAAGCGCCTCTGCAAGCGAATTAATAAACGCCTTGCGCACATCGCGTTTTCTTCCGAAGGTCCGTCCTTTTTTACCGTGGTTCATAGTTATGATTTCAAAGAAATACCGAAATGTGAGAGAGCTTCTTTTATTTC
>VMHB01000004.1:0-578 GCA_007378985.1 Parcubacteria group bacterium Greene0714_7
CCAGAGAGTCCTGTGAGGAATGTGTTGCCTCCGACAGTGAGTGCGGTGGTTGATGCGTATGGGAATGTCGATGCAATGGATGTTGTTGCAGTGAAGTATGCGGCGACCGCTTGTCCCACCACTGAAAGTTTTGCATACGGGGAGGTGGTGCCAATGCCGAGGTTGCCAGAAAAATATGCAACTTGTGCATTCGGATCAAACCAATATTTTGCAGAAGTTGTTGCGCTACCACCTATGGTTACTATGTCAGTTGAGTTCAGAGGATAATTTATAAGTTGCCCCGCAACAGATGATGTTGTTGTTGCCCAAGTACTTGAGCCACTTCCCCCACCACCAGACAAGTCTGCACCCCACGTTGGCACTCCACCTGAGACTTTCAATACTGTACCCGCTCCACCGATAGGTAATGTTGTTAAATGATTAGTAGCATCTGCATACAAAATGTCGCCTAAGGTATACGCCGTGAGTCCTGTTCCTCCATAGAGAGTACCCACTGATGTGGTTGCAGAAACAACACCGTTGTTTGCGTGGAGGGGGCCGTTGAGTGATGAGTTCAGTGTGAAGGTTCCGTTGAAAGT
>VMHB01000004.1:610-999 GCA_007378985.1 Parcubacteria group bacterium Greene0714_7
GTCTTTGGAATGGTTGAGGATGCGTTGATGTATGTGTTGACGCGGGAGTCGGTGTAGTAACGATTCGTTGAGCCTTCAGTGAGTTGGTCAGTGGTAGTTGAGTACCATGCTGAGAGAGATAGTTTTGCATCAAGTGCACTTTGCAAATCAGTTTGATTGGCAAGTGTGCCGGTGATAGTGCCCCACACTCCGCCAGTGATACCAAGTGAGCTTGTTGCAGTGAGTGTGTATCCACCAGAACCATTCCCAAGAAGTACTTGTCCATATGATGGTGAGTTGGTGATTCCTGTTCCTCCCCCACCAACTCCGAGTGTTCCTCCGAGTGTTGGCGCAAAGGTGAAGGCGCCTCCCGTGTTAGTGATGGCAAGGTTTGAAGTTAAGCCGTTGAA
>VMHB01000004.1:1011-64474 GCA_007378985.1 Parcubacteria group bacterium Greene0714_7
ATGAAGTGGCGAAGGTGATGGCTCCTGTTTGTGCAGAGCCGTAGACTTGGGCGAGTGAAGTGACGCCACCGGCAGAACCAAGCGAAGAAGTTGCAACATAATCATACCCACCACTCTGATTACCAACCAAGAATTGACCGTATGAAGGGGCTGTTGAGGTGCCGGTGCCTCCTTTAGAGATTCCAAGTATTCCTGAAATAGTTGAGAGAGTTGAAGTAGCAGTTGCGTATACTTTTCCGTTTGCATCTACGGCGAGTGCGTTAGGTCCTGAAAGTCCTGTGAGGAATGTGTTGCCTGAAACAGTGAGTGCGGTGGTGGAGGCGTAGGGGAACACTGAGGCGGTTGAGGAAGTAGCAGTGAACGACGGTGCAGTGACCGTGTTATATGCAGTGACGAGTCCACGAAACAAAGAATTACCAACCGTTTCAAAAATATTTCCGGTAGTTGAAGTAGCAGAAGCACCGAGGTAGCCCACGCTCCAGCTCCTCCACCACCAGATATATCTGCAGCCCATACTGGTACACCACCCTGAATTTTGAGCACTTGACCTGTTGAGCCAACACCTAGGCGTGCAAGTGTGTTTGCGCTTGATGCATACAACACATCTCCAGTGGTATATGAGTTGAGGCCGGTACCGCCATAGAGTGTGCCGATACTGGTAGTTGCAGAAACGACACCATTATTTACCTGAAGGGGTCCATTTTCCACTGTTGAAGTTACGCTTGAGATAAGCGTAAAGGGTCCAGAGATAGTGGTAGTTGCGAGGGTGGTAGCTCCTGTTGCGGTGAGCGAGGCAAGCTGAGTTGCACCAGAAACAGAGAGCGTAGAAAACGAACCTGTGCCTCCAGAAATATTTGAACCGGTGATAGTGCTATTAGAAATAGTACCTCCAGTGAATGATGAACCTGAAATACTGACGGAAGCAAGTTGATCAATACGATTACTGAGTTGAATCGCCTGAGTGTTGCCGGCAACATTGGATGAAATATTTGAAATAGCACCATACACTTGTGAGAGCACAACATTTTTAAACCCCTGAAGTTCAGCAGTAAGAACTTCAGGAGACATACCTGGTGAAGCAATATATTTATTTTCTGTTGTAGTAACTGGGCCATAGTTATTCGTGACCGGACCATAAAAATTATTTACAGTGCCAGGCGTGGTACCAGAAACTGCCACATCCTCAGTTTTTGAACTCCACACTGGAGGGACGATAGCTACGGATGAAGCACAACTGACAACAGTAGAATTCACTGCACTAGGGATCTGAGACTTACTAGGAATAATGCGTGAAAATAGATTTTCAAAAATATCCGACCCTGCGACCGCAACAGATGCAAGCAATGTTGGAGACCCTCCTTGAGAGAGGAAATGTTC
The DNA here is from genome assembly GCA_007378985.1 of Parcubacteria group bacterium Greene0714_7. Lineage (GTDB taxonomy): Bacteria > Patescibacteriota > Minisyncoccia > Phycocordibacterales > Phycocordibacteraceae > Phycocordibacter. The sequence goes on from VMHB01000004.1 coordinate 2,389, forward strand.
AAATGAGTTTCCTATTGGAGAGGAAGTGTATGTCTCACTATTCGAATCCTGATAGACACTGCCAGCTCTCTGCCCTTCATTGTCAATTGAAGAAAAACTCTCCATCACAAATCCTGAAACAACAGCGACGATTAAGAAAACAGATGCATATTTTGAAAAGGAGAAAATAATTTTCAACGAAGGATTTTTTAACCGAGGAAGTGTAGACTTCTCATCCTGTAATACACTTTCTTTCAAAACACCCTCACTCTCTTTAGAAGCATTGGCGTTATCAACCTCACCGACACCCTCTACTTGTATTTTTGAAGAAAGGATACTCCGCAAGCGTTCCTTGTTTTTTTCTTGTTTTTGTTCCGATTCAAGAGCGTATGCACTAAGAGCACCTCGTGTAGTAAACCAAATACCGTCCACTTTCTTTGCAATGATTTTTTCTTTACGCGCAAGAAGAGAAAGATACTCAGAATCATACGGAGAAAACTTTGCTACCTGCGAAAGAGGTAGCCATGCATCCACTGAGGTGTTTGAAGAAAGAATGTTCCGTAGACGCTCCTTGTTCTTTTCCTGTTTTTGCTCCGATTCAAGAACATAGGCAGTAAGAGCAGCCCGTGTGGTAAACCAGATACCGTCAACCTTTTTAGCGACCAGCTTTCCTCTTCGAGCCAGAAGAGAAAGATACTCAGAATCATACGGAGAAAACTTTGCCGCCTGAGAAAGAGGCAACCATGTGTCCATAGGTGCCTCAATATCCATACTTCGATAATCAGAATTATTCATGGCTATAGACCCGATTTTTCTAGAATATCGGCTTGTTTCTCAACAAACATCGGCTCTTGGGTTGGTGGGTTTTTTTCATTTTTATCGTTCTTTTTTGGAGACTTTTTTCTTCGCTAAAACTATGTCGCTCCGCATCAACGGCTCAAGAATCTCTGATGTCTTTAGTTTAACTTTCCACCTATCTGCAGTAGGTATAAACATATCCACGAAAAAAAATGCTCACTTTCTCTCCATATACGATCAAAAAATGATAGTCCTATGCGCAGATTGAAAGCTCCAATGAAGGCACAATGCTTAAAAAAAGAAATCGTAATAAAAAACGTGCCTTGCTTCCAAAACTAAAAAAATCTATGTATGTTTATAAGTTTATTCATTAATAAAGGTTAATAGTTTATACTGGATCTCGGCAAGAAACCCATAAGACACTTCATTTAAAAAATGCATGGAAAAGTAACATATACTGTTCGTAAGCTAGCTACCGCAGAAGAAATGTACAGAAAAATAAGAAGATCCTATAAAAATGGAAAAAACAATAGAAAACAATAAAATTTGAATGTCTATACCCCACCCACTTTTCATGCACTACCTATACAAATACTTTCTATGACAAAAATACCTCAAAAGGAGTTTTTAACAGTTACTGAGGTGGCAAAGATTTTTGGCGTCTCTCCACTAACAGTCAGAAATTGGGATCAGAAGGGCAAACTGGAAGCAACACGAAACCCCTTCAACAATTACCGTGTATATAGACGTGTCGATATTGAAACCCTCCTCGGTGAAATAGAGTTTTCAAAAGGTAAACATATTGTCATTCCAAACATACATAAAAAGAAAGTGCGTAAACTTTCAGTGCGCGAAGAAGAATAACCTCTCCATGTAGGACCTCCGAGGTCCTACATGGAGTTAGTCTAGAAAAATATAAAATCTGCAAAGTGCCTATCGCATGTTGGGTTTCGTAAACCCAACATGCGATAGGCACTAAAAAAAGTGCTCACGCACAAAATGAAAAATGAACGATTTCGTAAGTTATCCATTTTATTAAAATGTGGGACATACGATGTCCCACATGGTGCTCTCGGTTGCTACAATACTCTCCTCCCTAGACGCTACATAGTCCCTTCGGACACGAACCCTCGACAGGGTGATGAAGCATCAGAAGCGTCGCCTATCCACTAACCCCTAGTTGTTTGTAGCGATTCCCCTACTCAACTATTCTCCAGCCTTTCGTAAGATATTCTTCTGCTTTTTTGAACTTCATTTCTTTTGTTTCAACGCCATCGGTGATGGTGACTTTATCGTTTCGTCCTAATTTCTGAACTCCAAAACTTGGAATGACAATCGTTTGAGAGTTTGTAATTGGAGCATCTCCTAAGTGAGATACTGCGTCAGCAATTGAGGACGAGAGCGAAACTTCAAGCTCACGGAACATACGTAACCCTTCCCGACGGTATTCAATAAATGGATCCCTGCCTCCGTAAGAGCGCAAGTTAACACTCCCCCGCAAGTGCTCCATTGAATCCAAATGCTCAATCCAAAAAAGATCGTATGCTTGAAGCAGTAGACGTCGAAGCCCACTCTCAAACTGCAATGGCTCGAGCGTGCTCTTCTTTGCATCAATAATTGACGCATCAACCCCTACAGACTCCATGTGTTCTCGTACTGCTGTTACCAGTTCCTCCTCATCACCTAAGAGAACAGAACGGCGGCGAGCGTAGATAATTGCACGCTGATGGTTCAACACATCATCGAAACCAAGCACATGCTTTCGTGAATCAAAATTAACACCTTCTATTTTTTCTTGTGCCGACTCGAGCGCACGACTCACCATCTTACTTTTAATAGGTTCGTCTTCTGAAATACCCAAGCGTCCCATCATTGACTTCACCATGTCAGAAGCAAAGACACGCATTAATTTATCCTCTAAAGAAACAAAGAACTGTGTCTCACCAGGGTCTCCTTGACGACCTGCGCGACCTCTCAGCTGATTGTCTATACGCCGTGCATCGTGTCGTTCTGTTCCTATAACAAACAGCCCGTCTAAACTCTTAACATCTACATACGCTTCATCGGTTGCAGGATTGCCACCAAGCTTCACGTCGACGCCACGGCCCGCCATGTTTGTTGCAACAGTAACCCCAGCCTTCTTTCCAGCCTGAGCAATAATCTCTCCTTCTCGTTCATGATTCTTTGCATTAAGCATCTCATGAGGTACACCGGCAGCACGAAGCTCTGCTGCAAGGCGCTCATTCACTTCAATTGAGGTTGTACCAATGAGTACTGGCTGACCTTTCTCATGTTTCTCTTTGACAGTACGCACTATTGCCTTAAACTTTCCCGCTTCTGTTTGAAATATAAGGTCCGTGTGGTCAACACGGTTAATAGGCTTATTTGTTGGAATTACCACCACATCAAGATTGTAGACGGAGCGGAACTCCTCTTCGGAAGTTGCACCAGTACCAGTCATACCAGCAACTTTCTTATACATACGGAAATAGTTCTGGAATGTAATGGAAGCGTACGTCTGGCTCTCCTTCTCTATAAGTACACCCTCCTTAGCCTCTATTGCTTGATGTAAGCCATCCGACCACCTTCGCCCTGCCTGTAGACGCCCCGTAAACTCATCAACAATAACCACCTTTCCATCCTTTACTACATAATCCTTATCCTTTATGAACACGGCAAAGGCCTTCACTGCCACCTCAAGATGATGTGCGTATTTTATTCCACCCTCCGCATATATATTTTCAATACCAAGTTTTTTCTCAATCTTCTCTATACCAGCATCCGTCATTATGACTGTGCGCAATTTCTCATCCACGGTATAGTCATCCCCTTCTTTGAGAGAAGGAACCACTTCGGCAAAAGTTATATATAACTCTTCAGGATCTTTAGCGGGTCCTGAAATAATTAACGGGGTACGCGCCTCATCAATAAGAATAGAGTCTACTTCGTCAACAATCGCATAGTGATGATGGTGTTGCCGAAGATTAACTTTGTCATATTCCAAGTTGTCTCGAAGGTAGTCAAAGCCGTATTCATTGTTAGTTCCGTAAGTAATGTCAGCAGTATATGCCTCAGGCCTTGAAGTAGGTCGTAAAAATTCATGCACTACCTTAAAGGATCCAAGTTCATCTCGCGCCGTATCAAGCTCAGCATCCTCAGCTGGTGAAACATGCTTTTGGTCATACAGAAACGATGAATCGTGATTGATGACACCGACAGATAGTCCGAGTGCATTATAAATTTGCCCCATCCACACTGCATCACGCCGCGCTAGGTAATCATTCACCGTCACAATGTGCACGCCCTTTCCTTCCAAAGCATTCAGATACGCGGGAAGTGTTGCTACAAGTGTCTTTCCTTCTCCGGTGCGCATTTCTGCAATAGAGCGATTATGAAGAACATATCCTCCAATAATCTGCACATCAAAGTGTCTCTGACCAAGAGTGCGCACACTTGCCTCCCGTACCGCAGCAAATGCTTCGGGTAAAAGCTCATCGAGAGTAGCCCCTTGCTCTAGACGAGCCTTAAATTCCTTTGTGATACCCGCAAGCGACTCATCTGAGCGCTCATGCATGCTCGCTTCCAGCGCATTCACTTTTTCAACTACCTTTTTCGCTTCCGCGAGAAGCGGACTGTTCGCTGTGAAAAGCTTGTTCAGACTAAACATAGTGGGAGGAATGGTACCATATTTCGCATTGAAAAATCCTGACGTTGGGCGACAGGCTATACAAAACCATCTAATTTCATACGCATTACAAAACAACACATAACAAGGATAGCGAGGAATACAAATAAGGTAGGCACGGAGAATAAAAAAAGCCCCCATGAGAGAACGTAAGTGCGATTCCTCATGGGGGCTTTTTTATAAGAAACTATACGCGGCGCTTTGCACTCTTCTTGACTGCTTTCTTTGCAGTCTTCTTGACTGCCTTTTTCACAGTCTTCTTTGCTTTCTTTTTTGCTGCCATAAAATTTATTTTATTTTGGGGAGTAACAGCGTACAAATGCGTTGTGCGAACATTTGTTGTGCGTCTTGATACAAGCTCTTTATGCAGTATGGAACATCTATGTGCGCATACAACAATGAAAACAAAATACTTGTGGATAACAATTTTTTATAAAAAATATATTTTGTAAAAGTTTTTTACAAAAAAATAAATAATTGGTGCGTAATAAATTAATTATTTATTTTTAAAAACAATTTTCTTTTCAGCGCCAAATAATCGTACTTCTGGTGTAATTTGTATGCCTGTTTTTTCAAATACCAAACGAGCAACCTCAGATGCAAGTAACACAACATCCTCACTCGTTGAGTTAGGCTCCGCAGTAATCACCAATGCCTGCTTCTCCCATAAGAACGCTTTTCCAACACGAAGTTTTTTTAAAGAAAGAGCGTGATCAAAAATCCACGCGAGAGGCAACTTCACCCCCCCTTCAGGAAGAGGAAAAAGTGGCATGAGTGGATACATCTCGGAAAGCTCGCGTGTTTTCTCATCGTTCACTATAGGGTTTAGAAAAAAAGAACCAGCCGTTCCAAACAAGTCGAGCGGAGGAAATTTTCCTTTCCGAATTTCAATTACCGCCTCGCGCACTTCACGAAGAGAAGGAATGCTCTCTACATTTGCAAAATAATTTTTAAGATCGCGGTACGAAAGATTAGGACTAGCGTCTGTAGTCAAAGCGAAACTAACACGAACAACAATATAACGATCCACTTCTTTTTTAAAAATACTGGTGCGATATCCAAACTCACACTCGAGAGATACGAGAGTCTGCATCTTCCCCTGCTTCGTGTCATATACATCAACAGCAATAACTCGTTCTGATAGTGCAGAACCATATGCTCCAATATTTTGAACAACTCCAGCACCAACGGTACCTGGAATGGATGACAAGTTTTCCAATCCCCAAAAACCTCTCTCAACGCTCTGCTCTACAAGTGAATCCCATGACACACCTGCTTCAGCAGTACAAAGAATATCTGCGCCATTCACTGTGAACGAAACATCGTGCATAGCGATGTTAAGAAAAACCGCGTCTACTCCCGAATCAGGGATGAGCATATTGGAACCAGCACCAATAGGAATTAACGGCAACCCTTTTTCTTTTGCAAATTCGACTGCCTGCGAAATTTCTACTTCACTCTTCACCGTCACTAAAAATCGTGCCGGCCCTCCCGTGTGAAATGTGGTGAGAGTGGACAGTGGGACATTCTCTAAAATTTCCATATATAAAAAGATGAAGCCAGACGCAAGTATATCCGCTAGTGCGTCTGCATTCTACGACCGACGGGTGCGAGCTCCAAGCAAAAATCTATGTGAGTGCCTACCGCCGGCCGTAGAGTACAGGCGACTTTATTACTGTACGCCCTCTCTGAAAGAGAAACAACTCCGCTAATCTAAGAAAATATAGAAAAACTACAAAATCGAATACGAGCCCGTAAGGGAGCGAATGGCGCATCTCCCGAACATCCGCAGATCAAACTGCTTGGTGTGCGGAGCACAGTTTGATCGAGGAAGGAACATGAACTGCTTCATGTTCCTTCCGGTCCCGCTTCGGGAATGGCTGTTGCCCATAGGCAAGCCATAGGAGGGTGAATAAAGCTTCCGCAGGAGAAGCCGAATGTTTCGGGAGGTGCGCCTTGAGCGAGTACACAAAACCCCGCTTTCGCGGGGGCTTATGCAGATTTTCGTAGAGCTAGCAAAAACTAGCACTCACTCGCTCTAAGATAGCATTTTCTTACTACTTTTTCAAGTTCCCCTCCTCATCTCCAAACCTTAACCACTAACTTAAGCCGTTCTCTTAGGGTTTGTGATGTAGGACATCGTATGTCCTACATTTTTAAGACTGCACCCCTCACTATGTATCACTGTAGTACTACAGTGATACATAGTGAGGGGAATCTGGGAAAGACTCTTTATCTTTAGAAGAGTTCACAGCAGAATGCTCCTTGCGGATCTGATGAAGTGTCGCCTAACCCCTAAACGCTATCCACTAAACCCTAACCACTAACTAAGGCGTTCTCCCTGCCGCAATCTCTTGTATGTAGTATTCACCCTGAGCTTTGAATGTAGCGTCAATGGCAATCGCATCCTGGAGGGCCTGTATGGCACTTAACCTATCCCCTGCCTGCATATACGCCGCTGCAAGCTGAACGCGTGCCTTTACATCCTTTGGTGCTTTGTCAGCGCGTGCCTTAGCTATCAAAAGACCATTCGCATAATCTCGTACATCAAAATATGCTTGCAGAATATTGTCATCGTCAGGCGTTGCTGTTCCAAAACGCTCCATAAGAAGTTCGCGAGCAAGAGTTACATTGCCACTCCGTATAAGGGCAGATGCATACAATGTGCGCGCAGTATCATATGAATGTTCCAGTTCGTACGCTTGACGGAACAAATCTAAGGCGGTGGTCATATCTCCACGAGATGCTTGCACACTCGCAAGCTGAAAGAGTATTTGTTGTTTTTTTGGAGACAATGTTAATGCTGCTCCAAGCTCTCGCAAAGCGTCGTCATTCTTCCCTATTTGCTGAAAAAACGAACCAAGAAAAACACGGAGCCTTGCATCGTTAGGGTTTAGTGCAATTTCTTCTGACATCTTTTGCAGCGCATACACTGTTGCACCGTCACGAAATGCTGTGTCTCCAATAGAAGAATTCCGTGCCTGAAGAGCAAACTGAACAATCTGTTCCCGTACTTCCTGCCTGCCTAAGCCGGTTGTCTCTCCCGCACTCTTGAGGTAACGCACATTTTCACCGAGTCCTGCGGTGTGAGGCTTTAATGCTTCAATGAGATTCGATCCCGTAGCAAGCCCAGGAACATTGGCAAAATAAAATACAGCAACCATTCCTCCAACAATCACTGGAGCGCCGAATACAAATAACCCCGATGGAACACTTTTGCCCCAGAGAGTAATCAAAGCATTTTTTGATTTTTCGTTTGACGTAGCAGTATCCGCCACATCTTCTCTACGGTGAGCAATGTACGCAAGAATTGTGAAGAAGAAAATATAACTAACGAGATTGTCGAATACAAATAAATCGTGAAAGGCATACGCAGCAAGAAGGCCGGTCAGTATTCCCCTCTCTACTATTTGAAAAGAAGATTTTGGTCGCCACAAATACCAGAGAGCAAAACCAAACAAAGAAATCCAGAGAGCAAGACCAAACACTCCACCAGCCACAAGCCAATCAAGATATTCATTGTGAGCACGGTCAAACCACGACTCCTGCGCATACATTGATGGAGCGTAATGTTTATTAAAAATGTAGTTAAAATTTTCTTGCCCCCAGCCTAAAAGTGGCCTTTCAGCAACACCTTTGAAAGCCATGCCCCAAATAGAAAAGCGAGCAGCGCCATCAGAAAGAGAGATGTTGGCAATGCGAGAAAGTATCCCGTGATTTTGTACAAACGAAGTATCACGAACGACATACAAACCACCCACAACTACTGCCAGAGCAATGAGAATCGCAATACCTGCCTTTTTTAATTTCGGCGCTGTTTTTCCAAAGAAAATAAAAATGGCTGAAGCAACAAGAATTCCTCCAATGAGCCCGAGAATGGTTCCGCGAGTTGCCGCGTAAAAAATCATGATGAACTGCAGTGCAATCGCCAGAGTATAAAACCACTGTCGTTTGATGAAGAAACTACCAATACCAATAGTGAAAAATAGTGTAAAAATAACCCATCCTAAAAGCGGTAGCGGAGTGTCTGGGGGCAAGCTCGAAATTAACCATAGTGTCGCACCGATGACGCCTAATACTCCAACGGCTTTTTCTCCCATTGTGAAGTACTCATTTCGATGATGAATGAAAAGTAGTCCTACAATAAAAAGATTGAACAGCATGTACACAGCCAAGTAAGTTGCGTTGCCAAATGTCCCATCAACACGCGAACCTCCTTGATTGATGGTGAATACATGCGCAAGTTGAAACACGCCATAGACCGCCACAGCAATAGAAACCGCAACGCTTGTTTCAAAAAGCATTTTCCACCATTTCGCTTCGCGGAATGTTGACCACACAACAACAAAAAATGCGTACAGATGAATCAAACCAATCCAACCCTCCATGCGCTCAAAGTTTGACCAAAAGCTTTTGAATGGGTTCGCACCAAATATGTCAGCGATGCCTATGACTGCAACAAAGGCAGTGAGTGCGAAAAAGAGCGACGATGCACGCGGTCGAACGGATACGTCGCGGAGTGCAAGAATAAGCCAAAGAGTAAAGACAATTTCAACCAAAATGCGAAAGGCAAAATTCTTACCCGTAATGAACGGGAAAAAGAGTGGCGTCGCCACAATGGTAGGAGTGAAAAATACAGCAAGAACTCCAATGACTATTCCCCATCTAAGCCATGAATCTAATTTCATCCCGTTAGAAATAGGATGCGAACGCCTCTACGCCAGCACCTACTTGAGTTACTTTTGTAATGTTTGACTGCACCATACTCATATTCATTGATATGCGTCCGCAATTTCTAACGGGATTCATCCTGACTACTATACCCCATGAGAGAGACTTTCGGTATCAATGTATGCAAAAAATAACTTGAAAAAATACTTTACGCTCTGAACTACCAAGCCACTTCTCTCACGGGGTATACCATTCATGCATCCTTCGCAACTCTGCCGTGATCCATCGTATGAGAACAGTCAGCGCTATCAGGGGTTCACACTACACTCCAGCGCTTCATATATGTATATATCTTTTCCTAATTGCTGTATCTGGTAAAAAGACGGCATCAGCATTCTGCCAAGATTTATATCGATATCAAACACATCAACAGCCCCATTATCAAAATGTATAAGTGGCGTGCAATTAATCAACTCTCGCTCGACAATAATAAGATCAGCGGCCGGCACATCGGTATGTGCCAACAGATTGGAATCGCTAGTAACAACGAGTGGTCTAAATGAGATATCGCTCGAGAGCGCTTGTGTGTGTTGGCAGGCAGAACCACACGATGATGTTGCATATAAAGAGTACGAAGCTTTGTTCATCGGGAGTGTAAACTCAAAAATATGTTCATCAATGCGAATCTCCGTATCACCGTAACGCTCTACTATATAGTCGTACGCTGTGTTGTAGGTCGTAGGTATGGAGAGCAGTACTATCGTATACATATAGATGGCGAGCCCTGCAACAAAAAAAACGCGCGACACTAATCGCAAAGGTGGTTTGAATGAGGCGAGGAGAAAGAGCAAAAAGAAACCGACAGGAGCGATGTGCCGAACATTGAGTGCAAGCCCTTGATCAGTCCGAAACACAACCGAGACCGCAATAATATAAAGCGCGCTATACAAAAGAGCGAGGAGGAAAAGAGTTTTGTTGCGTATGCCGGCATACAGAGCTGGTATGAGTGCCAAAAGAAGCAAAGGAAATGATTCGACCACCTGACGCAAATTAACTATGAACGACTCAAACACCGTAAGCGACGCCTGCACGCTTGCACCTGCCGAATTAGAAACGAAAAACTGCGTTACAAATCCGGAAGCCTGCTCAACGATATTCCCCGCATTCAAGGCAAAGAATCCCAAGAACACCGCTGTGCCAACTGCAACCATTACTACAAGTCGCTTAGAGACTCCGGGTGTGCGCCAAAAAACAAAAAGAAGTATCGGAATATTGACGAGGAAAAGGCCAGCAAAAAGGAAATTGGACGCTGCCAGGAATGCCGTCATGATTGAAGTGAACGACATCCATCCCAATTGACCTCGCGCTCGCTCTTTTGTTACTGCCAGGTACAAGTAGATAAAGGAAACGACAATGAGGAAGAGTGAAAGCATCCACATTTTGCCTGAACGCACGAGAAGCGTCGTGAGTACACTGCCGAAGGTAAGCATGAGGAGTGCGAGTCGCCACTCCACACCCTGAATGTGCGCTTTCAGAAATCGGTACACTACTACCAAGAGCGCCACCGATGTGAGTGCGGAGACAACACGCGGTACGATGAGACTATATGACGGATTAAGAATGAGCGTGGTTTTTAAAGCCGTGATGTCGAATCCGAAAAACGGAATACTGGCAACAAGCGCAACCACCATGGCGACATAATTCTGATAAAACGAGAGTGTACCGTACGCGACACCGTAGCCCGGTAGAAGCGTATGCGCTTCAATGGCACGGAGTACACCACCGCCAAATGCCCACACATCGGTGATGGTGTTCACCATAGGGAACGCATACCATACGCCGACGAAAAAACTTGCACCAAAAACCGTAATCACCCACTGTTCCAGCGTCATGGCACGGAGGATGCTTTGCATTCTATTCAACATAACGATACGAGAAAGTATACCCCCACACCTTTTCATTCTGAAAAGGTGTGGGGGTATACCGCAAAACGAAGAGCAAGACTGGATGAGCATATAGCCCTCTAACAGACGGCCGTCTTTTAGGGAGCTATATTATATTCGAAAAAGCTTCTTCAGACGCTCTTCCGACTCAATTCTTTCGAGAACACCGTACAGTATGAATTTTGAGAGCGCTGATTCGCGCTGGATGAGTTGAACAAGTTCCTTGCAGTCATGTGGGAAAATCCAGACACTCTGCTGTAGTTGCACGAAGCCCGCACGCTTCAAAATGTTCCGTACATGGCTACGCAGTAATCGGTATTTCTCAGGAATATCAAACACAACAATTCGCCATCGCCCATCCCACCGTGTGCCGTTTTGTAGGAGGGCGGCCGTGGTATGAATTGCACCGCCGAGCGCGTCGACACCTTTCTCGGTGAGAGAAAGTTTGTGTCCATGTTCAATAATGAACTTCATTTTTTTCAGCCGCTCAATAGCTTTCTTCTTACGATATCGGTGCTGTGCATGCTCACGCGCGCGTTTGAACATGAGACGGCTGGAGCGTGCAGAAAGCAGAAAACCGTACAGTAGGTCGCCTGCACTTAAATCTGCGAGGATATCTCGCTCAAGCGAGCCCAGTCGATGTTTCCGCCTTGCCTGCCTTTTTGGCATATCACTCTATATTATACGGCCGTCTATTAGAGGGCTATATGTGCTGTGGATACGGCGAGAGGTAGAGGGACGCGCCTAAGTCGCTCGACTGGTGCGTTATACTGCTCCCATGACTTGGCTGATCGCACTTCATATGCGAATGGAAACATTGCTCGGAGTGCGTCTATATCGCATAGTTCGCTACCTCATGTCGGGAGGTATTGCTATGGCGAGCAACCTCGGCGCACTGTTTCTCCTCGTACATTTCATTCATGTGTATTATTTGTATGCATCAATTATTTCATTCATCATGTCGGCCGCTGTTTCTTTCACGATGCAGAAATTTTGGACCTTTCAGGATCGACCGATGCATGACGTACAGAAACAATTCACGCGCTACATCATTGTTCTTGTTGCCAATCTTCTATTCAACACCCTCCTTATGTATCTATTCGTGGAAAAAATCGGCATGTGGTATTTGTTTGCACAACTCCTTGCAACAATCATCGTTGCCGTGAGTGGCTATTTCGGATACCGACATTTTGTATTCCGTGATCGCTCGCCAACGACAACACAATGATGTTCCTACGAACATACCGCGCTGAAATCATAGTGGGGCTTTTGGCACTTGTGGCGCATCTCGCATGCTTTGCATTTGTACTCCATGCAAATGACGGGAGCGTGCTAAACACCGTTCGGGGCGACGACGGATACTTTGAACTTGCCAAAAATGTCCTTGCAGGCAACGGATTTTCTTGGGGGTCGTCCGCACCATACGCACCCAATCCCCTGCGCACACCAGGGTTTGTGTATGCGCTTTCCGGACTCCTCGGCATCTTTGGTGTAACAGGAGCCGCGCTCATACAGCTCGTTCTAGCTTCTGCCATACCAATCTTTGGCATGTGGATTGCAAGGCACATTAGTACTTCACAAAAAATTGGCTATCTCGCTGGAGCCATTCTCGCCCTTGATCCAACACTCGCACTGCTCTCCTTCCAGTTTTATACCGAGACACTGTTCCTACTTCTTTTTCTACCGTGGCTCCTCCTCACATTCCGCTATCTTGAAAGGCGCGACGCGCTAACGCTCGCACTAAGCGCTACTTTTCTCGGATTCGCAATCCTTACAAAAACGAGCGCGCAGTATATTCCACTTATCTTCATCCCATTCATTCTCTGGCACTTCGGCAAAAAAGATTGGCGACGCGGTATCGCACATGCAAGCCTGTATCTTCTTATTGTTGGCGCAATACTCACACCATGGGTTGTGCGCAATGCGTACACCTTTGGTGTCCCTGGTTTGAGCGCACAAACACCATTCGTACTCTATACCAACCTCGCTCCCGCCGTCTTGAGCGTAGCGAAGAATAGTGAATTCGCCGACGAGGTGAAAACTTTTTTGACGCCCGCCGAGTACAAAGGTGATGTCATTACCCTTGCGAACGGAAGTGACTACCGGAAAAGTGCGATTGATATTGTACTCGCGCACCCTGTCGAGGCGATCTATGTCGCTAGCAAGTCCCTCGTTACCTTCTTCACCAACGACGGGTTCTATACACTCCTCGTGCGTGGAGGCTATAACCCGCATGAATTTTTACCACTCATTATTGTGGCGCGACTTCTATGGGTAGCAATAACACTCGCCGCATTCGTTGGCGCACTGGTCTACCTTCTGAAACAGCGCTCAGCGCTCGCAATTCTAATAATCCTACTCGTTCTATACTTCGCGCTCACCAGTACCATCGCTGCATTTGGCACCAACCCTCGCTATCGACTCCCCGTTGACCCAATCATCATTGCGTTTGCGAGCATCGGTTGCATGTATATCACGACACTGCTACGGCGCCGCACACACTAGCTGAAGCAACACACAACCGTTACTATGGACAACATGTTTCAAGACTGGAAAGACCGGAGCATTCGATTTCTGCTTTGGAGTCAGAAGTACACCAAAACTGACATGCTCTACCTCGCTCGCGGTGGCTTTTCGTCGGCAATCATTCAGGTAGCGGGCATTACTGTATCTCTACTCCTTGCGGTCACGGTGAGCCATTTCGTTCCGAAGGAATCATACGGCGTCTACAAGTACATTCTATCCATCGTAGGTATTCTATCGCTATTCTCTCTCAATAGTATCGGGAGTGCGGTCTTCCAGTCTGCCGCACAGGGGTTTGATGGAGTGCTCGCGCGTGCATTTTGGGACAATATCCGCTGGAGCGTGGCGGTATTCGCCGGCACACTCCTCCTCGCCACATACTATTTCTTCATGGGCAACAACACGCTCGGCGCAGGCATCCTCATCGGAGGAGCGCTTTCCCCAATCCTAGCGAGTGCGAGCCTTTTCAGTTCATTCCTCGGCGGGAAAAAAGATTTCTACCGACAAGCACTCTACGGCGTCATCGACGTTACCGTACCCGTACTCATATTCATTGGCATCGTGATGCTTACAAGCAACCCGATTGTACTCGTCACCACCTTTTTCATCACCAACACGGTAGCCGCACTGTATTTCTATCGTCGTACAATCGAAGTATATCGTTCGCACGTACACATACACGATGAAAACATGCTCAGCTACAGCAAGCACCTAAGCTTCATGGGCATCATTAACGGAGTCGCAAACTACATCGACCAAGTACTCATCTTCCATTTCCTCGGTGGCGCGCAACTCGCCGTATATAACTTCGCAATCGCGATACCGGATCAACTGAAGAGTCCGGTTAAAAACATCGCTTCGATCCTCCAGCCACGATTCGTAGAGTATTCAGCTCGAGAGATTCAGAAAAATATAGGAAGGAAGATTCTGCTCATGTTCGTCGGTAGCGTCGGAGTTACGGTGCTCTATATCATCGTCGCACCGGATATTTTTCACATGTTATTCCCCAAATATGCCGAAGCTGCAAAGTATTCACAATTATATGCGCTTTGGATGCTAACCATCGCTGCTGATCCTATGGCTACATACCTCGTCGCACGCAAGCTCACCTCAGAGCTCTATGTGAACACGACCGTGTATTCGGTCTTCCAACTGGTTGGTATCACGGTCGGCGTACTTTTGTGGGGCATCGCCGGCGTCATAATCGCGCGCATCGTCACGCGCATCGCCATGCTTGCAACAAATGTATTGCTCTACCGGCGTGCTATTAAACGCGAAATCGCTCTCGACACAACCCACGTGTAGCGGGGTCATTTCTGCGCAACAACATACACGTTCGCGTAAATGTCCGGATGCGCGAGAAAGCCCTGCCGATCCAACATCTTGAGTAATGAAAACAGCCGCGCAAAGAACGCCCGACGTAGCCGGCCATGACCCGATTGATAATGATTCAAATACTTGATGCGCAGCATTCCCATCACAACAGACCAGACGCTCCCCTGGTGCCCAAGCTCTTTTATAGTGAATCCGGCACGCTCAAAGTGATATCGGACTCCTTCTTTAGTGAATCGATTGAAGTCCGAAGGATCTCCGTGTTG
The DNA here is from genome assembly GCA_007378985.1 of Parcubacteria group bacterium Greene0714_7. Taxonomy (GTDB): domain Bacteria; phylum Patescibacteriota; class Minisyncoccia; order Phycocordibacterales; family Phycocordibacteraceae; genus Phycocordibacter. The sequence continues at coordinate 17,586 of VMHB01000004.1, forward strand.
AGGGAAGAGGAATGGGACAGTGACGATTGCGCATCCTCCCAGTTTAAGCACTCTGTATATCTCGCTCACTGCTGCAACCGTATCGTCCACATGTTCAAGCACTTGAAATGAGAGTACTGTGTCGAAACTCTCGTCGGGGAAGGTCATCTTCCGGACATCCTCTTTGAAATTCACGCCCGGTTCGTATAGATCCGCTACTACATACTCCGACACGTGCTCACCTATAGTGGTGCGGTATTTTGAAGATCCGCCGCCAATGTCGAGGGCCTTACCCCGTGCGTACTTCGGTACAAGCGCGACGACCACTTCCCTCGTGTCGACAAGCGTAGTAGATACCATATGATCACTGATGATAGCATCAGGCTGTCGTGGACACATTACGCTCATGTACCGTTGCATGCAACCTCTCAAAGTGGCAGAATTACAATGCAATATGAGAATCAGAAAGATCAACCCTCACTCCAATCTCGACACAGTCCGCGATGAACGCGGTGGTATATTCACGTTCTACCCCGAAAAGCCAATCGTGGAGTTCAATTTCCAGTTCATTAACAAAGGCAAGGTACGTGGCAATCATTCACATCCCGAGTTTGATGAGTACTATCTCATCACCGACGGCAACGGAGTTTTGGTCTCGAAAGATGAGAGCGGCAAAGAAGAATTTTTGTATGTCGGAAAGGGTGATTGCACATTTACTCCGCAAGGCACCTCACATGTCCTCTATGCCATTACCGACATGAATATGATTACATTCCTCACAAAAAAATGGGACGACTGCGCAGTGCCTATCGTCCACGAAAATCTAGGCATGGGTACCGGTGACCACGGCGACCCCAACTACAAACCGCCCGTCGTTTAACAAAGCTCAGCGAAAAGCTTTTCGTACGCGTGCGCCTGTCCTTCAAGCGTGAAATCAGTGGTCACGCGCTCATACCCCGCGACTCCAAATCGTTTCGCTTTCTCTTTATCCATTAGGAGGTCGGCGACTTTCGCCGAGAGCGCTTCGACATCAAGCGGGTTAACTACATATCCGGAGACGCCGTCTTCCACGACTTCACGCGAACCGCCAAAGCATGTGGCAACCACCGGTCTGCCGACAGCGAACGCCTCCAAATTTACTGTAGGAAACGGGTCGAGATATATGGACGGCGCTACGACAACGCGCGATGCGAGGTACGCAGACCTAAGATCATCCCCTGTGATCCATCCAGTAAAAACGAGATTCTTCTCCACACCGAGCTCTGTGGCATGTTTTACCATCCGCTCCGCAAATGCATCCTGCTTCCCTGCCACAAGAAGCTGTACGCCAGGAACCGTATTGCAGATTGCAGGCATGGCTTGAATCATCTGTATTGCTCCTTTGGGTTCCGAGAGTCTACCGCCAAAGAAAATAACGCGGTCGCCGAGGTGATGCTTTTTTACAAATGTATCGATATTGATACTGCCCCATTCTGATACGGCAATGCCGTTGTGGATGACAGAATGTACGCGAATGCCATTGTTTTCAAGTGCACGAGCAAGCGCCGTACTCACCGCAACGCTTGCATGTACTGTCTTCCTCAAGATGTACCGAACGATAGGTGTGCGCAGAGGATTGTAGCGCCACTTATGCATGCGTAGTTGCCGGATAATAGACTCGCGATGTACTTCATCGGGAAGTTCATTTAAGACACCGCTCGGTGCGGACGGGAGCTTGCCAAAATGGAATGACATCGCATCGTGTTCCGTCATAACGACCCTCTTACCATACCTACGAGCGAGCACGAGTGAATAATATGAAAGATGTGTATGCACATTGTGCACATGCACAATGTCGGGCGCGCATTTTTTCAGCAGTCGTTCAACATCCCGCAGAGTGGCGCCATTATACAAACTTTTGTACGCGCGCAAACGCGGATGATAGGAAGAATAAAGTCGCACGACTTTCATTCCATCGACGAGTTCGCTTCCTGCATGTGCACGGTCCTGGACAGTCGTAATGGCGGTTACTTCATGACCACGCCTGGCGAATTCTTTCGCGAGTCGATATGCAATAATCCCACCCCCGCCCACATGATACGGTGGAAGGTCATCTTGCAGGACCACTATTTTCATATAGAAATGTTAGAAGGATTCAACTCCGTTCTTCTTTGCGAGCTCTATATCGGCATCAAGAAGTATCTTCACGAGGTCTTTAAACTTGACCTTCGCTTCCCATCTGAGATCGCGCTTTGCCTTCGACGCGTCACCCATCAGAGTATCAACCTCTGCTGGCCTGAAGAGTTCCTTCTTTATTTCTACATGATCTTCCCAGCGTTTGCCGATGAGCGAAAATGCTTCCTCGAGGAACTCGCGAATCGTGTGCGTCTCGCCAGTCGCGAGCACATAGTCCTCGGGCTTCTCAGCTTGGAGCATGCGCCACATAGCATCGACATACTCCGGTGCATAACCCCAGTCGCGTTTCGCGTCGAGATTGCCGAGATAAATCTTACGCGAATGGCCAAGTGCGATATCTGCAACACCACGCGTTATTTTGCGCGTCACAAAGTTTGGTCCGCGTCGCGGACTCTCATGATTGAAAAGGATGCCGTTGACAATGAACATACCGTAGCTTTCGCGATAGCTCTTGCACATCCAGTACGCATACAGCTTGCTTACCGCATACGGCGACTGCGGATTGAACGGCGTCGTCTCGCTCTGTGGTGTCTCGAATACCTTGCCGTAAAGTTCCGAGGTCGATGCTTGGTAGATCTTAGTGGGAACGCCACTCTGGCGAACTGCTTCTATAACGCGTGCGGCACCTAGGCCCGAGATGTCGCCTGTGTATTCTGGAATATCGAAGCTCACGCGTACATCACTCATCGCCGCAAGATTGTAGACCTCGTCCGGCTTAACCTCTGAGACAATGCGGGAGATGGAGCTGAAGTCGCTCAGGTCTCCATAGTAAAGATACAGATTGTCGTTCTTCGTCTCTTCATCGGCAAGAGCACCTTCATGCGCGCCGATGATGTACCTACTTGAACGGCGAACGAGACCATGAACCTCGTACCCTTTTTCTAGCAACAGGTCTGCAAGGTATGAACCATCCTGCCCCGTAATGCCCGTGATGAATGCCTTCTTCATGTTGAGACTCATTCTATCCTCTGATGTGGGTGTGGGCAACGCGCCATTATTCCTTTCTAAAGACAAAGCACCATCCGATGGCGTGTTTTCGATTCGCCTCACTCGCATCTACGCGATCAAGAAATATAGCAAAAGTACCCATGAGGTGGAAAATCTTGCTCATTATCCTGCCCGCGATCGCATGACGGTGGAGATGGAAGCGATCCATGAGGTAGCGAATTGTCATCTGCGTGGACTGCGAAAAAAAGCCGCCACGCTGGTAGGATTCTACCGTCTTGAAACCGTTGCGTTCAAAAAGTTCAACGAATCCATATTTCGTGTAGCGCCAGTAGTCGTGTGGCTCGTCATGTAGTTCGTTCCACTGCGGAGCGGTAATCACCGCATAGCCACCCTTTTTTAGTACGCGAAATATCTCTTGCACACATTTCTCTGGATACTTCACATGCTCGAGCATCTGCGTAGAGAGAATAGAATCTTTCGATTCATCGGGAAGCGGAATTGCATCTGCCGATGCGACAATATCAATACCCTCTCCCGCATAGATATCGAGACAGGTGAATGTCTTATATGTAAAGAGGTCCTTGTAGCGGTTCTTCTCTCCCCCGCCGACATCGAGCACATCGCCCGTGAGGTGCTTCGCGACACTCATCAGTTGTTTGCGTATCAGCGTGCGTTCGACTTGGTAGATATACATATGCCTACTGCTACGGATTATCGCCCGAGCATACCATGATAGAGTTGCGCATAAAGTTTTGTGAGATGCGGAATATCATGTTCGTTGGCAAATGCACGAGCTCTCTCCCCCATCTTCCGCGCGAGCTCCTTGTCACAGAGTATCTTCACGATGGCCTGTGCCGTCGCCTCGGGATTATTCTGCGGCACAAGGATTCCGGTATGTCCGTCCTCCACCGCCCCCTCAATGCCGTTACCCAGCGTTCCGACGCTTGGTAAACCGTATGCGGCGGCCTCGAGAAAGACCATACCGAATCCCTCGATGTGCGAGCCGATGTTCGATGAGGCAAGGATAAAGAGGGACGCGCGACTATAAAAATCGTTTAGGGCCTCATCGGAAACACCCGCGAGAAATTCGACATCATCCTCGACGCCAAACTCTTGTGCGAGTGAGCGCACCGAAGCAAAGAAGCGCGACTCATCCGTCTGCGAGCCGATGATTATATAGCGCAGATTCGGAATGGTCTTCTTGGCGAGCGCAAATGCCCGCACCGATACATCATGCCCCTTTCGCGCCTTCACTGCGCCAACGCTTATCATAAATGGTACGGCATCAGGGATGCGCGGCGTCCCCGCACCGTGGAACTTCGCCATATCTATGCCTGGGTCGATAACCTCAACATGTACGCCTGGCACCCGTCGCTCTATCTCTTTCGCTACGAACGAACTCCCGGCGACAATGCGATCGGCTGCGCGGTAGGCCAACTTCGACAGAAGTTTCGTCTTCAGATGTTCAAGGGGCGCGAGTGCATACCCCGCTTGGGCAACGATGAGGAATTTCGCGTGCGTGAGGCGCGTCGCGACATATCCGGCAAAGCCGAGCGGATTCATATCGACCACCTGCACGATATCGGCCTTGGCCGCGGCGCGACACGCGCGGAGCACATACGAAAAAAAATGACCATCGTAGTCGAGAATATCGAGTTCAAAGCCGGCGTTCGCTATCGCCTGAATCATATTGGCCGCATTGCGACCCGAACCCGCTTTCGATTGCCTGTCGCGCACGAGAAGAAGTATTTTCATAGATTAATAGTGATGCGCTCTTCTTTCCCGAGAAGCGTACCGTATTTCGTCCCCGACGACACAAGAACCTCTAATGAATCTCCCTTCAGGGCGAACGATGACACTTTGCCATACCGCGCACTATAGCGCGGTAGGAACATCACGATGCACTCCCGCACGAAGCGCCACATACGCAGAACGGCTTCGCGGATGTACCCACCACGGAGTGCGTACCAGGTGTGATTGACTGTTTCTCGGATTGAAAAAAGAAATGCGGGCGGAAGCGCCGGACATCTAAGACTCCACTGTACTGATCCCTCGAGTCCGTTGTCGTAGATACCTTCATTGAAGTTGCGCTTTTGCCACCTAGCGTTTACAAGAACACGATGTGAGGAATTCGTGTCCGTAAATACTTCAGTGCCTTCGAAACGAAACGAGAAGTCCTCTAAAGACGATGCACTGTAGAACTTCAAATTGATATCATTAATACGTAGCATCCACGCGAGATGTGCTGTCCAAAATATCGGGCATTGGAAATTCACCGGCGCGCCGATGTGCGAGTGCAAGTATCCATCAAAGAAGTGCCTGCGTGTTTGGAACAAAAGATTGTGGAGTGCAACACCAGCCACCGACTCTTTTGAGTGAGCGAGCGCATACGCATCGAAGCCAGCGGAGGCGACCTCATACGGAGATTGCCAGTACCAGCGTTTACATTCCATTCGCAAATCCTTAGTCCCATCCGCCAGGTACATCGAAAGGAGCGCCCGCTCACTTTGACGCAATCGTTCTTCAAAAGGCGTCGCGTCTATTCCTGTGGCATCGAGTGAATACCGGATGAACGCTATGCAACGCGACTGGTAGAAAGTTGTGATGCCTTCATATCCTTCAAAATTACCATGCTCACTCGCGTGGGGCATATAGAGAAAGAAGCCATCAACAGTCATGTCGGCGAACGCCTGCTCGATACTCGCACGGACAACATCATCATATTCGTGCGTGCCCGCATAGTTTGCGTACGAGGCAAGACCAGTGAGCCCCCAGAGACGCTGATTGGTGATCGATTTTTCTGCGGCAGCATTCACGAGATAACTTTCGACGACATCCCGTAACCCTGCCGTATACTCTTCATGCTCTTTGTTTGTAAATGCACTCTGATGCAGACGGAGAAAGCGAGATATGGAGTCGACGCATGCGCCGGTGTCGATTACATTCTGCGACATATTCATCGGGTTCATATGCCCTGGGTAGAAGACCTTTCCTGCTTTTGTGTCGGTCACGAGGGTGAAGAGATATGCAATAAGCTTCTTCCCTTTCTCAATTTCGCCGAGAGTCGAATAGAAATCGAGTAGGTAGCAGTTGCTCCCTGTATGCTCGACATGATGCTTGCTACAGCTTTTATGTTCCTCCAAATATGAAGTAGCGCCCTGAACGAGTGTGTTGAAGGTGTTCATAGATGACGAATATTGGCACCAATCACGGTGATGAGCGCGAGATGATAGCGTACTCTGCCCCATTCTACCGAGAGGGGCATGCAGGTACTCCATGGATACCGTGCACGGTCGTGTATCGTGCGGAGTATCACACCAGTCGCTGAGCGCAGATTGCGCGGAACCACAGCAAAAAGGAATCGCACGAGTCCCATGTCAGCATGGCGCTCACGCTCTATCTCGACAAATTTCCAATTCCGCTCCATGTAGCGTTCGATGTAGTCCTGCTCAAGATACACATGCCACGGTGCGTCGAGCGTCGTCCGATTCACGTCAATGGTATTAGTGAACACGGGACGCTCATGCACCGGCTTCTTAAATAAGATTCCGCGGTCGGTGCGTACGATCCGGTACTGGTAGCCGGGGTAATTAGATGAGTGTTCTATCATGCGCTCACCTATCCACATGCGAATGGGGATGCGGTAGCCGTCTTCTATGCCACTCGTCGCGATACGTGTGAGCGTCTCAATGAGCTCCGGCGAGGCCGCTTCGTCAGAGTCGATATAGAGAAAATACGGATGCCGTGCGACCGCAAGGCATTGATTGCGCACGCCGGAGTAATCTGCGAGTCGACCGTCAACGCGCTTAAATGTGGCACCCTGTTCGATGATGCGCGCTCCATATTCATGCGCCAGTGAAAGGGTCTCATCGGTCGAGCCGCCATCACAGATAATGATGTCGTCGCACATTTTAATCGACTCAAGCGCGCGCTTGAGCGTGCGGGCTGAATTGAATGTCAAAATGCCGACCGAAACCGGAATTTTCTTTATCATGCCGTCTGCTTATTAAGAAGCGAAAAAAATAGAGTAAGTCCTAACAAGCCACTCAGTACATATCCCTTTTCTTCAAGATATTTTTGTACAGGACTTCCCACTTCTGCTTCAACCGCGATAACTTTTGGGGGTATATTCCAGTTATGAGATTGTAAAACCTCTAAATCCATGCCTTCCACATCAATATTCATGAAATCAATCGAAGATACATGATTTTCAGATAAAATATCAGCAAGTGGACGTAGTGCCTGACCTCCTTCTCCCTCTACAAATGTATTATATGCCCCATCATCAAACTGCTTATAGACACGCACTCCATTGCCGACACCGGTACATACAAACGTGTCGCGAGGACGAAATATACGAAAGAGTATTTTTGTAATCGGATTTGGATCAATTGCAATACCACGCCAGCCCTTTTTATAGAGTGCATAGGTTACAGAATATAAATGCGGATGATATGCGCCAACGTCTACATAAAATCCGTCACGCTTGTGGCGGAATTTTGACATTGCATACACATCTTCTCCATACTGACTGTAAGAGCGCATAGAACCACGACCAAGTAGGAGCTTGAGTGCGGTTTTTACGATTGCCTTCACCGTTGATGGTTTACTGCCTTGAGGTAATGCCTTAAACATATTTTTTAATCAAACTTCTGAACATAGCATACCAGTGTTGAACCATGCTGACATACCGCACTACATCTTTTTCACCGTCGTCCTTCAAAACAACGATCCGTGGCAAAAGCCATCGGCTTTTGCCACGGCGCACGAGGTCACGCTTTATGGAAAATGCGGCGTCATATCCTGCCACTCGCACGACATCCACTGCTTTTGCAGAATAGTTACCTCCTGGATATGCGAAGTAGCGTGCGACAAAAGGTGCTCGTACTTCATCCTCAAGCACGCTCCCCGAGAGTTTCCCAAGGTTGGCATGCGTGCGCGAGTGGTAGCCGATCTCAATGCGCGGATGTGCACGCACGCGTGCTAGTGCGTCCGCATTAAGCAGCGGAAGTGCATTGCCAAGTGCCGAGCGTGCACCCACTTCATCTCCCATGACAAAAATGGTCGCCGGTGCGTCGAACTCATCGAGAATGGGAAGCGCAGCAGATTCGAAATCAGCATAGCCATCGTCAAACGTAAGTGCGACCGCCTTGCACGGAACCGACGCACCGCCCTGATATGCTACGACGTCACTGAGCGATATGAACGAGTAACCGTCGGCTTTCAAACGACTCAAGTGCGTACGGAACATCTTTGACGTCACGGCGGTGTCAAGCGGTGCATTGGAGATCGAGTGGTATGCGAGAATTGATACCTCACTGAAGCGACACCACGGTTCTATGGTGCGATACAGGAAAAAGAGAACCGAGGATAGACAGACTTTAAGTATGCGCTTCATATTATATAAGAATAGCGTCAATGAGCATCAAGAGCGAGTGTTCGTTCAGAGCTAGTAAGGAGAGTATTATCCAATGCGCTTTAGGACTTCCTGCGTGTGTGTTCTGAGTCAGCTCGTCGCCACCGAACCGTGCAAAGACCTCGCACATTTTCATGACCTGTACATCATGAACCCACTCGGTCAACATATGAATGCTGACAGCATAGACTATCTTTATGCTATATGTTTCCGCTTTTTTTCTGATAGCGCCGTAACAATCTTAAAAACGGCGTGGGCTGCGTAAAGATATATGAATGGATACAGCGGATATACAAATTCCTGTATAGGAGATATATCCTTGAATTGACTTGGCGCACCGTAGCCGATTACCGCAAACAATATGTACGCGAGAAGTGTGAAAAATAATGCTGATAAAAAGTGGTGGCGCATCAACCACACGCCAACAACCGCAAACAAAACAACGACGCCGTGCGCAAAAAATATGGATGCCTTCAGAAAAAGTGTTGCGACATCAACTTCGTCAGACAGTATTTTTGTGCGCACGAAAGAAAGTACAGCTTGCCGATAACTCACTGGAGTATATTGCGCAAGCGCATCCACATCCGGCGGAGAAAAAAGCATGGACAATGCCGTTTCGAATACTAAAGAGGGTGTCTGTATAAATGGGCGTATGAGCAATGAGCGAGTATCTGAATCAAAAAGCACGCTTGTCTCCACTCTTTTTTGAACAAATGGCGCAGAAACTTCAAGCCCTTCATGTACTGCAATATTACGCACGTACCACGGCACCATGAGTGTGAGGATAGAAGTAATAAAAATAAGTAGTGCGACCATACTTCGCACGGTGAATAGTCGACGACGTATAAGGAATATAAACCAGATGAGTATAATGGGTATGACATAGACTCCTATTGGATCAGTGAGTGCGGCAAAACCAAGTGCAGTACCGGCAACGAGTGGATAGACACCTGATGTGCGAAGAGAAGCATACCAGATACACAAAATGCTCCATGTGATAAGAGTGGTATAGAAAAGCATGCTATCAAGCGCAAAAAGTTGCAATGTTACCGCCGGCAGGAGCATAAGCAGAGCGGCAATGCGGCCAGTATGTTCACTTCTGAATATGTCTCTCCCTATCAAATACACCCCGCCAATCAAAATCAAAAAGAGCGCGAGCTGGATAACGCGCGCACTTATAATGTTTAGGTCAGTAAAAAAAGCGAAGCTGGCGAGTAGCAGAGGAAATCCTGGAGCTATATACAGATCCGGACCAAAGGTCCCGCCCTCTATCAGAAAGGAGGTAATGCGCAAATAAATTTCCCAATATCCTACCGAGTGTGAAAATGAAAACGGGACTGAAAACACAACCGTAATAAGTGCGACAATGAGAAAAAACAATACCAAAAGAGTGGAACGCGTATACTTCATATATCATCGGCGGTAACGGCACCTGTCCGTACCTGCTCACTAATTTCGATTATCTGTTGCGATGATTGAGGAAAACGTTCACGACATTCGTTAAGTGTGGTGAGTGTACGTGGCACGCTTCCCCTTTTTAACTCTGCGGCGGCGAGCGATATACACGTCTGTGGATCCGGGCGCGCAATAAGTTCATCAGTAAGCAAACTAATAACCTCCTCATAGTGTTCGTTAAGCATAAGCGCTTCAATTATACGTTCGTCAAAGAGTAAAGGTATTCCAAACCCCTCTTGTAGAATTTCTTTCGCTTCTTCAAGAGCATCAGCATATATAAGCGCAGAGGCATACTCAATGCGCGACTGATCAATGTAGTACTGATATTTCACGGTATGAGGGAAGAGGGATTCGAGCATAAACACATGCTTGGCCTCATCCCGCATTTTTTCATAATTCCCCTGTGTAAAGTATGCCTCTGCAAGCAGTTGGTGGACGTCTTTGCGCATTGGCGCCCTTTCTCGCGCCCGTTCCAAAAAATGGACTGCCGCTTCACTATTCCGATTCTGCATAGCAATGTATCCGGCGGTGACAATAACTCTCACCGACGCACGGTCGTCTGTAGCCAGTGGAGCGAGTGTGGTATATCCGGCCTCAAGCAACGCGGTGTCTGTCGGTTGCTCACTCAACACGCTCTCAACAAACGCAAGCGCCAGCCCTTCGTGATCGAACAGACTCGCCCTAAGACCGGCCTCAAGAGCGGCTATCCGTTCTGTCGCGGAGTATGACGACAATGTACTTTTGCGAACTGCAGAGAGCGCGTAGGCCGGCACAACAACACAAACGCTGAGCGTAACAACTAGGGCAACTGCGACAATACTTGTGCTTATTGTTCGCGAGAGCACTATCCGCGACGCGTCAGCATCCGACACGCTGTTCCAATGCAGATACGCAAACACAACGATGAGCGGTATCAGACTCGCAAATGTATCAAAAAGAAATAACCCATGCACAAGGTATGCAGCGATTAATCCAAGCAGTGCCATGCGAATATGACGCGGAAGCGGGGTGTCTCGTGTAATGAGAAAGTACGCCACAGCCGCAAACATGGCGAAATATGTGATTACAAGCGATACGCCTCCAGCAATAAACCAATCAAATATCGCGCTGTGCGCGCGGTCAAACCATGGTTCTTGCAAGGAGAGGCGTGGATCGTAATATGTATTGAATACATGGTCAAAATTTCCAGCACCCCATCCAAGCACCGGTCGTTCGCTGATACCGTGAAGTGCAATATTCCACACCTGTACACGTGATTCCTCAGCAACTTGCGCCAATGATATAGGAAATGCCCTGTCAGCAGACAAGGTACCGAGCAACACTCCAGAGCTCACGATAAGCACCACGATCAGCATCGCAACCACAAAAAAACGTTTTGAAACGTGCCGTGCTGATTCAGTGCCGCGGTACCACACAAAACCGCCGAGCGTTACAAGAGCGCCAACAGCGAAACCGAGCAATGCACCACGCGTTCCGGACGCAACTAGCGCAATAAAACCGAGCGCCAAACAAAAAGCAAGCATGTTTTTTATAGCACCGCGACGTGCCGATACGTATGCGGCGAAAATAACGAACAGGTGAAGCAGGGTGTATGAAGCAAAATATGACGGATTCCCCCACACTCCACTGGCACGCACATCAATATCTCCCGATGCCAGCCACACCATGAGCGCGCCAATAGTAGTAACAGCATAGACTGTAATGGAGAGGCCTATGAGTCGCTTCCATGTTGATTGGGATGCAGACGTTGCCAGCATGACGAAGAGTCCCGCTAAATGGAGAAACGTGAGTAAACCATCCATACGTTCATATGTTGACCAAAAACTTTTTCCAGTATTCATCCCCCACAGAGCGGTAAAGGATAGAAGTGTGATAAATGCGGTGACCGCAACTGAGATCGGCGACACGAAACTCTTTCTTGGTAACAGTCCCCGTAAAAGTCCGACGAGCCATACCGCAAATATCACTTCAATAACGACGTAGATAAAGAGTGCCTTACTTGACACGAAAGGAAATAAAAAACCGTCCCATGCGAAAAGAGGGTACAGTGGTATTAACAAGATTCCCTTTTCAAAAAACCAACGCATACGTATATATGGAAGTCTGAGATTACATCGTTAGCAATAATATGTACATCTATCTTCTTATTCAGAATATCCTATTCAAACACTTTGCGTGAGTCACCATTGATGAGCTTGCACATAATGCTCCCGCGTTGCCCACATCTCCAGGGCCGATGTCTATGTACAGATGTGCGCCCACGCGCACATCTACGCAAAAATAGCGTCAATGAGGCCCGAGAGCGAGCGTTTGTCTTGCACTAGAGTAATATAAAACAAGTACAGTGCCCGTTCCCTTACCCCTTTAGTTAACTAAAGGAGTTGAGAGATGTTTATAAAGAAAGGAGTAACACAACGTGGCACCATTTCCTCTTTTTGACATATAGCTCTCTATTAGACGGCCGTCTAATAGAGAGCTATATGTAGCAATGCGGATTATCCAATTTCTCACGAGGTATACTGTGACAATGAAAAGTGTGTCGTGGTGGCAGAAGGCGCTTTCAGACGGTGCTACGCGTAAATTTCCCAATAGCGGATGGTCGCACACTGACCGTCTTGCTTCTATAGAAGAGCAGCTCGAGGATGTGAAGGCTTCATTCAAAGTGGAGAGCGGAGAATTACAAAGCGACGACCACGCACACCAAGACCCCAATCACCGCATTGGTGCGCTGATTGCTGACATCTTGATTCTCGCCGAAGAACGGAACGCCGATATTGAAAGCGAACTTGAAAAAGTACTCGCGTGGTTTGAAGGGCGTATTTAGGTCGCATTCACACACACCGCAAAGCAACGAGTGCGCCGGACTCCCCTAACAAAAAGCTACACCCACTCGGAACCATATCGCTCTCTAACAGACGGCCGTCTGTTAGAGAGCGATATGTGAAAGAAAACGGCAACTTTAAAAAACATCAGATACATTTAAAACTCTCTGCCCTAAAGCAACACACGTCTTCCTTCACGGGCGGAAATACGCATAGCCTCCAAAACACTTGCTTGGCGGATGATACGGTCGTACATTTCTTTAAACTGTTTAGTATTCTGTGCAATAACAGCTTGGCAAAAGAAATCAAAACTAAGGGCGAATTGATTTGCTGTTGGGATTTCTAAACTCACGAGTGTGTCTTTGGCACCATCGTTGGTTATGAGCTCGACAGTCGGTGCCATCATAGGTGGTATCGCAAATGCGCGATTCGTGCGCACCATTCCTTTGGAACCCCACACCGAATAGGTATTTTGATAGAGGTGATCGAAACCAAATGACATTAGCGCAGTTCCCTTTTCAAATTCAAGAAGTGCCGAGCCTTTGATATCAACGCCTGCACCGGCGTTTGAAAGCGTACAAGTAACAGCAACCGGTTCTTGCTGCATAATCTTTCGTGCCATGAAAACCGTATAGCAACCTGCATCGTTGAGGGCACCACCCTTCAAGTCCGCACTATAGCGAATATCACCAGACGGGAACGGTGGGAATCCGTACGCACCACTCCACACATGTGGTGTGCCGATTTTCCCTTCTGCAATGAGTGATAGAATCGTCGCGTGTTGTGGGTGAAACTCGGGAACGAAATTCTCATACAGTGCAACGCCGTTTTCTCGACATACATCTACCATACGCTTCGCCGACTCGAGACTATAGGTAATCGACTTCTCGCAGATGATGTGTTTTCCAGACTGCGCCGCCTGTAGTACCCACTCTTCCTGAAGTCCAACAGGAAGCGGACTGTATATGACATCAATATCACTACGCACAATCAAGGAATCATAGGTCTCGGCTTCTAATCCATGACGCTCTGCCCACTCATCTGCCTTACTCTTCTCGCGACTCGCTATCGCAACAAGCCCTACATTTGGTAATGACCTGAATGCTGGTATCGCGTATTTCTCTGCGATGTTTGCACAACCTAGAATACCGACACGAATTTTTTTCATACCCCCACACCTTTTATCTCATAAAATGCTTCTTGAAATCCGCCTTTTGAGTTGCCCGAGTGCTTTCCCGTCTTTTTTGAGAGAAAATTCTCTACCCCTCGCGTCTCGTTCTGAAGTGTAGGACTCATAGTAGCGAAGCTCAAAAGGTCGACGAGGCTTGGTAGATTTAACCATTCCGCCATTGTGCTCGGAAAATCTTCGACGCAAATCATTTGTCGATCCAACATATAACTTTTCATCTTTGAGGCTTTTAAGTACATATACGTAATACATAGAGAATTGATTTGCGTCAATGAGATGAAAGGTGTGGGGGTCATAGCAAAGCGCATACATTACGCGCGAGAGAATTAACCGTCGTATCAACGCGCAAGAGTTTCTTAATCTCGGGGAGTGTGAGCCAAATGTAATCTTCAGTAACAGGCACTTCTTCTGATTCGTCCACCTCCACAAGCATTGAGCGATTCACCTTATGGAAAAACCGACCACCGTCTTCGACGCCCAAAACTGATGCAATGAGTCTTCCTTTCGTCCCGTCAAAATATTCAGCAAGCCGTGGGCGCTTTCCCCCATGCGCTTGCGCCAGATTGCCTTCGGAAACCTGACATGCGGGCGATATCTGCACACTGTTGATATTCCCCGGCTCAAATTTTGCATAGAAAAGATACTTTGTGACACCATCTTTCTTTTGCACTAACACGCCTGAAATACCGACCTCTTCCTGTTTCAACATCGGCTGACTCCACGACGGCACTTCCCTGTCCGAGGCACCTGTTATCTTTACGCCAATAATCGAGAAAAATTTTCCTGACTCATGCGTGATATTTCCACTTACAGGATCTGTTTTCCAACCCTGCACATCATTTACTCCGACCGCTTCCACAGTGACTGGGTACGACTCCTGCTTTTCTTTGAGCCACGCGAGAATGGGCTTGATGTCAGTGTCTTCGTTCTTAGAAATGAAAGGTGTTGGGGTCATACGATTTCAACGCTAGGGATAGGGATAATGAATTTCGCACCGCGTGCACGCAATTCTTTTTCTTTTTCGAGAATGAAGTCGCGGTAGTTCCATGCAAGAAGTAGAACATACTCCGGCGTCTCGGTCTTTAGTATATCGGGAGAAACGACTGGAATATGACTCCCTGGTGTAAGGAGTCCAATTTTGTACGGAGTTGTATCAGTAACATACTCAATATCATCTTGAGTAAAGCCACAAAAATTAAGAAGAGTGTTGCCCTTGGCTGGCGCGCCGTAAGCGACCACCTTCTTTTTTTCTCTGCGTATTTGGCGCACGAGCGACACGAGCTTCTCTTTAATTGCTTCTGCATCTTTCTGGAAATCAGCAAATCGTGCGAGTGAATGTAGCCCTGCTTTCTCTTCCAGCGCGAAAAGTTCGTGCACAGAATTTTCAATCGGTAATCCGGACGCCTTGCGAGCAAAGACACGAATAGACCCACCATGCGTCGGCATGCGCACTACATTAAATACTTCCATACCAAACCGACCAAATAAGTGTTGCAGAGGCTTCACGCTGTAGTAGCACAAATGCTCGTGATACACCGTATCAAATTCCCCATGCTCCACGAGGTCTAGCAAATAGTGTGATTCCGATACGAACACGCCGTCATCGGTAAGAAGGTCTTTTACCCCTTGCACAATTTCATCAAGGTCGTCTATGTGCGCAAAAACATTGTTGGCAGAAATAACCTTCGCCTTGCCATGCATTTCTATTATTCGTTTCGCCATTTCAATAGTAAAGAAGCCACTCTCAGTTTCGATTCCTTTTGCGCGCGCAGCTTCGGCAACATTCGCCGATGGCTCAATACCAAGCACGCGATGTGTGCCGACGAAATTTTGTAACAAAATGCCATCATTACTGCCAATATCAACAATGAGGTCACCTGGGGCCACATGTTCACTTTTCAAATCATCCGCATACGAACGAAAGTGGTCAACGAGCGGTTTAGAAGCAGAGGAAAAATACGCATACTCACCGTGAAAAAGTTCGTCTTCCGCAACCACATCGAGGAGTTGCACCAGATTGCAGGTACCGCAAAAATACACATCTAGGGGATACCGTTTTTCGTCTTTGAGGTGTTCGGCATCAGTAAAATTATCAACTGGCGGATGCTCGCCAAGCGAGAGAATGCGCGTGAGACTAGAGCCTTTGCACACACGACAGGTAACATTGCGAAGATGGCTCATCCCGTTAGAAGTAGGAAGCTTGTGCTTCCGACTCAAGATTAAATTTCATAATCATACGACCTAGAATACAGCATTCAGAAAGGATATCACTTCCCAAACTTCCGCGACTTCTAACGGGACTCATAGCACGCAGTATACCGAACGACTGTTATGCCTTCCATTCCTCGGACACATACTCGGCAAGTGCCTCTTGCCACGGTCGGAGAGTTATCCGTTTTGAGGAAATAGATTCGTTTGTTGGAAGCGTTGTGCTGGATGCGAAGTAACTTCGATCGACAGCACGCACGTGTGCGTCTGGCTTTACGTGGGTAGCCATTGCAGTAGCGAGGTCAAAGCGCGTAGCGGTACCAGCATTTGCAATGTGAAATATGCCCCGCTCGCCTTTTTCGAGCAGGTCTTTAATCGTTGCAACAAAATCTTTCCCGTATGTTGGCGAACCGTGCACATCGTAGAGAGCGGTGACCTCTGTGCCCGACTGCAATTGTTTTAGGACTTTGCCGTAAAATTTATTGTCTCGATCAACTCCCCCGCCAAATACCCACGCGGTGCGAGCGATGATGTACGACTCTACAAGTGATGCGACGATGAGCTCACTGATATATTTAGTGCGACCGTAGTGCGTCTGTGGATCTGGCGCGTCATCTTCAGTGTACGGACCTTTTTTGTGTCCGTCGAAAACACGCGAACTCGAAGCGAGAACCATGGTCGCGCCAACTGATGTGGCAGCTTGCGCCACATTGTAGGTACCGCGCACATTAAGCTCGTAGGCATACAGGGGATCCTGTTCTGTTTTCATCATGTCGGTTGCGCCTGCGAGGTGAATAATAGCGCTTGGATTGTTTTTTTTGACGAACTCCATGACTGCATCTGCATCAAGAATATCGAGTGTCGTGTGGTCAGGACGATAACCGAAATCCACATACGAACCAATCATTCCGCCGGCACCAATGGTAAGAACTTTTTCGAAATCAAAAGAGTTCATACCCCCACACTAATACTGCTGTAATTCTTGCCGAACAGACTCCAGCGACCAGTGGAGTTTTCGTACCCTAAAATAACTTTTCTAATTCTCTTGTATGTATTCATAATCTGAGGCAACAGCAGTATTAGTGTAGGGGTCATACAGCACGCTTCGCGACCTCATGTGCGACACGGAGCAAAGATTCGAATGTACCCGCGTCCGACCACAAACCTTTAATAATTCCGTAGGAGAGCTTTCCTTTCTTGATATAGGCGTTGTTGGCGTCCGTAATTTCCAACTCACTTCGACCTGAAGGCTTCAGCGTTTTTATGATGGAAAAAATATCGTTGTCATATAGGTAGAAACCAGTTTGGGCAAATTTTGATTTTGGTTTCTTTGGTTTTTCTTCAATCTTCACTACCCTCTTACCTGCTGTATCAAACACGGGCACACCAAAACGGTGCGAGTCATTCATTGCCTTAAAAAATACTTTCGCACCACCGTTGAAAGAAGCAACATCTTTTGCAAAATCTTGTTCAAATATATTGTCACCCAGAATGACAGCAATTGGGCCTCCGTCGGAGAAATCTTCCGCGTAGCGTAGCGCGTCGGCGATACCTCCGTTGTTTTTGTCTTGCAACGCATACGAGAGCTTGACACCGAACTCTCTGCCCGAGCCGAGGAATTGCATAAAGTGGCCCGCATGCTCGCGTCCAGTTACTATCATGATATCGGTAATCCCTGAGCGCTTCAGCGTCTCCAGAGGGTAGAGAATCATTGGTTTGTTGTATACAGGAAGGAGGTGCTTATTTGTAATAAGCGTCAAAGGGCGCAAGCGTGTGCCGAGTCCTCCTGCAAGAATAACGCCTTTCATATTATTTTTTGTTTTTATCTTTGTGCCCTTCCCACAAATCAATGTGCGGGTTGAATACACCAGTCTTACGGCGAACCCTTTCTATCCACTTCCTATTTTGAGTGTACCACTCTACCGTATCGGCGAAAGCCTGCTCAAAGCGGTACTCTGGTTTCCAGCCAAAGTCTTTCATAATGAGCGACGCGTCAATGGCATACCTACGGTCGTGCCCTTACCTTTACCAAAATATTTCAAGATACGATCAGCAATTTCACGATTATTCATTTCATTGTCCGCACCGATGTTATACACCGCTCCTGGCTTTCCATTAAGGAGGCAAAGCTCAAGCGCCCTGGAATGATCTAGTACATACACCCAGTCACGCACATGATTACCATCGCCATACAAAGGAAGTGTCTTTCCCTCAAGCATGCGGAGTACAAAAAACGGAATGAGTTTTTCTGGATACTGGCGCGGGCCGTAGTTATTGGAGCAATGCGTTACGATAACTGGAACGCCCCATGTGTTGTGATAAGCACGGCATAGCATATCGCCTCCAGCTTTCGTTGCGGCATACGGCACATTCGGCGCAAACGCCGTTTGCTCAGAAAATTTATCTTCAGAATCCAGTGCAAGCGAACCATACACCTCATCAGTGGAAACCTGTACGAACGATTGCACTGTACCTGCCACCTTGACGGCTTCAAGCAAATTGAATACACCAACGATGTTGGTATTAATAAATTCCAGTGAGCCGACATGGATACTTCGATCAACATGCGTCTCGGCTGCGAAATTTATGACGTAGTCGGGTTGGTATTTCTTAAATACAGCAGTGACTTTCTTTTGGTCAGCTATGTCACCTTTCACAAATGTATAGCGTGCATCTTTTACAAAATCTCGCACATTGTCCGTATTCCCGGAATAGGTAAGTTTATCAAAGTTGATGATTCGCACCTTGGGATATTTTTCAAAGATATGATGAATGAAGTTCGATCCAATGAATCCCGCCCCACCGCACACGAGCATGGTTTTTCCATTCAGTGTTGGAATGACACTGTGCTTTAAAGGGCTCTTTTTTCTGGGTTTTTTTATCGTGGTTGCCATAGGTGCAAAGTGCGTTCAGAAAATAAAAATAATGACTCACTATATCTCTTCCTGAATAATATAAATTGGGCGTTTTTTAGTCTCTTCAAATGTCTTACCGAGGTAAAGTGCAATGATGCCGAGCATTACCGACAAAAAACCAAAGATAAGCCAAAGTGAACCCATAAGTAATGCGAACGACTGAGTAGAACCCCCAAGGAATCCTTGTGTCACTGCAAATACAAGGTACCCACCCGCACACAGAACAACAAGAATGCCGACTTTTATAATCAGGCGGAGTGGTTTTTCTGAATAGGCAAGAATGATATCCGTGGCAAGACTAAAAAGTTTTACGAATGAATAACCGGATTTCCCACCTTTCCGTGGCGCGTGTTCCACTGGCACGGTTGCTGTACGAAATCCTACCCACCGCACCATAACGGAGAAATACCGCATATGGTCCTGAATCGAAAGAACGGCATCAATGACCTTCCGATGATACAGCCCAAAATTCGTGAGCGTACGGTTATGACGACGCCCTGTGAGATAATTAAGAGAGGAATAAAATCCCCACGACACCAAAGACCGGAGTGCGCTGTCATGCCGTTTCTGCCGTGATCCAACGACAACGAAAAATCCGCTCTGTGCTTTCTGATACATTTTTTCAATCCCTTCCGGCTGATCTTGCAAATCGCAGTCCATAACAACAACCCACTTGCCACGACTTGCGGAAAGTCCAGCAGTAATTGCCGGGTACTGACCAAAGTTGCGCGAAAGATTGATGCCGCGAACGCGCTTATCGAGCACTGCCAACTCTTGTATAACCTGCCATGCACTATCAGGGCTGGCATCATTCACAAAAATTATCTCAAAATGCGAAGTGATTTTTTTGAGCGTTTGGAGAGTACGCTGGTACAGTTCGTTCAGTATTTCTGCAGAACCATACACGGGAACCACTACCGATATTTCAGGTTGCACGCTCTGATCCATATGAAGCCTATAGTACTATCTTTGGCAAATTTAAAAAGGTTGGCCTTGTAGTGAGTCTTGGTTCGTTTGTTTATGCTGGAATGCCCCCATCTAATCAACCATCAATCGACGAAGTATTCAGCAATTATGTGTTCGGCGCGCCGTTTCCACGAATATTCCTCAACGTGCTTTAGGGCTTCCTGTGCGCGTGCACTCCCATCAATGAGGGCACGTCCAATACCTTCCGCAAGCGCCACAGCATCGTCAGGTGGCACAAGATACGCAGTCTGTTCATCCAACACTTCGCGAATACTTGGCAAATCACTCGCCACAATAGGAATACCACTCGTCATATAGGCAAAAAGTTTTAGTGGAGATGTAAATCGTGTTGAAATTTCATCGGTACCGGTATTTGGAAGAACCAACACATTAGCTGCCGCCATATTATCTGCAAGCTCTTTGTACGGACGAAAACCAAGAAATCGTACATTTGGATAGCGGTGAGATAACTCCGCCACTTGTGCAGGCTCACCACCAATAACCACAAGCACGCTATTGTTCGGTAGATTCTTTGATGCCTCTAGAAGCGTGACGACTCCTTTCCAACCATCAAGTCGTCCGATATACATCACAATGTCCGCGTCGTGAGGAAGGTTGAGGCGTGTGCGAGCAGCGTCTTTAGATTGCGGATGTGCGAACTGTTCTATGTCGACGCCGTCCTCTGCAACTGAGATTTTTTCTGCAGGAACACCTTTTTTGATATAAAAATCTTTTAGTCCTTGCGATATGACAACAATGCGTTTTGCCCGCCTCGCCACCGTACGCGCGGCTCTGTTCCAAGACCCCGTATGGGATTCCCACACATACGGCAGATGCAAATGCATAAGAACCAGTTCGTCTCTACTGTAAAGCATCTCGAAGGTTTTCTTGCCAATATATCGGCGAACCGCGAATGCAAAAAGAAATGACTCCAAAAGAAATCCTATTCTTCCGTATCGAACGGTATCCCATACGGGAAGGCGTCGTATGTTAAATTTCCCCGTTATTTCGTAATATGAAAAAACCTCTTCCGTAATATCTGTCTTTCTGTTTGGAGCAACGAGTTCGACATCATGACCAAGTGTGGAAAATGCTTCGCATGTCTTCATAATCTGCACACCGTGCGCCTTCTCGGTCGGCAAGCGTATGTTTGCGATATAGCAGATAGAGAGTTTCTTATGCGACATAGGCTTCGATAATGCGCGGAATAAGACTTTGGAGCGAATGATGTTCGCGAATGTACGAGGGTGAGAGTGGAAGAGTGCTGATTGCAGGATCGGTGGAATCGACCAGGCAACCACATGCAGCAGCTTCTAAAACTACCTTGTCCAAAGAGCCAGTCTCACTGGTATGTATTAGTTTGCATGCCATCTGATATTCATAGAGAAGCTGTTCTTGAGTTAACGAACCCAAAAATTTAACCTCGGCGTTAAGCTCCTTCGCATACGCCTTGAGGCGATCACGCTCAGGTCCATCGCCGACTACACGAAGCGCCAGTCCAGCATCTTTCGCTCTCTGAATAGCGAGATCGTGACGCTTGGTGGGCATAAGACGCCCAACAGAAAGAAGGTGATTCCCGCGGGACACCTTCTCGTCTGGGGCGAAAAATTCGATATCAATTCCGTGCCCCATAACCTGCAGTTTTTTAGATGGCAGCCGAAAACTTTCCTTTGAGGCAGTAAAAATAGTATCTGCAAAAAGCTCAGCGACACGCAGTTTTAAATTTACCGATTTGTGCGTATACCATAAACCTACTGGTTTTCGCCAAAGCTTCCAAAAACACCCTGCAAGCAGAACATATTCAGGATTCATATGCACAAGCACAGTGTCATAATTTTTTCGCAATTTCCAAATCAGATATAAAAACCGAAATCCATAGCCTATTCGCTTGAGCAAACCACTATCATATATGATAGTGGTTTGCTCTTTACCAATTGAATGAATATGGACGTTTGAGGGAAGTTTGTGTTTCCCCTCTTTTAAACAAATAACCTCTATGTGCTCTACATGCTTTGCAAATTCTTCAATCCAACGATGAAAAAATCCTAAAATAGGATCATTCTTGTCAACAATTTGGGTGACAATAAGAAGTTTCATAGATTAACGATAGATGTCGTGACTACCGACGGTAACAAACTGTGCCGTATCTTTTTTGATATATACAATAATACGATAGGCAAAATTAGCAGAGAAGGCATGAAACTTTTTTAAATCACCTGACAGTTTATGGAGTTGCAATGAAGTGTCGCGAGGTGATTGTTGAAAACGTGTTACTGCGTGCAACACCTCTTCCTGTACATCCTTCGGCAGTTTGTTAAACGAACGAACAAAACGACGCGTATAGAGGCATTTCATATGCCCATTATTTATTTAGAAAATCTCTTAGCCAAAGTGCGCAAGTCACCAGAATACACACGACCAGCACGAATATCTTCTTCCGCTTCACGGATTTCAGCAAGCGCTCGCTCTTCCCGAAGAAGCCGGAGCGCGCTTCGCACGACGTGCGCCTTCGATTCGGCGCGCCCTTCTCGCAATTCACTCTTAATGAATTCTTCCAGATCTTTGTCGATTGGTGTAGTTATGGTGGTCATAAAGTACTATAATATAGTACTTTATGATAGTACGTCAAGATACCTAGCGAGAACAAAATTCACGGAAGTTCATCAAAAGAGCGAATAACTGCATGCGTACCTGCTCCAGATACCCCATCGCGACGCATTTCATAGAGCTGAACCTGAGGGCAATGTAGGGCTACTGAATCAAGTTCACTAATTTTATCGTCAATAAAAATCAAAGGTTCTTCATATGAACTAATCATACGAGCAATAAATGTACCCTTCCTTTCATCACCATTATAAAAAATCGGTAAGGATGGCTTGACATGAAAGACACTTTCCAGTTTTGCTTTTTGAAGTTCGACATTACCCGCAGTAACTATTGCGGTGTTGCCGTTGTTTTTCCTTAAAAACTCATCAGCATCTGGATACATAAAACGCTGTAATTCTCCTGGAGCAAAAACGAGTAAGCCTTTCGTAGTTAGAGAATTTAACTCGGTTGCCATTTCTACTTCAGAAAGAGAAAGAAGTCGACTCAGGTTATCTCGCTCTAGAATGTAAGCCAGAAAAGCTGAAGTATCAAAAAGTGTCCTATCGAAGTCGAGAAAATAGGTCATGGTTATAGAAATGATTGAATTACCTCAGCTATTTTTTTCGGATCATGACGAATAAGACTTCTCTCAATGACATCGCCCTCAATCTTGTGAAGTGGCACCACGTCGGCGAATGTACCACGCACTACACGAGGATCATCTCCAAGGTCATCAATTACAGGAAATGCATTTTTCTTTTCATAATATTCCAAAATATCAGCAGGGATATGCCCAGTATGCATAATAATATGGTCTGGTTTTCTGCCTGCATACGCTTCGATCTCCGCAACATGTTTTGATGCGCTATATCCGCTCGTTTCAGAAGCGGTACTGAAAATGTTTACAAAATAAATAAGGCACGCATTTGATTTTCTAACGGCCTCCTTAAGACCAGGGACAGCAAAATTTGCCAAAGTCGATGTATACAAATCTCCCGGTCCTAGAATAATAAAATCTGCCGAATCAACAGCAAGCTCTGCTTGATCAGCCAGTGAAATCTTCTCGGACACACTCAGTCCAACAATCGCTGGCCCACCAGCCGGGCGAGCATTAATAGCGTGTTGACCAACTATTCTTTCACCACCTTCAAGCTCTGCAACTAAAGTAGCTGGGAAGTCAGACACAGGCACCACATACCCGCGCACACGAAGAATTTCCGAAACAGCACGAATAGCTGCCCCATCAGACCCAAGTTTGTCAGTGAGTGCGGTAAGTAAAAGATTACCAAGGTTGTGCCCAGCTATGTCCCCTTTTGAAAATCGGTAAGTAAAAATATCTCGAAGCATCGTGCCGTCTTTTGCAAGAGCAACAAGCGCTTGCCGTGCATCTCCCAATGGAAGAAACCCGTATGAGTCACGCAAACGACCCGTTGAACCACCATCATCCGCTACAGAAACGACAGCCGAAAGGGACACTCCTGACAACGACTTTAAAGCTGAAAGAACGACAAATGTCCCTGTGCCACCTCCAATGGTAACAATGCGCTTCGCATTTGTTACAAAGCGATGCCCAGAAACTATGGCATTACGAACCGCGTGAGCACGACTCTCTGAGGTACGAGAAGGTCCAAAAATTGCAAGGAAGTGTGTCCCGATACGACGAGGAATATTTATGTGAGGTTTCTTGCTCATATTTATAGTAATGCGCGGATTGCCGTCGCGATCTTCATTGAATCATGGCGAATGAGGCTTCGTGGCACGGTATCACCTGCAACTTTCGGAGCCACAATCACATCAGCAAATGATCCACGAATAACTGATGCATCATGGGGTAAATCATCCACAATAGGAAGCTCATCCTCTTTCTTATACAGTTCCAAAATATCATCTGGAAACGCACCAACATGCATGATGATTGTATCGGGGCGTCTTCCTATATAGCGGGTAATCTCTTCAATATGACGCGAGGCGCTGTAACCATCTGTCTGTCCTGTTTTCGTAAAAAGATTCACAATGTAAACGAGATGTGCCTTTGCTCGAACAACTGCTTCGGCAAGTCCAGTAACTGTGAAATTCGCTAGAGTTGAAGTGTACAAATCTCCAGGTCCCAAAACGAGCATGTCAGCTTTAGTAACTGCATCGAGTGCATCTGGCGAAACTAGGGCGGGCTCTTTTGTTTTAAGCGAAACTATCGGGGATCGTCCTAATATGCGTTCATCAATGAGATGTTCACCAACAACTGTCTCTCCATTCTCAAGTTGTGCCACAAGAGTTGCAGGTCGATCTGAAACCGGCACTACTTGCCCTTCAACACGAAGAATCTTTGATGCAGCTTCTATAGCGAGAGCGTCTGATCCAAGAATATCAGTGAGCGCAATTAAAAAGAGATTTCCGAAGTTATGTCCGTTAATGTCGCCTTTCGGAAATCGATAATTAAATAAAGAGCGCATAAGTGGGGCGCCAGTATCATCCGCAAGCGCAATCAATGCTTGTCTCGCATCTCCCAGTGGAAGAAATCCATATCCATCTCGAAGACGACCAGTAGAGCCACCATCGTCAGCAACTGAGACGATTGCTTTTAGAGATACACCTTCAGCATGTTTCAAGCCCGACAAAACAACGAAGGTGCCCGTGCCTCCACCAATAGTCACAATATTCTTTCGTAAATCTCCCATAGTGAAAAACTGTTACTGCGGGCCGTGTACACCTTCCAAAAGATCTGGATCTTTCCCCGTACTCTTGAGAAGTTGAATATTTTTTTCTTGAAGACTCTTTAATGCCTGTGCCCCTATACTGTCATTAACATGCAACGAATAAAAATCATTGAATGCAGAAAGATCCTTTATAAGACAATACCCACCTGCGCCACGACCACCCTCAAAATTCACCGTGAGATGGGTTTTCCCGATACGCGGATCAGCGCCAAAAGCATCTTTTACTTTTTCGTAGTCAGCACCAATGGAATTTGATAAATCAAAAAGCATGTTTGCAAACACCACTTTCATTGCAAGAAAAACATTGCCTGCATACTTCACTAACTCACTTTCTTTTGATGCAATAATCGTCTGGAATGGTGCCTTAGGAAATGTAGCTAAAACAGTCTCTGCTGCTGCCAGGTGCTCTGGAGTGTCTTTTGGCATACCAATAATGTTCCGATCAGGATTCTGAACATCCGCATCAGCTGAACGCGCACGCAAAAATTCTGGCGAATGAAGTATGACTCTATCAGCGTACATTTCCTGAATCTTCTCGGTCGTACCAGGCAGAAGAGTAGACTTAATGACTGCAATTTTCCCTACACCGACGAGCCCGATTACTCCTTCAACGATAGACGAATCAAAACCCTCCGGGGTTGTAGGTGTTGGTACCGCAATAATGACGATGTCGCATCCGGCAATTGCATCCTTATTTCCGACATACGCTGACTCCTTTGAATACCGCACTACCGAAAAGCCTCGACGCTCATAATCGTCAGCATATGCTTTCCCAATGAATCCTTGTCCGATAAAACCAATTTGCATAGTGTGAGGTGAATAGTACTAAAATAAACGCCTTTAGGCGATACTTTATATAGAACACCTTGAGAGTACCCTTTGGTAACAGAGAAGATACTCTTCCATAGACATACTATGATGACGGGCAGACTCAAGAGCCTGAGCGCCCAAAAGCATTCGAAGTTTCTTATCTTCAATGAGGCGCTTCATAGCGTCCGCAATTGCCGAGCTAATTCCTGAAACTACTAAGGCTTCCTTTTTATCCTCGAGCACTTCACCAACAATCCCAACATCAGTGGTTATGATTGCAAGACCCGAGAGCCCTGCTTCTATAAGAGATACTCCGTACCCTTCAAATCGAGACGCCTGAACAAACACATCTGCAGTTTTATAGTATGGCGCTGGATCTTGCCAACCAACAAAATGCACTCTGTCTCCTAACCCTAAACGCTTTACCCTAAACTCTAAATTCTTTCGAAGTGGTCCATCCCCAACAATTGTGAGTTCAGCCTCAGGGGTAAGAGCTATCGCATTAATAATTAAATGAACTCGTTTTTCGCTCGTCAATCTAGAAACTGATAGGAATTTTAAATTTCGTGGAGACTCTACCTCTACCCTCTTACCTCCTCCGTCGTATTCAGTATGAATAGGCAACACTGTCACCGGAACATTAGTAATTTTGCGCACACTTTTGGCAACACGCTCTGAAACAACACGGATGCAGGTAGCGCGACCTAAAATAAAAATAGCGAGCAACGCCTCAATAACACGACGAGGTGATTCTGTAAGAAAACCGAAAGAAAAACAATCAGTATGCAATTGTACTTGAAGTGGAATGTGCCGAGCTTTCGCAATGCCATATCCCAACATACCGATAAAAAAAGGATCCTGCGCTGACACGATGTCATATGTCTTCTCTTTAATGAGCGCACGAAGAGCACGACGTGTATTTAAAAAACTAGTAAATTTATTTGCCCCTCCTGAAGTTATTGCTCGGACATTTGGCGCAAGCATGATCTCTTTCGGTGCTCCAACGCCCACCACAACAATTAATAGTTCGTCAACAATACTGCCGTAAAGAGCCATGCGATTTGCTACGCGTGAATCTGCATCAAAAATCTTTACATCACTTGAAAGCATCAACAGGCGCATATCAATGTGTGTTCATCCCTTTTAGAAGCTTGGCGATTTCGTCAATCATGCGCTCATTAGAAAATTGCTTAACGCGCCGTTTCGCTGAAGCAACGAGATTGGCACGAAGTGTTGCGTCTCCCAAAAGAGCGTTTGTGTGATTCATAATTGCATCCGCATCATTTGTTTTCACGAGGTAGCCATTTTTTGCATGATCAACAATTTCCACATTGCCACCAACTTTGGTAGTGATAATAGGCACCCCAATTGCCATTGCCTCCAAAATAAGATGCGAAAATCCTTCGTATGCAGTATTGAGAATAAATACATCAGATGCACGAAGATAGCGTATGAGAATATCTCGCTCTAAAGATCCCGCAAAGATAACATCATTCTCAACGCCTGTTTCAACGGCGAGACGCTCGAGCATGCCTGCATCAGGACCCGAACCGATAATAAGCAATTTTGTTTCTGGGAAAGATTTTTGAATCTTTGGTAAAAGTCGAATGAGCGTGTCAAAACCTTTCCACGGCACAAGCCTTCCTACCGACACAAGAAGTTTTCCATGAAATCGCAATAATCCACGGAGCACTGTTTTATTACCTGTGTCCCCTAAGTCTTCGATGCCGTTATATATAACTGAAACTTTTTTATGAGAGAGATTCCATGCGCCAAGGATTTTTGCTAAATACTTTGACGGAACCACAACTCTGTCGGCACGACTTGCAACAGCCCGTTCAATAAAGCGAAATAGTTTAGGAACCAAAGGGAGTGTTGCATATTGAAATGATTCAAGTGTCCCTATGTAACCAAATCGCTGTGTTGCCTGCTCCCAAGCGTAGTCACCAACAATTTTCAGTACGAAAGTTTTTTTCATAAAAAACGCAGCAATCATCGTCGGCACACCAACAGACATTGGGTCTTGCGCATAAAGAATGTCAGCCCGACGACCTTCCTTAAGTATCAGAAAAAAATAGATGATGTGGCGTATGAATTTCGGGAAACGGCGCACTTTTATGAAGGGCAAAACAATCACTTCAATCTCATACTGAGGAAGCGCCACCTCAAGTTTCCTTGAATAGGTTGCGGGTCCGCCAATCTCGGGCGGATAGAGTCCTGTTGTTATAAGGATACGCATAGTGGCACTATAACAAAAAGCTATAAGAGTGTAGTGAAAGTCAATCTAGCCTCACAGAGTCAAGAACTGTCTGATGAGAGCGAGGGTTTCTTCAGGGTTCGATACGGACTGCGTTGGTATTCCCGCCTCTTTTACTACTGCATCATTTCCACCCTCGAAAAGGGCATCCCCAACATAAAGCATCTCTCCCATAGGAATGCCTACCATCTCTGAAAAGCGCTGAATACCATACGCCTTGGTAATGCCTGCCCTAGTAATGTCGATGGTATTCGAAGCATTGATACGGACAGAGAAATTTGGTAATGCCTCAACGAGCAATTTCTGAAGTGGCATACGCTTCTCCTGCGTCGGGTCCCATGCACGCTTAAGTTCAATGGGTGCGTTTTGACCAAGAGCAGAAAAACTTATCTGTGCTCCTCTATCCTCCGTGCGTTCTCCGAATGTTGGTGTCGAATCATCGACTATATGTGTCTTTGCAATTCCTGCATTCAAGGCAGCCATGATCTCCTGTTTTTCATCGGGAGTGAAATCATGGCTGTACACAAGACGCCATTCATTTTCTTTGTACGCATAACACCGTGCGGCACTTGTTGGGAAAAGATGCAAACGCTCTAGGTGTGACCCTACAGGGAGAAACGGCACCACTTGTTTTTGAAACTGAGTATACGAGCCTCCCGACATAATTCCCACTGGCAGGCGAACCAGTAGATGGGCGAGTGCCTCGCCCATCTCTGGCGTCATTTCGCACTTGCTTTCCGTCAAGGTGCCATCAAGATCGAAAGCTAGTGCACGAACATTTTCAAGTGCGTCCATATTTATCCTCATAGCGAATGATATCTTCCTCTCGACAATTACCAAGAGCGACCTCGACAATCGCCCCTCCCTCTTTGGAACTCAATCGATGCTTTGTACCCTTCGCCACAAAAATAAAATCGCCTTCCCGCAATTTCTTTTTCTCCGATCCAATCTCGGCAATAACTGTGCCCGTAACACAAACCCAAAGCTCATCGCGTCCCGTATGTGACTGCAAAGACAGTTCTTCATTTGGTTTTACGGTGATTGTCTTCACCCAATAGTTTGCCGCAGTAACATGAGTAACCATTTTCCCCCATGGTCGCTCGACCTTAATGCCTTGCATGCTGGTTTTATCAGTAAGCCACGATGATGACTGCATTTTTCCACCTTTGCCAACACTAAACACCATTTCGATGCCGAGTTTTTTACACAACTCCATTTCTGGCGTGTTATCGCGCCCTCTATCTCCACCATTCGCAAAAATAGCCGGCTTCACTGCAGCAAGCTCCCTGTTCACACTACGATCAGGGTCATTTTCTGTATGGCTTGTTATGACAACCTTATCAACCAAACCTGTTTCAAGAAGGATTTCCTTGCGTTCATTCTGAGTCATAAACACAAACCCTTTTTTAGTCATGAGCCAATTGTCGTTGTTGAGTATTACCACAAGCTTCTTTCCCAATTTCTTGGCGTTTTTAAACATACGCACATGACCGATATGGATTGGGTCAAACCCCCCTGACACGGCAACAACACCACCATCTTTTGTTTTTTTCATAGGGCTACTTAAGGAATACGAAGTTTAACAGATTGGGAATGATGCCTCAAAATAGACTAAATACCTTCTCTTTCATGTCTTTAGCTATAAGATTCCAGTCATAGCCTTTCTGGGCAAGCGCCTGTGCGTTCTGTACTACCAACGTTACAACCTCAGGGTGCTCCACGATATTGTTCACCGTTTCAGCTATTTGCTTTGGATTGTCTGCATCAACCACAAAACCAGTTGGTGCTTGTTCTGGGTTGTGCACCACATCAAAGAGAAAATCAGCAATACCTCCCTCTTGAGTTGCAATTACGGGAATACCCGACGCAAAAGCCTCTATGAATGAATTTCCCATTCCCTCCGAGCGTGAGGGTCGAATAAATATATCGGACACCTTTAGATACTTCGGGAGATCCTCGTGAGTAACATGACCGAGAAACAGTACTCTAGCTTCTAGGTTATAGGTTCTAGCTTCTAGCTTTAACTTCTCCTCATCAGGGCCAGTGCCGAGAATAAGAAATTTTATATTTTCAGGGAGAAATGAGAGCGAAGAAATAACATCATCAATCGCATTCTTATGAACGAGCCGTGATGCAGTAATAAGAAAAACATCATCCTTTTTTTTCTGTAGTTTCTCTTTGAGAACAATAAGCTCCTGCTCAGGAACTTCTTTTGAAAACGCCACAGTATTCACACCATTCGGAATTACTATAGGCTCGCCCGCATACCCCATTCGTTTTGCCCATGTTCCGAGAAAAGTAGAAATAACCTGCACTCTGTCTGCACTCGTAAAAGCATATCTAAATAGAGGCCATGCTGGCAACGCAAGGCGTTCGATATATTTCGGCGGATCTCCTTCTTGAAGCGTAAGAACATACTTCACCCGAGGTTTGAGAAATTTAAATATCCCTATGGCAATACCAACTGAATGTGCCATCATCCCCCATATACCATCGTAGTTATATTTTTTGTGAAGACCAAGTGCGTAGAGTGGTGCGAGTCCTTGAAAAAGAAATTTATTTAAAGCGAGCGGAAACTTCTTTAAATCAACCATCGATGGATTCTGCACAGCAAACCCAATGCGGTGCACCAACACATTTCCTACTTGCTCCACCTTTGGCAAGGCTGAGTCAAAACGAAGCGTCACCATATGAAACTCAATATCCGCAGGAAGTATGCGGTCAGTAATCTCTTTAATAGCAACCTCGGCGCCCCCTATATATTTTGGATAGTATGCGAGAGAAAAAATGAGAACTCGTTTCACCCCGTTGTGAATTTTCGCGTCATCCCTGCGGTCATTGTTTACAGTCGAGGAAGTGCTCATACAACTTATTTAAAAATTAAGTTCCAAAAATATAGAGGGATGAAAACCGCAACGCCAAAATCTACAAACAGGGTTCATTTCTTTGCTGTTATTTCCTGAATGTATTCTAAGACACCCTTTGTTGGATTCCATCCCAATGACTGGGCCTTAGAAATATCAATAGTAGAACTCTCTCGGTTTCCTGCACGTTCAGGAAGCATAACAATAGGATCACCAAACATCTTCGCAATCTCTAAAATGGAATATTGTCTTGTGTCCCCTAGCCCGTAGTTGTCGCCTTCACCTTTCTCACCAACCAATACTAGTCCAGCAACAATGTCACCAACATGCGTGAAGTTACGCTTCTGCGTTCCGGGGGTCACCACACCAAGCACTTCTCCCTTCAAATGTTTCTGCCGGAAAATTTCAATGACGGTGCCGTACTGCCCCGCTCGCTCTCGAGGACCATACACATTGTAGAAGTAAGTAACCGCATACGGTAGTCCGTACCATTCACTATAATTTTTCACGAGCTCTGTATTTGCAGCTTTCGTCCACGCATACGGAGTAGCGGTACGGCTGAGCCCTCCATCGCCAAACTTTGTTGAAGAGCCCGCATACACTATTTTGCATTTTCGTTTTCTCCAAAACTCCAACACCCCAAAAGTACCAAGAGTATTCAAGTCAAAAACCAGCTCTGGCTCAGCAAGACTTATTTCCACGCGCGAATATTCACCAAGGTGATAGATAAGGTCAATGTGCTCAGGAATAAATTTTTCAATGTCTTTAGTGTGCCCTTCCCGATACTCCACCCCAGCAACATGGTTATCCTTTGAGCCAGAAAAATAATTATCGAGTGAAATGACCGTATGACCATCTTTTACCAACCTCTCGCACAAATGCGAACCCACAAGTCCAGCTCCCCCGGTTACCAATATTGTTTTCTTATTCATACAATACAACTACCTCTTGCACCGCCCGCCTGCCCCGTAGCGAGCTTCGCTCTGCTACTGGGTTAACAAGTATTGTTTTCTTTCCTAAGTCTTGAGCCATGAATTTTATTTTTTGATTCTACTCCTCTTCAACGATTGTATAACCTGTTGTCGTACCTTTGCTACCCCGAATAAGTAACACTGCACTTATCCCAATCCCAATAACTGCAAGAAGCCCTACAATCCAAGGAAGCATACCAAATGAAGGGAGTTCTGGCATTGAGGTTGAGCTAAAAGCAGTAACAGGTGCAGCAAGAAGATTTGAAGATGAGTTAGACTGGCGCACCGTGTTTGAAGATTGAACCATGCTCAAAGAAGGTTCTTTTTCATATGATACTGCTCCCCCAACTGCTTTTCGCGCCATAATTAATTCTGTCCCATATGTCGCAGCCAATGTGCCATTAGGGTATAGCAATGACACAGCATGGGGTGACGATGGAGTGAGCCCTGTTGCGATATTCGATATCGCAACAGATTCATGTGGAAATAAAATCGTATTAGCGGGAAACCTAAAAATCTGACCATCGGCGGTGAGTTGCCACAAACCTAAATTCAGTTCGATATTGGAGCTGTTGGTAATTTCCACAAAGTCAGAATTGACTTCGGAAACTGAGACCTGCGCCGGAACAACCGTCACAGTGAGTCGTGTAGTCGCACTATATATTTCTGATGATGCATCAAGTATCACTACATATCTCCCAGGATATAGAAATGCATACAAAACTGACCGACCTTCGCGACTCTCACCATTCCCAAAATTCCAAACCAAACGGGCATTGGTAATAGCCTCCCCTTTCAACCCCTGCACACGCCCCTCGAATACAGTACCTGCACTCGCAATCACCGTCCTATCTCCTCCTGCAGATACACTAATCTTTGGTTCAATAAAATATGAGCCACTAGAATTCGAGGAGGTGCTTGACGCAACACTCGAGTTAGAAGTTTCAATATTGGTACCTTGATTACCTGAAGTGCCAGATGTACCACCTCCACCAACAGCAGAGCTCGGTGTAGGCGAAGATGCCGTAAATGAAAAGCCTACCTTCTGAAGAGAGTTGCCATCACCATTTGCACCTAACTCTGGACTATATGTCATCGAATCAATATCAATCAAGGAATCATTCCGTAGTGTTAATGTCTCACCGTTTGTATTGTTTAATCCACCTGAAAAAACGGTATCGAAAATTTGTCCAGAGAAGCTCGGCCAATCAGCAAGAAATTTTGAAGGATTATCTACCAAGACCGCGTAGCCTCCGGTGGCTAATGTAGAACCGCCCGTGTACGCACTAATGCCATGATTCGTTCCCCCTTCAAATAACTTCCACTTTGAGAGATCAAAAGACGCTCCTGAATTGTAGACTTCAATCCACTCATGCCCGTCATCCGACCCAGCAGGGTCATACATAACCTCAGAGATAGAAACGGAAGCGAAAGACCAGATTGGAAAAAAGGAAAAGAGGGCGACCAAAATTAGGAGCGAGTATTTACATTGCGTTTTTGAGCACTGCGCCATACGCTGTAGTATTTTTTATTACTACATAGTACAGCCTTTTAAAGCCTACGCCGGAAGACCTATACCAGAAATAGGCTCCACATGGAGCATTCGTCGAAGATCATCTTCGGGAATCTCTGAAGTTTGCTTTTCTTCTTTCTTTGAAGAAGTATTTTCTTTTTTAGTCGCATCATCCGCCTTCGCATCAGGGGTTTTTGTTTTTGGTTTTTCGCCAGAGTCAACTTTCTTTTCTCCTACTGGTTCTCCTGGTGTTGGCGTAGCTGTACGCTTGTTAAAGATAGAGCGGAATGTATCTGAAAATGACCCCGGCTCACCTCCCTTTCCTTTATCTTTTGGATCCTCTTCCTTAGGGGCTTTGAAAAGCGCATCAATTTTTACTCGCTGAGTTGTGTATTTTTCTCGAGAAAAGGTCTGTAAATCTTGGTACGACTCCCCCGTTCTCTCGGGGCGTGGAAGTGCCATGGCAAAAAACGGACGCGCGCGTACTGAATCAATAGTGAGCGCAACGCACATTTCACCCTCCTTCAATTTTGATAAATCCTCTGGCGAAACATACGGATAAAAAATCTTTTCAGCGAGTGAGAAATCTGCAGGATGCGGTGCAAATGCAAGAACCGATCCACATCGTCGAAATGCTTTTTCATATAACTCTTCATCTTCTTCATTTTGTGGCGTACTTGCGAACGCACATGCAACCTTCCGTTCTGGCAGCATGAGCTCAATATCTTTTTCAGAAAGGTATTTCAAACAGTCATATAAATAGAGCGCGGTGTTTTCACCAAGTACCCCTCGAGCACGAGCTGCATGGGTAAATATACGCACCAAGGGCGTTATGCGTGTTGGAAACATTCGAATACGCGACATATCAACGACAACCACAGCCCCAGCGTTATTTTGTGCGAGCGAAAATTTTGATTCTGTCTGCCCAAGAACATTGCGCACCAAAGTATCTTTCGCAATGTAACGGCCATGCTCAATAATTAACGCAACATCCTCTTCATTCGACTTCATAATCTCTTCAAAACGAATACTCTCTGGAGTTTGAACACCAAACATTTTGTCGCGCGCTTTTGGATCAGCAACTGCGTTATATAAACAAAGCGCACTTACATCTTGGCGAGCAAGAGAAAATTCAGCAATGTATTCAGTAAGGGCACTTGGAGCAATGCGATACATGCTGGCTAGTGCTTCAGAAAAAACACCAACGGCTTTTTCACCAAGTGGACGAAATTCATTAATAGGATTCCACGAAAAAGGATGCTCTCCGTCAGAAGGGTCAAGAAATACAAGTCGCTCGCGGGCACTCTCGCTTAAACGCTCTAAAAGCATTGGCACCAAATTTCCTGATGCATCCAAAATAACTACACTCATCCCTCGCTCAATATCTTGCAGAGCCATGCCCGCAAAAAGAGTTGCACGGCCACTGCCAGCCTTCCCCATGACAGAAAAGTGTTCTAAGCGGTCAGCGTCTTTAATACCAAACGGCACCACACCATCACGAAAAGCTGTTTTCCCGATGTAGGTCACTTTGCCACCCCAATCCATGAAACTAGTGTATAGCGTTTAGCGTTGAGGGTCTAGCGAAGACACAAATATACAAAGAGACTAAGTGGCTAAATGATTAAATAGAGACGATATAGTTTAATCTAACGATCGTTAGATTAAACTATATCGATTTTTCTCTCTATCTTGGTGAAACCCTTGAAGATTATTTAGCCGGAGACAAACCAAAACGGCGGCGGAGAGCTCCGTCATTCTCTATGGTGTCAGCAATGATGTACAGAACTTCCTGTCCCATCTTGAGGTCAGCCTTGATGAGTATAATCAAATCTTCACAATCATACGGATACGCCCACACACTATTTTGCAGACGAACAAACCCAAGATTGATGAGTGCCATTCGCATCTTGTCGCGCAAACCTCGTCGCTTTTCTTCGATATCAAAAACAAGCACGCGCCACTTACCATCCCATTGTTTTGGTTTTTTAGGAGTCAGCGCACCTTCATGCACCAACATCGCAAATCGCTCCCCTTTCGGAGTCAAAGACGCATACGAAGTGCCATTTCTTTTTTCAAGAACAATGTATCCTTCACGAATCATTCGTGAAAAAGACTCTTTCACCTGATAGCGTCGTTGATTAAGAAATTTCATCTTTCCCAACGCCCCAAGAACATTTGGTGCGACAGATGCCACAGCAAGAGTACCTGTCAGTGCAACAGCATTAATGATGGCACTATTAACTTTTGTTCGACGAATCTTCCCCTTCAGTGCCTGTTCAATTTTTCCCATATGCGATTTAGCGAAATCGTGTCGCGCACCGTCTCTTAAGACGCGACCCGAAAAAAAATAATGTAGTAAAATTCTTAAATAATAACGATATAGTTTAATCTAACGATCGTTAAATTATACTATATCGTAAGAATATAAGGAATATAGTGCAAAACCAGTTATACCCGAGAACACTAGTTCTTTTTTCGAAGAGCGGTAGTTTTCCAAACAATAATTCCTAAACTAATCACCGCAAAAACCCCTCCCATAAACCACGCAGTATCCTCTCTCACAAATGAATAGAGTGGCATCCACGAGTTACTTGTGGTGGGAGTAATGGTAATAACAAGTATCGAGAAAGGAACCCACCACAACGCAAATTTGAACCAGGAACTAAAGGCCTTGGGAAATAGTATGAGAATAAAAGTGATAGGTAACGTAAATAAAGCAAAGATAAATAATGGGACACCGACAATTTCTATACTATCGTCAGCACAGCCAATATAATTGGAAAATTGATATGTTCTGATACACAGACCAAAAACTAGCGGATGACTAAAAATGTAGCCAGCAACAGTAGCCAGCGATGCAAATAAAAATCCAATTACAGAATGTTTCATAAATTAAAAAATTCTTTCAAAAATTTCCATGAACCTCCAAAACCATTGTATACCTCTCGAACAAAGCGAGAGAATCCTCTCTGTTGAGAAACAGACGGAGAAGTCGTTGGAATGTGTGGTTTGATTTTCACTTCCTGAAGAAGTTTTTTCTCAGAACTCTTCAAAGTCGGCTCTACCTTCTTTGTGGGTGTAATTTGAAAATCCTGTACTGGTGTAGCTGTTGCATGAGTTTGATCTAGAGTAGATTCAGAAAAAATTGCAACAGTACTTGTGCCCGCAACAATACCAACGGGAGTATTCCAAATTGGCCCTCCACCACCAGTTTTCACAGGAGTTTCTATCGTAACTTCTTCTGGTTCCACAGATTCTTCATACATTATAGTTTCCCCGACTAATGGCTGGAGTGTGATGTCTATTTTCCCATCGCCGTCTTCATCAACTTCAAGTGGTGAGGCAGTTTCAATACCATCCTCTATACTTAAGGTAACCTTTGTATTTTCAGTCGTTGGTATATTTGCGAGAGTGGTTTGTTGCATCACACTATCTCCTTCCATTTAGAACAACTTGGTACTGAGGGCCTTGCGGAGCACTGATGTATTGCACATCCCCAAACTCGCCGTACTCAACATCAAGGATGTCTTGATCAAATGAGCCATCTTCGTTTTGCCCCACATGGTTCCCAAATGCGTCATACAGTTCGAGCGTTAGCGGGGAATGAAGGAAGAAGCGAAGTTTTTTCTTACTGCTGGGAATATTAGGAGACTCATTAGATACCGTAACAGGAATAATAGATACATCTTGTAGAAGATTATAAATAAAATTTTCCAAATCCTGAATCTCCAAAAGATTACCGTGATCATTTTTTATTGGAGGACTAAGGTCAATCCAATATCTTTTCACATTCTCAGTGCTCGTGCTCATCATAAGAGCACTCGGAACGGGCACGACTCCATCGCCGTCTTCAACAATCAGTGGACGATATGCCCTTGGATTTAGAGCAGTGAAGGCACTCACCTGTGGTGCATCGTAAAATTCAATACCCCGCCACAGTATCTTTCCCCCACCCAGCAATTTGATACACGGTAATATTTTCTGGTGGCACCCATACATCAAGATTGTCGTGAAGAGACTTAGCATAGTCAACAAGCGTTGAATTTAAAACACTTGCTTTGCCAATTTGACTTGAAAGCGGTTTCTCCCTTCCGCCGTCTCGCGCGAGCAAAAAATCATCGAGCTCTGTTTTGTTGTCAATTATCAAGCCATACGCAGTTCGTTCTTTTTCAAAAGCTCTTTCACCATCAAAAATAACAACAGGGTGATTAATGTCTTTCGTGTCATCGAAGTACTGCTGTGACGGAAGCAAGTGGTATCCCATTGGAGAATTTTCGGCAAACTCACGCGCAGTTGAAGCCTTCACTACGAATGGAAAAAAGTCCGGTATCCCCTCTCTGTAGCCGTACAGAAGCGAACCAATACTTTGTGGTGCCCCGCTTTGCGGAACACCCACCAAAATAATCTTATCTACTAACTTTTGAGCCTCTGCGTCTCCAAGCTGTTCTAGTAATGCTTTCGTTACTAATCCACCATTTGAATGCGCCACAATGGTCACTTTTCCTGTTTGCGATTGTGATGCAAGTGCTCGGAGCGTCTGAGTAATATAGGGCGTTGAGGTGGCCGTGCCATAAAAAATCCTTCCATCAACTTCGGCACCATTTGCAAGAATATCGTCCAAAGAAAGGCGCCAGTCGTATGCAACAGACTGCCAGTCTTCTATATCTCCACTACTCTCCAGAGCATCCATATCAGCAATGAAAGATTTGTAATAATCCTTTCCTCCTGCTGAATCAAGAATGCTCCCCTCTTTCACATATACATTTCCGATGCTCTTGCCGTTTGAATCGAGTGACATGCCTCGTACATCATCGTTTCCTTCAAACAAGTCCGGTTCCCATAACTTATTTTCCGAGCCATCAGTCTCCACATAGAGACGACTCCCTTTAATGCCAGGCAAAAACAGGACACTCGAACAGCACTTCTGAAACTCAGTTGGAGAAAATGGCGTGGTTTGAATAATGGAGGCATCTCCATCAATGGTGCCGTAGAAAGAAACATATGTTGAATCGTCAGGTATATCTCCTGCACACCCAACACAAGAGAGTGCAACATCGTTTTCGTCGTCCCACAACACAAAGTGGGTCGACGAGGTCATACGAAATGAAAAATAGCGTATGTATGGCGTGAAAGTGGTATCGGGCGACAGTGATAAATAGTCGGGTGCATTTGTCACACACGAATCATCAGCTACCAAGACTGAGGTACGAAAAGCTCTCCCATCGTTATAGGGAGTCTTCAATCTCAAATGAACACGAAGTAGCCCGTCTACATACTCTGCACTTTCTGATGAGTCAAAATAATATCCACTTGCGCTCCCTGCACTGCAAGGAGTGGTTTTTTCTGTTGAGTTTTGAAATGAAGGAGGCTCTGCATCTTTTTGTATGTTCAGAGTTTTTGAGGTAAAAACACTCCCACCATTATCTATAGTTCCTTCAAAAGCGATTCTCGTATAGAGAGGTACTGCGGGTATGTCAAAGCCAGTCACAATTGCTTCATTTTGATCATCCCATACATCAAAGTGCTCGCCAGAAATAAAACGAATACTCCAATTCGTCACTCCAGTAGGCAGACTTATAGAAACAAACGAGCTCGTGGAAGTTAGCGGATTACATTCATCGTCGAGATATGACCAACGAAGGCTAAAAGAACGCCCATCTGCATACTCAGGTAAATTATGAAAACTATAAATCAAATAGTCACCGTCTGAATACGCAATATTTTCGTACGAATCAAAGAAATACCCGCTGGCGGAAAGAGAAGACAGT
The DNA here is from genome assembly GCA_007378985.1 of Parcubacteria group bacterium Greene0714_7. Classification (GTDB taxonomy): domain Bacteria; phylum Patescibacteriota; class Minisyncoccia; order Phycocordibacterales; family Phycocordibacteraceae; genus Phycocordibacter. Next base: position 57,142 of record VMHB01000004.1, read on the forward strand.
CCACATGGTGCAGTGTCAGCAAATACTGGTGTAGGGAAAAAGATAGAAACGAAAAATAGAACGACAATTGTCGCCGCAGTTCTCTTCACCCCTACATCTTCTTCCTCTGGTGGAAATATGCCACCCGTTCCTCCACAATTAAGTGGAAAACCTCGATATAGTTTAATCTAACGATCGTTAAATTATACTATACAATCAGATAATGTAATTTTTATTCTTGTATAAATATATACAAATAAAAATGAGTAGTTATTACAGCGTGACGAAAACTTTATTTTTTATGAGAGTGTAGACCTCTTCTGGATTCAAGTTAGTGGTATCTACCACCGTTGCTCCTAATCTTTCTTTTCGAAACTGTTCTGAACTCTCCCACAGCTCCTCCACTTTTTTTGGAGTAAGCAAACTGTCAGGACTGTACCCTCTCTGCGCTGCACGCTCAATTACTTTTTCCTTCTCTGCGGTCAACACGAACTCATGAATCTCTGCACCATACTTTGCTCCGAGCAGAGTTATGGCGTCAAGAATTTCTGGAGCATCCAAAAGTACTTTATCAACAATGACACTGTTGCCAGTTTTTAAATACGACTCAATGGCGTCCGTTGTGTATTGGTATGCAAGCTTCAAACTCTCATCGGTATGCTCTTTATAGGCACTAATGAATCTACGCCATACATCCACTTCAACTAAAAGCGATAGTGGAATTTCCCTGTGCAGCCGCTCTGCGACAGTAGACTTCCCCACTCCTGAAGGTCCATTTATAAGTATGAGTTTCATAGCTCTTTAAGATAGCCACTCTCAAGCATATCCCGCTTACTTTTTATTCTCAACTAAGTCGATAGCTTTCTTCCCATAAAATGCAACATTGCTTTGTAAATCACTCATTGCATCAATATCTTCTTTGGTACACCATCTCCATTCGTCAGTTGCTTTTTCAGGAATTATTTGGTCGGTAGTTGCAGTGGCGAAATAAATCAGCGACACATGTTCGTGTGTATCAGAAATGCTGTGGCGATTCATTGAAATGGGTGGGATGAGTTCTTTTATTTTTGCATCTCCTTGATATTCTCTAGTGTCATAAAGTTCAACGGTGAGCCCCACTTCCTCTTGTGCCTCCCGAAGCGCTGCTTGATTGGGATCTTCATTAAGTTCAATGTGTCCACCGACAGAAAGCCAAATGCCATATTTGTCATGCTTTCTTAAAAGCACTTTCCCATTGAAGACTACAAATACCTCAACGGTAAAATCAATTTGCTCGTGTAGGTGGGGCATGATTTTTACACTTCAACAGTAGCTGATATTGGTAGATGATCAGAACCTTTTGAACTCTCTATTTTTGAAGTGATAGTTTGAACATCTGGGCTCGTAAAAATATAATCCAACCGTGTATCTATTTTTTGTGGATTACAAACAAGACATCCTTCAGGGTACACGCTCCATGTGGGAGCTGAGGTAGTGTCTGTGTCAGTAAGTGCTGAGCGCATTTTTTGTAGAGCAATACTTTCAGGAGTTGCATTAAAATCCCCCATAACAATTACCCTCTCTTGAGGAAGAACCTTTAATAAATTTTCCGCCTGCAATTCTTGAACGCTAGAGGGCTGTTGATGTGTGTGAAGAAGGTGAACGGAAAACACATGTATTGTTTTTCCATCCACTGTGACGTCGGCTTGCACGGCAATACGTTTATTTTCTTCAGAAAGCACATGAACCGCACTGCTTACAATTGGATACTTACTAAAAACAGCATTGCCCATTTCTTCCTTCTCACCACTTGAAAGCCTTGCGGGAGCATACACATGTTCGTAGCCGAGTGATGTCAGAAATTCAATGATTGGAATGCTTTTACTGAATGGAAGAACTTCCTGCAGACCAACAATGTCCGCCTCTGAGAACTTCAGAAATTCTGCAATTTCATCAAAATGTCCTTCGTCCCATATGTTCCAAGAGAGTACTTTTAATTGCATAGGTTATAGTATGCACTAATGCAAACACATACGGGAGGATGCCACTGCAAAGCGGTGCGTTATGAAGTTGAAACAGATCTTGAAAAAGTGTTGACTTGTAATTGCTCTCACTGTGAGGCCAAAGGACTTCTTTTAAACTTCGTAGATGTAGATAAATTTAAGCTCCTCTCAGGAGAAGACCAGCTGACCGAGTATCGATTTAACAAAAAGGCCATCCGCCATTTATTCTGTAAAACATGCGGAGTTCAGTCTTTTTCAGAAGGAGTTGAGTTTCCAAAGGTTGCCATCAATGTGCGTTGTCTTGATGACATTGATATCTCAACACTTACACCGATCCCTTTCAATGGGAAAGAGTACTAGACTAGCTACTCTTTCTTCTTACCCCACTGCCAGCTAGGCTTCTCCCCTTTTACATAGGCGATGCGAATCAGCGTCGCAGTTAAGAGTGCAACAGGAAGGAGGAATGTGAACACAATTTCCTCTGGGGGCGAATTCTTATCAAGTGTGAAGGCAAACAAAACTGCTAGTAGCACGTATCCCAAAGTGACCGTCCACCCCTGCCATGTTACTGGGTACCAACCCCAACCGTACTCCTTTGCTTTAAACCATTTCTGCGTCATTGAGTAAGTGTAGCAAAAGAGTATGCTAAATCATGAAAGACGACGAGTATTGAATTCGCGCTCATGCTCGCGGGGCATTTTTGCTTTTACTAATTCCCCAACCTCATTGAGTACAAAAATAACATCAAAGCCATCATCTATTTGTGGAGGGAATTTCTTGAGATGATTAACTCGACCATCAAATAGTTTTCGAGTTGTCTTTTCTTCGGCGCTCCGCGCTTGAACACGTGTCCACGCATGTTCTTCTGGAGTATCAACAAATATTCCCTGTATTCTCCTCACACCATTCGCTCGTGCGAATGCAATAAGCTCTCGTCGATATCCATTAAGAAAAGTGCCATCAAGGACTATGGTCTTACCTCTACGATAGAGTTCGAGCATACGCGAGCCTATATGTTCAAATACTTCTGGGGTTGATGACTCTGCACGACTGAGGCCAAACATCTCCCGAACCGTGTCAAAACTTATATATTCATAGGAGTATTTTTCGGCGAATTTAGTGAGATTAGTCGATTTGCCAGAGCCCGGAAGTCCCATTCCCACCATCAGTTTTGCCATATGCCTACCCTAATGTACTTAGTGGAGATAGGCAAGGAAACTTAAATCTACACTAAAAGATTGAGATTACTCTCCCAACCCTAACGTTCTAGCGTTTCTTCAATACGCTTCTTTTCTGCTTCAGATTTCAATTCCTCATCTTTCTTATTTTTTTCAGTTTCCTGCTTTTGAGTTTCGTCTAAACGTTCAGACTCCTTCTTTATGTCCTCAAGGGATGACTTTGCTTGCTTGGCAAATCGCTCAGCTCCAACAAAGTCGCCTTTTAGAAAAAGTTCCTTTGCTTGTACCAACAAGCCATTAAATTTTTCAAAGGACGATGCTGGTATTTGAACTCCCTCTTTTTGCATTTCTACGTCAATCTCGCGACGTTTCTTCTCAGCTTCTCCGATTTGTTTTTGGGCTTCTGTACTTGACGTATCAATCTCATCCGATTCATCCTCATCCTTCTCCTCCTTTTCTGTCGCCTCTTGTTCCTCTTTCTGTTCAATCTCCTCCTTTTTTTGATCAGCTTCGTTCATTTCTTGTTCTATTTTTTTTTGCTCATTTTGAAGAGAATTTTCAAGTGCGTCCTTTTTCTGCCCCATCGCATCAATGCGTCCATCAATATCCTTAAGTCGTGCTTCCAGTAAGGCTACTTGAGCAGTGTCTCCAATACGACGTGCCTCAGTAAGAAGGGTGGTGGTAATTTCTTTACGCTGTTCACGCAACTCTGCTTTTGCTTCTTTGAAAGTTTGATCCAAAAGCATATCCCGTGCATCAAATTCATCATTCAGCGTTTTGGCAAGAGTGGTAACGTCTTTACCTGATGTTTTTTCTGCGCTTATAATTTCCGCGGCATACGCTACATTAGCTAGGAGAAGCGACTCGGCTATCGCAAGTCCCTTGGTATCAACGCCCTTTTTTTCAACCATGATTTTAATCTCCGCAATACGTTCTCCCGCAAACTCAATTTGAAGTTTAGCTTTTGCCTCGGGATTGAAGGTAAAAAATTGTCGTAGATTTTCTCCCAAGCGGTCAAGGAAATAGAAAGAGCTTTCTGGTGTAAGTCCTGCCGACGGAAGTGTGACTTGTGGACTTTGAGCAAAGGCAAAAAACGGGATGAGAAATAAAAATACCGCGAATAGTTTTATTGTTTTCATGATACCTACACTGTATCAGGAAAATACCCGATACCATTTTCAACACCTATTGAGAGTTTTCTTCAATGGCACGTTCAAATAAGTCTGGCTTCGGTGGATGATACTCATTCATGAAGCTGACAAATTCAGGCTCACTCATTGCTACTCGTGGATTCGTACGAAGTTCGTCGCCAAGGAGTATCTGATTTCTCCCCCTATAATCATGCCCTGGTCTGAGGAGTGTTTCGGGCGGCAGAGATCCAAGGGCACTATGTAAGCTCTGGTACAGTGCATCACTACTGCCAACCTGAAAATCAGTCCTCCCTGTGCCACCAATAAGCAATGCGTCTCCAGTGAATACTTCTGCACCATTGTAAATAGAAATGCTTTCATTAGTGTGCCCTGGTGTTGAAATAACGTGTAGTCCGACATCCCCGAGCAACAGCTCTTCTCCCCCACTGACGACCACATCTTTGGTACGTGAAGGGGCGTTCACATGACGCACGATGAGTGCGTCTGTCATCTTTTGTATTTCTTTTGCCGACGATATATGGTCAGCATGCGTGTGTGTCTCTATGATGTAGCGGAGTGTCAAACCATATTCTTGTAAGAAATCCACATACGCTTCAGATGTCATCTCTGCCGATGGGTCAATGAGGGCGGCTTCTTTTGACTTCAGATCATAGGTGATGTAGGAAAGACATCCGCGTTCTGTATGAAAGTGTTGTGTGTTCATGTTGCAATTAATTATCGTGATACATGCCGTGCCTATGCCATTGGTAACCCAAGCGACTTCCACAAATGAGTACCCCCAGGCACATTGACGGCACGCACCCCTTGAGAAGCAAGGTGTAGAGTGGCCTGTGCACTGCGACCGCCCGATTGGCAAATAACATACACTTCTTCGAATTCTTCAAATCGAGTAGCGTGGTGATCACCAAGTGTGTGAAGTGGAATATTTTGTGCGCCCTTTGCATGTCCAGCTTCATATTCTTCTTCGGTGCGAACATCAATAAAGCCGATGTTTTCCTGCTCTGCCTTTTTTGCTATCTCATGAAGTAGAGCAGAATTGTCTTCAGTAAGGAAATTAAACATAGATGTACAAATTAATAACTAATAAAATATTAGAGAGTGCCACCAATCGCGACAACATCTTCTATACCGCCGAGATCCTCCACGGTGTACCCAGCTTTCTTCAGAATAGTGGTGGCTTGTGCTGAGCGATTACCACTCTGACAATACACATATATCGTCTTGTCTGTGCCAATGTTTGGCAAAGCACCAGATTGAATCTCCTGTAACGGGAGGTTGCTCGCCCCATCAATATGACCGGCAGCATATTCACTTGGGGTGCGCACATCGAGCAGAAGAGCCCCACCAATCACGGCTTCTTGTATTTGGGCAAACCGATGAGTCTCCGCATTCGCAGATAGTTGGTCAGGTTTTTGAACAAACACCAATGCCCCAAGAGCTACTACTGCTACCACTATGACAATAGGTGTGTATCGCATATATGTTTTATTTTTTTATGCGTATAAAACTAAGCAGATTCCGACTCAGGCGCGCAGCTTGCGGATACACTAAGTAGTAATAAATTTCTTTTCCGTCGCGTTTAGTGGCAACGACGCCTGCGGTTCGTAATTTTTTCAGATGTTGTGACACCGCTGATTGAGATAAGCCACAATTTTTCACCAGTTGGGCGACATTTCGCTCCTTACGCGATAAACAGATAATAAGGTTTAAACGCACCGTGTTAGAAAATGCAGAAAGCATTATTTGTTTCATGCAGACATATTAGCAAATACTAATATGTTGTCAAGTGCCTAGTGAGCTTCTATGAGCAGAAGATCGTGGCTGTCTCCATTTCCAATTAATCACCCAAACCTATGCCTATAGTTTCAAGGTAATTACTGAAAGAAGAATTGTCGGTATACACAAATCCGCCCATGCCTAATGTGATTGCGCTATCTACATTTTCTTGACGGTCGTCGATAAAAAGTGACTCCCCTGCTGTGGATTGTATTCGCTTGAGGGAGAGTGAGTAGATATCTGTGTTCGGCTTCACCATACCCACCTCAGAAGAAATAACAATGTCGTCAAAGAGCTCTTTGAATTCAGGGTGTGTTGGGTAGATTTTTCTCTCAAAGAAAGCGCTGTTACCGTTAGAGAGAAGCGCAGTTTTAAAACCAGTCTGTTTTAATTTTTTAATACTATTCATTAAGTCTATATTTAGTTTCATATACGCATCAATTTCACCACGCAATTTTTCTTTTGTGGAATCTACACCCTCATACTTTAAAAAATATCCAACAATGTCATCTTCCGATAAAACCCCGAGATCGAATTGCGTCAATACAGCACGCAAATTTGGATCAACAAAACCACTTTTTGTGCTCTGCGTGTTATACCAACCACTCAATACAGGAGCACATATCACACCAAAGCAGTCGAAAATAATGGTGGTGATTTTTTGAGTCATAAAAATTTACTAACTTCGATGCGATTGTAACATCTATGACTTCTTGCGTTGCTATACGCAACACAGCGAAGCGAATTCGAGCTTTTTTATATTTATACTCGAGCGCTTCGCTTCGTGAAAATCTCGTCTTGGTGATTTAGAAAATCATCCGCGACGTGAATTGAAGCTTTTTATAAAGCTTCGCTTTCTAAAAACATCAATTCAGCTGCGGGACCTGGACTCGCCTCTCGCACTGCTGTGCTCGAAACCTTCGCTCCCTCTCGATCGCTGCGGCCCGCGGTTCGAGTCCAGGTCCCTCACCTCGTCATTACATTTCTCGGCTGTGTCTCTTGAACAAAATCCGAACCTTTTTCCAACAAAATCCCGATGTGGAATGAATCGTTCCGCCACTGCCTCGCTTCACTCGGCAACACCAAAGAAAAATGTTCCTTGCTCCTCTGATTTGGCGGTGGTGAAATTTTTCTTGAAAAAGGAAAGGACATTTTTCTTTGGTGTTCTGCCCTCAAGGTCTCGGGCAGGTGGCGGAACAATGCGGACAAAGTTTTGGCAAAACTATTTTTTGGGGAAAGGATTTGCCAAAACTTCGGCTCATTTGTT
>VMHB01000005.1 GCA_007378985.1 Parcubacteria group bacterium Greene0714_7
ACGCAAAAAGCGCGCCCTGCGTTTTTCTTCTATGGGGTACTAAAAATCAAAACCCACTAACCCAATACACAATCAAAAGTGGTTACAGGAGAGTGTACCCCAAAGCCTATACGGAGGTCAAGGGCTTTTATTGCCTATTTCTGACTTGCTTCCAATGTAGGACATACGATGTCCTACATTGCGCCTCTAGCTGTCCCGCCTAAAGCCTGCCTCGCGGACGAGGTATTGGCTTTTGCCGCAGGACAGCACCGGAAGAATCGAGAAGCAGTTCTCGATTCTTCCATTCATTTATTTTGGCATGATTACCTGATAGGAGTACCTTCGGTACCCTGTGTTTTCTGCCATGCCAGATAAACACCTCTGGGCGCGTGTATACCTCAGAGCTTGAGATACGCTCCTCTTCTATAGATTCAAAAGTGCCAAGTACCCCAGGAATCTGCCGTGCCACGGCATCAATAACCACCATAGCTGGTAACTCCCCTCCCGTGAGCGTATAAGAACCAATGGAAATTTTCTTGGCCTTCAATACTTTCTGAACCCGAGCATCAATACCTTCATAATGCCCACATATCAGCACCACCTCTGCTTTCTCTCCTTTTTTATCCTTCATGTTGGGTTTACGAAACCCAACATGAGCGAGGGCACGAGCATCTTTGTTAGTGAACTGCTTCCCTGAGGCATCAAAGAAATAAATGACAGGAGAGCTTTCAGGTTTCAGCTTTCGGCTTCCGGCTTTTTTAATTCTTGAATCCTGATTCTTGAATCCTGAATCTTTTAAAGCCCTTTCAACTGCTTTCAAAAATGGCTCCGCCTGAAGCACCATACCAGGGCCTCCGCCGTACGGACGACCATCCACCTTTATGTAGGGTTTATCAGTTTTTTTAGTAACTTTTACAAAATCGCGAGGATTATAAAACTTCACCGACACATGCTTTTCACGAACTGCTCGTCCAACAATTGACGAGGCGAGGTACGATTCAAACGCCTCTGGAAAAAGCGTAACTACATGAAAAGTTAATGGTGTTTTTTTCATTTCAAAAACTAAACATCAATATCAAGATTTCCGCCCCAATCTTTTCCCGGCGATGAGCGTCTCCTTTTTGGTGGAGTGGTGTCCGCAGTTTTTTCTGATTTTTGAGCGGGCTTTCCTGGCTTGTGATCACGAGACCTCTGGCCTGGAAAACCAGCACCTTCCGCACCTCCAATTCTTCGTATCATTTTTACATTATACAATAAAACAAACAAAACACAAAACCCTCTCACCTCATTTTTTCACACATCAGACCTACGTATCACCGTAGTGCTACGGTGATACGTAGCAACATACATCTGTATTTAGATTGAAATAAAAACACTCCGATTAATCGGAGTGTTTTTGTGTTCGATGCGAGATAGATATTAGAGGCGAAGATCTTCAAGTGCTTCATCAACAGAGCGAGATGCTGCACCTTGCTCTCCCCTATCTACTGGAGCGGAGAAAGAAGGAGCACTCATTGGAGAGCTTGAGCCAGAACTTCCCATGGATGAGCTTCCCATAAAGCCAGTGCCCATAGGGCGACTACCACCTGCTGGTTCATTAATTTTCAAATTGACTCGCGCATTGTTTTTCATGCCAACGACACGAAGAAGAATACGAATTGCCTTTGCGGTGTTGCCAGAGCGACCAATCACCTTACCCATGTCTGCTGGATTTACATCCATCGTAAGTAAAACACCCATCTCGTCTACCTGACGGTTAACCTTCACATCGCTTGGATTATCGACAAGCATCTTAACTACATATTCCAGAAATTCCTGATCCTGATTGTTATCCATAGCGGGATATTTATCTTTGTAAATCAGCCCTTATTGAGCTGTTAAAAACAGTATCATCCATAAGCACTAAATGGTCAACTCATTCGGTCGCATAGCTCTGTGCGCCCTTGAAAATACAATTAATCGAGGCGAAAACTCAACCCTAGCTCTTGCATCCTAAACTCGATACACTAGCCCTATGTCTTCCCCAACCACCTTCATCGTTTTTGGTGCTACTGGGGATCTTGCTGCGAAGAAAGTAATTCCTGCTCTTTTTTATCTATTTGAAAAGGGCAAACTCCCTGCAGGCTTTAACATTGTTGGCGTATCGAGAAAAGCAATGGAGCAGAGTGAATTCCGAGAACGCATGGGTAACATAATCCGGAAATATTCACGCGGAAATGTAGATCAGCGTGCACTTGATCGTTTTGTTGACCTCTTCACATTTAGTGCCGTGCAATTTGATGAAGAATCAGGGTATCAAGAACTTGCAAATGCGCTCGATACAAAAGATCGCTCACAAGGAAAAACAAATCGCCTTCTGTACCTTGCTCTCCCTCCAAAAATATTACCGTCAATTTTCACACACTCCGGTTTTCAAAATATTGTGAGACAGGGAGTTGTTGGTGGACTCCTTTCAAGAGTCATCGTTGAAAAACCTTTTGGCGTGGATGCCGAGTCCGCTGAAGTACTCGAAAAAAGTCTCGCCACTTGTTTTACTGAAGAGCAGATATACCGTGTTGACCATTACCTTGCAAAAGATATTTTACAGAGCGTTACCGATTTCCGTTTCGATAACAATTTGCTCGAGCATGAATGGAATAGCGATTCAATAGAATCAATACGCGTTCGCCTATGGGAAACTTTGGGTGTTGAAAACCGTGGAGAATTTTATGACCACACTGGGGCATTTCGAGATGTTGGACAAAGCCATATGCTTGAGATGCTCGCTCTCATAACGATGGAAAAGCCAAGTAGTTATGAAGCTAAAGACTTACGCCTCAAGCGCCTAGAAATCCTTAGTGCACTCAAGGCACCAACCGCCGATACTGCGATTCAATCAATATTCCGGGCTCAGCATAATGGCTACCGATCAATTACAGGTATAGACCCTGAATCAACCACTGAGACATATTTTAGTCTCCGCACTGAAATTGAAACTCTTCGTTGGAAAGGTGTCTCAGTATATTTGGAAGCAGGAAAGAGAATGCATGAGGCAAGGAAAGAAATTGTGATTTCGTTCAAGGCTCCCTACAAAAATAAAGTCATCTTTAGACTAGAGCCTCAAGAAGAAATAGTGATTGATTTCATTACTAAAAAACCCGGCGTTCTTGAGAGTGGAATCGAAAAACGAGCATTTACATTCAAGCTCTACGAAACTCCTTCACGTACCCAGTACATTGCTGAATACGCAAAGATGATACTCGACGCTATCGATGGCGACCAAAAACTTTTTGTGAGTGCAGACGAGGTACGGGCAACATGGAAATTTACCGATGCTGTGCGCGCGCTCTGGGAAAATAACCTCGTACCTCTTGCCTCTTATGCACCAGATACTGACGAAGCAGTTGTTCAGGCAAATGCTATTATTTTGAAATGAATCCCGTTAGAAATCGCAGACGCATATCAATGCATACATCTATGACACAGTCGAACATTACACACATAACTCAAGTAGGTGCAGGCGCAGAGGCGTTTGCGTCTTATTTCTAACGGGATGAAAAAGGAAATCGCAATTGTTGGCTTAGGAAAAATGGGTAGTGCCATGGCTCGTCGAATGATGGAGAAAGGCTGGAAGGTTGTTGGCCTCGATTACAACCCCGATACTGCAGAGAAACTCCGAAGTGAGGGGGTTGTGCCTGTAAAAACCTACGCTGAAATGGCAATAACCCTAACTCCTCAAAGAATCGCATGGCTTTTGGTTCCCGCAGGACAAGCGGTAGATGATGCGCTCTTTGGACCAGGAGGAATTGCAGAATCATTTTCGGCAGGCGATATCGTCATTGATGGTGGAAATTCTTTTTACAAAGATGCAGCACCCCGCGCAGAGAAACTGAAAGCAAAAGGAATTCACTTCATTGATGTAGGGACATCAGGCGGACCTGCGGGAGCGCGAAACGGCGCATGCCTCATGATTGGCGGTTCAAAGGAAGGATTCGAGAATATTGAAGAGCTCTTTAAAGACTTTGCAAAGGAGGGTGGATACCAATTTTTTGAAGGCGCAGGTGCTGGGCACTTTGTAAAAATGGTACACAACGGCATCGAGTACGGCATGATGCAAGCCTTAGGAGAAGGGTTTGAGATATTAGAAAAATCACCCTTCAATATAGACCTTCCTCGTGTAGCAAACATTTACAACAATGGCTCGGTGATCGACTCAAGGCTCGTGGGTTGGCTTGAAAGTGCATTCAAAGACCATGGTCCAAAACTCGATGGTGTTTCAAGCACGGTCTCACACACCGGCGAGGGCGAATGGACAATAAAGACCGCTGAAGAAATGGGAATAAAAGTACCTGTAATTAAAGAATCATTCCAGTTCCGCGTTGATTCAAAAGAAAACCCGCGCTATGCAGGTAAGGTAGTTTCAGCACTACGAGAACAATTTGGAGGTCACGATGTTAAAGAAAAATCCGCCTAAGGCGGATTTTTATTGACTCTCTATCTGACGCTGAGTTCTAAGCTCACCTATAATAGTCCTAATTACATCTCTCCAGCTCAGTGTTGGTCGAGGCTTTCCTTCTAAGTGTCGCATTGGAAGCGCATCTCTAAGCTCAGCCTCAAGTGATTGAATGGTTGGCTCTGGACGGACTTCAAAAGCCATACAAACTAAGACGCAGGAGCTTCTTCAACCACTGCAGTTTCAGCAGGAGCTTCAATAGGTGCTTCAGGAGCAACTGCTTCAGCCTTCGCTTCTGGGGCTGGCTCGTTTTTTTTGATTGGGGTCTTCTTACCGAGGACATTCACCTTCTTTCCTTCGATAATCTTATTCGTGATGAAAAGGTTGTTTACGGTTCCTGAAAGCTGGGCACCCTTAGAAATCCAGTGTTTAACGCGCTCAGCATCAATGACAGTGTGTTTTGTCTTTGGGTTGTACGAACCAAGCACCTGAAGTGGGTTACCTGCCTTAGGGCTTCTCTGTTTTTCGAGAACAACTATGCGAAAAGCTGGGTTATTCTTTCGTCCAGTGCGCTGAAATCTGATTGTAAGCATAGGAGAGACTCTACCAAGAAAGCATCAAAAGGTCAAAGAATTAGAACGCTGAACCCTCACGGCGCCCTATATCTTGCTCCATGTGATACATTTCCATGCCAGTTAAATTGTGCCGTCTTTGAAAGTCTTTCAGCAGTCGACGACGTGCCGGTATAGTAATCTCCCCTAAATTTTCAAACTTAAAAGGTGAAATAAATGGCAAAAAGAGACCCACTATCACATTACGCTGAGATAGCCGTTCCCGCTTCTTTTCTATGCGCTTATGTGTTGCGTGGCGCAGTCTAAAAATAATAGATCGAACGCGCCCTTGATACTGCCATGTTCTGTCTTCGTCTTCCATATTTTCAAAGTAAAACAGAATTAACACTATGTCAATATATGTGCTATACTCTCACAAATGAAAAAAGATAGAAATAGTGGTACTCACTCCAAAAAGAATATTGCAGAATCTGCAAAGAAAGGGGTTCGTATTAAAACAGTTATCGACATCACCAGAAGCGGTAAAGGCTTCTTGCTCGACCCAACGGGTGACGCTGTCGTCTACCGTGAGAGCTTGGGCGGTGCCCTTTCAGGGGATGTCGTAGAAGCGCTCGTTACCATGCGTGGCAAGGTAAAGGTAGGTCGTGTCCTAAAAGTGGTAGAAAGAAAGACGAGTTCGTTTGTTGGAGAAATTGTGAGAACACCTCAAGGAATGATGCTCCGACCTGACGACGGACGAGTCTATTTTGATTTTAAAATTACCGGTAGCTCTGGTGCACCAGAAGGACACAAGGCAGTTCTTGAGGTTGTTGATTGGAATACGCCGACACCCGAGGGAAATATAAAAAGCATTATTGGGCGAGCTGGCGAACACGAGACAGAAATTCGTGCCATTATCCTCTCAAAAGGATTCGATGGTGATTTCCCTGCCGATGTTCTCAAAGAAGCTGGGGAACTCTACAAAGATGCGTGGAATGAAGAGGAAATAAAAACTCGTCGTGACTTCCGCCCTGTTAATTACTCTGGACTCACCTTCACCATTGACCCTGACACCGCAAAAGATTTTGACGACGCTATTTCATACAAAGCACTTGAGGATGGTTCTCTAGAGGTAGGTATTCACATTGCGGATGTTACTCACTTCGTTCGTCCAGGAACATCACTTGATCGTGAAGCATATAAGCGTGCAACATCTGTTTACATGGTTGATAGAACCGTGCCCATGCTCCCGCCACAACTTTCAGAAGATTTGTGTAGCTTGAAACCAAATGTCGACCGCCTTGCCTTCTCCGCAGTGTTTACCGTAAAAAATAATCAAGTGAAAGAAAGATGGTTTGGACGAACCATCATCCGTTCACAAAAACGCTTCACCTACGACGATGCTGATGTCTCGCTTAAAGATGCAACAGCTCCACTCCACTCAGAAATAAATGTTTTGTGGAAATTTGCCGAAACACTTAAAAGAGAGCGTCGTGAAAAAGGCGCCATTATGTTTGGCTCTGAAGAAATAAAACCTATCTTGGATGAGAGCGGAAAAGTAACGGGTTTCAAAAAGACTCTCTATACAGAATCACACCAGCTCATTGAAGAGTTAATGCTTCTTGCTAACCGTGAAGTGGCTACTTTTGTTTCTGAAAAATTAGGGAAGAAAAACCGTCTATTCGTGTATCGTATTCACGATGTACCCAACGCGGAGAAACTTGATGAGCTCGCAGTATTTTTGCGTGCCATAGGTCATCAACTTACACTCAATAAAAAAGGGGCGGTTGGACAAGACATCAACAAGCTTCTAAAGGATATTGAGGGTGAACCTGAGGAGCGCCTCATTAAAACAGCAACTATTCGTTCAATGGCAAAAGCCGTATACACAACAAAAAACATCGGGCACTACGGTCTTGCGTTTGAAAACTATGCACACTTCACTTCCCCAATACGCCGCTACCCTGACACCATGGTGCATAGAACACTCGCCACCATTCTTTCAGGAAAGAAAGTTACCGATGATCCTGAAGAGCAGGAACGGAAAGCGATTCATGCATCTGAACGTGAAGTAGCAGCCGCTGAAGCTGAAAGAACCAGCGTAAAGATGAAGCAGGTAGAATACTTTGCAAATTTTATAGGCGCTGAGAGAGATGGTGTGGTGTCTGGCGTAACGGAGTGGGGTATCTACGTAAGCGACAACGAAACTTCAGCAGACGGTATGGTGCGCCTCACTTCACTTACTGATGACACCTACGAATTTGATAAGAAAAAATACGCGGCCGTAGGAGCTCGCACAAAGCGAATGATTCGTCTTGGTGACCCTGTTCGCTTTATTGTGGAGCGTGCTAACCTTGATAACCGAACGCTCGATTTCAAATTGATACAGTCCGACTAAGCATCGCCCCAATCAATATATAAAAAATATCAAACAAAAACCCGGTATAGTATAAAGTAACGGTCGTTACTTTATACTATACCGGGTTTTGCCTGTGTCAGAAGGGCTAGTGACTGACACAATGGAAGGAGTAAACAACACCTCCAGAGATAACATCGGCACCACAACAGTGATATTCCTTTGCAGGCGAAGGACATCTATCACAACATATGACCTCGCCGTACGCATTTAACAGTTCACCTCTTTTATTCCTTCGTGGCCCTCTTGATTCTTTAGGTTTTGGTTTTCTGTAATCGCTAAAGTGTTCAATCATAAGTAACTGAATTATTTTTTACTAATTCCATTTAATGTGCGCGGACTGGACTTGTAAGAAACATAACCTCTTCTTGCAACGAATCTGGTTTCACCTTTGAAGCAAACAGAGTGCAGTAGTCATCTTCGGCAACAATATCGGGACCGTCACCCTTCGCAAGCACAGTGCCTTTAGGCACAAACTCAAAATCTTTAAAGATTCGAGTTAACTCATACGAAGCATTAGGGAACATAATGGACGACATAACAACATACTCAGCGTATTCAGACTGAGAAAAAGAAACTTCAGTAGGAAGTACGCCCGCATTCTGAAGAAGAATCTGCGTACACGTAACAGCACGCTGAAAAGTTTCCATTTTTTCATGGGTCCCCGCTTCAATACCGATACGATGTGCTGACAACTTTCCTACGCCATAATAATGAGAAGACGGTTTTCCTATCTGTACTTCGTCGATATTAGAGACAACCTTTGTAATTGGCATTCCCTGCACCAATGATAGGGGGAGTTCTGCACCCATTGATATAATCATCGGATCTGAATCCTGCCTCGTGCTGTGTATGTCAAAACCAACATCAAACTGCCTCCACACGCTTCGTAACTCTCGTGCCCTGAGAACCTCATAGCGCATTTCTTCTTCAGTATTTTGAACAGCTTCAGGCAAACGATTCATGTTCACATCCGCAAAACGCGCCAAACGCGCATCTGTATCTGTTGTGGCATTGAAGTAATTTTCTGTCGCACGAATATTATTCAGCACCACAAAAATTGTTCCTGCCATATTCTCTCTATGGGGTGCTATCTCATTGAGCACATATTTTACAGCAGCAAGCCCTGCGGGTTCATTACCATGAGTGCACACAGTAATTCCGACTGTGGGACCCGGTCGCTGTCCATCTATTCGTAGTACGCCAGGAATACCCTCATATAGTGATTTAGAAAGATATTCGAAAACTTTTTTAAGTTCAAGAATCTCCATCACGGTTTCTAATCGTTCCTCTAAATACGTACTCAGTGATACACATTCTCTCTTTTCTAAGAGTGAGTTCAGAAAAAGAGAAGAATCTTTATCAGGAGCAACGTGAGGCTCTGTTACCACTTCTGAAAGGTTCAAAAGTGGTAACTCATATTGTTCTCTAGACATGTTGCATTAGTGATTTAATCGAACAAGATCTTTATATAAGGCTTCGCAAGAGATCAAGACACTCTGCACACAGGTATTGCGGGGCTCCTCTGTAAAGATTCCCCTGAACCGCGAGGCGGTTGCAATTTCTTTCGCTACAGATGCGTCCCTCTACATTGAGGGGGATGTGTATATTGCCTGGACATTCCACACATTTACGTTGGCGTGGATTAAGAAGCGTGTAATCAAGCATGAGTCTTTTTTCCAGAGTACGTGACATATATTTTTGTTACTTTTTAACTAAGAAGGACGAAAGGGTCCAGCGTGCATACGACAAAGGAGCACTGGGACCGCAACAAGTACACCATCCTTCATTTCGTAACGAGGAATACTCACCATCGGAGATTCCGTACAGCCTTTTACCGCACACCTGAACTGCTTTTCTTTTCGACGTGATTCTAAAGAGTAATCGATTTTTTCCATAGAGAAAAAGCTTAAATTTTTTAAGAGAGCTATTTAAAAATATAAAAAGAATTGGGCGCGAGTTACGCCCAAGTTTCTACAACAAAAAATCCATTGAAAACGGGTAGCGAAAAATACGAAAACACCTCAGCACAGAGCGTGCATAACAATAAAGAGAAATATGAGCGAGAAGTGTTCATTATATTTCTTACTCTCAACTACGAGAGGTGACCTTGCGAAACAGTGGAATTTGGTGCCTATACACTTCACCCAAATAACACCCACACCTTGTGCAGGTTCCAGTAAATACCTTTTGACCAGAAGCATCTGAGGCAACTTCACGATACCTCCCGATGTGTTTTGAGGAACCTGGTTCTAAGCCAACACAGACTGGTCGAGGAGCTAATTCAGCAGAGCTAAACGAGGGCATACTAATTTTTTATCTAATATCTTTACAGGCAGCACATAAACGCTTCTTTTTTCCATGCGAGCATTTCCCGTTACACACTTCGCAAAAAGCAGCATGTTTTAAATGCACGCAGTAAATTGGGTTTCTTTCGGATGTACTTGTTTCTGACATAGAGAATAAGCTTAAATTGAGAAAATAATAGATGCTATTTCGGAGTTTGAAGGACTAAATGAGGAATTTATCTTCCTTTGTGTTTTGGACACTGAGAATTTGGAATTCGAGTGCCACCAGGCAAGCGTACACACCAGCACACTGGGTCGAATGAACGAGTTCGTGAATCGAACCCTAGATTTCTTCTTTCAGACATAGGAAAAAATTAGATTGGTGGTAAAAGGGACTATTACTGTAATGTGAAAATTTCTGGGCTTATGCCCAGAAATAAAAACCGAAGAAATAGAAAGCGACAGCACTGATGATGCCCGTTGGCTTGAGGTCAATGGCTATCGCTTTAGTCATTACAAAGTATGATATCAAAAATACCAACCATGTCAATGGTTGGTAGGTTATACCAAACTAGGAAAAGACTTAGTCAGTTTCACCGTGTTTCTCGCAAGTTTCATTTGGCACGCGCACTGTCCGCGTACCCTTCTTTTCAAACTGGCAAGTACAGCGAAAAGGTGATGGAAAAAATTCTGTCATGGTCAGCTATCCTACTATTCTTCGCGCTCGTCCGTCAAGTTTTGTACAAATAAACCATCAAGAAAAACCTCGATCACGCTTCGCTTGTAAAATTCTTTCAGCAGCAAGAACAAATGCTGAAAGTCGATAGGGGGATCCATGCTCAGTCGCAATCTTGGAAACATCACTCCATGCGGTATGCATCACTTCTTTTAATGATTCATTCACTTCGTCTCTTTTTAACATTTTGCCCGTTCTACCTTGTATCCATTCGAAATAGGAAACCGTCACACCTCCTGCA
This sequence comes from Parcubacteria group bacterium Greene0714_7, assembly GCA_007378985.1. Classification (GTDB taxonomy): domain Bacteria; phylum Patescibacteriota; class Minisyncoccia; order Phycocordibacterales; family Phycocordibacteraceae; genus Phycocordibacter. Next base: position 10,644 of record VMHB01000005.1, read on the forward strand.
TTTGCAAGGACATCAGGTATGACTGAAATACCCCGTCTCTCGAGTTCCAAATCCCCTTCTGCGGTCGTGGGACCATTGGCAAGCTCAACCACCACCTTTGCTTTAATTTGAGATGCTACCTCTTTCGTAATAACACCATCTAAGGCAGCTGGAATAAGAACATCGGTATCCATTACTAGAACATCGTTCGACTCACCTAAGGTGACACCTTCTGCTTGTAACTTGCCCTCATCGCACACAGCACCTTTACAATAGACATCGCGAATCGACTGGTGATTATTTTTTATAGCAATGAATACTTCAGGATTGAGGCCTTGCTGACTCATCACCGAACCTTTTGAGTCAGCGATGCCGACTATTTTAAATCCTCGCTCGTACAAAAGTGTGGCAACCGTTGCCCCAGCGTTCCCAAAGCCATGAACTGCAACACGAAGACCTTTTGTGGTTAATTTCTTTTCTTGGAGATAGGCTTCAAGAACAAATGCGCCCCCCATTGCAGTTGCGGTGTCTCGCCCAGGAATACCGCCCAAAGAAAGAGGTTTGCCAGTGAATGTTGCGGGAGCGCTTTTCCCTAGAATTTTTTCATACTCATCGAGCATCACGCCCATAACTTCAGCGTTGGTATACACATCAGGCGCGGGCACATCTAGATCAGGCCCTAGGTGCTCATGCATCGCACCAACGAACGCTCGAGATATTGTCTTTATCTCTTCAGGTGTTGCTGATTTCGGATTAAAAGTGACACCCCCTTTCCCTCCACCCATAGGAATGCCGACAACTGCACACTTCACCGCCATCATAGCGGCGAGCGCTTTTACTTCATCCAAGTCCGCTGCTGGATGAAAACGAATACCGCCTTTATAGGGGCCACGTGCATTTGAAAATTGCACGCGGTACGCAGGAAGCTCAACTGCAACCCCTTCTACCATAACTCTAAGTTTCTTTTCAATAATGCGATCGGGTTCTAAAAACACTTTAGACTCTTCCGGAGAGAGTTTCAGAAGCTCAGTAACTCGTTTAACATGCGATAGATACTGATCAAATGCGTTCATAGTTATTGATTTGAAGTAGAGGCCTTCAGAACAGCAGAAGCAATAACCTCAACAACTCTCGTATCAAAGACGTCAGGAATAATGCAATCAGGAGATGGGCTTGGAACACAGCTGGCAAGTGCACTTACTGCCGAGAGCTTCATAGCATCAGTAATTTTTGGAGCGCGAGCATCAAGTGCACCTCGAAAAATTCCTGGGTAGGCTAAAACATTATTAACTTGATTAGGAAAGTCACTCCTACCGCTTGCAACAATAAATGCACCAGCTTCTTTTGCAACATCCGGCATTATTTCAGGCGTAGGGTTTGCAAGTGCAAAAATGATAGGATCTTTTGCCATAGACATCACCATTTCTTTAGTCAGCACATTACCAACGCTCACACCAATAAAAACTTCTCTATCTTTAATACCATCTGAAAGCGTTCCGTGAATCTCGTGCGGATTAGTTAGCGCAAGGAGATTCTTTTTTATTGGAGAAAGATCTGTCCTATCGGTACTAATAATTCCTTTACTGTCGGCAATCAAAATATCTTTTGCGCCAAGAGAGACAAGCATCTTCAATATCGCTACGCCTGCGGCACCAGCTCCGTTAATAAGTATTTTTGCCTTTCCAAAAGAATTACCCGTTATTTTAAATGCGTTCGTAAGACCTGCGGAGACAACAATGGCGGTACCGTGCTGGTCGTCGTGCATTACAGGAATATCGAGCTCTGCCTTGAGTCTCTCTTCAATTTCAAAACAACGAGGCGCTGAAATATCTTCAAGGTTAATAGCGCCAAATGAAAATGACAATTCTTTAGCTGTATTCACAAAAGTATCAACATCCTGCGTTTTCAAAACAATTGGGAATGCATCAATACCAGCAAATTTTTTAAAAAGAACACACTTCCCTTCCATTACTGGTAATGCTGCTCGAGGACCAATATTTCCAAGCCCAAGCACTGCTGAGCCATCAGTGATCACCGCAACCAAATTCCCTCGTGAGGTTAACTCCCATACCGCTTCAGGATTTTTAGCAATTTCACTGCTTGCACCAGCTACTCCTGGTGTATAGGCAAGCGACAAATCGTGCCTATCATTTAGTGGAACCTTAGAGGTAATCGCTATCTTGCCTTTGTTTTTTTTATGAAATGCAATTGATTCTTCGTAAATATCCACCCCGTTAGAAATTTTTCCAGATAGTTCTTTCTTTTTCATATACTTATTCAAATAAAATATTTTAGAGTGAAGGAAAATATGTAGGTAGATTTCTAACGGGGTCCATAGTGCAAAATTGATGAATCACTTAGCAACCTTAACTGCCTCTTCCAATTTTACTGATAATACTTTTGATACGCCATCGTTCCCCATAGTGATGCCGTAGAGGATTCCAGCGCGCGACATGGTTTCTCGGTTATGCGTAATTATGGCGAGCTGTGATTTTTTTGAAAGCGCCTCAACCATGTCACCGTACCTGCGACTATTAGACTCATCGAGCGCGGCGTCGGTTTCATCCAGCATAAGAAATGGCGGAGGATTAACTGATGACATAGCAAAAATAAGTGCAATTGATGTGAGGGTTCTCTCACCACCTGAAAGCATTACCAAACTCTTCACACGCTTGCGGGGAATCGAGAGCGAGATATCAATACCTGAAGATGTTTCTTCCCTAAACATCTCTTCTCCGAGAAGAGATGTCGGGCGAACATCCCCCTGGGATGTTTTAGCCTCGCTATCTTCATCAAAATCGTTTTTTACTTTCCGGACTGATTCTTCAACACGCACAAGTGATGCTGAGCCTCCATCAAACATCAAAGCAAAGAGTTTAGTAAATTCGGAATTGATAGCATCAATTCCCTCTTTGAAACGAACACTGAGCTCAGCTTCAAGGTTTTGAATAAGACCTTTTAAAGAAACCGAGGCAGTGCCGAGATCGGCAAGTTCATGCTCTAGAAATGCCTCTCGCTCGCTCACTTCTTTATGCTCTTTCAGCACATCAGCACTTGCACCTGTGCCCATTTCCTCAAGACGAATCTTAGTCTTTTCAAGTTGACGCTTTTCTTCCACCTGTTCATCGCGTGACGCCGACAAAGAGACATCGGCATCAGGATACAAAAGAACCTCTCTACCAATAAGAGTACCCGCCTCCAGTAAATCTCGTTCAAATTCTGCCTTTTCAAGTCCGAGTCGACCTATTTCACCTTCTAGAATATTTATACGATGACGCACTTCGCGCTCTGCGGTAGCAAGACTAAACAATGCTCGCTCTTTTTCTCGCTCGTTCGTTCGAGCGCTATCAAGCTCTGCTCTTATTTTTTCCAACGACTCTCCGAGTTCCGTTTCTCTTTGTATGCATTCTTTTTCAGTATTCACCGCAAGCTCGCGCTCACGCTTCAAAAGTGCGACATCATTCGAATCTTCTGCCGTTTGTGCAGTAAGTGCTTTAAATCTACTGAAGTACTCACGGAAAAATGAAAGCACTTCCTGAATAGGAGTATTTGAAAATCCACTAAGCGCTCTCTCACCCTCTTCAACTAAACGAGACACTTCTCCGAGAGGAATACTTGCATTACTCATCGTGCGCTCCATTGCTTCAATTTGACCTTCAAGGCGTGAAGCTTTGCGAAGCGCATCAGCTCGCTTACTTCTTGCATCATCAAGTGCACCTGATATTTCAAGAATTGCTCCACCACGCTTATCTTCTTCAGAATGTGCGAGCGCTTGTTTTGCTTCAGCTACTTTACTCGCAATGTCTGCAAGCTCTTTTCTCTTCTCTAACAGTTCACTTTCAAACCCTCCACCTGCAGTTTTTAAATATGCCTCTTCTCTTTTAAAATATGATTGAAAACGAACAACTGCGGACGCACGCAAGACTTCGGCCTTTTCGACTTTCTCAACTTGTTTTTTGAGGAAGCGTAAGTGTGGAGCAATTTCCCTTCGGAGTGCCTCTACTTGTCGCATGTTCTCCTCGGTTTTTTCGAGCTTGCGTGAAGACTCTTCAAGTTTGTATTGATATGCCTTTAAGCCGAGTGCATCCTCCAGCATTTCCCTTCGCTCCTTCGGAGGTGCGGAAAGTATTTTGTCGGCTTCACCTTGCGAAATGATGTGATGCCCAGTGGCACCAATATTTGCTCCTGCAAGTAATTCCAGAATGTCTTTGAGACGCACCTGACTACCGTTTAATCGATATTCATTTACACCATCCCGATGCACTATTCGCTCAATAACTACCTCATCAAAGTCTAAATTCAAAAAGCGCGATGCATTGTCAAAGGTTATAGCAACAGATGCACGGTTAGCTCGAGGCGTTGTGGCGGAGCCATTCCAAATCAAGTCTTCTCCGCGTTTCCCACGCATAGACTTCATAGACTGTTCACCCAATACAAAACGAACCGCCTCGGCAACGTTAGATTTACCCGAGCCGTTCGGACCCACTATGGCAACAACCGATGTATTGAAATCAAAGCTGGTCTTTTTTGCAAAAGACTTAAAGCCTGCAATGTCGAGACGAGTAAGATGCATTCAGAGATTATAACAGCCGAAAGCTTCTAGGTTCTAGGTGCTAGGTGCTAGCTTAAATTAGAATCACAAATACACATGTTTAAAGTTTTCTATATATCAGTTAACTGATATATAGAAATACGGCCTACAAAAATAGTATTTCTACTTTGTGCTAAACCCGGGTTTAGCACACAAGACCTAAAGGCTTAAAAAGCTAGAAACTAACAGCTGGAACCTGACACCTATTTTTCTAGTAGTGCCTTTTTAGCAGCATTTTGTTCTGCCTCCTGCTTCGACTTTCCTTCCCCTTGAGCTAATTCAATATCTCCAACGGACACTGATACTACGAATTCTTTATCGTGGTCAGGACCTTCTGCGCGTATCGTTTCGTATTTTGGGGTCATGCCGTATTTTGCCTGTGCAAATTCTTGGAATTCACTCTTTGCATCTCTCCACGCACCCGTTGCCAACACTTCTGGCATACGAGTAATAACGTGTCGATTTATGAAATCAGCGGCACCTTGATACCCTTGGTCCATATAAAGGGCGCCTACAATTGCTTCAAAGGCATTCGCAAGAATGGTTGCCCGAGCGCGACCAAGGTCGCGCGCTTCTCCTTTTGAAAGAAGTAAGCAATCATTTACTCCAAGACTCTCTGCAATATCTGCAAGCATTACTGCATTCACAAGAGCGGCACGGTAGTTAGTGAGATCGCCTTCGTTTGAATCGGGATACGCACGAAATAGGTGGTCAGTCACCGCAAGCTCGAGTACTGCGTCTCCTAAAAATTCAAGACGTTCGTTGTGTTCACCGTGAGACGCAGGAGTTACGGATGAGCGAGATTCATTGATGTAGGAGCGGTGCGTAAAAGCAGTATCGATAAACATCGGGTTTTTGAATGAGATGCCTGCGCGAGCTTCAAATTGTGCGCGTGCTTTTTTGTGAGCGTCAGTTATAGCCATAGTCGTTTTGCTTCTTGTATACCCGACTGTATCATCTCCAAAAGATCTTCATATATAGACATACCACTTAGTGCATCCTCAGAAAACCACCTGGCGTCTTTGATACCACCAGAAATTGGAGCAGTGAGCGGAACTGCCTCGGGTGTAGACACGAGGAAATAACCAACGGTGCGAACCACACGCCCAATGTCTGGGTCATGTGCAATAAACTCATGCTCACCTAAGACCGCTTTTATTTCTGCTTCAATACCAAAATCTTCTTTCATTGCACGCTTCGCTGCAGAGTCTGACAATTCATCTTCAGCACACTTCGCTTTTGGTAGTGTCCAACGGTCAAACGCGTCGAGAACCAGTGCAACCTGTACTTTGCCATCAGTGATCGTCGTAAGAACAACACCACCCAAATGTTCATGTGGGAGTGGTGTGGAATCTTTTGGCATGTCGTCTTTCCCTGGACTTCCAATCGAGCGATACACTGCCCCAAGAACACCATTCACAAATTTACCGCTTGAGTCAGAGCCATACGATTTAGCAAGTTCAATTGCTTCATTCAATGCAACTTTTGGTGGCACTGCATTCTTGTCTCCAAAAAGAAGTTCATAAAGACCGATGCGGAGTATATTCCTATCGATAGGAGCAATTTTATCAAGTGGCCACTGCGGAGCAGACGTTGCCATAACTGCATCGATTTCAGATTGCTTTGCAAGAATGCCGTCAAGAAGTGACTCCGCAAAAGGTCCATCAGAATCACCTTCCGCAAAATCCTTTAAGTTGCGAGCGAGTATGGTGCGTGCTGAATCAATAACAAAAGTTCCTTGAGCATCACACTCAAAAAGTGTTTGGAGAACGTGGGAGCGAGATAGATGTCGGGAAGCCATTGTGAACTAGGGTATAGGGGTTAGGGTTTAGGGAAAGAAAAAAAGAAAGAAAGAAAACCAGACATACATACAGAATAGCAAAAAATAGCCTGCGTATGCAGACTATTTTGCTTGTTTCGATTTCTTGGGAAGTTTCTTAGTTTCCTCTTTTACTTTCTTTGGTTCCTCGACTGCCTTTTCTTTCGCTGGTCCAGATTCTTGTTCTCGGCGAGTTGATGATTTTTTAGCGCGGAGTGCTCGAGCTGAAGCTTTATCCATAACTGAACGACCACGGTACATAGTGCCATCCAAAAGGGCGCGGTGGCGTGGGTGCGCTGTACCATCCTTTGCGGAGGTAAGCTGCATTTTCTTCAAAGCGTGGTGCGAACGGCGATTTGCCGTGTGCGCCCGCGTATGTCTCATTCGTACTACCATTGAAAGGAAGATACCAGAAAACCCCTAAAACAGCAAGGTTTCGAAAGAAGCTGCCAGGTTTCAGCTTCCAGTTGTCAGCTTTTAATTCAGAAAAAGTCAAAAGCTGGGGCGTCTCGCACTCTTGGGTGCAGTCAAAAATCTTTCAGATGCAAGACGCGAGTGAGCACCAAACCCAAGCCTATCGAGCATATGGTAAGGGAGGGGCGGAGCGAGTAACGACGCAGGTGAAGATTTTGGACGCACCTAGCGCATTGCGTCAGTGAATTCTTTGAGGACACTCTCCGTCGCCTCTGCGAGCGCATGCACCAACTCTTCTTGAGCAAATTTAGTACGAAAGAATCCTGCGACAGCATTCAAATCTGGCTCAACACCCGGCTCAAAGCCATTACCCATCTCTGCGAGTTCTTTTTTATCTTCATCTGAAAGCCTCTCGCCAAGTCGAACAAGTAGGTCAGCAGCAATAGCTTCCATCAAATTTTGCTCTACCTCTTTTCTCTCTTCGTCAGGCACTCGAAGCTCATTCAGCGTTTCGTCAACAGAGCTATAAAGTGCAACCACACGCTCAGCAAGCTCAGGATCGACAGGAAGGTCGGGAGTTTGGTTCCCTTGCAAATTCTGTGGTTCATCAGTCATGAGGCAATAGTACCATCGAGGATTCTTGAAAGAAAACTCATCCGGTGGATGGGTGAAGGTCCGTACTCTTTAATAGCTTGAATGTGTGAAGCAGTTCCATACCCTTTATGTTTTTCAAAACCATATTGAGGATGTTCAAGCGCTAACTTCACCATCAAACGATCTCGAGTAACCTTCGCAACAATTGAAGCGAGCATTATGGCAGGAACGAGTCCGTCGCCACCAATGATTGTTTCCTGCTCATACTCGGTAGGAGCCTTGAGTGAACCGTCAAGATATATTTTTCCTGAGTTCGCTTCGGGCATGAGTTTCCTCACGCCCTGCTCGAGCGCATGTGAAATGGCATATGAAATTCCCTTTGTGTCTATAACCGTCGAGTTCGAGAGGCATGCTACTGCTCGAAGATTTCCCTTCTGCATTTCCTCTTGCACGAGCAGAAACAATGCTTCCCGTTTTTTTTCTGAAAGTTTTTTAGAGTCATTCAATCCTGGAAATGCATCAAGTAAATCAAAACTACTCTCCACCGCAATAACACCAACAGAAACAGGTCCCGCCAATGGCCCCCTACCGGCTTCATCAATTCCAAGAATGTATGGCATACAAAGGGTTCTAGTTTATAGGTGAAGAAAAAATGCTTTTCCAGATGTTAGCTGTGTAAAGCTAGCACCTAGAACCTAACACCTAGAACCTTTATACTAGACCTAATGTCTTCGTTCTCCCACCTTTCCGCACACAGCCACTACAGCCTACTCGACGGCATTATTCAGATAGATGCACTTGTAAGCTCAGCCATGTTCTTTGGCATGCCTGCGCTCGCACTAACTGACCACAATAACCTCTACGGTGCTATTGAGTTTTACAAAGCCTGCAAACAGGCTGGGATCAAGCCTATCCTTGGTGTTGACGCAGACATCCTTATTGGTGACACTGAAGACCATATAATTTTTCTTGCAGAAAATAATGAAGGATATCAGCACCTCTTAAAGCTGGTATCTCACGCCTATCTTGATCTATCAAAAGAAACAGACGGAAACGCTCTACCAAAAGTAACTGCCGAGCACATACAAAAATATGGCAAAGGTTTGATTGCACTCATTCCAGACACCGCACTCGTGCGACGAAATTCTGAAGCTCTTGTAGAAACACTTAGGCAAGGACTCGGAAAAGAAAATGTGTACGCACGCTTAGGATGGAATGGTGGCAGAGACCAACAAATCCGCATCGCTGGCATAGCAACAGCCCTTGCACTTCCTATGGTAGCTTCAGACGATTCTTACTATCTAAAATCCGAAGACCGACAAGCTCGCGACATCGTGCGAAGAATCGCAACACCAGGGATTACCGCAGACACTCGAGATCTTACTTTTTGTAGCGTTGAGAGTGCGCAAGAACATTATCGTGATTTTCCTGAAGCGCTTCTCAACACAGAAAAAATTGCCGAACGAATAACGGTAGATTTGAATTTAGGCTCATGGCTTTTCCCGCGCTTCCCTATTCCTAAGGGAACAACATACGAGAGTGAATTAAAAGTTGCAATTGCAAAAGGTTTGATTGAACGAGGTATGGAAGCAACTGAGGAGGTAACAAAGCGTATCGACTATGAACTTTCAATAATCACCGCAAAAGGCTTCGCACCCTATTTCCTCACCGTCGCCGACCTACTTTCGCATGCACGAACTAACGGCATCCTCACTACCACTCGAGGTTCAGCTGCTGGCTCGTTAGTTTCATACCTCACTGGTATTACCAATGTTGACCCTATTAGCTACCGTTTGCCCTTTGAACGATTCTTGAACCCCGAGCGCCCATCAGCGCCCGACATCGACATGGACTTTGCAGACAATCGTCGTGACGAGATGCTGGTGTACGCAAAAGAGAAATACGGGGAAGAATGCGTGGCACAAATTGGTACCTTTGGCACCATGATGGCGCGCGCAGCGGTACGAGATGTCGCACGCGCACTTGGCTATCCCTACGGCGTGGGTGACAGAATTGCGAAACTCATTCCACTCGGCTCGCAAGGTTTTCCCATGACGCTTAAAAAAGCTCTGGAGATGGAAGACGAATTGAAGAAATTATACAAGTCTGACGAAGATGCTGAAATAATTATAAATACCGCAAAACAAGTTGAGGGTAACGCTCGGCATATTTCCATTCACGCAGCAGGTATAGTCATTGCGCCATCTGCAGTTTCTGACTTCGTGCCAGTACAATTTGAACCCTCAGGAAGTGCCATCATTACCCAATACGACATGCATGAAGTTGAAGATGCAGGTCTTTTGAAATTCGACTTTCTTGGACTCACCAACCTTTCAATTCTTGGCGATTCGGTTGAACGCGTAAAAATACGAAAAGGTGTAGAAGTTGATATTGAAAACATTCCGCTTGATGACGCAAAAACATTTGCCATGCTCGCCCGCGGAGAAACGGGGGGAGTATTTCAGCTTGGAGGCTCAGGTATGACGCATTACTTGAAAGATCTAAAGCCAACATCCATTCACGACATCAACGCCATGGTGGCTTTGTATCGCCCTGGACCGATGGAGTCAATTCCTCAATATATTGAACGAAAGCATAATCCTGCACTCGTCACCTACTTAGATCCTCGCATGAAAGACATTCTTGACCGCTCGTACGGCATCATCACCTATCAAGACGATGTGCTCCTTATTGCTATTCATCTCGCAGGATACACATGGCTGGAAGCAGACCAACTCCGCAAAGCCATGGGTAAAAAAATTCCTGTAGAAATGGAAGCGCAAAAGGAAAAATTTATTCAAGGATGCGTTGAAAAAGGAAAAATACAAAAAACAAAAGCAGAAAGCTTGTGGAAGTTGATTGAGCCATTTGCAGCATACGGCTTCAACAAAGGCCATGCTGCATCATACGGAAAAGTTGCCTATCAAACGGCATACATGAAGGCAAATCATCCCGAAGATTACATGGCATCACTCTTGTCGGCTGACTCTGGAGACACCGAACGCATCGCTGATGATGTTGCTGAATGTGAACGAATTGGCATTAGGGTGTTACCTCCCGACATAAATGAATCATATGAATCATTTACTGTTATTGCCCATGGAATGATTCGCTTCGGACTCTCAACAATAAAAAACTTCGGCGAAGGCGCAGCAAAAACAATTATTGAGGAGCGCACACGCGGAGGAAAATTTACCTCGATAGGAGACGTGCTGTCTCGAGTTCCTGGAAGCATTATCAACCGCAGAGCCTTGGAGTCCCTTATAAAATGCGGTGTCTTTGATGCATTCAACAATCGGGGGATCTTACTTGCGAACATTGAAAAACTACTCCTTTTTGCAAAAGATGCTGGCGCAACATCCGCAGGACAAGACTCTTTATTTGGAACAATGGTACGGCACACCGATATCGCACTTGATCCAGCTCGCGCGCTTTCGCAAATTGAAATGCTCAATTCAGAAAAAGAACTCTTAGGTATTTATGTATCCGGACATCCGCTCGATCAATTTAAAGCTGAACTTGCAAAATATCCCCACTCAATTAAATTCGCCCGTGCAGAAGAGAGAAATGGCTATCCACTCACCGTGTGTGGTGTTATTGAAAGTATAAAAACGATTCTCACCAAAAAGGGTGACAAAATGGCATTTATCACTATCAGTGATAAAGACGGATTTATAGAAACAGTAGCGTTCCCTGAGGTCTACAAAACAAACGCTAGCGTGCTAGTGGAAGGCACATGCATACTCTTTAAAGGCAAGCTATCAAAGCGAAACGGCGAACCTTCAGTGTTAATCGATAAAGTGAAAGCACTGAGTTAGGTTATAGCTTCTAGGTGCTAGGTTCTAGGTTTAAATTCAGCATCCGAAAAGCTAGCACCTAGAAGCTAGTCCCTAGAACCTGCCCTCTGTGGTATATTTTCAAAATGCCTCAGGAACTTGAATACAAGCGCCATACTCTTGCCCATCTTATGGCAGCAGCGATTATGAATATCTGGCCTGACGCTAAGCGTACTATTGGCCCTGCTATAGATGACGGATTTTATTTTGATTTTGAATTTAGAGCCCCCCTTTCTGAAAAGGATTTCACTAAGATTGAGAAGGAGATGCGCAAACTCTTGCCGAGCTGGAAAGCCTTTGAACGATCTGAACTTACTCGAGACGAAGCAAAAAAAGAATATCCCGGAAACCCTTACAAACATGAACTGATAGACGAGTTTACTGCCGACGGCTCTAAGGTAAGTTTCTACAAGTCAGGCGAATACTCTGACCTCTGCCGTGGAGGACATGTTGAAAACCCAAGTATTGATATCAAACCTGATTCTTTCAAGCTCGATCGCATTGCAGGAGCATATTGGCGTGGCGATGAGAAAAATCCAATGTTAACTCGCATCTACGCACTCGCATTCGACACAAAAGAAGACCTCGAAGCGTATTTGGTACGACGTGAAGAAGCTAAAAAGCGTGACCATCGAAAAATTGCACGAGAGCAAGGACTTCTCGTTTTTTCTGATCTTGTTGGTTCAGGCATGCCACTCTTCACACCAAAAGGAAATATCATCCGATCCGAGATAATCAATCTTTCGCGCGAACTTAATGATGAACTCGGATTTGGTGAAGTGCATACACCAAATATGAATAAGGGTGAGCTATTCAAAATTTCTGGCCACTATGACAAATACAAAGAGGACATGCTCCAAGTTGAGTCTCAGTATGTTGAAGACGAGATGTTCTTAAAGCCAATGAACTGCCCACAGCACACGCAAATTTATGCCGCGCAGCCTCGCAGTTACCGTGACCTTCCTACTCGCTACAGCGACTTTGCTGTTCTCTATCGTGACGAACGCCCTGGTGAGCTTTCAGGGTTAACACGACTTCGTGCATTCTCACAAGACGATGGACACATCTTTTGTCGAGAAGACCAAGTAGAAGAAGAAATATCTAATGTACTCAATGCGATCCAAAAGATTTTAAAAATTTACCAGATTGATTACTGGATGCGCCTTTCGCTCCGCGACCCAGCTAAAAAAGAAAAGTACCTCGGGGGTGATGAGGTATGGGAAAAATCTGAGCCAATAATGCGCACACTCTTACAGAAAAAAGAAATTAACTTCAAAGAAGCTGTAGGAGACGCTGCGTTTTATGGCCCAAAGATAGACATTATGGCAGTTGATGCAATTGGCCGTGAGTGGCAGATTTCAACAATTCAACTCGACTTCAACATGCCTGGGCGCTTTGAGCTCGCCTACATGGACAAAGATGGAGTAGAAAAAACTCCCGTCATGATTCACCGAGCACTCATAGGCTCTCCTGACAGATTCATGGGAGTACTTATTGAGCACTATGCTGGGGCATTTCCTCTCTGGCTTTCACCCATACAAGTCAAAGTGCTTCCTATTTCTGAAAAACACAATGAGTACGGACACAAAGTTCTTGCTGAGCTAAAGACTGCAGGAATTCGAGCTGAAATTGACGATGCCAATGAGTCGCTCGGCAAAAAAATCCGCAATGCAAAAAAAGAAAAAACTCCCTACCTTTTTGTGGTGGGAGATAAAGAAGTTGAGGAAGGCACTGTGTCTGTAGAAAACCGCACAACCTCAGGAGGTACAAAGCCACTCAAAGAAGTTATTGCTTTCCTCTCACAACAAATCTCTTCTCGCGCTAGTGACTAACCAGAGTCTCACCTGGGTCTCATTTAGAATGTAACGCGGGAGACTAAAAAATTATCATGTGACTCCATATACGATATATCGTATATGGAGTGAGCTACTGTGTGCTGTTGCCATATACGAACCTATCGCAACGATAATTCTCTGTATGATATATCATACAGAGAATTCATTTCACTATAGTGAAAATCCCCCACATGGGAGACACACGATGTCTGCCATGACTATCCCTGTGCACCGGAGGTTGCACAGGGATTAGTAAGGGGAACTGGCTCCAATTTTTTTCAGAAATTCTTCTACCGCAGCCTTGGGAGCTCGGCTTATAAAGTCTAGGAAGTCTGCGTACCTACTACTCCCCTTACCAAGACCCCACCAGACATTTACTAGTTGCTCTTGAGTTACTGGTTTAGGAGTTTCTTGTGTCATATTGTTTTTATGTATTTATACTAAACCCAGATGTAGCACAAAATCTTAATGGGTTTTAGAAAGGTAAATTTCTTCCTGTTTCTTTTCTGAATTCATCTCTTGCCTTCCGTTGATCATTAGTAGAGAGTCGATAAAACGGATCTGCTAAATCTGTATCTCTGAGAGCACCCTCAAGCACTAGATCAAGAATCTCTAAGAAATAAGTCCAAACACTTATTATTTTCTCTCCCTTATGTATCTGCCCCATAAAGAATAATTATCTTTTTTATTAGCCAACAACCTCAAAGGCTTGAGCGAGAGCGAGCTTCACACCAGTAAATGGTGAAGCGTATACAGTGTCGAGAGAGTGCGTGAAGATGTTCACCAAGTGTGCAAGTTGCTCATCTGAGAGATGCGTTGCAGCATCTGCAAGAGAGACATCAACAGCAGGACGGCTGTCTCTACGAGTGCGATACAGAGTATCGAGGGCAACAGCTGTTGAAGTCATGAGTGCAGTTGGACTCATTCCGTCATGCTCAAAAGAACGCATAACACTGAAGGCAACATCGCGGTTACCTGAAACAACAGCGCTAGCAAACTGAGATGCGGCAACACTATCAACTGGACTCTTAACTACTACATCTATCGGAGCACCGACTGGTGTAGCAATTGGGAATGCAGAAGCCGTTGGAGGAGCGATACTTACACCCTGATCCATATTTCTAAGATCAGCAAAACGATCAGTGGTAAGCATAACCCAACCATTTTCTCGAGGAATTGTACGCACCGCTTCATTCAAGATATTTCCAAACACACGAAGTGATTCTGCTCTGTCTGTTGAGATCGAAGTTGCGAGGGTGACTGCTTCTGGCGACATTAATACACCGGCTGCGTGTGCGCGAGATTCAATGACATCAGCAATGTTTGGAATACCATCAATTGCAGGTGCTGGCGAGCGTGCAGGTGCAACTGGAGCAACGGCTGTAAACAAATGTTCAACAGGGATAGATACCTCTTCTGTTTTTGTAGGTGACACAGCGCGTGCCTGATGCATTACTAAAGCATCAGGAGTTGGATACGGAGTTCCGTATACCTCCTCGCGTGCATGTTCATGTCTTTCAGCCGGAGTTTCTGGTCGAGCATGAGGAGTGGTGTTTGTATATCCCATCACAAATCTAATACCTCGTTTCCCCGCCACGATATATGCAATAAGTGCAGAGAAAAGTCCTATAGCAAGCCAGAAGAAAAAGGTAAGTGCTGGTCCTGCATCAAACCCAGTATATGGAATCTGTGAAAGCGAGATGAATGCCAACGGTTGATTGGATGGTTGCTTATAGAGAACAACATTAGGAGGGTTGAGTCCCCCACCACAGTTACTGGTACAACCCGTAGGAGCGACCGTCACAGTCTTTTGACATGACACTGTGCCCAATATAGGTTGTATCGGATGGTGGGAACAGCTCAATGGAGCCTCCCGAAACTGGGCTCACTGAACCTATTCCTCCAGTTATAGAACCACTTGTGGCATTAACTGATGTCCATGAAACAGTAACACTTTCACCTGTCCTTATTGAAGACCGAGAAACTGAAATCGTACATGCAGGTCCTGGGGTGGTGACTGTAATAGTTGTCTGACAAGTATTGATTCCACCGAATGGGCTTGTTACTGTCATCGTGTAGGTAACAGTGCTCGAAACAGATACTGCAGTTGCCCCTGAAATAACTGGAGTCACTGCACCAACACCGTGGTCAATCGAAGCCACGAGTGCATTGGTTGTTGTCCATGAAAGCGCTGACGCATCACCCGCATTCACAGACGAAGGTGTAGCAGTCAAAGTACATGCAGGTGTTGCAGGTGGTGTTACGACAACTGTCTGCTGACAGGTAACAGTTCCACCTGGACCCGTTGCGGTAAGTGCATAGGTGGTAGAAGAAGTTGGCGAAACTGATTGAGAACTATTTGCGGTCACTGTGCCGATACCCTGAGTTATAACAACAGAAGTAGCGTTCGTTGTAGTCCAAGACAATACTGATGAACCTCCTGGAGCAATGGTTGTTGGGTTTGCATTCAGCGTACAGGTAGGAGCAGGGTTTGGTGTTACGGTAACATTCACGCCACAAAGCACCGTACCTCCAGGACCCGTTGCGGTGAGACTATAGGTATGTGTGCCGACACCAAGCGCTGGAACAAAGTTGTAGAAACCTGAGAGTGCCAAGGGTGTTGGAATTGTAGGTGACGCAGTTGTTGGAATAATGGTAACGGAAGTTGCATTCGTTGTAGTCCAACTAATTTGATCCTTTGATAAGTCGAGCGAACACACCGGCATTGGTGAGACAGTGACAGTAATTATTTTTTGACAGGTAACTGTTCCACCAGGGCCTGTTGCGGTAAGAACATACGTTGTCGTTGAAGACGGACTCACACTTCTCGAACCATTCGTTGCAACCGCACCAACGCCTGGTGCAATGCTTACTGAAGTTGCATTTGCGGTCGTCCACGAGAGTGTTGCAGACGCCCCGGAAAGAATAGTTGAGGCTGATGCAGTAAGACTACATGTTGGTGGAGGATTTGCTGAAACTGTAATTGTCTTTTGACAAGTAACAGTACCTCCTGCGCCCGTTGCCGTAAGCGTGTATGTCTTTGTAACAGTAGGCGAAATAGTGACTGAGCCATTGGCAGTAGAAAGCGAACCAACACCTTGATCAATAGAGAATGTAGTTGCATTTGCTGTCGTCCACGAAAGTATCGAGGAAGCACCAGTAATAATAGAAGCTGGGTTGGCATCAAGAGTACAGGCCGGAGTAGAAGGCGGTGGGTCAATATGGATAGTACCGATACAAATAACTATTCCTCCAGCACCTGTTGCAGTGAGCGTATACGAATGAGTACCTACGCCAAGATTGGGATTAAAATTATATGAACCGTTTAATGCAGGTGAAGGAACAGTCGGTGACCCTGTGGTCGACACAAGTGTAAGTGAGGTTGCATTCGTCGTTGTCCAAGAAATAGAGGTCGGAGAAAAATCCAACATACATACTGGCGGTGGTGGTGGAATAACGGTAATTCCTTGCGCACACGTAACCGTGCCACCAGGGCCCGTTGCCGTAAGCGTATAGACTGTTGAAGTCGTTGGCGAAACAGATGTTGAACCTGAAGTCGCTACCCCACCAATACCCTGATTGATTGAAATAGATGTTGCATTAGTTGTAGTCCACGAAAGAGTCGAAGACCCACCACCTGTAATAGAGGTTGGATTGGCACTCAAGGTACAAGTCGGTGCAGGTTCTGGTGTAATCGTTACCGTCACTGCACACAGTACTGTTCCACCAGGACCCGTCGCAACGAGATTATACGAATGTGTACCGGAACCAAGCGGAGGAACAAAGTTGTAAGAGCCTGAAAGTCCATAGGGACCCGGAACTACGGGAGAGCCTGCTGTAATTGTATTGATAGTTACTGATGTTGCATTAGTGGTGCTCCAAATGAGGTGATCTTTAGAAAGATCAGCGGAACAAACAGGGGTCGGTGGCACAATAACAACAACAGTTTGATCGCAAATCACTGTGCCATGCGAGCCAGTACCTCTGAGTGTGTAGGTAGTTGTCACTGAAGGAGCAATCAATGTAGAGCCGTTCGTAGCAACAGATCCGACTCCATTATCAATGGAGACTGAAGTTACACCAGATGTAATCCAAGAAAGCGTCACACCTTGCCCTGGGCCAACAGGATTTCCGCTGACACTAAGGACGCATGATGGAGAATAGCTACCGCCACCACCGCCTCCCCCTCCGCCACCACCGCCGTCTCGCTGTACCGTATAGTTCCAAACCCAAGAGCCATGACCACAACCACCACAACCTCCTGCAGCATCTGCAGTAATGGAGCTTGTATCAAAAGATATCTGTAGGGCATCAATAGAAAACCATGCGCCAGCAAAAACCGCGATACTCGCAAGGATGATGAATGCAGTTTTTTGTACAATACTTGGTTTCATAATGATGTTATTCATAAAAATTAATTAAACGCGTGTGATGCTAATGGGTTCTTCGAAAGTAAACTCTGCTTCAACGACATAACGTTTTGTTTTTTGTTTACCAAACGAATCGCAGGTAACCAAAGTAAGAGTTCTTGCCCCACCACCAATCTGTATTTCGGCATCACCTGCATCAACATATGAAATTGAAGTCACGCGATAGTGATAGTTAGTAGTTGCCGACGATACAATCACATCATCTCCCGCACGAACATTTTGCAAACTGTTAAATGCCTTGAACGCCTGATTCTTCACCACTGGTAAATAACTTTGATGTCCAAAAATAAGCATGGGAGCATTCTCGCCAAGGAGTGCTGAGGTAGGATAACGGACTGCACCTTTAAGAAGTGCGGTATCGAGCCCACTCACCGTAGTGGTGTTTGGGTTATTGACTGGAGTATCAATACCAACTTTCGGTATCGTAACTCTGAGTGGTGCATTAGTATCAGAGGCGTATGCAATTGTGTGTGCCACTGGAGCTACAGTATTTTTAGTGGCACTCAGAGATTCCGTAGTACGGATTGGCTCTGAGGCACTCAAAGTAACTACAGAAGCCTCTGCAACGCTTGCGGTATTACTTGAAGTTGGAGATTCTGGAACAAAATCAATTGCAAAAAGAAACACCGATACAACAAAAAACACAATCAGAAAGATTGCAAGAAACTCCCACGGCCGTGAGGTTATTCGTCTATGTTTCGGAGTGTCATTTTTAATCATAGTGAAAAAATCATTTGTTCCGAAAGCTGTTGCAGTGCCTTGGGTCATGTTCTTTCATAATACATCACAAATCTAGATTTGTCAAATCACTCATTATTGCGCCCTTCTAAGATCTGGGAAATCTCCTACGGAGCCATCTCTAGGTCGAGCTGTCTCAGTAATGCCTTCACGGAGAAACTGGAAGATAACTTTTGGTGAGCCATCAGGGTTTCTGTATGCTGCTGCCCCATCTGGATGCGCTGGCGTTGTGTGTAGTTCTTCATAGAAATGCAACCAACGACCTAGTTCGCGGATTTGCTCATCACTCAAGATTCCACCAAATTCTGCTTTCAATGCTACAAATCGCACTCCTTCAGTACGGCCCTGAATGAAAGCCTCAGGAATCCTTGAAAGAAATGTTCTCTCAAGAACTGCTTGTGCATTTGACGATCCTCCCTCTTGAGGAATAATATCGTTTCCAATCAAATACATTTGATTATTAACAACATCATTTAAGGTACGGCCAATTTCATTTGCTTCCAAGATGCCATTGCCATTTATATCAATACCTGGAACGAAACGATTAGGTCTACCATCACCATCTGGATCTACGGCAAAAAGTGGTATCGGATCTTTAGGACTGAGAACACTAATATCAGAGCCGCGGGCAGTGCGTGCACCACCAGTCATCCTCCATTCTTCACTCGTGCCAGTAACCAAACCGTCAAACTGCTCAGCTGTACGAACAACCTCTGTTCCTCTGTCGGTTACAATAGTTGGTTGAGAGAACTGATTGTTTTCAAGATTCAAACAGTGGAAAGTATCTGTTCCTGTGAGGTTGTTGTGAAATCGGAGATACACAAACTTGTAGTCCATGTTTTTTTGGTAATCAACCCACGCTGAACGCTCGCTGAGCGCTCTGATCATATACTGACGAGCCTCCTCAAGACTTTCACCTCTGTATTCAAGTATGCGAAGATTCGTAACCTTCATTTCTGGACCACACGAAGTACAGTCTGAAGCTACAAAGCCAGATTGTTCCGACCAAATAACGCGAGGCACAACAAGTACCGGTCTTTCTGGTGTTGGCGGAGGCACAAATGCTTCCGGTGGTGGTGCCGTAACTACGGTACTATCGCTATAAAGAGAAAAGTTATAACAATCTTGTTCACCAGAACCATCGGCTTTACCTATTGGTATTTCAACCATGACCTCATGCAAAACACCACGTGCATCAGTGTACGAAAAAGGCATTTTTAACGCACGGTATACCGGAGGGTGTTCACCTCTAAAGCCAGGCTCTCTACTCGCATCAAAAAGAACTCTGTCGATACCATCACCGAGCACGCTGGGGACACCGCGAGTCCTAAATGCCTGCGCTTCCCACTCTCTCCTAGTAAAATCAACGAACTCCGGACTCTGATTGTTCTTAAAAGCATTTGCTGCTGCAATAAATTCTTCGCGTGCCTCAGGATTCATACCGCCTCGAATCAACACGTCTGCCGCTTCACTAATGGAGCGAGGACTCAGTGCTTCTGTGAGACTTCTAGCCCATGGAGCACTTCCGAAATGTGTAATGAGTTGTGTTCGTCCTACCTCAGGCGCTCCGCCTGTAGCTGTTTCTATAACTGCACTGCCTGTGCCAGTTGGAACATAACCCGCTCGTACTACTCCTTGCGAACCAGGAGCATGCATCTCTGCCGCTGCTGCAGGACCTCCAAGTAATCCCTGTAACGCAACACCAGCTGCTACACCAACCTTTTGCATAAAATCTTGAAATGCCCCAGTACCATGAGCCAAATAGTCTGCCCATCCTTGCTCCAAACCTATGTGATGTAATCCAGCATCAACACCCTTAGAAGCCCACTGTCCTGCCGAGTGACCAACATGATCTGGTGTCAATACACCAGTTGTAATAACTGTCGCGGTAGTAAATCCAAGAGAAGCTACTAAGCGAGCGAGTCGTCTGCGTCCTATTGATTTTGCACGGCTACGTAGAAGCTCTCGATTTTCTTTCTTAAAATCTTCAATAGTCTGCCCTGCTTTACGCGCAGCAAGTTCTTTTGATGCATACTCTTCTCGAATTCCTTTTGCTACAGGTTTAATTGCAAAATGCGATGCGACTCCAAAACCTGCACCTGCGGCAACCATTGCATACAAACTCGTGCCACCTAAGTGAAAAGCTGCAGCAAGCGGTGCAGCAGCCACTGCAGGCACTGCAATACTACCGACAGCAACAGTTGCAGACATCTGCTCTGGAGTAATGTGTTTTCCTGCAATACTTAAATACGGTCTTGCTTTCCAACTTTCTGCACCCACTGCTCGCTCCGCCGCATCAAGACCTTCTGTTTGAAAAATAAATTGCTTGTACGCTTGAAATGCTGCGCGATATTTCTGACGAGCTATTACGACCGCTGGATCTGTGTCATTTTTTGCTTTTACAAATACATCATGATAAATCGCTCTCGTAACCTTCACTGGTGCATATGCAGAATCTTTGGCTGCACGAGCACGCTCACGCTGGAGTGCGCTTTCAGATTTTCTACGATTGCCCTTTTGATTGGCAATCTCTCGCGGAGCTTCTTCTGCTAAATGTGTCGACATAATTATTTTATATTCCTTAAAAAATGTATGAAAATCCCGATTGGGAATTATTGAGACAGTATCACGCTTAAATGGCTTTGTCAAGTCTGGTAATGGGCACCTTTCATAGCCGTCTAACATTCAGAGTAATTACGAGAAGGATTAGAAGCTTGACAAGAGCAATCTTATATGATATACAGTGTTTTATGGAAAACGATTTAAAAAAGACCCAGTCACGCCTCGGGGGCGTTGCAGTACGAGCTCTTGCCATTTTTGGCTTTCTCGCAATTATTATTGTAGGTATGTGGGGCTCTGTGCAGGTGGCGCGCGGTATCCCAAATGCATTCTCATCATTCGCATCAGCGATTGTGAGCTTTACTTCAATCTTCGTTCCTGCGGGAGAAAAGATTGCTCTTTCAGCACCTTCGCTCACTATCAATTCAAGCGAACCATTTGTACTTTCATGGACACATGAGAAGAAGAGCATCGAGGGTTCATATACATTCCGCTACAACTGTGCGGACGGCGTATCATTCATGAGCGCTTCAACAACGGTCTACTGTAATGTTCCTTTCAATTTCACACACTCAAGCAACCAAATAACTCTCACTCCCCTTTCAACTAATAACCGATTCGTCGATGTGCAAGTCTTCATCGACTTCACACCAAACGGCGCAAATCGTCCTACTGTTACTGGGCAAACAACATTCACTATTCAAAACACAGGAAATGCAACAAGCCCAGGAACGCTCACTCCTACAACTCCAGTAACAACAACACCAACTCCTACAACGCCTGTAGTAACAACCCCTCGTCCAGTGACCGCAGGCCCAACACAAACTCAGGTCTACCCAATCAACGGAGGTGTAGGTGTCTCTAACCCAAATGGCTATGTTGACCTCACTGCACGCATTCTTGAAATTGGTGTCGTGGATAAAAGTTCTGGTGTCTTTACCGCAAGCTCAACTCCAAGCCGTACAAACACTCGTATTGCAGTTCGCTTTGCAGTCGAAAACATTGGTACAAAAACCTCACCTGAGTTTGACTTCAATGCAGTACTTCCAACACTCCCTGCAAACATCTTCTCAGCACCACTTCAGCAAGCTCTTGCCCCTGGTGACCGTATTGAATTCACTGTAGGATTTGACAGCTTTGACGCTTCAAAGCCAGACGGACTCTTCGTGGTAAATATTGATCCTGCAGGTCGCATCAACGAGCGCAACAAGGACAACAACATCGTGAGATACACGATCACAACGAGATAATCTGAAGAAGGTTTTAGGTGCTAGCTTATAGGTTATAGCTTTTAAGAAAGAAAAATATGACTGACCTCAATAAAGATAAGTCTCCTGTTCGGCAAGAGAAAGAAACCTGTAAAGGCTGTAGTGGTACTGGAGCGATAGAAATGTTTTCTGTGTACAAAAAATGCCAGAGGTGTAAAGGAACCGGTAAATCCTATCCATATTCACTAGACGATTAATAGCGGGCCACAACCGACGGGTGCGAACTCCAAGCAAAAAATAAAAGAATTAGTCATTATGAGAAGTAGAATAGATTTTAGTTTTTAAGAAATAAAAAATATGTCTGACTTCAGTAGAGACCAGCAACCTGAAAAGAGAGAAAAGTGTAGTACCTGTAAAGGCAACCGTGAAATACCAACCTCATTCGGGTATATCCCATGTGCTGTATGTAGCGGGAGCGGATACAAATCTTAAAGAAATTCCGACGGGTGCGAACTCCAAGCAAAAAACTCTCCTTCACCGGAGAGTTTTTCTGTTCTCATTCATGCTCTACCCACTGCTTCCAAAAACAATCACAACAGTGAATACTGACGGTATAGTATAAATTAACGATCGTTAACTTATACTATACAGCCTTAAATAACATAAAAAGAAAAATCCAGTGACAATAGCGCAACCTAGCAATTAAAAACCCTCCTTAATCAGAGAGTTTTTAATTTCTGTATTGATGTTAAAAAGCTAAACGCTAGCCCCTGCTATATATCGAGTGTTGCTGCTTTGGCGTTTGATTGAATAAATGATTTACGCGCAGGAACATCCGTACCCATAAGGATGTCGAATACTCTGTCAGCATCTTGCCCATCTTCAACCTTCACTTGTTTCAACACACGGCGAGTAGGATCCATAGTAGTCTCCCAGAGCTCTTCTGGGTTCATTTCACCAAGTCCTTTGTAGCGTTGAATAGTTGGCTTTGCTTGTTTTTTTGTTGCCTTACTTTCAACCTGTTCTTCTGTTTCTTCCTCATCAACTTCCTCCAAAGATTCCTCGGTATTGAACTCCTCGCTCTTGATACCACGAGCCTTTAGAAGATCCTCCAACTCTGCTTCAGTTTGCAAGTAGAAAACTTCCTTCCCAAACTTTGCTTTAAAGAGTGGTGGCTGTGCAATATACAAGAATCCGCCGTCAATGACTCCACGGAAATAACGATAAAAGAGTGTCAAAAGAAGTGTGCGAATATGGGCACCGTCAACATCGGCATCGGTTGCAATGATTATCTTATGGTAACGAAGTTTTGAAATATCAAACAAATCCCCTATTGCAGTACCCATAGCAATAACGAGATTTTTAATTTCATTTGATGCAAGCATTTTATCCAAGCGTGCGCGCTCAACATTCAAAATCTTTCCACGAAGCGGAAGTATTGCCTGTGTACGCCTATCCCGTCCCTGCTTTGATGAGCCCCCTGCTGAATCTCCTTCCACAATGAATATCTCAGATTCCCATGCGTTCTTTGTCTGGCAGTCAGCAAGCTTACCGGGCAATGTCATGCCATCCAAGGCACCTTTGCGAAGCACTGAGTCTTTTGCAGCTTTTGCAGCTTTACGAGCTTTGAGTGCGAGAAGCACCTTCCCAATGATTGAACGCGCTTCATCGGGATGCTCTTCCAAGAATATGTTAAACGCTTCACTGAAAACATTCTCAACTGCACCGCGTGCTTCAACTGAACCAAGTTTTCCTTTCGTTTGACCTTCAAATTGAATCTCGCGAAGCTTAACTGAAATGATGCAGGTAAGTCCTTCCAAAACATCCTCTCCAGTAAAATTTTCATCAGCTTCTTTAACGATATTGTTTTTCCGAGCATAGGTATTGAGTGTGCGTGTCAAGGCAGTTTTGAAACCAGTAACATGCGTTCCTCCTTCTGCGTTATAGGTGTTGTTAGCAAATGCCGTGATGCGTGCAGAAATATCATCAACATACTGCAACGCAACTTCTACCTGTACATCGTCCACTTCTTTCTCAACATAAAAAACACTATTGTGAACAGGTTTCTGAAAGCGATTATTAAAGATTACAAGTGACTTGAGACCCCCTTCGAAATAAAATGTTTGCGACGGGACCAAGAACCCAAGTTCGCGAAAATAACGCACATCGGCAAGGTCAATTTTTCCCGGGTATTCACGTGCATCAACAATAGAAATACGCACTGCCTTCACGAGGTACGCCTGTTGGCGTAGGTGTTGCACTATTTTGTTAAAGTCATATTCAATAACGGGGAAAATAGTTGGATCAGCCTCGAACGTTATGATAGAGCCTGTAAAATCGGTGGAGCCCACCTTCTTGACGCGAGCGCGAGCTTTGCCACGATCATACTCTTGAAGATAGTAGCCACCGTCTTTATGTACTTCAGCTTTTGTATATGTTGATAGTGCATTAACGACTGATGCACCAACACCATGGAGTCCTCCTGACACTTTGTAGCCATCACCACCAAATTTGCCACCGGCGTGCAGTGTCGTCATGATAGTCTCGAGTGCCGACACTTTAGTTGTCTTATGAATGTCAACGGGGATACCTCGACCGTTATCGATAACACGGATGCGATTATTGGGAAGTAGAGTTACTTCAATATCGTCCGCAAAACCACCCATCGCCTCGTCGCGTGAGTTATCGAATATTTCCCAAATGAGGTGATGCAAGCCGTCTAAACCAGTGGTACCGATGTACATTCCAGGACGCTTTCGTACCGGCTCAAGTCCCTCTAGAACAGTAATGGATTCCGCACTGTACGTGCCCTCCTTAGCTTTAGCGGCGGAGGGTCCGTCTGATTTTTTAGCTTCTTTTTTAGGAGTTTTTGCCATTTGTTTTAAAGAAAAATAGCCCGTACGAGCCTGGCTTCAATTGTAGCATATTTCGAAGCCTAATTCGCCTAATTTTAAGCACTAAATACCCCAATTTGCACCTATATCCGACCTATACTGCATACCGTCAAATTGCAGAGATTTGACGGTAGTATATGCGTTCGTTTTTGCTTCTTCTGGAGTCACCCCAAGGGCACTCACCCCGAGTACCCGCCCGCCTGCTGTAACCACTTCTTCCCCTTCCTTTTCAGTACCTGCATAAAATACAACAGCGGAGGAATCTGCAATCGCACTCAAGCCTTTGATGGGAAAACCACTCGTGTACTTTCCTGGGTATCCTCCTGATGCAATGATGACAGTACATGCATAGCCTGTATTCCAATGGATTTCACGCCCCGCAAGTTTTCCCTCTACACAGTCAAGCATGATGTCTAAAAGGTCGGAGTCGAGGAGTCGCATGTACGATTGCGCTTCAGGATCTCCAAACCGTGCGTTAAATTCAATGACGCGAATACCTGCCTTTGTTACCATAAGTCCTGGATACAAGATTCCTACAAAAGGTGCACCTTCTACTGCCATACCTTTCATAACAGGTGCCACTATTTTTTCCTCAACTTCTTTTAAAAATTCTGCAGAAACCAAGACTGGTGCTATGGCACCCATACCTCCTGTGTTCGCTCCAGTATTCCCATCCCCAGCTCTTTTGTGATCGCGCGCAACAGGAAAAAGCTTCGCGACTGTTCCGTCACAAAATGCATGTATTGATATCTCGGGCCCTTCTAGAAACTCTTCGAACACAACTGTTTTTCCAGATTCCCCAAATACCTCATCAACCATAAACGAACTGAGGGTTTTCTCGGCTTCTTCGTGTGTCTGTGCAATCACTACACCTTTCCCAAGCGCTAGTCCATCTGCCTTTATAACCATAGGCAACGCTTGAGTCTTCGAATACGCGAGTGCTTCATTGAATGTAGAAAATGTTGCAGACAGTGCTGTTGGAATACCATGGCGATTCATAAAATCTTTAGAGAATGCCTTTGACCATTCAAGCTTTGCTGCTGATTTTGTAGGACCAAATGCGAGAATACCAGCAGAGTGCAGAGAATCTACAATGCCTGAAGCTAAAAAGTCATCGGGGCCAATAACCACGAGCCCAATGTCTTTCTCTTTGCAAAAATTAATGACCTCTTTGTGATTTTGGGTATCAATTGAGACATTAGTTCCTACGAGTAGAGTTCCTGCATTCCCTGGTGCTATAAACAACCCTGAACAGCGAGGTGACTGAGAAATCTTCCATGCAAGTGCATGCTCTCTTCCGCCACTACCAATAACGAGAACGTTCATATACGAATACTATACTAACGATCCTTCCTAACAGCGACTTCCATTTGAGGGAAAGGAATTTCTATTTTTTCAGTTTCTAGGGTTTCCTTAATTTTTTCAACTACCATGAATAACGTGGCTCGTTCTTTGTCTGCATTATCAACCCACACACGAGCCAACATATTAATAGCAGAGTCACCGAAACCTTCTGCAACAACGGTTGGAGGAGGATCTTTACGTACACCTTTAATTTCAGATAACGCCTGAATTAACACTCCACGCACCCGCGGAATGGACTCCCTATAGGCGATTCCGAACGGCACAACAATGCGAAGCTCTCCATGTGAAGAGTGATTGACTAACACCTCGTTTGCAATCTTTTGATTTGGAATGACCACGAATGTGTTATCGAGTGTACGAATGCGTGTTGTGCGCATAGTTATTTTTTGTACTCTTCCGTACATATTGCCGACTGTAATCCATTGCCCAATCTTAAATGGCTTATCTATATAAATGAGAACGCCTGAAATAATATTGGCAAGCGTATCCTGCGCAGCAAATCCAAGTGCAATACCCGCGATACCCAAGCCTGCAACTACTGCGGTGAGATTGATACCAAGCTGACCCGCAGCTATGACGACAGCAATAATAAAGAGAATGACGCGATAGACGGTATTTACCAGAAGTTCTGCATTTGCTGTCTGTACACCTCGCCATGCCAAGAGTCGCATAAGCGGACGCTGTGTTACACGGTAGATAATCCAAAAAATAAACAGTACAAAAAATGCCGACAACAAGTGAGGCAAAGAAACGGTCAGTGCTGATGTGAAGCCTTCAAAGTTGAGGGCTTTGTTAATCGTGTCCATCTTTCGAGCGTATCATAAATTACCCATTTACGCTGACATATATCTACACAAAGTTATAGATTTTTATCTAAGAAGCTTTTCAATGCTTCCAAGTCTCTCTTTTCTTTATCGTAATGATAGGCAGATATACCAACAGATGTGGCGCTTTTCACTGCTTCCTCATTGTGTTCAAAATACACAACATCATCTTTGTCTAAATTGAACTCAGTAAGTAATGTTTTAAAGTATGAGGGATCTGTCTTTTCGGGTTCATGCTTCTGCGTAAACAATTCATACGGAAGGTTACGTAAACCAAACTCATCCATCTGCGCATCGTTCGCATTTGTAAGAATGATTTTTTTGTTGGGGTATGCGTCGAGCATGTCCTGCATGGCGTGAAAAATGCCACTATTTTGTATCACGAAGGTATTTACAGCATCAACTAAAATAGTTTTCATATATGTTATCGAACCTCCCAGTTTTTTTGAGTCACTGCCTTCGTTACTAAATCCATCCACCCACTTACTTCATCATCGGTGAGCGTTCTATCATCCGCTTGGAATACTAATCGAAATGCATACGAAGTTCTGCCGTCTTTAGAGAATGTATCGAAAAGCTCACACCGCACCAGTAGCGGTCCTGCATTCTCCATTATGTGGGACCTCGTAGGTCCCACATCAGTGCCTTCGGGAGCCCAGAGGGCAATATCGCGGACAATAAAAGGATATACAGAGAAAGGCTGATACATACCGAGTTTATATTTTTTCGGTGTGTAATCTTTTCCATAGTCTTCAAGTTTTGCAATTGAAAGATTATCTACCGTGCCAGCGCCTTCTCCCCACGCAGAAACTCGTTCAGTCATGCGAAGCTCCACATATTCTCCCGCTTTAGGAAATACGGTGCCCACTTCAAAGAGTTTTAATTTTTCACCGGGCGACAGGAGAAGCGATTGATACTGCTTGCCTCGAGCGAGAGCGTCTTGAACTCCTATTTCAAGACTGGGACGAAGTGCCGGCATGGTTTTATCAAGCGGGTTCGCAAGATATTGCGTCGAAACTTCAACGAAGCCTTCCTCTACAAGCATGTCTTTCATCCGCTCAATACCTCGATAACGCGCTTGATCGGGTGCGGTGTTGAAGGTAGGCTCTACTCTAGGCACGCGATCATATCCCAAAATTCGCCCTACTTCCTCGATCAAATCTTCAGGAATCTTGAGATCAGTTCTTTCAAATGGGGGCGTTATGGTAAATGCATTTTCTGAAATGGAAACAGAAAGATCAAGTCGTTTAAAAACATCAGCGACTTCTTCTTTTAAGAAACCAGAACCAAGAAGTTGGTTAATACGGTCGAGCGTGATCGAAACATCGATAGGCGTATCTTGAGGTTTATTACGAATGTCTACCACCCCAACCACTTCCCCTCCTGCAACCTGCTTGATGAGAGAAAGAATCGCCTGCATACCATACACAGTTAATTCAGGGGACGGACGATTTTGAAATCGTTGAGACGCATCCGTAAAGAGCTTTAATTTTTGTGAAGCCTTACGAATGAGCGTACCGTCGTAATTTCCTGCAGAAATAAAGAGATCTTTTGTTTCGCTCGTGACTCCAGACGAGAACCCTCCTTTAATGCCAGCAATGTCGAGAAGCGATCCGCCGACTGCGTCGGAAAATGTAAACATCTCTTCCGTGAGTGTATATTCTTCGCCCGTGAGCACCTTTATTTTCTCACCTGCTTTCGCACGACGAATATCTACCTTTACAACACCATTATCATCCTTTATTTTCGCAAGATCAAAAGCGCCTGATGGCTGACCGATATCAAGAAGCACATAGTTGAGTACATCAACAACGTTATTGATTGATCGCTGTCCCACAGACTCGAGTGCACTCTTTAGCCACTCGGGCGAAGGCCCAACAGTAACTCCACGAACAAGTGCGCCCGTGTGCCGAAGCGTGTATGCAGGATCTGCCGTCACCATAAGTGTGTCGGTTTTCGGAAATTCAGGGATGGGTGCACGAAGTGGATCCGATTTTAAGGGGAGATTAAGGATTGCAGAAATTTCTTTTGCGACACCACGATGCGACAAACAATCTGCGGCCCGATTTGGAAGTACTTTCACATCCATCGAAACCTCTTCAAGATCCTCTATCTCGAATGCGTGGAATGTGAGCGCGTCCGCAATATCCTTCGGGCTCGGGAGCGGCGCGTCAAAGTATTTCTGTAGCCATGCAGTTGAAACTTTCATAGTTTATTTATTATCAAAGCCAAGAACAAAACGAATATCTCCCGAGTGGAAAAGGCGTACATCTGGAATGCCATACTTCACCATTAAGAGTCGCTCCAAACCACCACCAAAGGCAAAGCCTTGTACCTTTTCTGGGTCGAGCCCGGCGTTTTTAAACACACTTGGATGGAGCATTCCTGCACCTGCCATTTCAAGCCACCTGCCTTCTTTCCCTTTCGGCTCGAACCAAACATCGATTTCAACAGATGGTTCGGTGAACGGAAAAAAGCTTGGGCGAAAACGCACTTTTGCACCTTCACCTAAATACTCTTTATAAAAACGATCGAAGGTACCTTTGAGATGTGCGAGTGTTATCTCTCCTCTTTGTGCGACAGCAAAGCCATCGAGCTGATAAAACTGCGCTTCATGAGTCATATCAGTTGCTTCATTGCGAAACACCTTCCCAGGATTGATGGTGCGCATTGAAGTTGTTCCTGTCTTTGCCATTTGCTCTAAACAGCGAATAGTTACTGAGGTGTCGTGAGTGCGAAGTACAAACCCAGGGCGGTCTTTTATCCAAAAGGTATCCTGCATATCACGCGCAGGGTGATCAGCAGGCACATTGAGTGCGCTGAAGTTATGAAACTCATCTTCAAGCTCAGGACCGTACGCAATACTGAAACCCATACGACCAAAAATATCCGCAATATCACGCACTGCAACTGAAATTGGGTGTAGGCGACCGACTGGCATATAGAGAAGAGTATACCCCCACACCTTTTAATTCTGAAAAGGTGTGGGGGTATACCCCGTGAGGTAAATCATTTAAACACTACTCGCCTCCTAGGGTTTACAGTACCAAAAAGACTGTATAGTATAATTTAACGATCGTTAAATTATACTATACAGTCTTTACATGCTACGTGTGGCGATAGTGCGTGTTATTGCGTTCAACTTATGGCACTAAAAGCCTGAGATATCGTAGAAGGCCGACCCGTCCTTCACAATCAAAGCACCATTCACAATCCGAAACTGAGCCCCTGGTCTACTGTAGAGAGGGACAACGAGAGGAACCGGGCGAACATCATTTTCTGCAAGAAAGATTCCAGATTCTTTTGTTGAATACACTACGCCACCTGCAAAAAATTGTGCATGAGTGGTTGTCTCTCTACCTTTTTCAATAAAAAATTCCTGAACACAAGAAGAGGGTTTAATACAAAATGAGCTCGGTACAGACTGCGGATCCTTCATCCATCTCACAATAAGATTGCCATCCTCGATATACAGTTCCGCCCCAGCACGAGTGTCAACTGGCGTCGATGTCGCCATACCTCCCTGAGTTGGCGCAGAAACTATTTTACGTGCAAAAGCTTTTACGAATGTATTATATTCATTCTTTGAAACAGCCCGAGTTGTCGATGCAGTATCCCCTTCTCGTATTTCAATCTCACGAATCAAAGTCGATTGAGGAACAAGGAAAGCAAAAACATCGGTGACGATACGTGCCTCTACAGTCAACTTCTTTACCCAAGGATAGTATCCTTCACGAGATACCTGCACAGCATAGGTTCCAGCAATAAGGTTGTCAGTATAAAACGAACGAGTAAAAAGACTGCTCACACCCTCCTCCTTTCCATTAATGAAAACGCTCGCATCAGATAATGGCACAGAAACATACACTCCCCCAGTTTCAACAAAAGAAAGCCCGTTAAAACGGTATCCAGATGCATAAAAAACAGCGACGGGTACGGTGAAAAGAAAAGCGGTGATGGAAACAGCAAGATATATGAAGCGTGTTCGGCGCGAAAGAGGTTTCATGTAGAGAATAGTATACCCCCACACCTTTTCAGAATGAAAAGGTGTGGGGGTATACCCCGTGAGATGTTAGTTTTTTTGCACGACAGGCTGTGTGCGTCTATTTTTTGGTGTCACCCAAAAACCAAGATATTTCCCAAACAAAAGTCGGACCTGCGCATCAAGACCAGGTATCGCACTGAAAATAACCATAGTGAACGGAACAAGAATCCACTGGAGCGCCATAGTGATACTTCGGCGCCACGAGTACTCGTGTGGGCGCTGTGGAACTAAATACATAAAGAAAATTGAAGATGCTACGAGACCCGACATCGCAAGCGTCAAAAACCATGTGGCAACAATAGGAAGATTATATGAAAGCACCGTTGCGTTGAAAGTATGACCTCCAATAAAGAGCGGTAGCCATCCCACAGCAAAGAGAATTAATGGGTGTGTCGCTAAAGACCAGAACCCTTCAATTTGTATAAACGATAAACGCCACTTTTTCGAAAACGAAATACGCGGATTGTGCATGAAATTAAAAAGCATATACGCTATATTTTCTGCGCCGTATGACCAACGACGATGTTGCTTGTACAGACTACCCACGGTACTAAGCCAACTCTGCGACACATTTGCATCCATAGACACCGGATACGACATAGGCACGACACGATAATTACCGTCGTAATGCATGAAAAGATTAAAGAAAATTCGAGAATCTTCTGATACCACATTCTTCTGCCAATATCCGACATCAACAAGTGCACGCATGGAGACAGCGTGCGAGGAAAATGTCGTAAGACGTTCAGGCATCTCCTGCTGAATCATTTGCCAGAAAGTTGAGGAATACGCGAGCACCCTTGAAAGAATTGGTGCATTCCAAATATTATTATTATAGAGAGGTACTGGCTGAAACGAAGCGTGAAGTGCATCATCCTCGGTAAGAAAGTACCAAGTAAGGCATGCAAAATAATCTGGATAGATTACAGTGTCGACATCAAATGCTGATACCAGTGTTTTTTCATAACTAATCCCACGCGCATCTAAAATTCGCTCCTTTGCTTCTTTGGCAGCGTACGCAATGTTTGAGCCCTTTCCAGGAAGCTCACCTAGGGTATTTGGTGGGTGCACTGTAACAATCACATCAGCAAAGTGGTCTTTAAATTCTTTTTGCAAACGAAGTGCTGTGCTCTTAGCGTCGGCACCAGCACGTTCTTCCGAAGCAATAACAATCGCAATTTGTTCTTTCGGGAAACGTGACTTTTGCAAGGCAGAAATACTTTCAGCAAGGACTTCATATGGCTCGTTGGCAAAAGGGAAAATTACGAGATGTAAAATATCCTGATATTTAAGGTTCAAGAGGCGTGCTTGCCAATCAAGTTCCATGTTATGACGAAGTCGCTTGAAGTTGTGCCATAAATGAACCGAAAGAAAAATAGTCTTAAAAACCCAGTACCCTGAGAAAAGAATAGTGAAATAGGCAGCGAGTGCAGGAGCAAAAAATGAAAGCGCCACTAAACCAAAGAGTGTTCCGAAGGAGAGGAGTCCTGGCAGTATTTCAAAAACACGGTACAAAGTTCGATTTTTACCAGTAAGGTCAGAAGCTCTACCTACATGTAGATATGGATTTTTTTCTAAGGAGTTTTCCATATGGTGAATGAGTACAAGAAAATCTTTAGTGGCGAAATGCCCGAACACCAGTGAGCGCCATAGCTACACCACTGTCGTTACATGCTTGAATAGATTCTTGGTCACGGATAGAACCACCTGGCTGAATAATTGCCGATACACCTGCATTAATTAAAACATCCGTTGCATCACGAAATGGGAAAAACGCATCGGATGCAACTAGAGCCCCCTTCATCCGCTCCCCTGCTTTTGTAACGCAGAGTTCTGCACAACGCTTTCTATCTTGTTGACCAACCCCTGAAGCAATTAATGTTTTATTTTTTACTGCAACAACAGTGTTTGATTTTGAGCTCCGACAAATTGCCCACGCAAAAAGAAGATCATTTAATTCCTCCGGCGCAAGTTTTTTATCCGTTACTGTCTTTAGTTGCTCTACAGAAAATAGAGCAGTATCCGCATCCTCAACAAGCATTCCTCCGCGAATTTTATGCATTGCTTTTGCAGTGGCAGGTAGAGGATTTTTCAGTGCTTCATTGGTAAGAATTCGCAGATTCGGCTTCTTTGCAAAAACAACAAGCGCTTCAGGAGTCGCGGAAGGTGCCATAAGTATCTCAAAAAAATTCTCAATCATTTTCTCTGCCAATGATGCGTCCACTTCTCTGTTGACCGCCATGATGCCACCAAATGCGGCGAGTGGGTCACCGTCGTACCATGCAGCCTTGTACGCATCAGTAAGATTCTCTCGAAGCGCTGCTCCGCAAGGGTTTGTATGTTTTACGATGACGCACCCAGCTTCAACACTGCCTAAATGTGAGAGTGCAAAAAGCGCTCCGTCCATATCAAGATAGTTGTTATAGGAAAGCTCTTTACCTTGAAGCACCTTGAAGTTCTGAATTGCCAATGGATCAACGCTCTCAGAATCGATTTCATAAAACCAACCCTCTTGATGAGGGTTCTCGCCATAACGAAGCTTTGTACTTTTACCAAACTTTAGGAAATCGTCTTCCATGCAAGCATTATACCTATTTTAGTCTGAAATACAGACTCCACTTTATTATAATATTTCTGAACATTTTCTTCCTCAAAACTTCCCCTTACCCTCCCGATTACAAATAGCACTAAACAATATAAGAATGTTAATATATACGATATATCGTATATGCCACATATATCCAAGCATCGACTGACACAAGAAACAAAGCAAGAACTTGAAGACCGGGTATTTGCATTCCTTTTCGATACACAAATGAGAGATCGTAAGAAGATATTCCGTGAACTTTTCACTCGAACGGAACGCACCATGATTGCAAAACGACTCACATTAATCTTTCTTATCTCACAAGAACTCCCGCCATACAGCATTAGTCGTGTTCTCAAGATGAGCCCATCTTCCGTTGCTCGTTTTCAAAAAGCCTTGAACAAGGGCGAATACGCTGCCACTTCATTATGGCTGAAGCCAAAAGGTATACGAGGGCAATTTCTATCTTTCTTCGACGATGTTGCTGATGTGCTTTTCAGTGGCAAGCGCAAATCAATAGCGCAGATTCTTAAAGATAATGAAGCGAGGGGTACATTCTAAATATATACGATATATCGTATATATTTAGAATACGAGAGAAACGGTACATCAAGTCACTGAAATAAAAAAGGGCTACCTCCCGGATTCGAGCCCCAGTAGTAGACGCTGACGTCACTACGGGGCAGGCTAAGGACCTTCTATCTTATTTTTCTACTGAGAGCCGCCTCCCAGATTCGAACTGGGGACCTTCACTTTACAAAAGTGTTGCTCTACCAACTGAGCTAAGGCGGCAATGGTACTACTATACAGACTTTTCTTGTCCTGTGCCATCTCCTGACACTGTGTCAGGTTTTTCAGGTACGATAGTTTGAAGAAATGGTGAAACTTCTTTCTTGTTAGTATTCGATGCCGACATACGCATTCGATATGAAATACGTGTCAGAGGTCTCTCAACTGCACGGAGCGTAGCGACGAGCAACAGTACGAACTGGTGAACAGTATGTTGTAAAAATGCAAAAAATTGTATGCGGTACTTCTGGGGAATACTTCCCGTGACAGCACTCCGATAGACTTCAACCACCTGCATATCGACACCCTCTCGCGCTCTTGCCCACATCCGAATACCTCGTTTCTCCTCCCACATTCGAAATATAACAAATGCACTCAAAAAAATAAGAGCGACTACAAATGTATATACAGCAAACATACTTACTTAGTTGAAAATCGTA
The DNA here is from genome assembly GCA_007378985.1 of Parcubacteria group bacterium Greene0714_7. Classification (GTDB taxonomy): domain Bacteria; phylum Patescibacteriota; class Minisyncoccia; order Phycocordibacterales; family Phycocordibacteraceae; genus Phycocordibacter. The sequence continues at coordinate 45,591 of VMHB01000005.1, forward strand.
TAAAACGATCAATATCAACACGCTCACCAAATTTCTGAGTTGCTCCGTCAATAAGGTTTTGAATAGTTTTTTCAGGATCCTTAATGTATACCTGTTCCATAAGAACCATATTTTTCAAATACGCATCCACTTTCCCCGCAAGAATAGTTTCTTTTAAATTCTCCGGCTTTCCTTCTACCTCTTTCAAGAACAATGTCTTAATTTCTTCGAGTTTCTCAGTAGAAATTTCTTCTCGTCGAACATACTGTGGGTTTGAGGCTGCAACATGGAGAGCAATATCTCGAGCAAGAGCAACAAATTCGTCATTCTTAGCTACAAAGTCAGTCTCGGAACGAAGGATTACCATCGATCCAATTTCTTTGTTCGAGTGCACATATGAAGAAACAATACCTGCCGCAAGCACTCGGTCTCCTTTCTTCAGAGCAAGTGCGCCACTTTTTTTAGAAAGAATCATTAATGCCTTTTCTTTATTGCCACCTGCTTCTACAAGTGCAGCTTTGCATTGCATCACCGATATTCCAGTCTCCTCACGAAGCGCTTTCACCATCTCTGAAGTAATTTCCATATTTGATATATGACTATAAATTAAAAGTCACCAGACACTTCACTCTTTCGTTTTTAACCTTTCACTGCAACTGTAGCCTCTTCTGTAGGAAGAACTCTTCCTTTCGTTCCTTCACGGTAGCCTTCAACGATTTGTGCAAGGAAAAATGAGACAGCCTCTTTTGATGCGTCGTTACCGACAATTGGGTATTGAACTGCAGAAAAATCGCAATCAGAATTCATAATGCCCACAACAGGAATACCTAATGTTGCTGCTTCAGAAACCGCAATAGATTCAGCGCGTGTATCAACAATAACAAGTGCATCAGGAAGTCTCTCCATGCTGTTTAATCCAAGGAAATTCTCCTCAAGGCGATTAATTTCACGATCAAAAAGAACTCGCTCTTTCTTAGTGTATTTTTTTGCTGAAGCTCCCGTATCGCGTTCACCAATAAGTTCCTGCATGTGCTTTATGCGACGCTTGATTTCATTAAAATTGGTGAGTGTGCCACCGAGCCAACGACCAGCAACATACGGCATTCCGAGAGCCTCGGCAGTCTCCTTTACCAACTGTTTCATTTCAGGCTTTCCACCAACAAAAAGAACCGTCTTACCATGAGCACCAAGACCTCGCACAAAAGTAAGTGCTGTCTCAAGAATAGGAGCAGTTTTGGTAAGATCTAAAATGTCAGTCTTATTCTTTGAGCCATATACGAGCGACTTCATTGTTGCGTGGCGACGCGAACGGGAAAAACCAAAATGAGCCCCTACCTTAAAAAGGGCTTCGACGAGCGGAGAATCAGTATTCTGTGACATGCGGATTACTCTAACACAGAGAAAACGGCTACTAGGTTATAGGTTTTAAATTCAAGCTAGAAGCTAGCACCTAGAACCTAGTACCTTCTTAAGCTGTCTCAGCTTCATTCGCCTTAGCTTTGAGAGTCTCCAGCATGGCATCAATATTTCCTTCCAAAATTGATTCAATATTGTGCCATGACTCCTTAATACGGTGGTCAGAAACACGGTCCTGCGTGAAGTTATATGTGCGTATCTTTTCGGAACGACTCCCTGTGCCAATTTGAGACTTTCTATGCGCAGCATGTTCTGCGGCAGCCTTTTCTTCTTCAAAGCTTTCGAGTTTTGCAGCAAGAATTTGCATTGCTTTATCACGGTTCGCCTTCTGACTTCTCTCTGACTGCGCTCGCACTTCAAGACCTGTAGGGATATGAACAAGACGTACCGCTGTCTCAACTTTGTTAACATTCTGCCCCCCTGCCCCACCTGAGCGAGAAAATTCCATCTGCACATCAGCTGGATTTAACTCAAATTTTGGAAATTTCCTGATAGGCAGTATTGCAACAGATGCCGTAGAAGTATGAATGCGTCCTGATTTCTCAGTAACAGGAATACGCTGAACACGGTGCACACCGGTTTCATACTGAAGTGCACTATATACACCTCTACCTGTTACTTCTATTGATTCTAAGTTTGGATCAAGAACTTTTACCTCCCACCCCTTCGCTTCGGCATAGCGCATATACATACGCGCTAAATCCCCCGCAAAAATATTTGCTTCATTTCCGCCTGCTCCTGCACGAAACTCCATCACCACAGCTACTGGCTCGTCTTCAGGTCCATCGGTAACAGGCGCAAGTATTTCCTGCATTTGTTCTAAGAGAGTCTGTCGTTGAGATTCTAGTTGCACCCGCTCCTCTTCCGCAAGCTCCGCAAGTGACGGATCGCTTTCTTTCAACTCCAGAACACGCGAGAGCTCATGTGTCAGTCGATCAAACTCAGCAGCGAGATATGCAGTTTTTGGATTTGATTTAAATTCTTGAATGTCCAACATAGTAATTAGCCACTAGTGATTAGGGTATAGGGAGTGTGGGGTTTTGCCTAGTGGCTATACCCTATTGGCTAACTTATTTCTTTACAGCGCGAGCAGCGGTGCGCTTTTTGAATCTATCAACACGGCCAGCACGGTCGAGAGTGCTTTGTTTCCCTGTGTAGAAAGGATGCGAATCGCTTGAAATTTCAACAGTGTAGAGAGGGTATTCTTTCCCGTCCACGACAATAGTCTGCGTGGTAGGAACAGTCGAACCAATGATGAATTCAGCACCAGAACCAGCGTCTTTGAAGACTACGAGTCTGTAATTTTTTGGATGGATATCATCTTTCATGTCGCACGATTATAACACTGCTAAATACACTCTGCAATAGAGCCAAATAATCCCTATCCTTAGGTTCCCTTCTTTAATTTTACTGTTCCCTAAATGCTGGCAAGATTTTTACCGTCGCCGAAACAGAGGGATGCAAACTGCCCGCAGTACATGAGAAGGTGTAGAGACTTTCTGAGGTAATAACTACGGACTTCGAACCTGCAGTGAGAGATGAGGAAAGTCCTGGACCTGAAACCGTACATGCATTCACACTACCGCCAACAAACCATGTAATGGTGACAGGGTCACCCGAGCGAACGAGCTGAGGAGTTGCAATAAGAGAGAGTGTTGGTGCAATAACAGTTACGGTTGCAGTACTGAACGCGCGGTTACCTGAGGCATCCGTGCAGGTAAGCGTATAGAGAGTCGTGTCAGTTGGAGTCACTGAAAGCGTTCCCGAAGTGCGTCCACCTGTATTGAAGTTCCCTCCCGTACATGAGACAGCATGAGCAGATGTCCACGATAAGAGTGAAGGTGCACCGTATACAACCGTTGTTGGAAACGCTGTGAGAAGAGCTGATACTCCTCCTGAGGTTGGCGCTGTTGGTGTGGTCGGTGGCGTACTTGGTGTAGGACATGATGGTCCAGTACAAGCTGGTGGAGTAACAGTTGGGCACGAAGGTCCAGTACAAGAAGGAGGAACTAAGATACACTCGATTCCAGTACAGACCAATGAACTACAGCTTGCAGTGACACTTGCAGTAGAGGAAGTTGTATTTGTAGTGGTTGTTTCAGTACCCGGATTAGTTGTAGTAGTTGGAACTGGAGTACCCCCTACGGCAAGACCTGCAAAATAATTGTAGTTAGTGCCATTTCCGCCAACAGTAAGACTGGTTGAATCTTTCTGTACGACAGAGGCACCTACATAAGAATTGTAACGATAATAAGTATTCACTGCCTGCCCAGTTGGACTCACGACTTCACGTACCTCAACATTACAACAACCTCCTGAGGGAGTTATTTCACTACACACTTGCCCTAGAGTAGCGTCAACACCGCCCGTAAACCCAACCCCATCTTGCGTGTCGTTAGCACTGGCTATATAGGTACCCCCAGAACATTGCATGCCACCCTGAATAACGACATGAGGCTGTCCCGAAGTAGTTGTTGTTGTAGTACCAGGGGTGGTAACAGTGCTCGTGGTATTAACTAGTGCAGTATCTGTAACTGTAACTGAAGCGGTTTTAATGCCTAGGGTTGAATAAATTTTTTCAATCAACGCACCTGTACCAGATAAACCGTCAGTGCCACTCCATTCGTAGCCATATGATCCTGAGCCTCCAGACACAACTGCAGTCCATGTAATTGCTGATCCGGGTGCAACAGTTGGGAATGACGGGGAGCACGACGCGCTTAAAACTGGTGACCCAACGTGCACAACGGCAGAAGCCGATGCGGTGAGGCCAGGGGTCACAACTGTTGATGTACCTCCTCCTGATGCACCGACACACTGATACACAGCTGTTTCAATCTGACATGAGTCATTTGCTACGTTTATTTTACAGATGTTTCCATCTCCAACTCCACCGCAGGCTTGCCCTGTTGGATTTGAGGGACACCACGCCACTCCAGAATATGCAAGGTTAAGACTAGACACCCTAGTCTGACCTGCGTTACAGAAGAAATCACTGATGTCATTATAGGAGAGTTGCCATGTGCCTGGAGTGGGAGATGTTGTTACTGATGAACTTGGACCTGAACATGTCACAGAGTAGTTGGTGGTTACACTCAAAGGACCCGTTGACACGGAGCCCATAACATTACCCCCTGTATCAAAACCACTACCTGCACAAGAAATTGCATTGGTTGAATTCCAAGTAAGCGTTGATTGGGCGCCTATGGTCACCGTGCCTGGATTTGCATTGAGTGTTGCGGTTGGTCCTGGAGGTGGATTCACAGTTACGCTCGCATTGGAAGAAGCACTTTGAGTTCCGTCAGTACAAGTCACGGAATACACCGTTGAGTCTGCGGGGGAAACGATGAGGGATCCAGAAGTTGCACCACCTGTAGAGAAATTAGTTCCTGTACATGATGTTGCGTAGGAAGAACTCCATGAGAGTGACGAAGAGCCTCCGGTGTCAATTGCTGAAGGCACTACGATGATGCCAGCGGTGGGTGTTGTTGGTTCTTCAATACATCCCTCATCTATGTCGCCGATAGTAGCTACTTGGTAGGTACTTTGCACCGTGTAACTGTCACCGCCGTAGAGCGCACGAAATGCCGCTTCACCTCCACTATTAGGAGGAAAGGGATTAGTTACCACAGTGTATTGATATTCCCATGTCACACCACTACACCCACCACCTGTTGCCGGGCCAGCATATGTAGTATTCGGGATACTCGAAAACAAAAACCCAGTAAAAATAAAAACTGCAAGAAATGGAACAAGAGTTATTTTCATTCTCATATCAGAATTAAGGAATAATTCGATAATGTGAAGTCACTGGAAGATCAAATGCCTTTACACCAGCTGGTGGCATAGAGGCCTTGAAGCGCCATATATGTGCAGTGCCGTTTGTTTGACGTTCAACAGCGTAAAACGAATCGCCATTAAAAGCACCGTGTACGAGTGTCTGCGGTATGTTTCCTAATGGGTTAAGACCCATAGGAGCTTCAATATGTGTGACAGAGAAAAGCTCATAATTCTTCGTGAGCCCATTTGGAATTGCTAGATATTTTCCATCGCGACTAATATGAGCAGCGTAATCAATGAGACCAGGGTTCAAGAAGAATGTAGTTTGAGAAGTTTTTGTAGAAACATCCGCTACAGTAATTCCAGTAGGGCCAGTGAAGAGAAGCATGAGTTTTCCATTACTTTCAAAAAACTCTGGACCAAAACCAGTGCCCATAAGTGTTACCTCACCAGTTTTCACATCGAGAACTTTAATAGTCCATGCAGAAAGTTGTGCAGTGAAATAGGTATCAGCAGGAGCGTTGGTGAGCGCAGCATATGCAACCATGGTGCCATCAGGAGAAACTGATACTGATGCCTTCCCTCCTCCATCTGCGCTAAGCGCTTGTGTTTTTGGCGAAAGCATCATGACATCCACTGCGTTCGTTTCAGCATTTCGCACCAAAGCAACTGCCGTACCCCGCGCCGATGCATAGTCAGCAAGAGTGCCGTTTACTGCTACTTTCTTTTCATGGAAACCAGTAATGCCGAATGAAAATACCTTACCTGAAAGATATTGCCCTTCAAAAACTTTAAGACCTATGAGTCGAATAGGTACCGCACGAACATACAAAATGCCGAGAATAATAATGATGACTAACGCTATTGAGACGAGAGCATAAACCCTCTTTGGAGAAGTGATCATACTGGAATAGTATCGTGAAATAAAAGAGGCGCTATCAAGCCTTGTGGACATTGCAATAGGGCTTCTGCAATTAAAATAGCTCGAGCATGTTTTGAAACCTCCCCCTACCTGGGAGCCGTTCATTTTCTATTCAACATTTCGTCTCGTACTCAATGTACCTACCATTTCGGACTCCGACTCATGTCTCATCACGAAAATGAACGGCTCCGGTTCGGGTACCACGAGTTTCAAAACATGCTCTATAACCCCTTCAAGAAGTCGATATTGTTTTGAAAATCCGTAGCTTTTGCTATGACTGAATTACCATAGAAACTATTTGCGGGTTTTTTAGAATCACATGAACGACCAGAATAGTATCTACATGCAGCGTTTCGCTCAGCCGAATAGGTACCTGCATCAGCCCCTAAATCAGACATATAGAGAGCCGTTGCCATGATTGCATCTTTAGCTTCCCAAGGATTAGGTTTCGATACACCAAGAGCTTTGGCAAGTCGCGCTTGATACAATACCCAAGTAGAAGGGATAAACTGCGAGGGTCCCATCGCTCCACCATATCCTCCAGTTGAAGGACACGACACTGGGGTCGTCGCCCACGGTAATCCAAGCGCACTAGTAATTTTAAGAAATGGATCAGTATCACGAGGTGACTTCATTACGCCAGCAAAAAACTTTCCAGTATTTTTACCAACACCGTCACCTGTTTGTAGACTAGAAATAAAACACGACCCAACATTCTTTCCTAAATCAGACTCTTGTGAGAGGATCGCTAAAATAAATGCTGCGCGCACACCAGTTTTTTGTGAAGCATACGATGCATAATCAAGCGCGGTACCGAAAGGAATTCCGCCACTATCACGAAGAGGAAACAGGGCAGCACGAATTTTTGCCGCCTGCTGTTGTCGTTCAGCTAAAACCTTTTGATACGAGGCCTCTTGATTTTTTGTGATAGCAAGCAAGCTCTTTTTTTCAGCTTCACTTTGAGCAACAACTTTCTTTTTCGTTTCTACAACATAGCGAGCATCAAGCTCCTGAGTCTGTTGCTTTGCTAGAGTTTTTTTCTCAATTTCAGCCTGAGTTTTTGCGCCACGAATTGAAGTGAAGAGTTCATCGAGTTTCTGCTCCACCGTAAGTAGTGCATCAAAATCTGCAAAAAATTCCGATACACTCTTTGAAGACAAGATAATTTCTGGCAAGGTTGAACTCTCTACTTCCCGTACCGTCTGCAACATTGAAGCTAAGGACTCCTGCCCCCGAACTATTCGCTGGTCTAGGTTTTTTATTTTTGCACTTCGGGCATTGATTTCCGCATTGAGATTAGAGATAGTGATACTGCGTTGCTTAATCTCCGCCTCTGCCTTTTTTATTTGGGCGTTCAACATCGTCACGTCACCCTGCAGACTATTTTTTTTAAGTTGAGTGTCATCAAGAATGCTCTGCCACTGCGCAATCTCTTTTTGAATTTCCTGATACTGCGCCTCCAAGCGAGCACGCTCTTCAGGCGAAAAGAATTCCGCGCGTGCATGGATAGGAAAAGTTGCCCCCACAAGTATGAGAAGAGACGCAATTAAAAAAAGACGGACTTTCATCCGTCTTAGTATAGCAAAAAGTAGGTGCCAGGTTTCAGGTGTCAGCTTTCTGGTTGTAATTCAAGAAAACAATTCCACAAACGACGCTAAATATTTATGCTTCTTCTGATGGCAGAGCTTCTTCTTCCTTCTTACCGCGATCTTCAGAAATGCCGATAGCAGACATATCAGGTCCTGTAACCGGCTCCTCAACTTCTTCGTTTGCTGTCGCAATGAGTACCACAACCGCTTCTGCGTCAGTTACCAGCGTAACGCCAGATGGAAGTGTAATGTCACCTGCGAGAATTTGTGAATCAATAGCATTAAGCACTGACACATCAACAGTAATAGAGTGCGGAAGATTTGTTGCCTCAGCCTCAATTTCAATTTCGTGAAGTGCCTTAACTAAGTTGCCGTTGAGCTCTTTAACTGCAGGAGCAACACCAACGAATTCAATAGGTACTGAAATTTCAACCTTTTGACCTTTCTGAACTGCATAAAAATCAGCGTGACGAGGTATGTCAGTCACGGGATCCCTATCAACTTCATGAATGAGAACATTGTACTCTTTTCCGTCAACTGAGAGCTGAATCACCGTAGATTCCCCTGCCTTTTCAAGTGTTTTTGTGAATTCGCGAAGAGGCATTTCAATAGCTGTTGCCTCTTGTTTTGGGCCATACACAATAGCTGGCATTGATCCTTCCTTGCGAAGCTGTTGTACTCCCTTACCAGAAACTGTTCGTTTTGTAGCTTTTAATTCCATGTCGAGAGAGTATATCCGAAAACTCCTAAAAAATCAAAGCTCTCTAGGCGGGTAGGCCTTACTACGCACTCCTTATATGGGTAAATCGAGGCGACTGGCAGACTCGGCAAATGAGGTACCCACTTTCTTACCTGGGTTGAATATATTCTCTGGATCAAAGATTCTCTTTACATCCTCAAAAAGCTTCTGCATTTCAGTGCCAAACATTTGCTCCACATATGGGGTGCGCACTAAGCCATCATTGTGTTCGCCTGAAATAGAGCCTTTGTAAGAGAGTACGAGGTCATACACTTTATGTGAAAGCTCATCAATTATTTTTTTAGCATCAGGACGCTGCGGATCAATGAGTGGAATGATATGAAAATTACCATCACCTACATGACCTGCAACGGTGTACGTTAAATCATATTCAGAAAGTATGACGGCGAGTTTTGGTAAAAAATCAACAAGAGAGAGCGGTGGTACCACAAAATCGTCAATGAAAGGTGCTGCACGCATTCCCCGTACTTTTTGTCTTAATAGGTTAAAGCTCTCGCGCCGTATAACCCAATACTTTCTTGCAGCACGTTCGTTTTTAGCGATGCGAATTCCATCATGAAGATTGAGTGTCCTTACTTCCGCAACAAGATTTTTTGCTTTCTGAAGTGCTTCTTCTTGAGTGTCCCCTCGAAACTCAACCATTAATACCAACTTGGGAATACCACCAGTCACTAACATCCACAATTCTGGTAAAAACGAAAGAGCAAGAGAAACAATTCCCGCCTTCATTTGTGTTGCGAATTCGGGGAAATATTTTACCGCTAAAGAAAAAGTGTGTTCATCGTAGGATTCAAAGCTGTCAGGTTTGTGTGCAAGAATTTTTGGGACAAGCACACTCAAGTCATGAATATCTTTAAGAAAAAATACTGCCATTGAAGAATAGGCCTGCGGGCGCACTAACTTGAAACGAATTTTAGTAATGATTCCTAAAGTTCCTTGAGAGCCGACCATAAGCCTTGCAAGATTGAGCGAGCGCACGCCATCACCGATGTCCCATAGTGCATAGCCTGAAGAATTTTTCTCGACATGAGGCCTCCCTTTCTCGATTACTGAACGGTTTTCTTTGAGGAGTTTTGCAACGGATCGATACAACTCACCCTCAAAAGATTGCTCTACTAATTTTTCTTTGAGTGTGTCCCCTTCTAGTTTTTTCAATGTATGCACCTGCCCATCAGCAAGTACAACTTCAAGCTCTTCTACATAGCGTGCAGTTTTTCCATATTTTAAATTTTTCTCTCCACCTGAATCATTTGCGACCATACCGCCAACAGCACATATTTCACGGCTTGCGGTGTAACTCGGCAATTCAACATTCTTTTTCTTTGTTTCCTTATCAAAATCACGGAAATACATTCCCGGTTCCACTACCGCATAGCCACCTCCCTGCCCTGCAAGGAGTGGCGAGCTTTCAAGCTCAAGAAGCTTATTAAGGTGCGCAGTCATATCAAGAATAATCGAGGTATTCAAAGGCCCTCCCGACATATCTGTTCCCGCGGAGCGGGCGGTAATCGAAACATTTTCGCCATTCTTTTTCCTTTCAGTTGCAAATTGCACAATGCCCGCGATGTCTTCTGCACTTTGTGGTCGTACTATTACTTTTGGAAGTACGCGAAAAAGACTCGCGTCACGACTAAATTTTTCAAGGGTCTGAGAAGAATCATCCACCTCACCCCTCACACTATTCTTTAAATCCTCTATCAAGTTACCCATGCGTATCTTGAATAATACACTACACACCTACGTCCGAGAGAAAGACGGAGATGGTACAATTGCGCCAATGAAGAGTGATTTTATAGCAATTGGCGACACGGTAGTCGATGAATTCATTGAGCTTGAAGAAGCAAATGTACATTGTGATGTTAATAGCGAGCAGTGCACCATTTCAATGCGTTGGGGCGACAAGATACCTTTTAAATCGGCTACGCTTGTTGCTGGCGTTGGAAATTCAGCCAACGCAGCGGTAGCAGCATCACGACTTGGATTAAAAGTGGCACTCGTTACACACACAGGTAAAGACAGCTATGGAGATGAAATTATTCGCACATTCAAAAAAGAGAGATTAAATACTTCATATATAGCGCGCCAAAGCGGGGTACCCACAAATCATCACTACGTACTTTCCTATCAGTCAGAGCGCACCATTCTCGTGAAGCACGAGGCATACGCATACCGCTTCCCTAAAAATCTACCTGAACCTAAGACTATATACCTGTCCTCTTTGGCTTCGACCGCTGAAAGTTATCACGATGAAATTGCTAGCTATCTTGAAATACATCCGAATATCTTTTTTGCTTTCCAACCAGGAACATTCCAAATGAAGTTAGGGGCAGAGCGACTCATGCGACTCTACCACCGTGCAAACATTCTTTTTGTAAATAAAGAGGAAGCGGGGCGCATCCTCAAAACACCTGAACTGAAAGATATACGGACACTCGCGGAAGGATTACGAAGTTTGGGTCCTAAAATAGTTGTGATTACTGATGGTCGCGCTGGAGCATATGCGTTAGATAAAGATGAGTTAATTCATCTCAACATGTACCCCGACCTCGCTCCTCCAATAAATCGCACAGGCGCAGGAGACGCATTTGCTTCAACTACCGTAACCTACCTTACGCTTGGCATGTCACTCAAGGATGCAATGTTCCGAGGCACTATTAATTCCGCCCATGTAGTGCAGAAAATCGGTGCACAAAAAGGACTCCTCACCAAAGAAGCGCTTGAAGAACTTGCAACAAAAAAATGACACCAAAAAAAATAGAGGAACTGCGAATAAAACTCTACGCCGATGGCTCTGAAGAGAAAGAGATGCTCGCACTCGCCGAGAAAGCCTACATCAAAGGCTTCACTACGAATCCTACCTTGATGCACAAAGCGGGTGTTACTGACTACACAGCATTTGCAAAAAAAATACTAACCGCTATTCCCAATAAACCAATATCGTTCGAAGTTTTTTCAGATGATTTTCCAGAGATGGAACGCCAAGCTCGCCTCATTGCTTCATGGGGCGAAAATGTATACGCAAAGATTCCTATCATGAATACAAAAGGAGAATCATCAGCCCCTTTAGTAGAAAAACTATCGAACGATAGCATCAAGCTCAATGTCACGATGATTCTGACCTCCGAGCAGGTACAAATCGCAACAGAGGCTCTGAGTACTTCAACTCCATCAATCATTTCAGTCTTCGCAGGACGAATTGCGGATGTTGGTATTGACCCAATTCCTGTGATGCGAGACTCAAAAGCAATTACCTCCACAAAATCCTCCATTGAACTTTTGTGGGCTTCTACTCGTGAGCTTTTTAATATCTATGAAGCAGAAAGAATCGGTGCAGAAATCATTACCGTTCCCCCATCGATTCTGAAAAAACTAGGAGACATCGGCAAAACTCCGGAGGTACTCACCCTCGAAGGTGTGAAAGTCTTCTATGAAGACGGCAAAGAGGCTGGCTTCACCCTCTAACACATTCCTATATATCAGTTAACTGATATATAGGAAACGCATCGGATTTAAAACAGTTACTTCGATTTTCTAGCGAGCACTTTCAGAACTGCTTTTTCTATGCCAATCGCATCAAGACCGTAGTAGTGTAAAAGCTCTTGTGGCTCGCCTGACTGACCGAACGCGTTATGCATACCCACAAACTCCATAGGCACTGGATGATTTTGTACGAGAAATTCCGCAACGGCACTGCCAAATCCTCCCGCTACTTGGTGTTCCTCCACCGTTACTACTGCACCCGCATCTTTCACTGCTTCTAAAATAGTTTTTTCATCAAGTGGCTTTACTGTGTGACTATTTATAACCGATACGCTAATCCCCTTTCCCTCTAACGACTTCGCTGCAAGAAGTGCTTCATATACCAAATGTCCCGCAGCTATAATTGCGACATTGGGTTTTTCTGGTTTCCAAAGATAGTATGCTTTCCCAATTTCAAATGGAGTTTCCGGAGTTGTAAATGTCGCAACTTTGTCACGACCAAATCGCAAGTATGTTGGCTTGCCATTTTTAGCAGATGCAACCACCGCTTTTCTTCCTTCTTCTGCGTCCGCAGGAACGATGACAATCATGTTGGGAAGCGCTCGCATCATTGCAATGTCTTCAAGCATTTGGTGTGTTGCGCCATCAGGACCCACCGAAATACCTGCGTGCATTCCACACACTTTCACCGGCACATTATTTAAAGCAATCGTGGTGCGAATCTGTTCGTAGTTACGCCCCGGACTAAACGCAGCGTAGGACGCGATGAATGGAATTTTTCCAACCGCAGCCATACCCGCCGCAACAGTTGCGAGGTTTTGCTCCGCAACACCAACCTCCACAAATCGATCTGGAAATTCTTTCTGAAACCACGATGCGCGCGTAGAGTCACCTAAATCAGCCGATAGAACAACAACATTCTTGTTTGCTTTTCCTGCTTCCACGGTGCCCATACCAAGCCCATCGCGAGTAGGCGTTTTTTCAATTGCGTCGGTAAATACTTTTTCTGAGAGTTTTGCGTCTTGTGGAATCATGAATATAGAATTGCAGTAAATCAGTTCGTAAGGAATCTCACTATAAGAATAAGCACGATTAGCGTAGCGACGAGTATGAGTACTTTTACTGCACCCTTAAACACAATGTCGTAAATCTTATTTTTATCCATATGTATATAGTATAACCGTGCTAAAAATTACTTTTTTGCTGACTCGCGAATTTGCGCAATAAACGACTCCTCTTGGTCCGCTTTCGGTGGATTGCCATGCCAGTGGTAATCAAACTCAATCTCCTTAACGCCTTTCCCGGGAATAGTGTGGGCAAGAATCATCGTGGGCTTCTCATAAATAGCCTTCGCTTCTTCAACGGCACTCACAATCTCAGTCATGTTATGGCCATCAATTTCAATAACATGCCAATTAAATGCACGGTATTTATCTGCCAATGGCTCCAGTGGCATCACGTCTTCTGTCATGCCTTCTATCTGAATATTATTCCTATCCATAATCGCCGTGAGATTGTGCAATCTATTTTTGCCAGCAAACATTACGCCTTCCCATGTGTTTCCTTCTTGCTGTTCCCCGTCGGAAACTGCGCAATAGGTCCGCCATTTTTCCCCGTCCATCTTCGCTGCATATGCAATACCCGCCGCTTGTGACAAACCAGAACCAAGTGGTCCTGATGTTGTTTCAAGTCCTGGCAACATGTCACGCTCTGGATGCCCCTGAAGACGGCTGCCAAGCTTGCGGAGAGTCAAACATTCTTCAATCGGGAAATATCCAGCATGGGCCATTGCAGAATATCTAACAGGCGTTATGTGACCATTCGAAAGAATAAGTCGATCACGCTCTTCCCAATCAGGATTTTTAGGGTCATGATTTAAAATATGAAAATAAAATGCAGTAAATATATCTGCCATTCCTAAAGGACCTGCGGTGTGACCAGACTTCGCAGCAACAAGCATGCGAATGATTGTCTCGCGTACATCGCGCGCTTTTTCTTCAAGAGCAGTAATTTGTTCGTCAGTTAAATGACTCATACGCGTAGTGATTCCAAATAGTTGATGACTTCTTTTGGATTCTCCGATTTAAAAATAAATGAACCTGGCGCAAGTCGTGTAGCCCCTGCGGAAACTAATAACGAAGCAGTGTCTTTATTCACCGCACCATCAACTTCAATAATAACATTCGGATAGCGCTTTTTAACTTCACGAATTGATTCAAGAACTCTAGGGTCAAAAGGCTGCCCCTGCTTTCCTAGGTTAGCAATTCCCATGAGCTGAACAACGCTAATGTGTTCAATGTACTCATCGATACGCGAAATTGGCGTATCCACATTAAGCGCAATTCCGAGCTCAATTTTATCCTTTGCAATGACTTGGCACGCCCCAAAATTATGTTTCGTTTCAATATGAATGAGCGCACGACATATGCCAGCTTGAATCCAATCCGAAAGTAGATTTTCAGGATTGTGCACCATCATGTCTAACTCAAAATCAAAATCTTCCCAATGTGGCAAGGTTTCATCTCCTAATACAATTCGTTGAAATTGCTCTTGGTCTTCTGGGTGCATGGGCCACGAAATATTCGGGACAAATATTCCATCGGTGATATCAATTTGAAATGTTGATACCAAACCTCGTACGCGACCAATTTTTTCATCGAGCTCTTTAAATGTACTCGCAGGAAGTGAAGGAATTACTTCAATCATGAAATCAATCAATCATTTCGTGCCGCCTTTGATGCCGAACGTTTCCACTAAACGGTGTTTCAAGCCAACGCCTTACTGCATCTTTTGCCTCTTCTTCGGTGAGAAATCTTCCAGCGAGAGAAAGTATGTTTGAATTGTTATGCTCGCGCGTTGAAGTGACCATATCTAGCTTAGCACCATCGGCATCTACTTGTGGTCCCTTTGGTTCACCGTAATACACAACTGCACGCACTCCTTTAAAACGATTTGCCGTAAATGCCTCGCCTTGCCCTGAGCCACCAATAACAATTCCACGTACATGCTCTGGATCTTCAGAAACCTTCACCCCCGCTTGTTTGATAAATAGTGGGTAGTCATCAGCCATATCAAGTGTAAAGGCGCCAACATCTTCTACTTCGTATCCAAGCCCTTGAACAAAGGGCTTCAATATTTCTTTTAGCGCAAAACCTCCATGATCAGCTGCAAAAACTATTTTCATCCCGTTAGAAGTCTTACCATAAACAGTTTTCATATAAAATATTTTAGAAACTTAGATTTGAATCTGCACAATATGCAATCCGTACGCTGGAACTTCTAACGGGATTCATACTAAAGATATTTTCCTGCTTCCGTTACGTGCTTAAGTAGCGTATGCACATACCCCATTTCATTGTCATACCAACTGAGCACCTTAACGAGATTGCCATCAACCACACGAGTCATCGAAAGATCTGCAATGGCGCCGTAAGGTTCACCAATGATGTCAGAAGAAACAATTTCTTCATCGGTTGCAGTAAAAATTCCTTCCCAGCGCAGATCCTTTGCGGCTTTTCGTAAAACATCATTTACCTCTTCAACGGTGGTAGCTCTTTTTGCAATGAAGGTAATGTCTGCAACGGAGCCTGATGGAACAGGTACTCGAAGTGAAATGCCATCAAACTTTCCTTTCAAAGGTTCGTACACTGTCGCAACGGCAACAGCTGCGCCTGTAGAAGAAGGAATAATGTTTTGTGCCGCCGCCCTTCCTTCTCGCATATCTTTTTTGGAAATGCCATCAACAATCGCCTGACTTGCGGTGTATGCGTGTGTAGTAGAAAGAATAGCTTTTTCAATTCCAATTGCCTTGTCAAGAATCGCAATCACGGGGCTCGCTGCATTCGTGGTGCATGACGCATTTGATGACACCTGGCAGGTTGCCAGCTTTTCATCGTTGATACCCATCAAAACCATTGCGCTTGTTACCCCTGTAGGAACTTCGCCTTTTGCAGGTGCAGTGATGACAACACGCTTTGCACCCGCAGTTATATGTACCGATGCTTTTTCATAATCATTAAAGACGCCAGTAGCTTCGACAACGATATCAACACCAATATCTTTCCACGGAAGATTTACAAGTTCTTTCTCTGCGGAAAAAACAACTTTTCTCCCATTCACTAAAAGTCCGCCATCTGTAGGCTCGATAGAAAATAATGCGCGACGATATACAGAGTCGTATTTAAGAAGATAGGCAAGATTTTTTACCTCTGCCAAATCATTAACCGCAACAACCTCTAAATTTGGATTCTCCTCGGCAAGCCTGAAGAATGCCCGTCCTATTCTGCCAAAACCATTGATAGCTACGCGAATTTTTTTCATCCCGTGATTTTAACACGCTTAGTTTTCTCATCCCCACACAATGTTCGACTTCGTAAGTCGAACATTGTAGAATAAAGTAAAGAATTATGGATCTGTACCATGCACTTAATCGTGGAGTCGAAAAGAAAGATATTTTTCTTGATACGCAAGACTATGCACGTTTTGTGCACGATTTGTATGTATTCAATGATATTCGCCCAGCAGAAAATACGCGTCGCAACCTACAACCTCAAATGTTCGACTTACGAAGTCGAACATTTGAGAAGAGGGAGAAATTAGTGGAGCTGCACGGTTGGTGCTTAATGCGGAACCACTATCACCTGCTTCTATCAGAAAAAAGTGAAGGCGGTATTGCCAAATTCCTTCGAAAATTAAATATAGGGTATGCAAAATACTTCAATGAAAAATACGAACGGAATGGGTATGTATTTAGCGGACGGACGAAAAAAGTACTGATAGAAAATGACGCTCAATTCAACTATATCCTTCACTACATTCATTTGAATCCACTTGATTATCTGAAAGGTGCTGAAGAGTGGAGAATACGGAGTAAAGGTGGTATCAAAAACCTGAAGGATGCGCTAGCGTACCTTAAATCCTACCGCTGGAGTAGTTACCTTGATTACATTGGGGAACAAAACTTCCCTTCTATACTTACCACTTCTCTTTTTGGAGAGCCATCAGGAAGTTACGAAAAAACTATAGAGAAGTATCTGAAAGGTGCCGAACATACTGAGCTCAAATCAAACTCAATCGCGTTAGAATGATGTGGGACCTACGAGGTCCCACATATTATTGATTGGGGGGGGTTAGCGGATTTGAACACGACCTCCGCGAATGAGAAAACGACCTCCTTTTATTTTGAATTTTGCTAGAGAGGTACTGCCAGTTTCAGTTGAGGTGTAGGTGATGATGATGAGTCCGCCAGCGCCGTTGCCACCACTGCCAGCAAACCCATTGGCATCGCAACGCGCCCCACCTCCTCCTGCCCCACCACCATAATTTCCTCCATTGCCACCGTTACCACCGCTAAATGCTCCCGGCCCTGCTGAACCTCCTACACCACCTCCACCGCCGGAACCATATCCTGGGGTAGTGCTGTATTCGTAGCCTGGATACCCAACTCCACCAGCGCCCCCGTCAGAAGGAAGATCAGGACAAAAATCAAATCCTCCGTCACCATTGAAACCACCAAAACCAGCATCAGCATATCCTGTGACTACCTGTCCAGCGCCATTTGGTCCTGCCGCATTCCCCCCCCAACTCGCTCCATCGCTTCCACTATATTTAACGGTTCCAACTGAAGCCGCTGCGGTCCCTCCAGTTCCATTAGTTGAACCCGAAGCAGTTGTACCCCCCTTTGCACACACAGAAGGAGTTGGAGAACCAGCACAGGTGGTAGCCGTAGTATTAAAAACAGTATCAGAAGTCGCAATAACTCGATAGGTCACACTTGCGCCTGCAGTTAAATCAAGATTACTTATACTGGCGTACGCACCACCACCACCGCCACCACCGCCAACGTTCGCCGAACCTCCGTGCCCACCACCGCCAATTGTCTCAATAGTGTCAACATCTGACCAATCGGCAGGAACTGTCCAGCTGGTTCCAGAAGTTAGGAAAACTCTTTTTGAAAGTGCGGCGTGAGCTTCATGCTGAGGAGTAATGAATGTGCTACCAAGAAAAACAAAAACACCAAAAACAAAAAGGTGGGCAAGGCCGTGTAATGTTTTTTCTATATTCATGGTGTTCCGTCAAGCCGTCGCCACTCCACACCGTTACATCCTAAAAATTTCTTGTAAAGTGCGTCGTATCGAATGGCACCTTCAATCGCTGTAGTACATTCTCTTGGTTCCGTTGAATAGGTACGAATCATTCCGTACACATCAAGCTCTGTTGTTGGCGCTTGATTACGAACTCCCACTTTTCCATCAGCGGTCACTGTAAAATAGTTGTCGCCCGTTGAACTTGCAACTTGAAAAATATTTCCACTGGTGTCTACACCATCAAAGACAATGCCGGAAGAATTCACACTCCAAAACCACACCCCGCCAACAACGAGTGCACCAAATACAAATGAAGCGAGCATGAGGATTGTATGTGCGTTTTTCATATCGGCTTTCATTTTCTATCTAATTCTATTACGCTTTTTGCAGAGCATATAACTTACTCAACAACAGAATTGGAATCAACGCCAGTGATCAGCCCCCATGTTGGGTTTACGAAACCCAACATTTGAAACGGGGGGGGTCGAACTGGTCGACATACGATGTCTGCCATGGGGGTGTTCATACTACTCATACTAAGGAGAGTTTTCATGTGCCGGAGGGAGTGGATGTTGAGGAGGGTGTAGGGTTTAGCGTATCGGGTATAGGGGAAGCGGAGGGAGGAGTTGGTTCGGAAGTGCTTCCAGCAGACTCAACGATCACGGTGCGGGTGACGTTTGCGGTATTCCCCGCAACATCCACCGCTCGGTAGGTCACTGTGTGTGTGCCGGGAGCGCTCGTATCAAGATTCACTGTCAAGGTTTCAACGCCATCGAGTAGTGTAGTCATGCCGATGTTTTGGTCTACGTTGTCGGTGACCAACGCGCCAAGATCAGCGTATGAATTACCTACCTGAATTGTTGCTGGATTGTTTCCATTAATAAGGATGGTGGGAGCTTGGGAGTCACCCTGAGGAAGGTTAGAGGTGCTAGGTTCTAGGTTAGAGGTGGAAGAAAATGTGGGAGTGGAGGTTGCGAGGTCAACGACGAAGTAGTCAAAAGATGCATCATTTTGAAGCGGTGCGTTCAGTGCAACAGTGAAACCACCGTCAGTCTTTTCACTCACATACCACCCGCTTCCAGTATTTGAATTGAAGGTGACAAACACTTTTGAATGTTCGGCAACGAGAATATTTCGTACCAAGACACTCGTCTCCCCCGCTGGGATTGTTGCGGAGCCTGCGGGAGCGTCACCGGTAGCTCCTGGGGTTGCCACGAAGTGGTTTGCAGCAAGCGTGCTCGCAGTAACCGTACCATTTGCGATACTTACACTTTGACTCGTGAGTGCTGTTTCAAGTGCGCCCGCAATATTTCCAACTGCACCAGATACCGCACCTGAGACACCACTTCCATTTTCCAAAGCAACAACGCGCGCGGTGAGTTCGGAAACTAGAGCAACGAGTGCATCAAATTTATTTGCCAAGCTCTGCAAACCGCCCACCGCCACCGAAAGCAACTTGTACAAATCAATGCCGTTGCCTTTTGTGGAGCGAACAATCTGCGGAGCCTCTTCTGCAATGAGTCCCACTCTTCCTGCGCTTGCTGGTTCGTTTTTGTAGTGATACTCGGCAACCATGAGTCCGCGAACAGTTTCAAGGAAACTGTTCGCGGTAGTGGTGCTGATGTGTTGAATGTCTGCCTTTGAATCCCCTTCTGAAAGATTCACGAATCCTGTTGCAATGATGTCGCCACCCACCGCAAGACGGTAGTTAGAACCTCCGGTGTTTGTTGGAGTAGTGGTGCCAATGCCCATGGTGCCGGTGGTCGCATCAATGGCGAAGTCCTGTGGCGCCAACCAGTACTGTGATGACACGAAAGTTTCTACGGTACCTGCAGTTGTTGAGGCTGTGTAATTTTCAAGTGCAATACCAATAGTCTGACCAGAATGGAGTGCTTTCACTGCAACGCCTGGTGTTGTGGTTGAAAGCATGAGTCTATCGCCAATTGCGATTGGGCCGTTTTCGATTGAAACTTTCACCGGTACACGACCAGAGAGATTAATCCTGGATCGGTTGAAACGACACCAAGTGGAATAGAGCCGGGAGTCGCTGTGGTGATAGTCGTTCCGCTCGTCAAATCAAGTGAAGCAATAGTGCCTGCATTAATACTGACATCTGATGTTGGATAATTTTCTGCAACGTCGTAGGTACCTACAGAAGCGGAGCGGTAGTAGATACTTCCTGCCGTGGTGCCACAAGCAACAGTAGAGCCAGCACCTCCAGAGAAACAGCCAGCACCAACGACGGTGAAGTTGCTTTTTGGCGAGGTAGTACCCACGCCCACATTGCCGGTTGCCATGATGTCAAAGTAGCTGGTGCCCGTTGAAGTGGCTACCGAGAAAATATTATTCTTGGGGATGTGGAGGCGATACCAAGAAAACCGGAACCGTTAATGCGAATGTTTTCAACACCTCCGTCAGAAAAACTTAGCTGGTTTCCTGAATCCATGTCGAAGTTAAGAAGCCCTGAAGAAGGGTGCTTTATGAAGAGCGAGCTGTTGGTGCCGTCGGTAAATTTAGCAGAGGTACCTGCTGCTGACACAACCACGCTCAGTTTTTCACCCGGACTCGCCGTGCCAATACCGACGTTGCCACTTGCGAGAATACGCATGCGTTCAGTAAGTGCGGTGTCGCTCACAGCATTACGAGTTGAAAAAGCCAAATCACCGATAGTGTTGGTGGTTCCATTTGTAAGTAAGCCCTTAATGGCAGCAAAACCTACAGACCCAGCAGCTACTGACTGAGCATTTCCAAAGGTAAGAGTTCCTCCATTTCCGGCTGCGGATCCGCTTGAATTGAGGGCAAGCATTCCCGTGGTCACTCCTGCATCAGTGAGTGCAGCAGTTGTTTGAGAGGCTCCGTACACTTCAAGGGAAGCTGTTTTTCTCCACACTATCAATACCGAAGGTGAGTCCGTAGCCTGAAGAGGTTGTGTTCAGAGCTGCGGTGCCGGAACCTGCGCTTCCGGTTGAAAGAAGACGTACCCCGCGATTTGAGTCGCTCGTATTCTGTATTTGCAACCCTACACCGCTTGCTCCTGCTATGTCGAGTGCATAGCTTGGGGAGATGTCGCCAATACCGACGTTGCCAGATGGAGTAATGCGCATGCGCTCAGTTGGTGTGTAGGCGGCATTTTCAGCAATGGTAGCTGCAGTATCGGAAAAGAACTGTATGCCATCATCATTAAACGCATTGAGACGCAGCCCACTCCTTCTCATTGACGAGCCGTAACTCGAAAGGTAGCTATCGGCTGAGGTACTTCCTCTAAATCCGGTAGCCAAAACAATACCCGAGGTAGAATATGGGGCATAGATGTTGGCATAATTACCCTCTGACGCGCTACCGCCCCAAGCGATACCCCTGCCATTAGTTCCTGCTCCGAGGTCAAGGGTAGAGGCGGGATTTGTTGAACCAATACCGACGTTGCCTCCAGACAAGATTCTCATTCTCTCAACTCCGTTGGTAGAAATTATTATAGGTAATGCTTGTGTCTGGCTGATGACGCTGTTGCCAGCGGTATCAACACCAAAATAGGTGCCATTGAGGCCGGTGTTTGAATTGCCTACTGCCATATACGTTGCGGTTGAACCAGTACGATAGAGGTTTAATGCTTGTGTGGGAGCGTTGCCAGCTGCGATACCAACATTGCCTGTGTTATCTACATACACGGCATTGGTAACGCCTCCAGTTGAAACACTGAATACTCCAGATGCAGGACTGCTTATAGTGGAGTAGTTTGAGTTGGTTGAATTGTAAAGACGTACTGCACTGCCTGCCATAATGGCAGTGGTTCCATTCACGGTAAGCGCCGAAGTGGGTGTCGTGGTACCAATACCAACGTTGCCTGAGCCATCAATGCGCATTCTCTCTGTTCCAGCACCTGTGGTGAATGTCAGGAATCCTCCAGTGGTCCCACTCCCTCGATAAAAATGAACGGAGGCATTTTCTGTAGTGCCATAGTAGAGGCCGGTATTAAAGGTAGTAGCATTGGCTGTAGCGGAACCGGAATTATATGTTCGCAACTTGAAACTCGATTCACTTGCATTCTCAAGTTCAAACATATAGTTGCCGGCAGCCTTGCTTACGGTGAGTAGTGAACCAGGACTTGCCGTACCAATACCGACGTTGCCTCCATTAGCATTAAGAGCGAGGCTCGCAGTAGAAGAAAGACCGGTACTTCCAGCACCCTGGATTTGTGCCACACCCGCAACAGAACCGATACCGACCGCTGCGCTTGTATCTCCAAAAGATGCGGCCCAGCTACCAGCTACATATGAAGTTAATTTTGTAGTTGGTGTAGTGGTACCAATACCGACGTTGCCAGCGAAATATGCTTTTCCATCACTTCCCTGCACTTCAAATAACGAAGTGCCTGAGGTGTTTTTCAAGATATGGCCGTATCCGGCACCGTTAAACACAGTTTCAATAAGTCCCGCTGTGCTCACAATGCCACCGCCAGGAGATGAGTTGTAGTGCAGAGACCAGTTAGTATCTGGGCTCGCTCCGTTCACTGAGAAGTAGTACTTAGAACCTGAAATGATATTTACATCGCCTTGTACTTGAAGCTTAGATGCTGGGGTGGTAGTACCAATACCAACATTTCCCGCGCTCGTGATGCGCATTCTCTCTCCATCAACACCATCGAATAGATAGCCTGTGTATCCTGATTGAGAGCCGTAGAACTCCATGAGTCCGGTCGAACTGTTGCGTCCAAGACGATAGTACTCTGAACCCGCCGTACGAAGACGAAGCTGATCGCCTGAAGAACCGAGGATATCAAGCTTAGATGCTGGGGTGGTAGTACCAATACCGACGTTGCCGTTGCCTAAAATGGTCATCAATTTTGTACCAGAACCAACGGCCCCTGTTTCCACTTGGAGAACAGTCTCGAGTGCCCCCATCGCCTGTTCACTTGTTGTATTCTTTTTAGAACCGTTGAGGAGGAGGCCTGCTACGGTGTCAGTCGGATCAGTGACACCGATTACACCTTGTAAAGATATACCGGGGGTACCTGCCGCATCACTTGCACCAGTTACCCATGCTCCGCCGTCAGAACTACTATAATTTTGAATTTTAAATGTAGCGGTTGTTGATAAAATACCGGTCATACCATGTGCTACATCTCCGTCCGAAAGTTGAAAGGTCGGATTGCTACTTGCAGCACTTGAGACATCCAGCAATGCTCCTGGGCTCACCGTACCAATACCGACGTTGCCTGCAGTCGCAACCGTTAAGCGAATGTTGTTGCCGTTGGTACCGAGCTGGAATGCACCTTCGGAACGGAGATTCAATGCGTCAGCAAGCTCTCCAGTGAACGTTGTGTCTGCACCAGTGCCTGTGTGGGCAAAACCTAAGTACCCTCGCACCGTGTCGCCAGTTGCGCCTCCCCAGAGTGCTACGAGCGCACCAGTGTCATTTGTTGTTTGTGTTTTTGAGAAGCTTGCGATTTCAATGGTGCCTGTTGGGACCGCGACTGAAAGTCTGTCGGTTGGATTGGTGGTACCAATACCGACGTTGCCTGCTGAAGTAATTGTCATTCGATCACCACTGTTTCCGAAGAAGCGCAGATCGTCTGAAGAAGTTGGTTGATACATAATCCAATTTGTACCACTAGTACCTCCTGTAAGTTGCAAAGCAACTTGACCAGTAGACTGCGAAGCACGAGCGACATCGAGATATGCATTGCCGCTTGCTGTGGCTACAGTAAGCCTAGAACCGCTTGTTGGACTCGCCGTGCCAATACCGACGTTGCCACTTGCGAGAATACGCATGCGCTCGGTAAGCGCAGTATCCCCAACCGCATTTCGGGTCGAGAATGCAAGGTCACCGATGGTGTTACTACTGCCGTTAGTAAGCAGTCCCTTTATTGCTGCGAATCCAACGGAGCCAGCAGTTACTGACTGACTGTTCCCGAACGTGAGCGTGCCTCCATTTCCGGCTGCGGATCCACTTGAATTGAGGGCGAGCATTCCCGTGGTCACCCCTGCATCAGTGAGTGCAGCAGTTGTTTGAGAGGCTCCGTACACTTCAAGGGAAGCTGTTACCGACGTTGCCTGCACTTGTGATACGCATTCTCTCGTCAGACGTAGTGAAAGTGCTCGTATCAGCCGAGTTGCGGTTATAGAATGCGAGGTCACCCATGCCTTGTGAATTGTTTCGCACAAGACCGATACCAGCCTTAAACGCGCTCGCGTCCCCAAGCGAGCTAGAATAGACACCGAAGCCAAGCGCAGCAACTCCGGTACCGCCGTTATCGTTAGTAATGCGAACTGGAATTTGCAAAGAATTACTTGAAGAATATACCTGGAGTTTGTCTACAGGAGTCGTTGTACCAATACCGACGTTGCCATCACCTCTTGACCACGTCATTACATCGTAATCGGTACCTGCCACACGACGCCTGAGTGTTTGATTTCCGGTGACTGATTCGTCCTGAATGAGTTTCCATCCATACGCGTTATTCGAACCTGTGGTTTGCCATACGAGACTCTCCGCACCTCCCGTAAGCTGATAAAAAATGCCAGGCACGCTGGAGCTATTCCCTGCAATAGAGAGCTTTCCTGCTGGTGTTGTTGTACCAATACCAACGTTGCCTGCAGACGTAATACGCAAACGCTCACTACCGCCCGTGATTGCACGAATAGTGGAACCAAGCGTACTTGTCTGACCATCTATAGCGAAGCCTGTTGGCTGAGATGATCCTGCACTTATCTCAACGCTTTCGTTGTCCGCATACGTATGGATCGAACCGACCTGTCCTGTCGTAAGACGACCGGTGGCGAGATTGCTTGAGAATGACAGTCCACTACCCGCACTTGCAAGAGAACCTCCACGCACTACAAGCTTAGCGGTTGGATCTGTTGCGCCAATACCGACGTTACCTGCATTAGTCACTGCGAAGGAATTGCCCGCGGCCGTGCTGATACCGAATGCGTAGAATGCCGCTGAACTCCCGCTGTTCTCGACGTAGAGTTGAGGAGTATTCGCGCCTCCCCACGCAGTCCCCGCTCCCTGTTGGATGCGCAGCGAACCATCGGTCGTGTTGGTTATACCGAGCCCAAGTCCGCCAGTGAGATACGCATCACCTGCTACCGACAACAGTTGCGACGGTGAGGTGGTACCAATACCGACGTTGCCCGAGTCGAGAATCGTCATCTTGGTAGAAAGCACTGAATTTGTCCCTGTCTGGAACTCGAGCACACCATCATTTGCACCGGCACCCGAGTTAAGGGCTCTGAATTTTATTCCTGCCAAGTTCCCATAGAAACCATCCATTACGATTCTGCCGCTTCGAACATCGCTTGAGATCAGGTTATTCGCAAGTGTAAGAAGATCTTGATCTCCTGCAGTGTCACGCTTGATTACAAGTGGTGAGCTAGGAGTTGTTGAACCAATACCTACGTTGCCTGTTACTCGAGCCATCGACAAGATTGGGTTTGTGGTCTCAACAGAATTATTCAGCCCGTACCACTTGAATACACCGTCGGCGTCATTCCCTCTAAGCACCAACCCGTATGTATCAACATATCCTGGTTCGCCGATTTGTAACAACTTCTGATCACCACTTGTAGCTGTGCCTATGTGTAGCTTTGCAGCAGGAGATGCGGTACCAACCCCCACATTCCCACTCGCATCAATAATGAAGGGCGTTGAGTCTGGCGAGGTTGAGTCTTCAACCACAAACGACGGGCCCGTGCCAGTGTTAGTGACGGAGAGTTTGCCCCATGGAGTAGACGAGGCAATACCAATGTTCCCACTTGATACCGTTGTGCCCTGACCGTCAATACCCGTACCGAAAATCAAGTTACCAATAGACAATTGATTTGACCCCGTGTTTGATGGCGCATCAATGTCGTACCCGAGAAGAATATTACTTGCACCGGTGGTGAGTGCATTGCCCGCCTGATATCCGATAAGGATGTTGTTGTCAGCGCCAGTGGTTGCAAGATATCCTGACCGATAGCCAATAAACACATTGTTCTGAAATGTTCCTCCAGTTTGATTTGCGTCTGCTCCTGCTCCCGAACCGATAGCTATTGTGGACGTAGCATTATTTATGTAGCGTAGCGAATCATTACCAAACGCAACGTTGTTGGTACCTGTTTTATTGGTGTAGAGAGATGCATACCCGAAGCTTGCATTGGATCCAGCTGTTGTGCCTCGAAACTGAGATGAGTTACCAAACGCCGTATTGTCTTGTCCTGTAGTAAGGCTTTGAAGAGTCGTGTTGCCAAAAGCGTTGTTGGAACCACATCCTGTAGTACACGAACTGAGAGCAAAGTATCCAATAGCATTGTTGCTACCCGTCGTATTTGCAGTGAGCGCAGACTGTCCAATGGCAATACTCTGACTACCAGTAGTGTTTGCGGCAAGTGCACCATTACCAATCGCCGTGTTGTATCCCCCGGTGGTATTTGCGGTGAGTGCGTTGTACCCAACTGCGGTATTTGGAAGTGTGGCACTAAATGTGCTGGTATTCCCCTTAAGCGCACGATATCCAATGGCAACATTTTGCGATGACGTAGTAGCATACGCCCCTGCTTCGTATCCAAAGAATGAATTCTGTCCTTGGTCGTTTGTTTTGTACCCTGCACGATATCCTACTGCGGTATTGTTGGCACCTGATGTGAGCGCATTAAATGCCTCGTATCCAACCGCAACCGTTCCTCGACTCGTTGCACTCGTCGTTGCATTCTGCCCTCCTGCACCAAGTCCCCAGATAGTTGCGGTGTTGGTTGTTGATGCGTATCCAAGAAGACTGCTGTTCTGCTGGAACCCGCCATACTGCGAAGCGTTAAAGAAGAGTGCGGAGATTGAGCTGGTTGCGGTAATACTTGATGCCGAAAGTGTTCCTGAGAAAAGACCGTTTCCTTGGACACTGAGATTGGTTGATGGAGTTGTAGTGCCAATGCCAATGAGGCCTGTGGAGAGAGTTGCAGCTGTACCACTGTTGCCTGTGCCAAAAATTATATTTTGGATGTTAAGTTGATTTGAAGCGGTTGCAGATGGAGCCTGAATGTCATTACCGATAATAATATTGTTTGAGCCGGTTGTTATGTTTGCGTTTGTACTCGTAACCCATGAACCAATTTGAATGTTCTTTGACCCCGTGGTGGTGTTGTACCCTGCTTGATAGCCAAGCATGGTGTTGTAGTCAGAACCAACATCAAGTAGACGACCTGCTTGATATCCAATTGCAACAGTTCCTTGGTTGTAGAGCGTTGTTGCGCCATAACCGGCTCTCCATCCAATAACGACCGTTGATGTTGCTGACTTATTGTTAAGGCTTGCGCTATAACCAATAGCAACATTGTTACTTCCGCTCGTTGAACTATCAAGAGCGCTGGCACCAATGGCAGTGTTGTAATTTCCTATCGTATTAGCGCCGAGAGCTTCTGCACCAATGGCAGTGTTAATGCTCCCTGTGGTATTTCCACCAAGTGCGTTATAACCAACAGCCACTTGACTTAAGCCTGTGGTGGATACATCAAGCGCTCCAAAACCAAGAGCAACATTTCTATATCCTGTAGTGAGATCATTCAATGCGAGGTACCCAATAGCCGTGTTTTGTCCGATAGAGCTAAAAGTATTTCCGTCTGCCGTTCCTGCAAGTGCTCCATATCCAATGGCAGTATTTTGAGGGGATGTAGTTGCAAGATTAAGAGTTTGATATCCAATGGCAGTATTTTGTGCACCTGTAGTTAATGCATTTCCTGCTTGATAACCAAACGCACTATTACCTGTTGCACCAGTCGTTGCGCTGAGTGCTTTATATCCAAACGCAGTTGTACCTCGAACAGTGGCAGTAGTGGTTGCATCATTACCCCCAGCTTGAAGCCCCCAAATAGTTGCACCATTTGTGGTAGAGGCGTATCCAACAAGAAGACCTGAAAACTTATATCCGCCAGTTATTTGTGAAGTATTTATAAAACCTGAAGTGTACGAATCCCCTGCAATAGATAAGAGAGACCCTGGTGTCGTCGTTCCAATCCCAACATTTCCACTCGCATCAATAATAAAAGGTGTCGTGTCCGGAGAGGTGGAATCTTCAACCACAAACGATGGGCCCGTGCCGGTGTTGGTGACGGAGAGTTTGCCCCAGGGACTGGTTGTCCCAATACCAAAATCTCCGGCTGAGTCTATGCGTGCCCTCTCCGAACCAGTATTTGATGTGAAGCGGAGTTCACCGTTGGTCACAGCTGTGCCGATACTGAGGAGTGCAGCGCTCTGCTGATAAGTGATGAGTGCACCGGTATCGTCTGATTCACTACCAAATACGATTTGCTGTACCGCTGTGTCGTCTCCATGGAATCCAAGTCCAAGCGTACTCTGACCTGTGATAAGGACCTGAGTGTTGCTGTAAGGAGTGCCGGCAGGTGCGGACGCTGTGGTTTGAATCTGGAATTTCTTTGAAGGACTTGCGGTGCCAATACCAACATTACCTGAAGCAGAAAGAATAGTTAGTCGCTCTGTAGCGGAAGAAAGCGAACCATCGACAGTCATCCCAGTGAAGAGTCTGATGTCAGCAACGCTCCCAACGCGTGTGTAACCTGAGTTGAAATCTATACCGAACGCAGAAGGTGCACTTCCTGAACGAGAAGCAAGGAATGCGATAGATGCGTCATTATGTCTGTTTACATGAATCAATGCTTGTGGCGAACTTGTTCCTATTCCCAGTTTTTTATTCGCCACATCATAGAAGAAATCAGACTGAGTTGTTCCTTGCGACAGCGTCCCCAGTGTTGAGTTGTAGAAGGTCACTCCTCCGTTGTAGAAGGTGGTGGTGGCGGTTCCCCCATTCGCGATTCCCAATGTTCCCGTGATGGTGCCAAGTGTCGTTGATGCGGTCCAAGTTGGAATGCCATTCAAGTACGCAAGCACTTGCCCATTGGTTCCTGCGGTGGTGGTGGCAAGAGCGCCTGATCCGTTTCCATAGAGAAGTGCTGATGCTTGTACTGCTGCCCAGCCGGTGCCGCCATTTGCAACTGGGAGTGTGCCCGAGACTTGTGACGTGAGGTTCAATGTTCCCGAGATGGTGGAGAGTGAAAGACAGTTTGATCCGATAGCAAAACACCCCGCAGTGAGGTTAATGCCTCCCGTTGCATAAAATGTTGACGTTGCTGTGTCGAAGTTAATACCGTTTGTGTTTCCAATCGACAAGAGTGAGTTTGGTGAAGTGGAACCAATACCAACATTTCCACTTGAGTTAATTCTGACCCGCTCCGTCATGGCACCACCGTTGGGGACCGTGTAGAGACCAAGAGAGCCTGCGTAGTTTGCAGATGTTGCATTCTCCTTCCCTCCTTTAATAGCGGCGAAGGGAATGTAGTCGGTTGGTGATGTTGGTGTGCGGAACTGTCCTGAGAAGACCATGCCACCTCCAACTCCCGTGGTGAATGCACTGTTGTCTCGAAGGTCCATGTTGGCAGAGAAACCAGAACCGTTGTATCCGACTACTGGGTCATTGTGTACCGTGAAGCCAATACTGCTGGAGATGGC
>VMHB01000001.1 GCA_007378985.1 Parcubacteria group bacterium Greene0714_7
TTAAGATCGCTTCAACGGGTCAGATTTCAGTAACAAATCCCTAATGAACAACCAGCTTTCAGGTGTCAGGTTACAGGTGTCAGGGAGGAAGAAAACTCTCAAGGTTAATACGGTGAGGGGATTTACTTTGATTGAAATGATGGTTGCGGTGACCATATTCGCCATTGTTATGATGGTTGGAGTCGGCGGGTTATTGTCGCTTGTTGCTACAAACCACCGTGCACAAGCCATTCACTCAGTCATGAACAACCTGAGTGCGGCAGTCGAAGGTATGTCACGATCCATTCGTGTAGGCACCTTATATAATTGTGTTGCTTCTGCCACAACACCTCCATCTCCTCCTCCGTCTTCAACAATCGCAAATCCACAGGACTGCGCTTTAGGTGGGGCCCGCCTTCTTGCGTTTGAATCATCAACGGGCAATTTGACCGATCCGAATGACCAAGTTGTGTACCGTTTAAACGGTACACAACTTGAGCGTTCTCTGCGGGGTGGTGCTAATGGCAGTTGGATTGCGATTACTGCGCCTGAAGTTTCAATTGATAGCTTTGACTTTTATGTTGTTGGTTCAGCGAAAGGGGATGGCATACAGCCCCGTGTTCTTATGCGCATTAAAGGTTCGGCGGTAGTTCCGGGAGGTACAACTACATTTACCGTACAAGCAAGTGTTGTTCAAAGAGTTCTTGATATATGAAAACTACACAAAGCACCTATACGAAAGACCACTCCGGGGAACAAAAGCGACCTGCGTCGCGTTTGTTCCGGTCCGCTTTGGCGGATGAGTCGATGACGAGCGGAGCGAGTCAGACTCAAGGAGGAGTCCAAGTCTCAGTCTTTTGTATAGGTGCTTTGCTCCGTAGGGGTGGAAAGGAAACAGCCCGAGCATTCACACTGATTGAGACCTTTGTGGCGATTACAGTTTTGTTGGTCTCGCTTGTCGGGCCACTCTCAATTGCTGCACAATCTCTTCGTCTCGCATATTACGCACGCGATCAAGTGACCGCTTTTTATCTTGCGCAAGAAGCCGTGGAATATGTGAGAGCTGAGCGCGATCAAAACTATCTTGCCAATGCGCCGTGGCTTACTAATCTTGGTGATTGTGTCGGGGCATCATGCGTGGTTGATTTTCCTAGTTTTACCCACAGTGCATGTGGTGTTCTCAGCGCATGTCCTCCTATATATATAAGTAATGCAACAAAATTGTACAATCAGGACGCAACGAGTGGGTCTGCATCAGCCTTCACTAGAGTTCTTTCTATTACGCCAGTTGTAGGCAGTGTCGATGAAGTAATAGTGAAGGTGAGAATCTCTTGGGTGTCGGTTGGAATCAATAGATCATTCGAGGTTACTGAACATCTTTTTAATTGGGCAGGACCATGAATATGAGACCAAACACCAAGAACCAAACATCAATAACCAAAACCACTTCAAGGATTGCTGACTTCCTTGGTTCTTGGAATTTGAAATTTGGAACTTTTAAGATGTACTCGCAAAGGGGGTTCACCCTTCTGCTCGCGGTGCTAATTAGTAGTATTCTCATTGCTATTGGTTCGGCAATTTTTAACATTCTTTCGAAAGAAATCATTCTCTCATCATCAGGCCGTGAGTCACAATTTGCTTTTTTTGCGGCTGACACCGGAATTGAGTGCGCTCTCTATTGGGATACAAAACAGAATGCATTTGCAACAACATCAGCACTCACACAAGTTGCCTGTGGAGGCGGTTTGGCAGACTTAACGCGCACCTCAGGGGGCACTCTACTCCGACCAACATACACAACAGCGTTTTCCTTTCCCCTTAACGGAGGAATGGCTAACCCATGTATTACCGTAACTGTCACTAAGACTTTTTATCCAACCGAAACAGTTATTGCCTCGCAAGGTTACAACACGTGCGTTACGACGAATCCGCTCCGTCTTGAGCGCGCCATCCGAGTACAGTATTAATTTTGGAAACTATGGAGTGGAACAAAGTTACAAAATTTTCACAGGTGGTAGCTATTATTTTATTTGTCGGAGTATTTTTTCTTGGTTTTTATCTTGGGAGAATGTCGGTAACTGTTTAGATGCCTCACTTTGTTTATATTTTAGAGTGCGCTGATACAAGTCTTTATATTGGATCTACTGTTGATTTGGAAAAACGAGTCCATCAGCATAATTACGCAAAAGCAGGTGCCCACTATACAAAAATTAGGAGGCCTGTTGTGCTGAAATACACAGAAATATGCACAGGCTTTGCAGAGGCTCGTGCTCGTGAAGCAGAACTGAAAAGACTAACTCGAAAAGAAAAAATTACACTTATACACAGGAGTATTCAGAAATGATTGCATAAACGGAAAGATTTTTAGGTACAGCAAAATGGTATTTTGCGGTACCCTGTGTCGATGACGCAAAGCGATGCACTCACGATTTTGAAGACGGGCGCTAATGTTTTTTTGACGGGTGAACCTGGAAGCGGAAAGACTCATACAGTAAATGAATATGTAGCATGGCTTAGGGATAAAGGAATTGAACCTGCAATCACCGCATCAACGGGCATTGCGGCGACACACATTGGAGGCATTACATTACACTCTTGGAGTGGTATCGGTATTGCAGAGCGTTTATCAGAGCAGGATATTGATGCCATTGCGGGGAAAGAACATGTGGCGAGGCGAATAACAAAATCGCGCATCCTGATCATTGATGAAATTTCTATGCTATCGGGAGAAACCTTAGCGCTAGCAGAAGCGGTGGTACGAGAAGTACATCGAAGTCAGGAAGTGTTTGGTGGTATTCAGGTGATTTTTGTTGGTGATTTTTTTCAACTCCCACCAGTTTCTAAACGAGGTGCTTCGCGGGCATCGTTTGCTTTTGAGTCTGCCGTCTGGAAGGCAGTAAATCCAATTATTTGCTATCTCACTGAGCAACATAGGCAAGAAGATGAAACATTTCTTTCTGCGCTTGCTTCCATTAGGTCGGGTGTTGCTGATGAAGAGACTTTGCTGTGTTTTCAAGATAGAGCGGTGTTTCAGAACGATGTCTCACATAAAATTCCGCGTCTCTTTGCGCATAATATGGATGTCGATCGTATTAATGCGGACGCACTTGCCAAACTGAAGGGTCTGCCGACGGAATTTGCGATGACTGCACAAGGAAGTGACAACCTCGTCCTTGGCCTCAAGCGAGGATGTTTGTCTCCTGAGAAGCTTTTTCTTAAGAAGGATGCTGTAGTTATGTGTACGAAGAACAATCCGAACATTGGTTTTGCAAATGGTACGCTCGGGGTGGTTGTTGGATTTAATGAAGAAAATACGTATCCAATTATAAAAACAAAAGACGGGCATGTATTTACTGTAGAACCTATGGAATGGGCTGTGGAGCAGGATGGAAAAGTGCGCGCACGAATTACTCAAGTACCACTCAGACTTGCATGGGCAATGACCATACATAAGAGTCAGGGGATGAGCATGGATGCTGCTGCTATAGACCTTTCTGGAGTATTTGAACATGGACATGGGTATGTCGCACTCTCTAGGGTGCGCACTCTCCAAGGACTCCATCTTCTGGGATGGAGTGAGCGGGCACTCTTAGTGCACCCGCGAGTGGCAGAGCAGGATGCACAATTTCGTATTAAGTCTGAGGATGCAAGGGCAGTTTTCGAGGAGATGAGTGATGCAGAGCATTCGGGTATGGAAGAAAATTTTATTCGTGCATGCGGGGGAACACTTGAAGCAGGGAAGAATATTCACAGTAAAAAAGAAAAATCTAGCACACTCTCTAAAACACTTATCTTGATACAGGAAGGTCACTCCATCTCCGATATTGCTAAGATACGATCGCTGAAAGTAGGGACACTTATTGATCATGTTGAAAAAATAGTAGAGCGGGGCTTATGTGAAGTGAATGATATAAAAAATATTTTTTCGTTGAGTATTATAGAGGCCTTGCCGGTTATTCACGAGGTATTTGAGCGGGAAGGATCGGAACGACTTTCTCCGGTATTTGAGCATTTTGAGGGCATGTATTCGTATGAAGATCTTCGTATTGCCCGTCTATTTTTTAAGCAATAGGCTTCTGTAAGAGGTTTTTTCTATGTAGTAGGCGGTATGTTACGCTAGAGAAATGATGAAAATAGGACTCATAGCTACTATCGGAGTAGGAATAGTTGTTATTGGTACAGGATTTCTTTTCTTAGAGCCGCAAGCAAAGCCACAGGGAGTAGTATGTACTATGGAGGCTAAAATCTGCCCAGATGGAAGCGCAGTTGGGCGAGTCGGTCCACAGTGCGAATTTACAGCGTGCCCTACTCCAGCAATGACTTGGAATTTTGTTGATGTTGGTGAAGATACAGTGCAGGGAATACCACATACTGAGGTAATTTTTGCGATGAATGACAAGAAATATAGTGCGGGTACCTATGAAGGTAACTGTACGGATATTAAGAATTCAAGCTGGCAACTTGTGGCAGGTGAGCAGGCAGGCGCCATTTGTTGGTGGGCAGGCGGAGGCACGGAGCTCGGTGTATTTGAGGAAGGTGGTCAGTTGGTTATCAAAAAGGGACTGTTGGATGAGGGTGGTGCTGAAACGCCAGGTATTCGTGGTAATTTCGAAACGCTCTTAAAGCTCGTGCCGTAGTTATTTTTTTGTACCATGGGTTTTTCTATAGTTTTCCAAGTGCACGTTTGAATATGAGACATCATCATTACTATTCAGATGGTTTCGCTATTTTTTTTATTGTGACGCTCTTGGCGTTGATTATGTACTCTGCATTTTCAAATCCGTATGGTCGAATGAGTCGCGTTAAGAATCCATTTGAAACAAGGCGACAAGGGAGAACCATTGCTCTTTTGAAGCATTTCAATCTTAAAGTATGTAAGTCCTTCTTTTGGCATGGTTTTGCATACGCGAAATGTGCGTGGCATATCGTTTCCAATGTGTGTGCTGGTGAGAAGGCAAGAAGTCGAAGTTTAGAGGGTGTTATACGCGATATTCATAAGGTACGATTTAATCCAAAGAGGCCGTATTTGATTTCAGGAGATCATTTTAATGTTTTTTATCCAAGGAATCTTGGTGTGTTTTATTATGCAACTCTTGATCCGAGAACTGCACTAGGAAAAAGTGATTGGGAAAATAGACAGAGAATCTACCTTCAAACAGTTGCCTATGCAATCGCTGCATTTACAAAAAATGGCGATTGCACTACCACCATTGTGCCAGTAGGACCTCGAGCAGTGAGTTGTATAAATATCTACCATTACCCATCCGATGCTCTTTATGGTGTTCTTTTTGGTCTATCTACGCTTATCGACAACTCTTTTTTTGTGAAGCGTTATCCCTTTGAATCAGAAAATAGTTTTGGGCTTGAGACAAAGACTGCTGCTGGAAATCTTCTCGAGGAGAATCGTGATGCACTAGCGCTTCTTGTTACGAAATACTACAACCGAGTTTTCGATACGGAAACAGGCTTAATTAAAAGGGATATTCATATTTCATCAGCAAAAGACATCACGGTGCGTACGAGTGCGTTTTATGACAATGTTATTTTTTGGAAAACATTTATGTTGGCGCGGACACTAGGTATAGAAAATATACCTGCAGTTGACCTCCCTAAGTTAAAGACCCGCATTCTCGAAACCTATTGGCAAGAGACGGAAGGGTACTTTTTAGAAGATAGTTCTTCTGAGGGGGTAGCAGGAAAATATTACTCCGCAGATTGGCTAGTTGCATACTTTACTGGGTTCTTGGATGTCACAAAGTCTGATGAGAGGCGATATCTTGAGCGCGCAACTCTCTACACGATACAGGAAGGGATTGATATGCCATTTCCTTTGCGGTATCAACAAACCAATAGGGCGTCACGCCAAGTACCCATTGTCCGTCTTTTTGTTGCGTCCTATGGAGGTACCGCTATATGGAGCTTCTGGGGGGCGGAGTTTATAAAAGTTCTTGTTGCATTATCTGAATATGATAATCAACATCTATTCTTAGAGCGTGCTGCACGGCATATTGGTGCATATTCAAAAAATATGGTTCGTTACTATGGATATCCTGAAACCTACGATACGGCAGGGAATATGCTCCGCACTCCTTTTTATAATAGTGTTCGACAGACTGGCTGGGTAGTTGGGTATGAGCAGGCAGTCGCAATGTTTAAATCAATGTCGACCCGATTAGAAGTTGCTAGATCAGATTCTATTCTTGAGAGTATATGTACAGTGTGATACCGCCTTATAAAAAGGAGAACAGGAACCCGTGTTTTAGTCTGTATGGCATGATGTGTGTATGTTTCTTATGGAAAATATGCGAAGGCGGGTGAATCGCGGGAACATCGAAGGGTGGTTAATTCTTATCTTAACAGTGTTACTTTTCGTGTCTCTCTGGCTCTTTCCTAGCTCTTTTTCACTTCCATCAATTTTTAATAATATAACGCTTATTGCAAACGCAAGCATTCCCGAAGGTTGGCGTGAGTTTGATTCTACAAAACTTGGTATTTCTATTTTATATCCACCAGGATATGTCGTTG
Organism: Parcubacteria group bacterium Greene0714_7; assembly: GCA_007378985.1. Lineage (GTDB taxonomy): Bacteria > Patescibacteriota > Minisyncoccia > Phycocordibacterales > Phycocordibacteraceae > Phycocordibacter. Next base: position 6,505 of record VMHB01000001.1, read on the forward strand.
ATTCTTCATCTGTACATACGGAGCTTGGTTCGCGTCAGGGCAGTAAAGGAGTGCAATTTAAGATTCCTAAATCATATACAGAGGGAAACAATCTCTCGCATATCGATACCGGCGTTTCTGTAGAGATACTTCCTCGTGTAGCGCCATGCACTGGCACCAGTTTTGTTGAAGAAGGTTTGGTATCGAAGACATTAAAAGAAAAAGGTACCACCTACTTAATGACAAAAACTGCTGGTGCTGGCGCAGGTAATTTCTATGAAGAAACCGTGTATGTGATTTCAGGAAGTGTGCCTTGCACCGCAGTGCGCTACTTTTTCCATTCTACGAACATTGGCAACTATAGTCCCGGCACAGTAGAGGCGTTCGATAAGCAGGCGCTACTGAAAGAATTTGACGCGATTCGCTATTCACTCGTACTAACCCGATAATTTAAAATTGATTCAACTTTTATTTCTTTAGGTCGCTAAACTCTCCTTGCTCTGGTAAATGTCCAACTTGTTTCAAAAGCATGGCGCGGAGTGTTTTTACGGCAAAATAGAGTGAAAAGAGGAAGAGGATTGCTGTCGTTTCTCGTATTGCGAATAGCAAGAATGACTGCGAGTGATAGAAATCAATTGCTGCCATTTCAAGGAGTAGTGCTCCCGTAGCAGACACTAGGGTATTAATTACCGCTACAGTTGGGCTGTGTGGGTTTGTAAGGCCAGCGAGGAGTACGAGAAGGAGTGCGCTTAAAAGTTCAAAGAATGTGCCAAAAGGAAGGAGGTTTCCCCAGAGAGGAATAACCAGAACAGAGATTACTGCAATGGCAACAAAGATTCTACGAAGCGGGTCACCGTAGTAGTGTGCGACAATTATTTTTACTTTTCCCATTTGTCCAGATTGAACACCCGTATCCTTAGAATCTTTCTCAATATTGTTCATACATAACAATGGTATCACTGGTAGAGACTTTAAATATCGCCAATCCTCGGTGTGGTGGGAGTATCTGCATTAAAGGAGTTAATAGGGGAAATCGAAGTGTTTTTTACTATATGCGTCTTCGTCGAAGTAAATCATCTCACAGGGTATACCCCGTCACTAGAACTTGACGTTACTCCTCGTAGCGAAGTGCAAGAGTTTTTAAACACCTGTCGTATAATCGTGAGCATTATAGTGTGAAATACCCGATACATCGGAGCACAAGCCACTACGCCAAGTTTCAGTGCGGGGTATACTTATCGTAATGCAGTCAAAAAATGTATTTGCAGTGTGCGCTATTTTCGTTCTCTTACTGACCTTTGGTGGCATGGCAGTTTCTGTAGATGCTGCATCAAAGCCAAAAGCTCAGAAACTTGAAGTTTCAGGATGGCTCCCATATTGGCGTAAGGCTACATCAACAGCAGATACACTTTTACATATAGATGCATTTACTGAAATCAATCCTTTTGGTTATTCGGTAAAAAATGACGGAACATTGTCCGACACTATGAAAATAGATGAGGCTCCGTGGCCTGAACTTATTGCCGTTGCGAAAGCAAAAAAAGTGCGAGTTATTCCTACGGTGATGTGGTCAAACGGCGAAGCGATACATCGAATACTCAGCAATACTAAAACTCGCATCGCACTTGAGGATGAAATAGCTGCTCTTGTGAAGACAAAAGGTTTTGATGGTATTGATATTGATTTTGAAGGAAAGAAGGCAGAGACAAAAGAATACTTCGCTCTGTTTCTTAAGGGGCTGTATCAAAGAATGGGGAACAAATGGGTTACCTGCGATATTGAAGCACGCACTCCCGTATCATCACGTTACGACAGCACCCCACCAGCAGACGCCACTCTCTATGCGAACGATTATGTTGCCATCAATAAATACTGTGACCGCGTGCACATCATGACGTATGATCAGGGTGCGATAGATGTAAAGTTAAATAAAGTTGCAAACGGCTCTCCCTATGTTCCAGTTGCTGATCCAAAATGGGTGGAAAAAGTAATTACACTTGCATCAAAGACCATTTCAAAAAAGAAGATTGTTATAGGTGTCGCAACATACGGCTATGAGTACAAAGTGACCCCACTTTCTGAATATGGTTATAGGTACGATTTACAATGGGCTTTTAATCAAAAGTACGCATACGACCTTATTGCGGAGTATCAACCTAAAGTAGAAAGGAATAGTGCAGGGGAGATGAGCTTCACATATGTTCCAAATGTATTACCGAGCACAACCACCAATTCAAACATTGACCCTCTGTTGAACCTTATTCCTATTGCCACTACCTCGTATTCAGACGGTGTTACGACTCCAGTGGCTAGTGTCCCGTCTTACAATATCGTGTGGTGGAGTGATGCAAATGCCATCGCAGACAAGATAGCTCTCGCAAAGAAGTTGGGAGTTAGGGGTATTGCTATATTCAAAATTGACGGCGGGGAAGACCCAAGCCTTTGGGATGTCCTCAAGAAAATCTAAGTCTCATCATTGGGATTTTGAGCACGGGCATTTTCGCTTTATTATAAGGGGTACATGGTTATCCGGATTGATGTCACACCTACAATTCTGGATGCGCGCGCCGAAGTGAAGTTGAAAGCATTTCGAGCACTTACAGGTTCAGCGGTTACAAAAGTGCACATTGTTGATTCGTATCTTATTGATGCGAAACTCTCGCCGAGACAGGTGTCGCAGGTAGCCCACGCGCTTACTAACAGTGTGACTGAAGCGTCAACGGTGGGGCGCTCAGTCCCGCAGAAATTTGACTGGGCTATTGAGGTAGGATTTCTTCCTGGGGTTACTGATAATGTTGGCACCACTACCGAGCAAACAGTTGAAGACATTACCAAGCGTTCTTTTAAGGCAGGGGAGAAAGTGTACTCACTACAGGTATTTTTTATTGAAGGAGAGTTGTCACGAGCACATGTAGAAAAAATTGTAGCAAGTCTGCATAACCCCCTCATTCAATCTGCACGAGTATATGATGCATCACTCAAAGGTAGGAAAACACTAACGAGCATCCCTCGTGTGGAGCTCACAAGTTCATCTCGGGTACTCGAAGTGGATCTTGAGGTTAGCGATGAAGAGCTTCTCACCATAGGTACTCATGGAATCAAAAATGAGGATGGTACACATCGCGGTCCTTTAGCGCTTGATTTGGATGCACTGCATGCAATCCGCAATTATTTTCGCCGACTTCGACGTAGCCCAACTGATGTTGAGCTTGAAGCATTGGCACAAACATGGTCAGAGCATTGCAAGCACACTATTTTTGCAAATCCGATTGATTCTATTTCAGAAGGAATCTATAAGAAATATATTAAAGGAGCTACTGCAAAAATTCGCGCAAAGAAGGGAAAGAAAGATTTTTGTGTCTCAGTGTTTAAAGATAACGCAGGAGGAATTATATTTGATGAGAAATATGTGGTGACACATAAAGTAGAAACACATAACAGTCCATCTGCATTGGATCCTTTTGGTGGCGCCATTACTGGCATTGTTGGTGTGAATCGCGACACGCTTGGGTTTGGTCTTGGTGCAAAACCCGTTGCAAATGTATATGGTTTTTGTTTCGCGTTCCCTGAAGACACACGAAAATTGTATAGGGATAAAAATCTGACACAGGAAATGCTTCCACCAAAGCGCATAGCAGAGGGAGTTATTCAGGGAATCAATGCGGGTGGGAATCAGAGCGGTATTCCAACGCCAAACGGATTCATGCTATTTGACGATTCTTACAGAGGGAAGCCGTTGGTATTTGCAGGCACTGTGGGACTTATTCCAAAGAAAAACGGTAAACGAATTCTCTATGAGAAGAAGGCAAAATCAGGGGATTACATTGTTATGGTGGGTGGGCGAGTAGGCTTGGATGGTATTCACGGCGCAACGTTTTCGTCGGTGAGTTTAGATTCAGGAAGTCCTGCAACAGCAGTACAGATTGGAGATGCTATCACTCAAAAGAAATTCTCAGATGCTATTTGCAAGGAGGCAAGAGATTTGAATTTATATAACAGTATTACCGACAATGGTGCTGGCGGTTTATCTTCTTCGGTTGCTGAAATGGCTCGAGAATCAAATGGGTGCAGGGTGGATCTTGAAAAGGTTCCGTTGAAATATCCAGGACTTCAGCCGTGGCAGATATGGATTTCAGAATCACAGGAACGCATGACACTCTCGGTTCCTAAAGGAAAATGGAAGGCTTTTTCAAATTTGATGAAACGGCGAGGTGTTGAGGCAACCATTATAGGAGAGTTCACACACTCTGGCAGGTGTGTGGTTACGTACCAAAAAAAGAGCGTGATGGATTTGAAGCTCGAATTTTTGCATGATGGTTTGCCTAAAAAACAAATGCAGAGCAAAAAGCCCGAATGGGTTTTTGAAGAGCCTAAGCTCACTGAACCTCAAGATTTTTCCAACCAAGTGCTTTCACTCTTGTCTCGCCACAATATTGCTTCGCATGAGTTTTTGGCACGACAATTCGATCATGAGGTGCAAGGTGGTTCCGTCATAAAACCAGTACAAGGCGCTGGTCGTGTTACGGGAGACGCGGGCGTGTTTCGTCCACTCCTCTCCTCTAATCGAGGCGTTGTCTTGTCAAATGGAATTACGCCGTACTATGCAAATCTTGACCCTTACAAGATGGCTACGGCATCAATTGACACTGCTATTCGAGATGCAATCGCGGTAGGAGCAACATTAGATCACCTAGCGATTCTCGACAACTTCTGTTGGGCATCATCAAACGAGCCTGAGCGCTTGTGGCAACTCAAAGAATCTGCACGAGCCTGCTACGATTTGGCTACTCTGTATGGAACCCCGTTCATTTCGGGTAAGGACAGCATGTTCAACGATTTCAAGGGGTATGACGAAGATGGAGACTTTTTGAAAATTTCTATTCTGCCAACACTCTTGGTTTCCACTCTCGGTGTTATACAGAATGTTGGAAAGGCTATTTCAATCGATGTAAAAAATGCTGGTGACAGTGTGTATGTTTTAGGAGAGACACATGATGAGCTTGGAGGCTCTGAATACTACCGCATGCTTGGAAGTAAGATTGGTGGGGAGGTGCCAGTTGTTGATGGTAAGAAAAACATGAAGCTCTACCGTGCATTTACAAAGGCCGGCGAGCTTGGGTTAGTAGCTTCAGCTATTTCTGTAGGAAGGGGAGGCTTGGCCGTTGCTCTTGCTCGTATGAGTATGGCGGGCAAGCAGGGGCTTGATGTAAATCTTTCAGACATTGGAGGTGATGCGAAGCGCGTTGACTCAATTCTTTTTTCTGAATCGCAAGGACGCATCGCTCTAACAGTTGCTCCTGAAAATGTTGAAAAATTCGAGCATATTTTTGCAGGTATTGTCTTTCATAACGTTGGTACAGTTACGGATACTGGGAAGATTGCTATTGCGTGTTCCAAGCACCATTCGGTACATTTTTCTGTCGAGCGAGCGTTGCAGTCCTATCGTTCAACCTTTAAAAAATGGTAATTATGGATGATAAAAAGTTCTGGAAAGGAAGATGGAGAGGGAGTTTTATTCTGACACCCAATCCTTTTGCTAAACGTGCATATGTATTAATGAAAAAGAAACATGTAAAACGAGTTCTCGATCTTGGATGTGGAGACGGTAGGGACTCAATATATTTTGCTCGTAAAGGAGTCGCCGTTGAGGCATTTGATTTTTCTGAAAGCGGTATTGAATCCTTAAAAAAGAAGAATCCCAGCATCAAGGCGCACATTGGGGATATTCGGAAATTGCCATTTAAGAAAAATTCATTTGATGCTGTCTACGCACACCTTAGCTTGCATTATTTTTCTGATTCAGAAACTGAGAAGATATTTTCTAAACTACATGCCGTGTTAAAGAAAGGCGGATTACTTTTTGTTAAGTGCAAATCAACTGACGACCTTCTGTTTGGAAAAGGAAAGAAGGTAGCTGAAAATACCTATCGAAGTGGCCATGTTCGGCATTTCTTCACTAAAGACTATATGGCAAAACAGCTCAATACTTTTAAGGTTCTTCGGCTTAAGAAGAACTCTTCTTCATATGCATCCTCGAAGTCATCTTTTATAGAAGCGATTGCACAAAAATAATATGAAAACTACTCTCTCAAAAAAGGTTCGCGTTCTTGTCTTTTCCGGCTATGGCCTCAACTGTGAAGAGGAGGCGCGCTATGGTTTCGAGCTTGCAGGGGCAGATGCTGAAATTGTGCACATTAATGACGTCATTGATGGGAAGGTTAAGCTCGAAAAATATCAAATTCTTGCATTCCCTGGAGGCTTTGCATATGGGGATGACACTGGTTCGGGTAAGGCATATGCAAACCGTGTAAAAAATCATCTCTCGAAGCCTTTGCAGAAATTTATCAAAGAAAAGAAGCTGATCATAGGAATCTGTAATGGTTTTCAAATCCTTACACAAATAGGACTTTTGCCAGGCGCACTTACATTCAATGAGTCCAATCGCTATTCTGATAGATGGGTTGATATGGAAGTTGAAGGTACGAGCCCTTGGCTAAAAGGGATCAAGAAACTATCAGCACCTATTGGACACGGAGAGGGGAGGTATGTGGCTGATGCAGATACTCTTCTCAATCTAAAGAAAAAAAATGAAGTAGCACTTCGTTATGTGAAAGGTGAGACGGCAAACTATCAAGACTTGCCTGCAAACCCGAATGGCGCAACAGAAAATATTGCTGGCGTACTTTCCCATGAGGGAAGAGTGTTTGGTTTGATGCCACATCCCGACCGTGCACTTTTTACAACAAATCTTCCACACTGGCCGATTCTTAAGGATCGTTCAAAGCGTTCTGGGGAAATTTTTCCTCAGTATGGTGCAGGTCTCCAGATATTTAAAAATGGAGTGGACTACTTCAATAATTGACTTACCCGAAGCTGTTGATACCATTACTGTATGATCTTGTATTTTGTAGCAACCAGCGGAGTAATGATGGTAATGATGTTCTCAATGAGAAGGCTGGTTTTGCGCACGGTACACATTTAGTTCACAAAGCTCTCGGACAAAACCAGCCTTCGACCCACGAGGGCTTTTTTAAATCAAAACAAAATATGTCGAATCTTGAATCAAGAAATATTACTCACCCTCACCTCGAGTCAGTTTGTGAAATATGTAATGGCACAGGCTACAAAAGTAAAAGCCACAGAGAATATTACATACTCGGCAACCCGGCATGCCATTTAGAGATACGAAATGTGCCGTGCCCAAAGGGTTGCTTAGGAAAAATTCTTTACCCTAACGGATAGATTAGTCACGCGTGATATTCACTTGGCTAGACTTTTTGTCGACGTCTATCACGCTCGTCACGAATGCGTCTTTTGAATTCTCCAAAATTCTCAGCAAGTCTTTCTGCTTGATCTAAAAGCGCTTCGAGTGCTGGTATCTCTATACCGCTGAATAGTGGGTCAGGATCCCCAAGGTCTTTGTGTTCTGTTCGTTCACCCATAGTCTGCCGATACTACGGTATAGCCTTTATTGGGTCAAATAGTGAAGCCTGCTATAATAAAAAAAGATATGGCACACGCACAAGTTGGCATCATTATGGGATCGGATTCGGACTTGCCGATAATGAAGGTAGCCCTTGAAGTACTCCATGATTTAGGAATTGAATCTGAAATAACTGCGCTTTCTGCCCATCGTGCCCCCGAAGCTGTTGCGGAATATGCAAAGACCGCGGTTGAAAGAGGGTTGAAAGTGATTATTGCAGGAGCAGGCGTTGCTGCACACCTCCCAGGAGTTATTGCTGCTTTCACCCCACTCCCTGTGATTGGTGTTCCAATAAAAAGCTCTGGTACCGCAGGCATTGATTCACTGTTTGCAATCGCACAAATGCCCCCAGGAGTACCCGTTGCAACTGTTGCAATAAACGGAGCAAAGAACGCAGGTATTCTTGCCGCACAGATGATTGGCACTGGCGACTCCGCCACCCGTGAAAAAATAGTTGCATTTAAAGCAAAGCTGGAAAAAGAAGTTTTGGACAAGGCTCAAAAATTGGAAGAAAAAGGATTCGAACGTTACATCAAAGAAAACCTCTCGTAGACGCCAGCTCCCATTAGCTCCTTTTCCCGTTCGCTTTTATTTTCCCCATTTTTTCTTTTTCTTAACTTGTCTAATTCGCGCGAATGGTAGAATAATTTTATGAATGAGAAGGAGTTGGAGAGGGTATTGAAAGCATCGGCAAATCGGCGACGGCTTGCGATCATTAAATTTCTTAAAAAACAGAAAGAAGCCTCAGTTGGAGATATAGCGACAGAAATAAAACTTTCCTTCCGTGCAACCTCAAAACATTTAGCCCTTCTTACTCACGCAGGGATTATTGATCGGGAGCAGAGGGGGCTCCAGATGTATTACTCGATTATATCCAATCTTCCCGAAGTAGCTCGACGCATTATTGCTCTCTTGTAGTTTCAAACTATTCGCTTATTCGCACGAATAAGCGAATAGTTTGGTGAGGGTGTGCGTGTGCGGTGATTGAGTGTAAGGGTTTAAGTTAGAGCATTTTTTCGGGTATAGTATCCCTATGACTTCCGACCAATCAGCGTATGCGAAAGCAGGGGTGGACTATACGAAGCTAGAGCCGTTCAAGCAGGCGATGATTGCGGCGGGGAAGCGCACGACTAGTTTCCCAAACAAGAGAAATGTATTTATTGCAGAAGATGTGATGCATGCGCATGGCGCAGTGTATGAATATAGAGGCAAGGAAGAGCATATTTGGTGTACGACGCAGGAAGGACTTGGAAACAAAAACTGGATTGCTGAGTGGATGTATCAGCATGAGGGCACGGGCAAAACTTATTACGACGCCATTGCTATCGACACAGCTTTGATGATTGTGAACGATGTTATTGCACAAGGGGCGATGCCAGTGGTTTTTTGTGATCACATTGATGTAGGTACAAGCGAGTGGTTTGCAGACGATAAGAGGAACAAAGATTTAGCGGATGGTTTTTATAAAATATGTGAAGAGGTAGGCATGGCGCTTCCAGCAGGGGAGTCAGCACCTTTGAAATATTTGTTGAAATCAGAACCCCCAGTAACGTCGGCACCTTCTCTTTCAGGCTCGGTGACGGGCATCATTTCTCCAAAGAGTCGTCTTATTACAGGGAAAAAACTTGGAGTAGGTGATCACATCATTGCGGTTGCATCGTCGGGGTTGCACTCTAACGGCGTTTCATTAGTTATTCAAAAGGCACTTGAATTGCCAGAAAAGTTTTTAACAAAACTTCCAAACGGCAACACACTTGGAGCTGAGGCACTCATTCCTACACGCTCGTACGTTGCACTCATTGAAGCTTTGCTTGAAGCAGGTATTGATATTCATGCGCTCCTCCCTGGAACGGGGGACGGCGTAGGGAAGCTGGCATTTGATAAGCGTTCTTTTACCTACCGTGTTCATTCTTGGCTCAAGGTTCCAGATCTGTTTATGTACTTTAAAGATGTGCTCAATGTGCCTTTGAAAGATTGCCTCAAAACATTCAACTGGGGCGCAGGGTATTACATTTTTGCATCAGCTTCAGAGGTGGAAAAAATAATTTCAATTGGTACTAAGGCTGGCTATACACTTGCAGATGTTGGCATCGTGGAGGAAGGCAAACGAGAAGTTATTTTCGAGCCTGAAAATATAACCCTTCCTCCTCCGGGGGAATAGCTTCTTCTTATGTTTGAAAAAATTATTAGCACTATGAAAGAAATTTTTGGAGAGACTAATGAATTTGTGCGCTCTACACAAATGGCACTGGAAGAACGCATAACTTCTCCGTTCTATGGGTATTTTTTTGTATCTTGGTTTTTGTGGAACTGGCAATTATTCTATGTCGCTCTTTTTTTAGACCAGAAAAATATTTTTGAAAAAACTGGTTTATTACGAAATGAATATCTAATATCTTTATTTCCAACTTCTTACAGTTTTGAATTCTGGCTACGTTTTTTTATTGGCCCTTTACTACTTACTGTTTTTTTCTTTTGGCTTTTTCCTTATGGGACAAGGTTGTTTTTTAGAAAAAGTATTAAAAATCAAAACGCCCTTAAAATAATTGAATTACAGGAAAGTCAAAAAGAAACACGGGAAGAAAAAGGCTTAGTGAAAGAAGAGACCGCTCTCATAAAAGAGAAAATTGAAAAAGCCAAAGAAGAAAAAAAGGCTGAAATTGAAACTCCTGAAGTTTTATGGGAAAAAGAGTTTGTGAGTTTATTTGAGAATAATTCTGATGAATTTAGTAAATTAGAACAATTACAAGAACATGCTTATGGTAATTCCTATCTTGCTGATTGGCAGATTAAGGCGATTTCGTTTTTCCATGTTATTGGTCTTTTTACATTTGAAAGCGGGAAACAACTGATAAATTTAACAGATAAAGGAAAATTCTTTTTAAAAAGATTTATTGAAACAAGAAAGGGAGGTAATCTTATTCCATTTTAGAAATATCCATGAATGTCATTAAAGAAACAAATTTCGAAGGTTTAGGAAAGAGAACACAGGGGAAGGTGCGGGATATTTATGAGCAACCGGCACAACTTCTTTTGGTGACGACGGACAGGCATTCATCTTTTGACAGGATCATTGCGCACATTCCACATAAAGGTGCGGTCTTGAACCTCATCAGTGCATTTTGGTTTGAGCTTACGAAAGATATTGTTCCTAATCAGCTCATTGAAGTGCCTGACTCGAATGTGATTGTTGCAAAACGAGCACAGCCTTTCTTGGTAGAGGTAGTGGTGCGAGGATATTTGACGGGTGTTACCGACACCTCTATATGGACCAACTACCAGAAAGGGAAGCGAGACTTCGGAGGAATTACCTTGCCCGACGGAATGACAAAGAACATGCCACTTCCTCGTGCGATCATTACGCCAACAACAAAAGCTGGGCACGATGAAAACTTAGATCTTTCGGAAGTGGTACCGCGAGGACTTGCAACTGCAGAGCAGTGGGCTGAGATGCAACGTGCTGCACTTGCCTTGTTTGCTCGTGGACAAGAGCACGCATCCTCAAAAGGATTTATTCTTGTTGATACAAAATATGAGTTCGGTCTTCATGATGGGAAAGTCATTCTTATCGACGAAGTGCACACGCCTGATAATTCACGCTACTGGCTCAAGAGTTCTTTTGAAGAGCGTATAGCGAAAGGGGAGGAGCCAATGGCGTTTGATAAAGAGTTTTTGCGTATTTGGTTTAAAGAAAACTGCGACCCATACAACGATGCCACTCTTCCAGAAGCTCCAGAGGAGATGGTGACGGAGCTTTCTCGCAGGTACATTGAGATATACGAAACTCTCACGGGAGCTAAGTTTTCGGTAGACGAGAGCATGCCCCCACTAGAGAGGATGCAAAAGAATCTTGAGAAGTATATGCTGTAAGAAGTATGTCGTTTTCGCCTGAAGTATGGCGAGAGGGTTTGGCTCCAGCTGTTGTTCTTGGGGGTGTAGCGGGTGCATCCTTCTTACTCTATCTGTTAGGAGGGGAGAAGGTCTCCAAGTGGCTTGAAAAGAGAGGAAAAAAGCAAAAAATGAAGGATTGACGAGTACTGTAAAAGCTATATATAGTGTCATTGTGGCGATTCAAAGATGGTATGGAAGACTCTTGACAAAAGACTGCTAAACTGCTACTATAAACATATGATAGAAAATCTAAGTTCACCAGACGCTGTTGAGGGAGCCTTTGTGGTTTCGGCTGGTTTGGCTGGAATTGCACTTGCAGGCCTAGCTTCACAGTTTCCTTTTCTTGCACGCTTTGCGAAGGCAGCTCGAGATATTAAGCGAGAACAGCAAGTTGAGCGATTTCAGGATGCCGCTCGCGTACGACGCACCCAAGAACAGCGTGCAGACGCTGGTGTTAGGCTCATTGCTTGGCAGAAGGAGAACGGAATTGATGTAAATTAAAAGTTTACTTAGTATCGATTGCACTTCATCCATTCTCGAGGTATTCTCTAAAAAGCTCCGTGCGGAGCTTTTTTCTTAGACGAACTTTCAATAAAAATATGGAAATACGAAACATCGCCATCATTGCCCATGTTGACCATGGCAAGACCACTCTTACTGACGCCCTTTTGAAACAAACAGGTGTGGGTGAAGAGGGTGTATCGATGGACTCCAACAAGCTCGAACTCGAGAGAGGAATCACTATTTATGCAAAGAATGCGGCGGTTCCATATAAGGATACAAAGATAAACATTGTTGATACTCCAGGACACGCCGACTTCGGCTCTGAAGTTGAGCGCGTGCTTCGTTCTATCGACTCCGTACTTCTCGTAGTTGACGCTCAGGAAGGCCCAATGCCACAGACACGCTTTGTGTTGAAAAAGTCTTTGGAGCTCGGACTAAAGCCTATTGTTGTTTTAAATAAAATTGATAAACCAGCGGCAGATCCTGCACGTGCTGAAGAGCAGGTATTGGAACTTTTCTTGGAACTTGGTGCAAATGATGAACAAGCAGACTTTCCTGTGGTCTATGCCATTGGCAAGCAGGGTATTGCAAAAAATAAACTTGAAGACGATTCAAAAGATTTGATGCCACTTCTCGACACTATTTTGAAGTATGTACCACCAGCACCTGCAACTGCAGCTGAGGGCACACTGATGATTCAGCCATTCAACCTTGCATATGACAACTTCCTTGGTCGCATTGCAATTTGTCGCGTCTACCACGGCACCGTAACTACCGGTCAGTCAGTATTTGTGAAGAAGCCCGATGGCGAAACACGCACTGGAAAAATTGTAAAAATGTTTACCTTTAAAGGTCTCCAGAGGGTTGAAGCAGAGTCAGTGGGCGCAGGGGACATCTGTATGATTGCAGGCCTTTCTGATATCTACATTGGCGAAACAGTAACGAATGACAAGGATGCACAGCCACTTCCTGCAATTACCGTTGATGAACCAACCATTCAACTCAATTTCTATCCGAACTCTTCACCATTTGCAGGTAAAGAAGGGAAGTTTGTAACCACTCGCCAAATTAGAGACAGACTTGAGAGAGAGCTTGAAGTGAACGTGGGACTTAAAGTTGATTTCTCTTCAGGCGAAACATTTTTGGTGTCTGGCCGTGGAGAACTCCACATCGCAATCCTACTTGAAAACATGCGTCGTGAAGGCTTCGAACTCCAAGTTTCTCAACCCAAAGTTATTATCCGAGAAGAAAATGGTCAGAAGATGGAACCGTTTGAAGAGGTTACCGTTGACTCTCCGTCAGAATTTCAAGGCCCTATTATTGAACGCCTTGGTGTTCGTGCATTCGTAATGCAAAACATGGTGACGCACGGCAACTCAGTTCGTCTTACGTTTGAAGGTCCTACTCGTGGCCTTCTTGGATTCCGTAACCAGTTCATCATTGATACAAAAGGTGAGGGAATACTTTCGTCACGCTTTATTGGCTTCAAACCATATGCAGGTGAAATTAAGAAGCGTTCAGTTGGCTCTATGATTTCTATGGCAGCAGGAAAGGCTCTTGGGTTTTCACTTTGGAACTTGCAGGATCGTGGCACGCTCTACATTGGTCCTACTACGGAAGTGTATGAAGGTATGGTTGTGGGCAATACTTCAAAGGGCGAGGAGATGTCGGTGAACCCAACAAAAGGAAAACAGCTCACCAACATGCGTGCATCAGGCTCCGACGAAGCAATCAACATCACTCCTCCCTTCACGCTTTCTATTGAGCGCGGTCTTGAAATAATGTCTGACGATGAATTTTTGGAAATCACCCCTCTCAATATTCGTCTTCGCAAGCAATTTTTGTCTGAGAGTGAACGAGCAAAAGCTAAACGATAAAGGGACGCTCACTTCCATATCGGAGAAACAGAAAGCCCATCCAGCGATGGGCTTTCTTCGTACTCGGTGTGCATATTGAATTGGTATACTGTTTCTATGAAAAAACTTTTAATACTAGTCATTCTTGTAGGCATTTTTGTCGCTGGATTTTTTATGTGGAATCAGCGTTCTTCTTTTTTACCAGTAGCAGAGGGTATGCGTGTATACACGAATCATGGTGTTTCTTTTTCATATCCAACGCATTATTTCCTAGAAGAGAAAGTTAGTGAAAATGCCAAGCGTACCCACTACTCAATAATTCTTACTGAGGATACAGAAGAAAATAAAGCCGTGCGAGAGGGGAGGGCGCCGGGACGTGAAGGTCCAACTGCTATCACAATTGATGTATTTCAAAACGATCTCGATCATTTGACGGCGGAAGAATGGATTAAGCACGTGAGTAGTTCAAATTACTCTTTGTCAGTTGACTCTATTTTGACACCACGGCGTGTTGGCACTATTTCAGGTTTTGCATACCGTTGGTCAGGTCTCTATGAAGCCAAAGCGGTTGTTGTAGCAAATGATTCATTTCTCTACGCGTTTACCGCAACCTATCTCACACCAAATGATGTAATTCTTAAAGATTTTGAGGGAATACTTGAGAGCGTGAAGTTCAATTAATTGAGGGGTATACTGTTTGTATATGAAAAAGAAAACTATCCTTATTATTGTCGCCGTCGTTATTGTTTTGGTACTCGGAGGGCTAGTTTCATATCAATCATACAACTCCGCTGGTCCAGCACTATCTAGTGAACTCGATGGCTTCGCAACATGCTTGAAAGATAAAGGCGCAATTTTTTATGGTGCATTTTGGTGCCCTCACTGCCAAGCGACGAAGAAAATGTTTGGCGCATCAGCAAAGTTGCTCCCGTATGTTGAGTGTTCTACTCCAGATGGAGAAAGGCAAACACAGGAGTGTATCGACAAGGGAATCAAACAATATCCAACATGGGTTTTTGCAGACGGTAGTCAGCTCACTGGCGAAAGGCAACTTTCTGAGCTTGCTGAAAAAACAAGTTGTGAACTTCCAGTCAAATAATTTATGGCTACTTTAGAGACGCTCAACTACTTGATTGCACTTGGTACCATTGGGATGCAAGTGGCAACGGTTGCGCTTCTAGTTATTTTTTTCTTTAGAAAAAGTGCGTGGGCGCTACGTATTACAAAAATCGTTAGCGATTCAGGGCTTTGGTTTTCGCTACTCCTAGTCATAGCAGGTACGGCATTAAGTCTTGTATATTCAGAGTATTTTGGCATTCTTCCGTGCGGTTTATGCTGGCTTCAGAGGGTGTTTCTCTATCCGCAGTTAGTGTTGTTTGCACTCTCCGCACCAAAGAAAGATCATTACATTGCAGATTACTCAATTGTGCTTTCGGTGTTAGGTGGGGTAGTTGCTCTCTATCAACATTACTTGCAAATGGGTGGAACGAGCACATTGCCATGCCCAGCATCTGGCGTTGCGGATTGCGCAAAGAGATTCCTCTTTGAATTTGATTACATTACATTTCCTCTTGTTGCATTTTCTTCGTTTGCGCTTCTCTTCGTCATAATGCTCTTTGTACGACAAAGGCGCTCTTCATAGGCGCACTCCTAGACACACAAAAATGTGATCATTGGTCGCCTTGACGAAAATGCTTTTCTAGGATATAGTAAATGGGTACTCATTTTCTCCATTCGCTTTTAGAGGTTTTCCTCTCACAGAGCCTTTGGAAATAAGGATCTGTTTCGGCAGACTCCAAGGGCGCTGTATTGATTTTTATTTCAATAGTAATGCGCATGTATGAGGCACGCGCTTTTTTATTACACCAAAGCGCGCGGCGAATTCACGCTGTTAGTATTGAAATAAATCATATGTATAACTCAGATAGTAGTAGTAAAGGTAAATTTTCACGCGCTCCGCGAACTCCTCGAGGAGACTCTTCTCATGCGCCAAGTGGAGGGCGGAGCGCATCGCGTGCTCCGTATAGTGGTGCTTCTGGTCCTAGTAGATCTTCTTTTGCACCAAGTGCTCGTCCATATCAAGGAGGAGGCCGTTCAAGTGGAGGAAGTGGCGCGCGTCCATATCAAGGCGGAGGCTCTCGTCCCTATCAGGGCGGTGGTAGCCGACCACCATACAGAGGCGGTGGCGGATCGCGTTTTGGTGGCGGAGGTGGCAGTCGTTACGGCGGAGGCGGTGGAGGTAGAGGAGGAGGTCGCTCATTCGATAAATACATTGATGCATCTCGCTTCGTAAACAAGGCAGTTATTACAGAAAAAGTAGAACACTTCGTTCCTGAACACGCATTTGCAGACTTTAAAGTAGATGAGCGATTGAAGACGGCTATTAGTAAGAAAGGATATGTTCTTCCTACGCCGATTCAAGACAAAGCAATTCCTCATATTCTTCGCGGTGAAGATGTGGTTGGTATTGCAAACACTGGTACCGGAAAAACGGCGGCATTTTTGATTCCGCTCATCGACAAGATGCTGAAAAATCCTGAAGAAGAAATACTCATTATGGTTCCTACGCGTGAACTCGCACTTCAAATTGAACAAGAGTTTCGTGGATTTGCTCCAGGACTTCGTTTGTACTCAGCGTGTTTCGTAGGAGGTGTCTACATTGGCAAAGACTTGCAGAAGCTTCGTCAGAGAAATAACCTCATCATTGGTACACCAGGTAGATTGAAAGATTTGGTAGAGAGACGTGCGCTCAATCTTTCAAAATTTAAAACAGTTGTACTCGATGAAGCAGATCGCATGCTCGACATGGGCTTCATTGCTGATATGCGTTTCATGCTTTCAAAGATGGAGCCAGTACGTCACACGCTCTTCTTCTCGGCAACTTTGACTAAAGAAATTGAAAAACTGATTAAGGATTTCTTGACGAATCCAGTTACTATTTCAGTGAAAACACAAGAAACAGCTGAGTCTATCGATCAAGATGTCGTTAAAGTGAGCTCTGATGAGACAAAAATAGATGTCTTGCTTAATCTTTTGAAGCAACCTGAATTCGACAAAGTGCTTGTCTTCGGAAAGACGAAGCATGGAGTTGAAAAACTTGCGAAAGCACTCGTTGCTATGGGGGTGAAGGCTGAATCTATTCACGGAAACAAGACTCACGGAAAGCGACAGAAGGCGCTTGACCTCTTTAAGCGTGACCAAGTGCAAGTGCTTGTGGCAACTGATGTTGCTGCGCGAGGCTTGGACATTGTTGGTGTCTCACATGTTATCAACTTCGACATTCCTTCAACATATGAAGATTATGTGCACCGTATTGGACGCACAGGAAGAGGTGGTAAGAAAGGGAAGGCGCTCACTTTTGTTGAACAAAGAGGAGGACGCCGTTAATTTTTTCTTTGACTTACGAGTTGTTGACGCGTATGATGAAAAAAGTCGCGCGCTCTTAGCAGTCTGACAAAATAATCTATCTACAAGTATGGATACAGATACACCAGTAGTGCCAGATGTTCCTATGGAACCTGCGCACGAAGTACCAGCTCCTGCAATGCCGGAAGCTATGCCAGAGGGCATGCCTTCAGCACCAGAAGGTACGGTAGCCTAAATCTTTAAAAAGCGAGGCTGGGGAAACCCAGCCTCGCTTTTTTTGTGTACGCTATTGCTCTTTCGATTGCATAATTGTTTTCACCGTTAAGGCAGTGTATCCTTTAGTGAAAGGTATATGGCTGAAACTCGTGGTACATTAGAAAAACTGAAAGTACCCCAACGCCCACGCTTTGTTTGTGAGGGATGTGAGACGGCTGTGTATTTGGAAGACCCATGTCCACAATGCGATTTTGAAGAATACAGGAAAACATTACAAGCTTCAGGCAATAAGGAATAACTAATTTTTTATGAAAAAATATATTTTTGCCTTCTTACTACTCGCACTTCTCGGAGTAGGCGCTTATTTTCTTTATCCACTTCTAGCACATGCTCCCGCTACTTCTGTGCAAACAAGTGTTCCAACATATGTACGCGCTTCTCTTAACGACATAGTTGTTGCCTCACCAAAACCAGATGAAACCCTAGGTTCCATCATTGATGTTTCGGGGCGAGCTCGAGGACTCTGGTACTTTGAAGCCAGCTTTCCTGTTGAGGTTGTCGATAGTAGAGGGGCAGTATTGGGCAAGAGTATAGCGACTGCACAAGAAGATTGGATGACAGAAGAGTTTGTTCCGTTCACTGCAACCATTACACTCACTACCCCGTATGCTGGCCCTGCAACGCTTATCCTTAGAAAAGATAACCCATCAGGTGAGTCATCTCGCGACGCTTCTATTTCTATACCGATACTCATTCAATAGGATTTTTCTATGCACGACATTGCACACACAAAGTACCGAGCAATAATCGTTGCCTTTATTATTCTTTTTGTTGCAATTCTAATTCTCGCTGTGTGGCCTGATGTAAGACGAACACAAAGTGAAGCTGAAAAGGAGAGTGCCACTATCCTTGCAAAAGAAATGTATCAATGTGCAGAAGGGAAAAGTGTGTACGCTGTGTATGTTGAAGGCGCGGTACGGCTTGAGCTCAGTGATTTGCGTGCTCGTACGCTTCCTCAGACCGTTGCGGGGTCTGGAGCCCGTTATGCTACCTTAAATGGAAGCTTTGTGTTCTGGAGTAAGGGGGACACTGCATTTATACAGGAAAATAATGTTTTAACATTTACTGATTGCGTACGCGTATGATGATCCACCCTGCATTCGTTCACTTTCCGCTCGCACTACTTACACTGTATGTACTTTTGGAGCTTGTACCCTTCTCAAAATTTTTTCCGAAAGTTTCGTGGGATCAGGTGAAGTATTTTCTTTTATATATCGGAACGCTTTCTATTTTCCCCGCTATACTAACAGGGCTCATAGCTGAAGATATAGTGGGGGAGAATGTTGTTCTCTCTGCCCATAAGGCGGGAGCAATGGCAATACTTTTGATTTTCTTGGTTGCCTCTCTTCTTGCACTGTGGAATCAGTTCTATTCTTTTCCTCGTCCAGAACTCTTTAGGGTAGTACAAAAGTTACTCGCAATCTTTGGGATGATTGCTCTTGTGGTGCAGGGAGTACTCGGTGCTGCAATGGTATATGGTTATAGTGCCGACCCCATTACAAGTTTTATAAGTTCGCTCTTCGGATTTCATTAGTCACTCTGCATATTTTAGACAATAAAAAACGCCTCACTTGAGGCGTTTTTTATTCTGCAATTTTTACCTTATTCTGTTACTACGAGTGTGCCCCACATACCCATAGCTCGATGGTTGCCGACGGAACAGTAGTACTCGAATGCGCCTGCCTTGTCTGCAACAAACTCAACGGTGGCATTTTGACCAGCACTCAGTTTAGCTGTTGCAACACTAAATTCGTCTATTTTAAAATCATGAGTGCCTGCGGGATTCGAAAATGTAATTTTTACACGGTCGCCCTTTTTCACCTGCATTGAATTAGGAACAAATGAGAAATGGTCGCTCGCAATGGTGAACTCCTTAACTTCTGGAGCGGTAGTATCACTTGCTGAGAGTTCTCCTGTCTCCATACCCCCAGCAGGAAGAGAGGGCGTGTCTCCTGTTACTTGAGTTTCGGTAGTTTCTAGAGAATCGGTCGATGATTTTTGTGAGAAGTAGTACCAACTGCCTAGAGCGAGTAAAAGAACAACTGCAAAAATGATGATTGGTTTATTTTTCATATAGATAAAGTATATCGCATCACTCGCATGTATCCCTATTCGCTAAGGAGAATTTTAGTTTCTATTGCGCCTGTACACAGGTATGTTATACTTTTCCTACTTGTATGATTCTAGTATCTACAGAATAATAATTACTACTATAAAAATATCGCCATGGCATACGACACTATTCCGTCAGCAGAAGTTATTGAAAAGACAATTGGAGCTATAACTCTACGCAATGTATCTGTGCACCTTGTGAATACCAAGGAAGAGGCGTTAGAGAAAGTAAAATCACTTATCCCTGACGGTGTAGAAGTTATGACGGGAAGTTCAACAACATTGCAGCAGATTGGCTTTGTGGACTTATTAAAATCAGGAAGTCATCCGTGGAAGAATGTGAAAGAGGCTATTGTTGCCGAAAAAGATCCAGTAAAGCAAACGGAACTCAGGAAGTTAAGTGTGTCGGCTGATTATTTCCTCGGGAGCGTGCACGCTATCACTGAAAACGGACAAACGGTCACGGCTTCCGCCTCGGGGTCTCAGATTCCTTCGTATGCTTTTACTAGCGATACTGTGATATGGGTAGCTGGTGCGCAGAAAATAGTGCCAAATCTTGAATCTGCCTTCGCACGCATTCACGACTATGTATATCCACTAGAAGACGCCCGCATGAAGTCGGTAGATATGGGCGGAAGTGTTATCGCAAAGATGTTTATATTTGAGCGTGAAGTAATGCCAAACCGTCATGTGCATCTTGTGCTCGTGAAAGAAGTTTTAGGTTTTTAACAAACCCTTTGAGTATCTAAAAACATATACGCACATTCTTGTGTGCATATGTTTCCAAACCCCCTGTATAGTATAAAATAGCGGTCGCTATTTTATCCTATACAGGGGGTTTGCCTGAGATACCAGTATGGGTATATGGGGGAGGCGGGTATGCTCAGGTAAAACAGAATTGATATTGTCTTTTGCAGTATTAAATTCATGAGACAATGTCTTTTGCATGCGAGTAAAAATAAAATATCCACCAGTTGGTGTTTTGGATGTACTTCGTGTCATGTGGCAGGGGTTACGACCCGATGGCTCTCTTGCAGTCGTCACTCTTTTTTTATTTCTTATTGCCAGTATTGCAGAAGTCTTTGTCCCGCTCTTGTATAAGCATTTCTTTGACACCCTTACGGCACCTCTTGAAAAGAGTGTTGCTGTCGTCACACTACTCTCTATCATCACGGGAGTATTGGCCCTGAGGGCGCTCCGATGGGCTTCGAGAAATATCGGTCTTTTGGGTTTACAAAAACTTGAGCCAGATACTATGGCTCGCCTACGGCAGATGTCTTTTGAATATCTTGCACAGCATTCCCTCGGTTTCTTTTCGAATAATTTTAGCGGAAGCCTCATTCAACGAGTGAGTCGGTTTGCTCGCTCCTTTGAACGACTTGCCGATACTATTGCTTTCAATTTCATACCGCTTGGCGTCACCATTATTGGTGCCGTCATTGTTACATGGAGAGATACACCACTTTTGTCGCTTATTATTGTTGGTTGGATTACTGTATTTTTTGCTTTCAATTATGTGTTTGCACTGTGGCGTGTGAAATACAACATCCGCATGGCCGAGGCAGATTCAAAAACAACTGGCATGCTTGCTGATTTGTTGGCCAACCAAAGCTCAATCACTTTGTTTGCAAGCCTTAAAAATGAAGTAAAGCGTTTTACGGCTGTCACGAGTGCTCAAGCAAAAATTACACGCACCACATGGAATATCAATTCCTCTTTTGATGCAGTGCAGGCGGCTATAATTTTTATAGCAGAATTTCTCATTTTCTATTTCAGTATTCAACTGTGGCAGGAGGGTGCAATAACGGTAGGTACTTTTGTGTTGGTGCAGGTGTACATTATTGCTCTTGCAGGACAGCTCTGGGACTTCGGACGCATTATCCGCACCGTCTTTGAAGTGTTTGCTGATTCAAAAGAAATGGTGGAGATGTTGAAGTTGCCTCATGAAATAAAAGATGTGGTAGATGCCAAAGAGCTCTCGGTTTCGAAAGGGGAAATAGTTTTTGAAAAGCTCACTTTTAATTTTGGTGAAAATAGGAAAGTATTAGAGGATGTTGATCTTTTAATTTCTGGCGGTCAAAAGGTCGGCTTGGTGGGGCCATCTGGCGCAGGAAAGACCACCATCCTCCGACTTCTCTTTAGGCTCTACAACATCACGGAAGGTCGTATTCTCATTGACGGACAAGATATAGGGTTGGTAACACAGGAAAGTTTGCGCCGTGCTATTGCGGTGGTGCCCCAAGAGCCCGTGCTTTTCCACAGAACACTTATGGAGAACATTCGCTATGGCAGGTTGAATGCAGCCGATGCAGAAGTAAAAGAGGCGGCACGCCTTGCCAACTGCGCACAGTTTATTGATGGACTTCCTCTCGGCTATGACACCTATGTGGGCGAGAGGGGTGTAAAAATTTCTGGCGGCGAACGCCAGAGAATCGCCATAGCGCGGGCTATTTTGAAGGATGCACCAATACTTATTCTTGATGAGGCGACCTCGAGTCTTGATTCTCATTCAGAAGTGCTTATTCAGGAGGCGCTCAATAGACTCATGAAGGGTAAAACTACAATTGCTGTTGCACACCGACTTTCAACAATTCGCCAAATGGACCGTATTCTTGTTCTGGAGAATGGCCGCATAAAAGAAGATGGTACGCATGATTCGCTTCTAGCAAAACCAAGTTTGTATCGTGATTTGTGGAATCTTCAAGCCGGTGGATTCATTACAGAGGATGACGCTACCTCTGAGGACAAAGAGTCAGAAGAAGTTGTATGATCTTAGGCATCACGGGAACGATTGGTGCCGGTAAAGGGACTGTCGCAACATATCTTGAGGAAAAAGGATTTCGACATATTTCTGTTTCAGCTTTCTTAGAAAATGAGGCGTTACGCCGCGGGCTCGTTCCAACGCGGATTGTGTGTCGTGAGATTGCAAATGAATATCGTGCAAAGCATTCAACCGCACTCGTGGGGGCAGTGCTTGGTGAAATTAACTCGGTGAAAGAAAATGTTGTCGTTGAATCATTACACTCAGTTCCTGAAGTTTTGTATATTCGCAATCTTGGTGGGAAGGTTCTTTCTGTTGATGCGCCACTATCTGTTCGCTATGAACGAATACAAAGGCGCGGTGAAGAAAAAGACGCTGTATCTTTTGATGATTTCCTAAAAGAGCAAAATAGGCAAATGGTTTCTGAAAACAGAGATGAAAATAATTTGAAGGAAGCCATTGCTATGGCAGATTTTCATATTGATAATGCTGAAATTTCCGAAGGGCTTTTTATGCAGATTGATGATATTCTTCAAAAGATTTCATGAACCCATTCGATTCCCTCAAGGCAAGTCCTCTTCAATTTCGCTACCCTGGCCGTTTTCTGATCATTGGCAAAGATGCTGATTCGTATGTGGTTGTGTATGGCGCAACAGGGCGGAGCCCATCGAGCTTAGCGAGACGATTTGTACAAAAAGGGAATGGTATTTTTATGGGCGGAATAGATGATACGGTCAAGCAGGGTAATCAGGATCTCCTTGAATACCCAGCGGTACGCATATTTGATAACGGTATCGTGGTTGCAAATGGTAAGCATATCGAACAGATTACCGAGCTTCAGTCGCGTGATGCTCGTCAACAACTTTCGTATGCGTTAGCTGAAGAAGCATATGAGCCGGATGAGTATCGGACACCGCGCATTACCGGATGCATTATTGAGTCTTCAAAAGGAATGGATGGTGCACTTCACATTGTGCGCTCTGCATCCGATGGTATCGACCATGCATCATGGAGTGTGTCTTTTGAGAGTGGAAAGGGTGAGTATGTTGGCACCTATATAGGAGAGGATGTGAAACCAACTCCTTCATTTGCGGGCGTTCCGCTTTCCGTACCTCTTCAATTTGGTTCTGCAAAGAGTACTGCGCAGGCGATATTTGATTCGTACACTCCACCTCAAGGAGGAATTGATTATCGTGTTGGTGTTATTGCCGTTTATAAGAAACTTGGAGAACAAGCAGAAATTGCTATAGTAAATCGTATCTCATGAGTGACGACTTCGATGATATTCAGATGCCCGCAATGAATCCTGGCGGTAAATCGGCGGTTCTTCAAGAGGATGGCCTCTCGGCAAAAGAATTTGAAAAAATAGTCGCTGATGCTTTTCTGTTAGTTCCAGAAAAATTTAGCTCAAAAGTGAGTGCGAGCGCTATTACTGTTGAAGATACACCGAGTGATGCTTTGCTTCGTGAGCAAAATGTCCCAGAGAATTATACGCTTTTCGGTTTATATAAGGACACAGAAGCTGGCGGGGGAGTGGTGATATTTCGTAATCCCGTTTTACATGCTGCCGCTCACGAAGCCGGAGTTGAAGTGGAATGGGGCGCTCCGACTGAACCAATGAAGCGGCGCTTGCGTACCATTGTGCGCGACATCATCTGGCATGAAATTGCACGCCACTTTGATATGGAAGAATTTGAAATAGATGCACGCGAGGAGACAGGTACTAGCGAGTTTAAGTAAAAAACTTCCAGCTTTTAGGTGTCGGGTGTCAGATTTCAGGCGATACCTCATCGTGTCCGTAAGTGATGTTTCATCGCCTCCGTAGGGAACAGGCTTCGTTAAGTCCATAGGGATCATAGGAAAATATTCTTTATTTTTCTCTGAGATACGAAAAACCCACTGTATAGTATAAAATCACGACCGTGATTTTATACTATACAGGGGTGATAGGCAGGGGTGAGAGAAGCGGGTGGCTTTACATATTTAAAATTCAAAATCTTCTTAACCTCTCTAATTTCTCTAAACACTTAGGAGGAGGTGCTCTGGGTTTTTAAGAGTTCTGCGAATTTTTCCTGCACTTTCTGAAGTTTTGGTTCAATGATTACTTGGCAGTATCCTTGGTTTTTGTTTCTTGCGTAGTAGTCGAGATGCTCTTTTTCCGCCGGGTAGAATTTTGTAAGAGGCACTGTATCAGTTGCTATAGGCCTTCCTTCTTTTGATGAATCATTGAGTTCCTGTATAAACGCTTCAGCTTCTTTCTTTTGCGTTTCATCAGTATAGAGAATGATGGAGCGGTACTGTGTACCTATATCATTACCCTGACGGTTTACTTGTGTTGCATCGTGTGTGCCAAAAAAGACAGTGAGTAAGCCATTGTAGGTAATTTCTGATGGGTCGAATTCTATTTTTATTACTTCAGCGTGCCCTGTGTTTCCGTTTGAGACTGCATAGTAGGTTGGATTTTCTGTTGTGCCACCAGCGTATCCAGGTTCCACCGAAATGACTCCGCGGAGCATCTTAAATACTGCCTCCGTGCACCAGAAGCAACCCCCACCGAATACTGCAATAGAATTTGAAGTAGGATTCATGAATTAGCAATTATTAGGTTCTCGAATGTGTTTACGGATAGGCAAAAAGAGAAGTGCGCCAGCAAATTCGAGACATGCGACCGCTATAACTACCGTATGAAAACCTAAGGTAGTTGCAAGGTACCCACCAATAGCTGCTGTTGCAGCCGATGCTAGGTCGAGCATGGTGAAATACAGACCCCACATGGTTGCTTCTTTGTTATCCGGAATATATTTAGTAAAGAGTGCCATGAATGACGGGAACTGAAACGCATAGGCAAGCCCAATAAGGAATTGCGCGAAGTAGAGTTCAATGGGAGTTGAAATAAAGAGAAATGAGAGTGGTATGAAACTTGCAAAAATGAGACTTCCAAAAATAAACCAAAAATCGTCTTTATCACCGCAGATTTTATCAATAATAGCGGCAGCGGGAATTTGAGCAATGCTTTTTGTAAGGAGGTAAACGGCAATAGCAATACCAGCCACCTCGGCACTTCCACCGTCTATGAAGCCAACCACGAACAATGAAAATATTGGACCTAAGAGCCCTGCAGCGGAAAAGAACACCACATCTCCGAAGATGAGAAATTTTATGACTGGGTTTGCTCGCAAGAGCTCTCCAAACGGGAAGAAAGAGTACCGTTTCATTTTTCTTCCAGATTCAAGCACACGGAGTTGATGCAGTACCTTTTCCCAGTTTCAGTGGGGCCATCTTCAAACATGTGTCCTAAGTGAGATCCACATTTTGCGCAGACCACCTCTGTGCGTGTCATACCGTGAGATGTGTCTGTTTTCATTTCGACCGAGCCAGGAATGGCATCATCGAATGATGGCCATCCGGTTCCAGAATCAAACTTCTTCTCGGAAGTGAAGAGGGGGTTTGCGCAGACCTTACAATTAAAGGTTCCTTGTGTGTCTGTATGTACAAATTCACCACTAAATGGAGCTTCGGTAGCTCCTGCCCGCAGAACTGCATACTCTTCAGGAGTGAGGCGTTTTTTTAACTCTTCTTCGTTCGGCATATCCATTGCCTATATTCTAACAGGAGTATAATAAACAGCATATGAAAAAACTCTCGTTTCTAGCTTTTCTTGCAGTAGTAGCTTTGGTGACTCCTCTTGGTGCTGTGTATGCAGCACAAACACAAGTAGGTAAAACGGTCACTATTTCACAGGCGCTTCCCGAAAATGCCTATATTGCTGGACAAGAGGTGTATATATCCTCTACGGCGGAGAAGGATCTACTTGGTGCCGGAGGAAAGGTGACAGTGAATGCTCCTGTGATTGGTGATCTTATGCTTGCTGCAGGTAGTATCAATATCCTCGACTCCGTAGGAGGGGATGTTCGGGTAGCAGGAGGGGATGTAACGATTGCGAAATCTGTTGGTGGGGACTTGTTGGTATTTGGGGGTGTCGTTACCATACTTCCGTCAGCAACCATTGGCGGAGATGTCATTGTTTTTGGAGGAGCCGTTGACATACAGGGCGCTGTAGAGGGGAGTTTGAAAATGCACACAGAAAGTGTGATGGTTAATGGTGTTGTTATGGGGCCGGCTTCAGTAAAGACCTCCGACTCAGTTTCTTTTGGAGAAAAAGCAGATTTTCGATCTTCGCTTTCGTATTCTGCTCCAATTGATGCAACGGTAGCCGAAGGGGCAAAGCTAGGGGGCGAAGTTGTGTTTACGAAAGAAGAAGGCAGATCTTCCAATGATAAGAACATAATTGCAGGAATTCTTGCTGCTCTAGGCATCATGATGCTTATTAAATTTATAGGAATGCTTTCTGTTGCATTGTTGATTACCTACGCATTTAAAAATGCTTCGCTCGCTCTATCTAGGGAAATGATTCAAAGGTTTTGGCAAACGCTCGGTGTCGGTTTCGTTGCGACAATTGCTACCCCTGTAGCTGTCATTCTGTTGCTCCTGAGTGTAGTGGGCATGTATGTGGGTTTTATACTTCTTGCGTTGTACCTGTTTGCACTCCTCGTTGCCGGTGTCTTTATGTGCATTACTACTGGAGCCATTCTCTCAAAGTTGATTCGTAAAGAAATTCAGATTGGTTGGAAGTGGACAATTCTTGGTACTGTGGTAGTATTCGTACTGCCATTTATTCCGATTCTAGGCTGGGTGGCATTAGTAGTTCTTTTCTTTGCTTCCATGGGAGCCGTAGCAATGAGCCTCTGGCGAGATGCGAAGGTAAAGATGGAAGGGTAGAGCATTAGAATCATTATTAAATTTAAATTTTATATTTATGGCATTTGAAGCACTAGGAAATTTATGGAATCGAGTAGTTGATGGGTTAAAAACTACGAAACCAGGCCTCGAAACGACAGCAGAAGCACTGGCTAAAAAGTATTCTAAACCAGGGACAGACGGGGATTAATATGCCCCCACTTGGTGAAATTGCACCTGATTTCACACTTTCTGATCAGGACGGGAAAGAACACAGGCTCTCAAGCTACCGTGGTAGATGGGTGCTTTTGTATTTCTACCCAAAGGACGACACTAGTGGTTGCACCAAGGAGGCTTGCATGATTCGAGACGCATTTCCTCGTTTTGAAGGTGTGCATGCACACGTGTTCGGCATCTCAACTGATTCAGTGGAAAGTCATAAGAAATTTGCTGAAAAATATCAATTACCATTTTCACTTCTTGCTGACGAACAAAAAGAAGTTGTGGCGAAATATGGCGTGTGGGGAGAGAAGAAAATGATGGGGCGCACCTATATGGGAACTAAGCGTACCTCATTTCTTATAGACCCGAATGGTGTGATTAAGAAAGTGTACGAGGGTGTGAAACCTGAAGTGCATGCAGAGGAAGTCCTTGCTGACCTCGATAGCTTTATGGCAGAGTCTAATGTCTAAGCAGACTGTCCGCCGTGCTCGGGCGAAAAGAATAGTTGCACATCTGAAAAAAGTGTATCCAGAGCCCAAGAGTGAGCTTGTGCACAAGACACCATTTCAGTTTCTTGTGGCAGTAGTGATGTCTGCGCAATGTACTGACAAGGTGGTGAATAGGGTGACTGCTCCACTGTTTAAGAAATATAAAACTGCATCTGACTTCGCTCAGGCTAAAGCTTCTGTATTTGAGAAAGAAATTTCTTCGGTAACGTTTTTTAGAAATAAGGCACGACATATTATTGAAAGCGCGAAGAAGGTAGTAACTGAATATGGAGGTAGGGTGCCGGAGACAGAAAAAGAGCTGGTCGCTCTTCCAGGAGTGGGGTACAAAACTGCACATGTGATTTTAAATGAACTCTACGGCGTGTCAGAAGGCATCCCTACCGACACTCATGTGAAGCGTTTTGCAAAACGCTTTGACTTGGTAGATTCAAGTGATTTGAAAAAGATATCAAAAGAGCTTGAAGCGCTAATTCCAAAGAAGGATTGGAAGTATGTGAATAACGGTCTGGTACTCTATGGGCGATATGTTTGCAAAGCTCAAAAGCATGATTGCACCTCGCATCCTCTCACGAAACTCTGGCCTGAAGCTAACAAAAGATGGACAAAGACGGGAGCATAAGCAGTGCTTGACCGTTTGGTTTGAAATTGTACGATACGTTTATGACAGAGGCCTATTCAGCACACGAATCAAAACCTAAAGTCGCATCTCGAATTTCTCGAGCTATTTCTGGTAAGTATTCTGCTGGTCTGGCAAGTTTCTTAACTGAGGTTGGTGTTGCGTCGGGGACTGGGGCAATGTTTGGGGCTGGCTTAGGGTTTTTTGTTGGTCAACCTGCGCTAGGCGCAGTGATTGGGGGTATTGGTGGTGCACTAGTAGGACTTAGCGCTCATTTTTTAAGGTATAGAGATCCATAAATTGAGTATCTTTCAATTCCTCGGGTACACTCGGGGGATTTTTATATACAATTGAGTATATGCCTGCTTCAGTTGAAACAAAATCTTTCAGAGCCTTTCAGAGGGATGTTTATTCTTTTTTCAAGAGCAAAGGAAGACATGCTTTGCCGTGGCGAAAAACCAAAAATCCGTATCGGATTCTTGTTTCTGAAATAATGCTTCAGCAGACACAAGTCGATAGAGTTATTCCAAAGTACAGGTTATTTTTAAAAAAGTTCAAAACGGTACAGGTGCTTGCTGAGGCATCTCTTGGTGAAGTACTGCGGGAATGGCAGGGTTTAGGCTACAATCGCAGGGCAAAGATGCTCCATGAGGCTGCCAAAGTAATAGTCACAAACTATGGCGGGGAAGTGCCCACTCTTTACAGTGAGCTTGTTTCACTTCCCGGCATTGGTGACTACACAGCAAAAGCAGTTCGCGTATTTGCGTGGAATGAACCGGAGGTACTTATTGAAACTAATATCCGCAGTGTTTTTATTCATCATTTCTTTTCGAAGCGACATGATGTCTCCGATAAAAAATTATTTCCATATATGGAAATAATGCTCGATATAAAAAATTCGCGAGAATGGTATTGGGCTTTGATGGACTACGGAAGTTATTTAAAGAAAACCATTCCGAATCCATCACGAAAAAGTGCGCACCACACTAAGCAGAAGTCTTTCAAAGGTTCTAACAGGGAAGTGCGTGGCGCGGTACTTCGCGCACTTGTTTCGCGGTCGAAATCTTTGCCAGCTCTCTTAAAAGAGCTTAATTTTTCGGAGGAGAGAATAGAAAAACAAATTACGGCACTCAGGAAAGAGGGCTTAGTTGTGATCAGAAAAAATAAAGTACAGTTACCATAACTACCCCGATTAATCGGGGTAGTTATGGATTGATCGAACTAAGTAGGAAGTATGCTCACTAGAGTGTGTCTTTGATACGAAATGCAAGAGGAACACCGAGTAGAATTACTGCACCGAAGACAGCGAAAGCATATTCGAACGGAGTGTAAAAAAGCATAATGCTTCCAAGAACCGGACCTATAATCGTGGCGCCTTGCCGAAGCGCACGGAAGACACTAATGAGTTCACTGTCTTTTGCCCCAACTTTTTTGAAGAAGTATGTTTCAGTTGCAATTTCAAGTAGCGCTCCACCAATGTGTATGCTAAGCACCAGAAGTGCGAGCGCAATAAGACCTGCCCCTTGGGCTAACGAAAGGCCAAGAAAACCTATTCCCGCTATAATAAATCCCCCAATAATAAATTCTTTTTCACCGAATTTTCTGTCAGCCAAATATCCTATAGGAACTTGAAGAAAGATATACGGCGTTGTAGCGAGTGCAATTATCATTCCAATAGCTGCCCACGAGAGTCCTGCGTGGTTATGTAAGTAGAGGGGGATATAAATGTTGCTCCACACGAATAGAAATTGAAGAAGTACATGTGCACCCATAACAGCGGTCAGTGATGAATTTTTCAATACCAATGTGACTGCATCCCATACTTTTACATTCGTGTGCTCTACATGTGTAATGCCGGAGAAGAATCTAAACGAAAGATAGGCACACGCAATGAATGCTCCTGCGCTAATTATAAAAACACGCCAATAATCACCATTTGTTAACGCACCCGCAATTATGAGGGATGCTATTGCGACCGCAACATTACTTGCTGTTAAAAATATTGCGCGCGATGAGCCAGTACCTTCTTCGTTTGAACCGACGATTTTTTCTAGAATGACATCAAGAGCAAGTGCCACTATCCAGCCCGCAACCCATGCGACCATAAACAATCCGAGAATGAGGGGAGTGGGAAGCTTGAAGGAAAGACCAATGAGGGCGAACGCTGCAAAGCATGCGGAAACAATGAGTACTCGATGGGTTCGAAATTTTCTGAACAAATGTGGAGTTGTTAGCACGGCAAAACCCGCCAAGATTGATCCAAAGGCAAACACAAGTCCGACAGCCGACTCAGGAATATGCGTTGCGAGAAAAGTGGAATAAACAAGATAGGGGAGATACACACCCATCGCACGGAGGAAGTTTCCTAGGTTTATGGCATTACCCGAAAGATATTTCATTCAAGGAGTATACCTCGTGAGATATGTTCTCGGCACGCACTTTAGCTTTCAGGTCTGGGTAATGGGTAATAAAAATGTGCTAAATCCAGGTTTAGCACAAAAAGTGTTTGTCTGTCAGATAGAGAGAGGGTTATTTGGGATATTTTTTGCGTTTGAGCTCTATAACCTCTGCTCCTTCAGGCCACTGTGCTCCCGAGCAGTATACGCACACATAGGTGACGGACCCCTTATAGAGAACTTTATGAGAAGGAAGTTTATTGGGATGGTTAACGCAACGCTTAATTCCCTCTAATTTCCATGGCATATATTTAGACGCCTATTAAGACTGGAATTACCATTGGGCGCTTTGATGTTTTCTGGAAGAGGTAGCGCTCTACCGTGTCAGTAAGATTTGCTTTTATGTATTCAAGATCAACGGGGTTCATTCCTGCCGCGAGGTCTTCAGTTGTTTTCTTTATAAGAAGACGTGTTTCAGAAAGGAGTCCCTGAGATTCCCTCAGGTACACGAATCCTCGAGAGATGATATCAGGCGATTTCTTGAGGGTTCCAGTGCGTAAATTTACCGTCGCAATAATGACGAACATTCCGTCCTGAGCGAGCGACTGGCGGTCTCGTATAACCACTTCCTGCATGTCACCAATAGCAAAGCCGTCCACCATCATAGGATTTGAAGGAATTTTTTCCTTACGAACCGTCATTGTGGTGCCGTTTTCAATTTCTATAACGGTGCCGTTGTCAGGTAAAACAACATTTTCTTTAGGAAAGCCACTCGCAATCTGCGCATTGGCATGATATTTGAGCATTGAGAAGAATCCATAGGCTGGCATGAAGAATGCTGGATTTACTTGCTGGCGCATCCAAACAAGTTCGCCTGTATTTCCGTGCCCTGTTGAGTGAACATCTGAAGAGCGATAGTGAATCAGGTTTACGTTGTGACGAAGAAGATTGTCTTTTAGTTTTTGCACGCGTACTTCATTGCCCGGAATAACTGATGAAGAAAGAATAATGGTATCGCGTTCAGTAAAGGCAATATTTTTGTGTTTTTTTGTAGCAATACGCATCAGGGCTGCGGTGTCCTCGCCTTGTGAGCCTGTAGCAATAATGACAATGCGATCTGCTGGATAGTCATTAATATCTTCAGCGCGAATCATGGTGCCCGGCTTTGGTGTAAAGATATTTGCACGCTGAGCGATTTCAATGTTTGTCTTGATAGACCTGCCTTCGGTGATGATTTTTTTGCCAAGATTCTCTGACACCTTAATGATGTGAATCATGCGCTCAAACTGGGACGAGAATGTTCCGATGATGAGGCGTCCCTTTACTGACTTAATGATGTCTTCGAGTGTCGTGTATACACGTGACTCAGGAATTGAAAATCCATCTCGCTCAGCGTTTGTAGAGTCAGCGATGAATATAAGATTTTTATCACGCCCGAGCGCACCCCAGTGTTTTTCTTCTTTCGGTGTTGGTATGCCGTCTTCATGCTCCAATCGTAAGTCCCCAGAAATCACGATGTTGCCGTGCTTGGTTTGGATTGAAAGACCCATGGCATCTGGAATGGAATGGGTAACAGGGAATGTTTTTACTATTACCGGCTCTCCTCCAGGCAAACTCACCGAAACACGTCCGCCCGGCTCGATGACTCGAACATCAATGTCGGCAATGTGTGGAAATTCTTCTTGCCTGCGCTTAATCATCAAGGACGTAAGGTACTGCGTATAGATTGGTGGATTACCAATACGGTCGATGATGTAGGGGATACCACCAATGTGGTCGAGGTGTCCGTGTGTTATGAAAATACCCAAGATGCGATCTTTGTTTTCTTCAAGGTAGCGAGTGTTTGGAAGTATGTAGTCGACACCAGGGGTTGCCTCTTCTGAAACGAATTGAAATCCAACATCTGAAATAATGATGCCTTGTGGCAATTCAAAAATCATCATGTTGCGACCCACTTCTTCAACGCCACCAATTGGCATAATGCGAACTGTGTCTTCATTTAATGGAGGAAGTACCACGCGATCGACTGCGTTCATGTCGCGAACTGAAGGCTCTCTTGGTGGGGGAGTTGCGCGCATTGGGCGGTTATTTGAACGGGGTCTAGCGTGCCTTCGTGGTCCATTACCTGGAGCACCTTGAGGCCGCCGAGGTCCACGTGATGGTCCTTGTCTTGGTGAACTTGGAGCGCTTGGCCTGGCAGGTTGCCCCATCCCTCTTCCAGGGAGTGCATTAAATGGACGCGCTCGGCCAGTACGAGTATTTTGAGTAGGGCGCGATGGTCTATCTCTTGATTGCGGGTTTGGACCTCTAGATGGAGTGTTCATGTGTTTTAAGTGTGTTTAATTTTTTAAATAATTTTTTTGAAGATGGTTTTGTGTGTTTCTTTTTTTAATACGGTGATATTATTTTCTGAAAATTGGCCAGATTCGTTCAGTTTTAAGATACCAACTGTCTGCAGTGTTAAATCGGTCACTCGGATTTGCAATGGTTCCAAGTGTCATACCTCCGAGATTTTTTGGTGTTACATACACGAAGTATGGTGTGTATAAGAAAACGGCAGCGGTGTCATTGGTTATGTCTTTAGCAATTGAGCGGGCTCTTTCTAGTCGAAGTGAAGGGTCAGCCAATGTACGTAGCGCAGTGAGCTTCTTATCTGCCTCAACATTAGCATAGAGTGCAATATTAAGGCCTGGGTCGTTACGCTGACTTGAGTGCCAGAAGGCAAAAAGATCCAAGTCTCGCCCCACAACTAGACCAAACAGTAGGGCATCGTATTTGCGTGGACGGATAACTCCGACATTCAAATCATTTTGATCAAAGAACTTCAATTCTACTTCAGCACCAATCTTTTTCCAGTCTTCCGCAACGAGCTCCGCTGTGCGCTTTAATTCCGGCACATTTGAGGTTGAAAGAGAGAAGGAAAGTCTTTGGACTTCTTTCTTTTTGCCACTTCCGACTGTTTTTGTAAAAATGCCATCTTCCCCAGCTTTCCAGCCAGCTTTTCCAAGAATTGCTTGCGCTTCTGCCACTCGAGCATCGGAAGATCGCTGATCTTTCACAATGTTCCCAATAGAATCAGGAGGGAGTGGCCCGTCGATGACGGAACCGTGACCTCGAAGCACTGTACTAACTAGAGCGTCTTTGTCAACTGCCCTGTTCAATGCCTTCCTAACTGCTGTCTCAGCGAAAATCTTATTTTGACTTTGATTGAAGAATACACTAAATACTCGCCCCAATACCGCTTCGTTTATTGCGTGTGCACCAACAAGGTTGGTTGTAAGAATAGAATGAGCTCCATCAACTTCGCCTTTGTTGAGAGCATTTTTCAAGTCATCTCCGTTTGCATATATTTTGAAAATAAATTGTTGTATGTAGGGAATTCTTGTGCCTTCCGAAACGCCAGTAAAACGATATTCAGTTGGAATGCCAGAACTGTTGCGTTTTAGGTCGGTCACCTTGTATGGTCCCGACCCTATAGGATTCGCGTTTATTGTACTGAATGGAAATTCTTCTGGAGTTACATTTTTCCAGATATGTTTTGGCAAAATACCCAGTGTCATATTTTCCAAAAAGGGTGCGTAAGGGCTTTTAAGAGTAAATGAAATTGTTTTTGGATTAACAACTGTTATGCTCACACCCTCCCAATCTGCTCGACGTGGACTTTTAATGTTGGGATTTCCCGCTGCCTCTACAGTAAATGCAACGTCTTCGGCAGTCACGGGAGTTCCGTCATGGAAACGAGCACGATCGTTCAATGTAAATGTATAGGTTAGTTGGTCATCGCTTATTGTGTATGACTCGGCTAGGTCAGGTGCAAGTGAGCCGTCCTGTTTTGCACGGAGTAAGCCTGAAAATACTAATACTGTGAGATCTCGGTCAGTATCAGAAATAGCTAGCAGTGGATTGATAAACCGAGGTGACTCAGCAAGTCCTTCTGTGTAGGTGCCACCTCGTGCGGGTACTTCAACGGCGAGTGCCAAAGAGATGGAGGCGAGCATTGATGCCGTACTGAAGGCCATAAGCACACCGAAAAACCCAATAACCAACCAATCAGATGGCTTTAGAACAACTGATACTGCCTCAAGTTTCTGAAGCGAACGGGTCGTTCGATTTTTGAGAAATGCACGAAGAAATGCTCGTAGTGATGCCATTTGTATGGAATGAGAACGAATCGCGTCTTAATTGACGGGCGATTTTGAATTACTAAGCCGTAATCAGCGCAAGTAGTGCCGAGAGAGCAAATAACACCGCAAGAACGATTGAGCTTCGGAAAAGGAACAGCTCTGCTCCGCGTCTGGTGTAGAAACTTTCTTGTGTACTGTCGCCAAAGGCACCCCCCAAGCCTGCCCCACGCTGTTGGAGAAGGATTGCTCCTATAAGGAGAATTGAGAGAATGACTTGTGCTCCTGGAAGGAGACTGTGAATGAGAGCCATAGTGCCTGTTCGCTAGGATACCACGGCCATTGAAAAAGAGGCAATACTCCTGTTGATGAGCCGTTAGAGGAATAGGTAGAGAGTGACCGTCATTTTATTGACTGTACAAAGGTGTTTCCTTATACTAACCAGACATCATGGGTATATACCCATGCCTTTAGTTCTAACGAATTGATATCAGATATGGCTAAAACGAAAAAGACTTCGTCTACAAAAACTAGTGTTCAGACGAACACGGGAGTATCTATTCGCCCTTTGAGTGACAGGGTAGTAATCAAACCACTTTCAGCCGAAGAGGCTGGATCGCGAACACTTTCGGGCATCATTATTCCCGACACAGCAAAGGAGAAGCCTGAACAGGGAAAGGTTGTTGCGGTAGGTCCTGGTAAATGGGATGAGGATGGTGAAAAACGAATTCCAGTATCAGTAAAAATTGGCGACAAAGTTATGTTCTCAAAGTATGGCTACAGTGAAGTAAAAGTGAACGGTGTTGAGTATTTTATTGTGAATGAATCAGATATCCTCGCAGTCCTTAATTAGCCAATAGCTAGGGTATAGGGTTTAGATTTCCCTACACCTGATACCCTAAACCCTAATCACTAACAAAAACTAATCATGGCAAAAAAAATTCTTTTTGAAGCAGATGCTCGAAACGCAGTCAAAACCGGTATCGACATTGTAGCGAGAGCGGTGAAAGTTACACTTGGGCCTCGAGGACGCAATGTCATTCTCGATAAAGGCTACGGCGGTCCACATATGACAAACGATGGTGTAACCATTGCGAAAGAAATCACCCTCAAAGACAAATTTCAAAACATGGGTGCAGAGCTCGTGAAAGAAGTTGCAAGTAAGACTAATGATATGGCAGGTGATGGCACCACCACTTCAGTTGTTTTGTTTCAGGCACTTGTTGATGAAGGAATGAAACACACAGCGATGGGCTTGAATGCTATGGGTATTCGCACCGGTATGGAGCACGCTGCAGAGGCTGCGGTGA
The DNA here is from genome assembly GCA_007378985.1 of Parcubacteria group bacterium Greene0714_7. Taxonomy (GTDB): domain Bacteria; phylum Patescibacteriota; class Minisyncoccia; order Phycocordibacterales; family Phycocordibacteraceae; genus Phycocordibacter. The sequence goes on from VMHB01000001.1 coordinate 42,644, forward strand.
AAGCGCTCAAATCAATGGCAAAGCCAGTCGCAGGAGACAACAAAGTCATCAAGCAGGTGGCAACTATCTCAGCAGAGTCTGAAGATATTGGTAAAACGATTGGTGAAGTCATCAAAGAGGTTGGTCAAAATGGTGTGGTGACGGTAGAAGAATCGCAGTCGTTTGGTATTGAGAAAGAAGTTGTAGAAGGTATGGAGTTTGATCGCGGATATGTGTCGCACTACATGATTACGAATCCTGAAAGAATGGAAGCGGAATATCGCGATGCACCAATTCTCGTCACTGATAAAAAAATTGCTTCAATTCAGGAAATCCTTCCAGTACTTGAGGCTATCGCAAAGACAGGCAAAAAAGAGTTGGTTATTATTGCAGACGATGTAGAAGGGGAAGCGCTCACAACATTTGTGGTGAACAAACTGCGTGGGGCATTTAGCGTGCTCGCAGTAAAAGCCCCAGGATATGGGGACAGAAAGAAAGACATGCTGGCAGATATTGCTTCAACAATTGGCGCTACTGTTGTTTCTGAAGAAACAGGTATGACTCTAGACAAGGTGGATATTTCCGTTCTCGGCCGTGCACAGAAAGTTATTGCAACAAAAGATTCCACAATCATCGTTGGTGGAAAAGGAAAGAAATCTGCAATTGATGCGCGGGTCGCATCATTGAAAAAACAACTTGAAGCAATTACTTCGAAGTTCGATAAAGAGAAAATTGAAGAGCGTATTGCAAAGTTGTCAGGTGGCGTTGCGGTCATTCGCGTTGGTGCTGCGACAGAAACTGAAATGAAGTATTTGAAAGATAAGATTGAAGATGCGGTCAATGCCACGAAAGCAGCTATTGCTGAAGGTATTGTGCCTGGAGGTGGTACTGCACTCGTCAAAGCTGCCGCAAAAGCTGAAGCTGATGCAGACTGGGATGGTATGTCCAAGGAAGAGGAGATTGGTTTCCGCATTGTTCTTTCTGCGCTCTTGAAACCTTTGAAGCAAATTGCAATGAACGCAGGAAAAGAGAGTGGGGAAGTTATTGTTGAGGCAGTTAAGAAGGCAAAGGGATTTGCTGGATACGATGCCGTTAAAGATGAAATTGTTCCTGACATGATGATTGCAGGCATTATTGACCCGGTGAAAGTAACTCGAGGTGGACTTGAGCACGCAGTGTCAGCTGCTGCTATTCTTCTCACAACTGAAGTTGCTATCGCTGACGAACCTGAAGAAAAGAAAGAGATGGGTGGTGCCCCTGGAGGAGGGATGGATTATTGAGCAGGGGTTAGGGGATAGTGGTTAGCGTTTAGGCGACGCTTCGTCGGATCCGAAGGGATCATAAGAAAATAATAGAAACACAAAATCCTCACGGAAGTGAGGATTTTGTGTTTCTAGGTCACGTATCTGCCCTTGACAAATCTAACTTTTGGGATTACTATCCTAGAATAAGTTTTTATATTTTATTTTGACAAAATATGGGTTCTGAAGCTGTTTCAAAAAAATGTGCACGTGCCGGATGTAATAATCCTGCCGCAGAAGGTGATTCGCTTTGTTTCGATTGTATAGCGAGAGTAATCAGCGGCCCTGACATTCGTTTTTAGTCTTTTCAACTCCGACACAGTACTTCGGTGCTGTGGGCTTTTTATTTTTTGTTATAGTGTTCGAATTATGTCTGAAGCTTATTTTGATCCTTCAACGACACCTCTAGGTAAAGAAGAAGTCCGCGGACTTGCACAGCTCAAGCGTGGATTCAAAAGAGGTGGGGCACTGAGAAATAGTGCAGCTACGGCAATTCGTGCATGGTGTTGGATGCGGGACAAAAAATAGTCTCAGCAAAATTTATTTAATCTGATACAATGTAAGGAATATGAATATTCTTTACATTGTTCTTGCTGTAGTCGCTGTCGTTCTTGCATGGCTTGTTGCCGCATATAACGGCTTTATTAGTTTGAGAAACCGAGCAAAAGAAGCGTGGTCTGACATTGAGGTACAGATGAAGCGTCGTTATGACCTCATTCCAAACCTTATTGAAACGGTAAAAGGCTATGCAGCTCATGAAAAGCAGGCATTTGAAAATGTTTCGAATGCACGCGCTACTGCTATGGGTGCTTCATCTGTTGCTGATCATGCACAGGCAGAAAACATGCTCACAGGAGCATTGAAGAGTATCTTTGCAATTGCAGAAGCGTACCCAGACTTGAAAGCAAACCAAAACTTTTTGGAATTGCAGCGCGAGCTCTCTGATACTGAAAATAAAGTAATGGCATCTCGTCGTTTCTACAACACAAATGTAATGAGCCTGAACACTGCTATCGAGCAGTTCCCAGGAAACCTTATTGCGGGCGCATTCAAGTTCACACAAATGGAACTCTTTGAACTCGCAGGTGACGAACAAGCTGCCAAGCAACCCGTTGCAGTCAAGTTCTAGTTGCTTTTGTTTTTCCCTAAACGCTAAATGATCCCTGCGGATCCGACGAAGCGTCGCCTAGCCCCTTCTTCAAGATGTCCACTCTCTATCAAGATCAATCATCAAACATCCGAAAAACTTGGCTTCTCATGGGAGTGTTTCTCATTGTGGTCATTGGCATTGGGTGGGGGATTTCTTGGTACTACAACTCCTCGGTGATTCTCTATATTGCGGTTGCCTTTGCGCTGGTGATGAATGTGGGGAGCTACTGGTTTTCTGACAAGATTGTTCTCTCAATGACACACGCTCGGCCTGCGACACGTGAAGAGTTTTTTGACTTTTATACTGTTGCTGAAAATCTTGCTATCACTGCAGGGCTTCTACTTCCGAAACTCTATGTAATTAATGACCCTGCACCAAATGCATTTGCAACAGGTAGAAATGAAAAGCACGCGGTGGTATGTGCAACGACAGGGCTTTTGGCGATGCTGACTCGGACTGAACTTGAAGGAGTGATAGCTCACGAAATGAGTCACATTAAAAATCGTGACATGCTCGTTATGACGGTAGCGGTTGTTCTTGCCGGCTTTATCGCCATTATTGCGGACATGTTTATCCGCATGTCTTTTTTCGGGGGAGGGAATCGTGATAACGACAGCAAAGCAGGAGTCATTATGCTTGTTTTAGGTATTGTTGCTGCAATCCTTGCTCCTATCGCAGCGCAACTCATCAAGATGGCAGTTTCTCGCAAGCGTGAATTTTTAGCGGATGCATCAGGGGCACTTCTCACTCGTTATCCCGAAGGCTTGGCATCAGCACTTCAAAAAATTAGCTCATACGGCGCTCCAATGCGAAACGCAAACACAGCAACAGCACATCTTTTTATATCAAATCCTTTTGGCGGTGGCGCAATGAAAGGTGTTGCAAAACTGTTCATGACACATCCTCCAGTGGAGGAGCGCATCAAAGCACTTCTCGACTAGAGACGGTTTTAAAATTTGATTACGTGTTTAATAAGCTCTAGCCCCGCTCCCGCCACAGCGTGAGCACCTACATCAGACCCGAAGTGTTTTATGACCTCCAGTGCACCAGCAACCCCGACACCTGTCCCTACTATTTTTGCTTTTTCAAATGCCATACGGGTGAAAGATGAGGGTTGATAAAAATCGACCTTTCACCTATAAAACTCAGGTTTCTACCTGAAGGTTGCAAAAGGATATATTGATGTTGAAATAAAAAATTCCCCTAGGTGGGGAGTGCAATTGCACTCATAACAAGCGAATATATTCGCTTGTTATGAGTAGCCTAAAACTCAGGCTGTAGTAGTACCGCCCTGCTTAAAGAGCTCGGCAAAAAGTCCGACTGCTCCGCGACCAGCTTTACGCTCGCCACCAACACGAACTCCTACTGATGCGTCTTTTCCTTCGTATGCCATAGAAGTTTTAAAATTTATTTTTTTATAAAATATCGACCTTTCACTTATATAACTTTTGATACTGGATAGAAGTTACACAAAAGTAACTTGCGGGACATTTTCTCTATATTGGAAAGAGCTTCTCGTGCGCCCTTCCGAAATAAGTTCTATTTCATGTACGATACGGAGTTCAATAAAATATCTATCTCGGCGCTTTTTTCGATTTGAGAGCAGTGTGTAGGAATATCCTGTTGCTTCAGGTACTGATTTTAGTAGTTGTTTTTCTACAGTATTTGGCTTCATGTTTTACAAGTGCTTTTAGCAAAACACTTCCTCTTGTAGTACTCAGGATTCTGCGTTCAAGTTCCGAATATGGTATACAAGGAAGCACGGGCCCTCTAAGAGGACTGCGTTTTGTATCTAATCGCTTAGCTCTTAGACAAAACGGGAGCATTCGACAGTGTGATGAGGCACCAGGCGTCATATAGTTGTTTTGTTAGAGTGGTAGTTCTTTCCCGTGATTGAAAAATGGAGGCGTCGGATAGCGGTTTATTCCACCACCTTGGAAAGGTGGCGTACCGAAAGGTACCGAGAGTTCGAATCTCTCCGCCTCCGCAATCGGCCAAAAAAGACGCGTATGCGTCTTTTTTGTTTGCCGTTGCGCGAGGCGGAGAGATTCGAAGTGAGCATCGGGACCCGCGCTAGCAAGCGTGGGTGATGCGAGGTGGCTAGGCGGAGATCCGAGCGACGGCGAGGACCGAGCGCTTAGCCGAATCTCTCCGCCTCCGCCAATTAGAAAATACGCCCCGAAAGGGGCAATTTTCTTTGGCGGAGGCGAGCAATGCATCTGCATGCATTGCGTGAGAGATTCGAATGCCGGAACCATGTCGCTTGCGACAGGTGAGGCCGGGCTGGCGCACTTAGCGAGTCCCCGAGCTTAGTGACGGGAGCCGAATCTCTCCGCCTCCGCCAAAATTCGGAATTTAAATTTCCGTCAAAAATATGGTTAGCACGAAATCTAAGTTAGAATAGGGCACATGAATCTTGAATACATCAATGGAATAATTTTTCTAGCATCTCTCTGTGGTCTTGCGGTTGCAGTGTACATTCGCTATAAGAAAACGCGTAAAGAAATACTCGTGTGTCCGATACATTTTAATTGTGAGGATGTGATACACAGCAAGTATGCGTCTGTACTCGGTGTCCCTATCGAGATTATTGGTCTTTTCTACTATGGATTTCTTGCGCTCATATATGGGACAGCGGTAATGGTTCCGGAAATTATAACCGCCCCGATAAGCACAGGGCTAACTTTTGTCACCTCTCTCGCGATGGCGTTCAGTATATATTTATTATTTGTCCAAGTGATACTGAAGCAGTGGTGTGCGTGGTGCCTCCTATCTTTCGTATCATCTGTCGTCATTTTTTATTGTGTTGTCTTCTTCTAACCACTTCGCCTCTAAAGCTCTATTTTCCTAAATTGAGAAGATTGTGCGCACGACACGCATCCAGTTTGAGACATATCGTGTTTGGTTGCATTGGTAATCCATTCCGCAAGATTGTTTGTATCTTGAATTTGGTCGCTTGAACCCAATACTATTATTGCCATTCGACGAGTTGCATCACCGACTTTGAGTGAAAGTACAGAGACTATTGTGTCTTCGGCGGCTCTCGTGTGGCCTACCTTGCCACCTTGAAAGGGGGCACTACTGGCTGGCGCATTTACATTTTTAATAGTGTATTTTGAGCCATCTTCTGCCATGACGGTTTTTGTTTGTGTGCGTGTAATGTTGAGTACAAATGATTTTTTATTTGCTAGGTACACTGCAAGACGGAATAAGTCTTCAGGGGTAGAAATATTTTCTGGTGAAATGCCACTGGTGTCCGCATATGTCGTTGAGGTCATATCAAGAGCGGTTGCGGTAGTGTTCATCCATCCTACAAAACCTTTTGACCCATAATAAGAGGCAAGTGAATCGGCTACACCGTTACTTGATTGCATAAGTAGGGGATAGAGTAGATCGCCAACCGAAAATACCTTCTCGTTTACATCATCCAGATTTGGTGGGTTTACGAGGCTACCTTGGGGTACAGAGAGTTTTTTATCGAAGCTTATAATTTCGTTTGCAACAAGGGCAGTCATTAATTTAGTCACAGATGCTATGGGTCGCTTTTCCGTTGCATTTCTCTCAGCATATACGCTCCCTGTATCCATATCAGCAATGAGGTATGCATCCGCATCTATGTGAGGCTCGGGGAGGGTATAGAGCGCAAGTGGCGGTAAGGGGTCTGATTGTTTCGCATCGTACACAAATATTTTTGTTCCTCGATCGGCAAACGCAAAAACTTTTTTTGCATCCTCTGTTTCAAGCTTGATACACCCACCAGAGAATGTTGCTGATGTGGGTGTGCCGTCTGGATAATATGTTTGTCCGTGTATAAAATAATTGCCATAGAATTGCATACTAAAAGGCATGTACACTTTGCCAATCGTTGAGAAGTGGTTTTCTTCTTTAGTTTGGATATTATAAAAACCACTCGGTGTTTCCCATGGCGTACCTTGTTTGCCTTTCATCACAATCGGATATTTGGCTGTCGCTGTTCCATTCTCGTATAAATAGAGTTTCATGTTCGTCAAATCAGCTGCGATAAATTTTCCTATCTGCGGAACCGTTTCAGGGATAGTGAGTGCATTAATTGTTCTTTCTGAAGTGGTACTCGCGAGTGCTAGTGTTACATTTGATACACCTTGCTCTCGCACCAAAGATTTAGAGGCGCTCTCGGATTGAATATAAAGGAATGCGTAGTGTGCTCCAGCTCCAATTGCGAGACACAGCGTCATTACTTTGAGAGTAAAAGTAATCCCTCTCCAATCAAAAGAATGATCAATATCGTTCATTTATAGTTGGTATTGTACGGTATTTTAGATAAGGACATGAGTCATTGGATGAAATACCTCATGTGTCCATGCGCTATACTTTACGAAGGCTATTACGTAACTAATTTTTTATATGGAAGATGTCACCATTAATTATTTTTCACTTTTTGCTGCCGCTATTACCGCTGTTGTATTGGGAGTAATCTGGTATTCACCGCTCGTCTTTGGTAGGCAATGGATGGCAGCATCAGGAATGACTCCTGAAAAAATGGAGGCGCGGAAGAATCGCGCGTCTTTTGGTCTTATTGGTGGATTTCTTTGTCAGATTATTACTGCGTATGTTTTGGTGCATTTCGCGATTTTGTTTGATGTTGCGACAGTACCTCAAGCTCTCGCGTTTGCATTCTGGGCGTGGCTTGGGTTTACCGCAGCCACCTCACTCCACTCAGTTTTTTGGGAAGGGAAGCCAGCGCTATACTGGGCGATAAACGCAGGCTATCAACTTGCAACATTTGGGGCGATGTCTTTGATACTCGCACTGTGGCGTTAACATAAAACACGTGGTATAATATAGGTAGCACTAGGTAATCGCTCTTTCATAAGAGAGGAAAGTCCGAACACTTACCATTACTGTTTTGCAGTAATGGAATGGTAGTGGGTAACGCCCGCACGTTTCCTTGACGCAAGGAACGAGTGCTGCGAACAGAAACGCCGGAGGCGAAAGCCAAAGGCTCCGTGTTGATTTGAAAAAATCACTACGGATGAGATTCGCCGTAAGGTGAGTATGCAACGGCTAAATGCGTACCAGAGTGCAAGGCCGTGCCTCGCGAAAGCGAGGAGTGCCGCTAGATTCCGACGGTAACGTCGGAACCAGATAAATGGTTGCCGTCACTATTGTATGCCTTCGGGTAACATAATAGCGATACAGAATTCGGCTTATCGGTGCGATGCGTCAAAAGTTGAAACACCCTCGGTGAAAGCCGGGGGTGTTTCTCTATTTCGTTGAATCCAAATATGTGCGCTAGAAAATAGGGTTTTTCTATATCTGAACTCATAATTTTTATGTGATACACTTTTTACATACACATTTATTATTAGTGTTATATCTAAAGAATGTATGCAGGATTCTACAAATAGCATTACTCAATCTCAGTCTATTTTTGGCAAACTCTCAGGGTATATTGTTGTCGGCCTTGCATTTCTAATTCCAGTTTTCTTTATTCCGAACGCTTCGTTCCCATTTCAATTCTCAAAAGTGTTTCTTGTTCTTGTGGCTCTCGTTGTTCTCTGGCTACTTTTTTCTGTACAGATACTTCGGAGGGGTGTGCTCTCGTTTACATGGTCACGCTTCATGTTTGCACTACTGTTAGTACCCGCGGCGTATCTCATTGCATCAATTTTTTCTCCCGTTCCATCCGTATCATTCTTCGGATACCAACTTGATCAGGATACTTTCAGTTTCGCCGCGCTCGCAGCAATTCTAGCAATCGTTACTGCGCTAGTAATAAAATCAGAAAAGCAAATCTTTTCTGTCTTGTTTGGCTTCTTGATTGCCGGGTGGGTTGTATTGATATTCCAATCAATACAATTGTTTTTTAAGAGTCCAATTTTGCCAGCTCTATTTACATCACCAGCAGTGAACACTGTGGGTAGTTGGAGTGATTTTGCACTCTTTATAGCACTTCTTGCATCACTCATACTCCTTGCTATGGAAGCGCTGACACTTTCCGCTCTTGCGCTTATTGTGCTGTCCGTAACTCTAGTCCTCGCGTTGTTTGTTCTTGCAATTGCTAATTTTTCTCTCGCGTGGCTCATCCTTGGCGGGGTAGCGTTTGTAATGCTTATTCTTACCTTTACGCGTAATCGTGGAAGGGCATTGGGAAACACTCTTCGTGCAAGTGGTATTGCAGCATTCCTCACCTTCGTCATTGCAGTTTTCTTTGTCTTCTTTGGTGTCGAATTAGGAAATAATCTACAGAACTATTTCCAAGTGCAATCTTTGGAAGTGAGACCTTCAATGCAAGGTACTCTTGGTATTTTGGAGCATGTGTATGAGAAGAATGCATTTCTAGGTTCCGGACCAAATACATTCTCTCAAACATGGCTTGTTGCTCGTGCACCAGAGATTGTTGCTACGCCATTTTGGAATGTTGACTTCGCCGCAGGCTTTGGATCTATCCCAACCTCCTTTATTACTGGGGGGATTGTAGTTGGTCTTGCATGGCTCATCTTCATTTTGTGGTTCTTGTATACTGCTGCTCGCGCACTTTTCACAGTGCCGGCAGGTGAAGATAGATCGTACTTCTTAATTGCTGCGACATCTCTTGCTTCAGTGTTCCTCATGCTTGCGCATATTTTCTATGTACCAAGTGCGGGACTCAGCTTGCTTATGTTCCTTTTCATCGGTTTGTTTATTGCGTCCCTGAAAGGCACCGCATTTGCACGCCCAATTAATATTGTTTTCTCGGAGAGTCCGCGTTTCGGCTTTCTATCGGTGTTAGTTGTTGCAGTAACTCTCGTACTCTCTTTAGTGTCTCTTTATGGTGCCGGTGAAGTGTATGCCAGTGCACTTCAAGAAGGGAAAACGGTTTTGCGTTCAAATGCAGGCGACCTTGCTGGTGCAACGGCCGCAGCTACTCAAGCTGCAGCACTTTCCCCACAAGATCGTTATTACCGCATGTTAACCACTCTGGCTCTTGCACGCTTGAATGAAATCGTTCAGAAAGGTGGATCAGATAAAGTTGCTCAAGATGCGTTTCAAGCAGGACTTTCTGATGCAGTTGCTGCAAGTACTGCGGCTATAAATGCAAATCCTACGCGTTTCAGCAACTGGATGTCACGGGCGTCAGTGTATGAGACTGTTGTTCCGTTGAAGATTGATGGAGCCTATGAAAAGGCAGTTGAAACTCTCGAAGAAGCACGAAAGTACAATCCTAGTAGTCCGGAAGTTGATTACCACCTCGCTAACTTGAAAGCATTCAAAAATGATACTGCTGGTGCACGCGCATCTGCGCTCGCTGCTCTCGCAAAGAAGGCAGACTATACACCAGCGATTCTTTTGCTCGCCCAGCTGTCTTTGAACGAAGGGAAAATTGACGATGCGATTGCTGCAGTAAATGCTGCTATTGTCTTTACTCCTCAAGATTCATCGCTGAAGTATCAGCTTGGGTTATTAGAGCTTTCAGCAAAGCGTTACGAGAAGGCGGCGACTGCATTCATGGCGGCACTTGCTATTACTCCTGACTTTGCAAATGCATCATTTTTCCTAGGGCAAGCTGATGTATTCTTGGGTAAAAATGAGGAAGCCCTCGCCATCTTCAAGGCTCTTCAGGAAAAGAATGCTGATAATGCAACCTTAAAAGGCGTTATAGATGCTCTTGAAAAAGGTGAGAACCCATTCGAAAGTGGCACCGTTGCACCTACTGAAGAAACTCCAGCTGGTGTATAAGGTACATCTCGGAAATACTACCAGTAGAATTGCTCAAGCTTTTTCCGCTTCGAGAAGTGTGTCTTATACAGATACTATGGATGAAATACAATTAACACCAAGAGCGAAAGCTTCCGTATAGCCCCCTTGATATGGTGCGTGCTGTTTTTGAAGCGATGACGAGACCTATTCGGGGTCTTCATGAAGCAGCATATGTGCTGGCTGGATTTTCTGTTCTCTCGCAGGTATTAGCACTTGTTCGCGATAGAACGTTTGCACATCTTTTTGGTGCAGGGCCAATACTAGACGCATACTTTGCGGCGTTTCGTATTCCAGATCTTTTGTTTGCCTTCCTAACCCTGTTTGTATCGTCCTTCGCTTTAGTGCCACTTCTCTCAGGTAAAGATAAAGATGCTCAGGGGGTTATTGTTGGCAATGTACTCTTTGCTTTTGGCGTGAGTGCGATTGTGATTTCTGGCTTACTGTTCTTCGCAATGCCATTTATTATTCCATTCCTCTTTCCTGGTTTTTCTCCCGAAATTACTGCGAACACAATTCTTTTGTCGCGCATCATGTTGATCCAGCCGATATTGCTGGGTCTCTCGTCGATTGCCACATCAGTGGTGCAGGTGCTCCGTCAATTCATGATATTTGCACTTGCACCAATTCTTTACAATGTCGGCATCATCATTGGCGCAGTATTCTTTTATCCAGAATTTGGTATTGCTGGTCTTGCGTGGGGTGTTGCTCTCGGGGCATTGTTACACATGTCTGCACAAGTGATTCCGATACTTGGGCATGCTCGGCATATTGTGCGCCCTTCATGGAGTTCTATCCGAGCTTCTATTGTGGAAGTCGCTCTGCCTTCAATGCCTCGCGCGCTCGCGTTGTCTGCACAACAAATTTTACTTCTGGTGTTTGCAAGTATCGCGTCATTGACTGCGGTAGGCACCGTTTCGGCACTCGCATTTGGGTTCAACTTACAGTCCGTGCCTCTTACCATTGTTGGTGTTTCATACGCAGCTGCAATTTTCCCCGCACTCTCCGCTCTTATTGCAAAAGGGGAAAGAGAATTATTTATGCGTGAAGTGTGGGCAAGTGTTCGTCACATTATATTTTGGACATTTCCCGCAATAACATTCATTGTTGTTTTGCGTGCACACATTGTTCGTACCATTCTCGGCACGGGTGCATTTTCATGGGATAACACACGGCTTACTGCGGCAGTGCTTGCGTGTTTCGCAATCTCCTTGATTGCGCAGTCCGTCATACTTATTTTTTCTAGAAGTTATTATGCAGCACACTCAACACTTGTTCCCATTGTGGTGAATGTTGGTGGCGCAATTGTGGCAGGTATAGGTGCGTACGGCGCGGTTGTGTGGATTGCTTCTGCCGAAACACCGCGGTTTTTCATAGAAGCACTCCTCCGAGTTAGTGATGTTCCAGGGACATCGGTTTTGGTGATCCCGATAGTGTATTCACTAGCGATGCTTGGTGTAGCTGGTGTCTTTGGATATCTTTTTGCTCGTCGATTTGGTTTCGAAAAAGGAGTGCTTCATACTCTCGGGTCATCTTTTGCTGCGTCTATAATTGCTGCTACTGGAGCATACGCAGTATTGCAGGTTTCTGCTCCGCTATTGCCCACAACCACATTCTTCGGTATCTTCACACAAGGTGTGAGTGCAAGTCTCTTTGGAGGTATATTGTGGCTTCTTGTTCTCTTTGTTCTAAAGAGTCAGGAATTGAAAGAAATTCATGCTGCCACATTGCATCTTCTTAAGAGAGGACTGAAAGCATGATGAAATTTGTACCGACTGCACTGCACGCCGAATTAATTGCTCTATGAAACACATTCGTAACTTTTCTATTATTGCTCACATTGATCACCCCAGTTGTAAAGCCGGAACGGCTTACAACGGGGCAGGTGGCAAATCACTATGAAAAATATCCGTAATTTTTCTATCATTGCTCATATAGACCACGGGAAGTCTACTCTGGCTGATCGCATGCTTGAGGTGACTAACACCGTACCTACTCGTAAGATGCGTGAGCAGGTTTTGGATCAAATGGATTTGGAGCGAGAGCGTGGCATTACTATCAAGATGCAACCCGTTCGAATGAACTACACTCTGAACGCTACAAACTACGTTCTTAATCTTATCGACACTCCAGGGCACATAGATTTTGCGTATGAAGTATCGCGCGCGCTTACTGCTGTCGAAGGCGTCCTTCTCTTAGTTGATTCGACACAAGGTATTCAAGCGCAGACACTCGCAACACTTGCCATGGCCAGAGACGCTGGGTGTGTCATTATTCCCGTTTTGTCTAAAATCGATATGCCAGCATCGAGAGTGCCTGAGGTTCGCGGAGCTCTGGCGCGACTTTTGAATGTTGAGGAATCGGAAGTCTTATCAGTCTCAGGAAAAACAGGAGAGGGGGTGGCAGAATTACTTGTCGCCATTGTTGAGCGTGTGCCACCTCCTACCACTTCATATCCTAGGGCAGGGCAGGGAGGGAGAGCGCTTGTGTTTGATTTTTCATATTCAGAACATCGAGGGGTGGTGGCGTATGTGCGTGTGACTGATGGGGAGCTCCGTACTAAAGACACAATCTCTTTCATGGCAGTGGGAAAGAAAATGACTGCACTTGAGACGGGATGGTTAGTGCCAGCGGAATTTCCTACCCCATTTCTTTCAGCGGGCGACATAGGATATGTGGTGACGGGAATAAAGGAGCCTGGAGTTGCGCTGGTGGGTGACACTATTAAGGCAGGAAACTCTACCTTGCCCGCCTACGAGGGCTACAGTACTCCTAAGGCTGTGGTGTGGGCCTCTTTGTACCCTGACAGCCAAGATGGATTTACGCTTCTTAAGCAGGCACTTTTACGACTTAAACTCTCGGACGCAGCACTTTCCTTTGAAGAAGACGGCTCTTCAGTACTTGGAAAGGGTTTTCGGTGTGGTTTCTTGGGTATGCTCCATATGGAAATTGTGACTGAACGTCTAACACGCGAATTTTCTATTACCCCAGTCATCACTACGCCCTCAATTATGTATGAGGTAACTGATACAAGGGGTAAGACAGAACAAATTTACACACCAACACAATTTCCTCCGCACGGCATGATTGCGTCAGTTCGTGAGCAGTGGGTGAATATCGCAATTATTATTCCACCTTCCTACCTGTCACCGATGACACAATTGCTCTATGAATACGAAGCAACAATACATTCCGCCGATCTTTTTGGTTTATCAGGATATGGAGATGACAGACTTCTCATTAAAGCTGAGATGCCACTTCGTGAATTAATGCGTGGATTTTTTGACCGTTTGAAAAGCGTGTCTTCTGGTTTTGCATCGCTCTCGTATGAGTTTGGAGAGTTTCGTCCCGCAACCGTTACAAGGCTCGATGTCCTAGTGGCAGAAGAGCTAGTGCCTGCATTTTCACGCATTATTTCGGAGCGTCGGGTTGAAGAAGAGGCTCGTGCACTTGTTGAAAAACTTGCAAATACTTTACCTCGTCAGCAATTTGTTCTTAAAATACAATCACAGGCGAACGGTCGTATTATTGCATCACGCTCTCTCTCGGCTATGCGTAAAGATGTGACGAGTGGTTTGTACGGTGGAGATGTTTCAAGAAAAAAGAAGGTGCTTGAAAAACAGAAAAGAGGAAAGGAGCGACGAGGAGGGCATGCAAAAGTACAAATACCACCAGAGGTATTTTTGAAAATGATAAAACCAGACAGTAACTAGGGTTTAGGGTATAGCGTTTAGTGTTTAGGGAAGCACACCTTCAATACAATACGAAATTCAAAATTGTTTTGCGCGAGCAAGCATTTCCGGATAGATTTTACGCAAGATGTTCATAGTGTCTGAATTATTTGCATACTCTCCACTCTTTTTTCTTATAGCTTCAACAAGTTCATCTCCTATTCCAAATCGTCGCCACATTTCACAGGCATCATTGATTCCATACCGAGAGGGCTCTCGATGGGTCTCTGAGAAAATTTTATTATATTGCCTCACTTCTTTTTCTAACTCACCGTTTGGTGTTTCAACATATTCAAGAGCAGGCAGGTAATCTGTGAAATTAAATTTTCTTATGTCATCAATATCCTGTAAGACTTTAAGCGCACTTCTTTTGATCCAAGTCTCGCTATTTTGACCTTTAATTCCCTTAAAGGCATCGGGAATCCATTCTGTCGTTATCTGATATTGCATATTGTCACAGACGAGGTGTACGAACCAGCCTTTTTTAAAGTCATCTAATTTAAAAAATGCATCATCTAAATCGGTAGGATGCGTGACTGTACGATCAATACCTGTTACATATCTACTATCAGGATAGAGAGTCCCAGCTATATATTTCTGCGTATCAGAAACACCGTACTTTTCTTTCAAATCTAATGCGAACCGGATATGTGTAGCGGCGAGTGCCATATAAACATTGTATCAGGGGCAGTAAGTAGCTTTAGAGTCAGATTTCCTCTAAACGCTAAACCCTAGTGGCTACCCGCTAATTAAAGACTGGAAAGTAGAGCAAGATCATACTTGCAATGACCAAGACCGCTACAACGCTCCAGACTATTTGGACCTTTCCTTTGTGTTTTTTATCGAACAACATAGAGGCAGTATACAATGCGTTAGCCAATAGCCACTAGGGTATAGGGTCTAGGCTCTCCCTAATAACTAGTGGCTATACCCTAATGGCTAATTCATGACTCCCAAACAATGGAAACGGCTCTTTGCTCGCACTCTGCTCTGGGCAGGTTTTTTGGTTGGTGGGGCAATTTTGATTGTGTTTGCCTTTACTACATGGAATGTGTACATAAAAGAACGAGAGGCTCGGATTCAGCATAAAAATGAGGTGCATGCACTATCTGAGCTTTCAAATCGGAAAGCCACACTCACTGAAAATCTACAAAAATTTGATACTCCACGAGGAATTGAAGAAGAAGTGCGAAAACGCTTTCCTGTAGCAAAACCAGGAGAAGAGGAGATTATGCTTATTGCTCCAAAACCCACTCCCAAAGCAACAAGCACTTCCAGCGCTACTTTTTGGAAAGGGTTGCTAGGCTGGTGGCCATGGTAATTGTGCGGGATGGGAGAATCGAACTCCCGCCCGATGCTTGGGAAGCACCAGTTCTGCCACTAAACTAATCCCGCTCTATGGAGAATAATAGGATACCAAAGACTCTGGAGCAATAAGTGACTAGTTTTTTCGAGGGTGATATACTATCCAAACTAATAAATTAAAACTCTATGGATCAGCCAACACAGCAAAAAACAGTCGCTATATACTCAACGCCTACTTGCCATTTCTGCCAAATGACAAAGGAGTTTTTTACAGAAAAGGGTATCGAGTTTACCAACTATGATGTCTCAAAGGATCTTGAGCGTCGCCAAGAAATGTTCAACATAACGAGTCAAATGGGTGTTCCAGTAACAGTTATCGGAGATGATGTAGTTATCGGTTTTGACAAGGAAAAGCTTTCAGAGCTTCTCAATATCACCGCCTAATAAAAAACCCGCCAATTGGCGGGTTTTTTATTGTGTGGTCACGAATATTTTTCCTGACGGAAAAATTTCTCGACCTCCTCTCGGTACGATTTTCTAATCGCCGGCTCACGGTCGCTTTGCGACATCGCTCCACCTGGCACAAAAGCAGAAAATCTCCCGCAGGGGAGATGTTTCTGTCTTCTGTGCCCTCAGCCAGAATCGAACTGACATCCTCTCCTTAGGACGGAGTAGCTCTATCCATTGAGCTATGAGGGCGTTTGGGCAAATGTTGCGTGCCCTAGTCTAACACGATGCTATACTTTTTTGCATGGATGAACAAAAATTAAGCGAGATGTACGAGTTTACAAAGGAGAATAACCATATGCTCAAAGCAATGCGCCGTGATGCATTTATTGGAGGCATTATAAAGTTCGTAATTTGGGTTGCTTTGTTTATTGTATTGCCTTATATAGCATGGCTCTTCATTCAACCGTATTTGCAAGGAGTAGTGGATACCTATCAGAATGTTCAAAAAACGACGAGTGCCGTGAGTAACACTACAACCGCTAATCTTTCTAAAATAGATGAGCTTTTAAAGAAGTTTGGGGGTGGGCAGTAGAACCTAGATTTTAGCCATAAATTCGGCTAGAATATGCAGATTGCTGGGATAGCTCAGTTGGTAGAGCGCGCCCCTGAAGAGGGTGAGGTCCCCGGTTCGAACCCGGGTCCCAGCACATTTAAAAGTTTGTTATAATTTCTTAAACACTATGGATTTTAAGGATGTCCCTAAGCACTACGCATCGCGAACGCATGAAAAAATGCAAGAGGTTTTAATGAATCCAAGCGCTCCAGGGCCTGCAATTCATTACTACATGATCCGAGGGGGCTCTGATCAGCGTAACGTTACCGTTTGGGAACCAGGGCTTGTGAACGGTGAATATATCAAGACCTATGGCCATTACCATGTTGGCGATCTTGATGAAAACTACTGGATTATTCTTGGAGAAGGTATTGCGCTTCTTCAGAAGCGCGCACTTGATGCATCGGGGAATCCGCAAGCAGATGTTATAGAAGAGTTTCGTGCACTCTCTGTAAAAGCAGGGGATACGGTATACATGCCAAAAGATTTTGGGCACTTGGTAGTTAACACGGGGAAAACATATTTCGTAACAGCTGATGATAGTCCTGTCGATTTTGAAGAGCGCGACCCAGTGTCCTTACCAGGGCATGCTGATTACAAGCCAGTACAACAGATGCAAGGTTTTGCCTATTATGTAATCGAAAAAGATGGCAAGCCTGCGCTCGTGAAAAATCCAAAATACAAAGAAGTTCAGAAAACTGATTTTGGCGATCTACCTGTTGTGGGTTAAGACACAAATAAAAAACCGCCCCTAAAACATTCGCGAAGCGAATGTTCGGGCGAACAAATCCTGACATACAAATGTCGAGATTTGTTTTAGCCGGGTTTTTTTTATTTAACCTTTAACTTTGAGTTTTGTTTGTCGATTCTTATTTATTTTTGGAAGTTTGAGCGTGAGGAGGCCGTGTTTTTCACTCGCTTCAGCTGAATCAACATCAATTTCTGCAGGAAGCACGATTGTTCTCGCAAATGCTCCCCAATACAGCTCTCGGTATACATATCCATCCTCACTCACTTCTTTTTGGTCAACTCTCTTTCCCTGTATTGTCACCATATCTCTCGTGATAGCAATATCGAGGTCTTCTGGGCGTACTCCTGCCACGAGTGCACGAATCATAATGTCTGAATCATTTTGGTACACATCGACGGTAAGTTGTGCGGCACCTGGCTCTTCACGCTCCGGAATGCTAGCGAGCGTAACATCTTCATCGTATGAAGAGCTTTGTGCAGGTGTTTTTTCTTCAAAGGTATCAAAGTCGTTGTCAAAGTTAGCACCAGTAAGTCGATCGAAGAATGAGGGTTTTTTTGCCATGGTACTAAAATTATTATTTTTTTCTTCTTCTCATAAATATCTTTTCCCACCAAAGTGGACGGGTCAGACTTTTGATACGTTCAAGTGCAAGTAGTACGAAAATGATACCAAACCACACGCCCAAGAAAACCGTGAGTGTAGCACCTGATCCACTAGTGATTATAAGGAAATTAAAGAATGCATGCAACAGAATTGCGAGGATAACTCCTATGATGCCGTACCAAATTTTTTGTATTCGTTCTCGATAGTATGCAAATGCGAGTGCTCCACCAATCACCGATGATGAGAGGACGTGTACTAATGTTGCTCCGATAAAACGAAGATTTCCAGACACTAAGCTTTCAAAGAATTGTCCATTTGCGAGAGGAGTGAAAATAAAAAGCGTGTTTTCGAGAGCAGCGAAGCCCAAAGAAACGGTGATGAGGTACATTGGAAAATCAATAGGTTCATCGGCATCGCGCTTTCGGAGAATCATTACATATGCAATTAAGAATTTTGTAACTTCTTCAATGCCTGCCCATATGAGGATGAGTGGAAAGCTCATATCGAAATACATCGCAGCGACTTGCTGGAAGGGAAGAACAATGAGGACTCCCACCATACCCGACGTAAATGCTAGGAAGATGAGTTTTCTAGGTTCTGGGCGTTTAGAGTCTTCAAAGAGCCAAAAGGTAAGCCAAATGAGTGTTGGTATTAAGCTCAAGAGAAATGCCACGATAGCTGATTCAGTTCCTGAAAGGATGGGGAGCATACGGATATTCTAACGCATTGATTAGCCACTAAGTGTTAGCCACTAGCCATTAGGGAAGTATGCGATAGTTTCAGAACCCTAAACCCTAATGGCTATACCCTAGTTTTTGGCCAGGGAGCAACCATTAATAGCTTGGTCTCCTTTTGAGGAAGATATGTCCATATCTCTTCAGTTACGAATGGCATGAATGGATGGAGGAGCCTTAGGAAGTGGTTCAGTGTCTCGTAGAGGAGTTTTTGCCTGGAGGCTTTCTCTTTTTCATTAGCTCCCTTGAGTATTGGTTTTGATGCTTCAATTATTTCGTCCGCAAATCTGTGCCAGATGAAGTGGTAAAGAATATCAAACGCAAGGTCGATTCTGAATTTTTCAATGTTTTCAGAAACACTCTTTGCCATGTCAGCTACTTCTATAGCTATCTGCGTATCTTCTCTTGTATACGGAGCATCTTGGGTATTACCACCACCATTCTCAAGGACAAACCGAGCTATGTTCCAAATTTTATTTGCGAAGTTTTTATATCCCCGTATTTTTTCTTCAGAAATTTTACTATCGGTTCCTGGTGCCATGCCCGCAATTAAAGAAACACGCACTGCATCCATACCGTACTTTGCCGCCATATCCAATGGGTCAATGTTGTTGCCTAAGGATTTTGAAATCTTTCGGCCTTGTCCGTCACGAACTAATCCATGAAGATAGACTTTTTTGAACGGCACCTCATCGAGGAGGAATCCACTCATGAGAATCATGCGGGCTACCCAGAAGAAGAGAATATCGTATCCAGTTTCAAGGATTGATGTCGGGTGGAATGTTTTTAAATCTTTTGTTGTGTTAGGCCAGCCCAAGGTCGAGAATGTCCATAATCCAGCAGAGAACCACGTGTCCAAAGTATCTGGGTCTTGTTCCCACCCGGCGCCTTCTGGTGCAACTGCCCCAACATATGTCTCTTCACCTCGATACCATACTGGTATACGATGCCCGAACCATATTTGGCGTGAAATACACCAATCACGAAGGTTGTCTATCCAGTGGAAGTATGTTTTTTCGTATCTCTCAGGTGTAATGTCTACTGCCTTACTCTCGACGGTCTCCCGCATCATTTTTCTTAGGGTTGTTTTCTTTCCATTTTTTTCAAACTCAGCATTAACCCCCACAAACCATTGACGCTTTACTTGAGGTTCTATAGTGCCTCCACCACGACTGTTTGTTGCAATGTTGTGGACATATTTCTCATCAATTTTATCAATGAGCCCTTTTGCTTTGAGCTTCTCAATGATTAGTGGACGAGCTTTTTTGATATGGCTCCCTTGAAATTCTCCTGCTATAGGGAGGAGAAGTCCGCGGTCGTCTATGACTTGCTCTATATCAAGCCCGTGGCGTTTCGCAATCTCGAAGTCCACCACCGAGTGCGCTGGTGTAATGGTCATTACACCCGAACCCATTTCCATGTCAGCTGCTTTGTCTTTAATGATTGTTGCAGTGATGGGTCCGTTTATCCACTCAAGATCAAATGTCTGTCCATGTTTCCATTCGCTGTACCTCGTATCATCTGGATGCATCACAACATATTTATCACCGAACTTTGTTTCAGGGCGTACAGTGCCGATGACAAATGGTCCGTATTTGAAATAGTAGAATGGAACGGATTCTTCTACGTAGTCCATTTCATCATCCGAAACGGTAGTTTGGAGTTTTGGGTCCCAGTTTACGATTCGGTATCCGCGATAAATGAGACCAGCATTGTACATTCGTACAAAGGCCTCCATGACGGCATGGTATCTCGCGCTATCCATAGTGTAGGCGTAGCGAGAAAAATCTAGTGAAGCGCCGACACGTTTCATCTGTTCAATAATAGTTTTTTCGCTCTCTTTCACGAATACATCTATTCGTTTCAAAAGCTCATCTCGTCCAAGGTCATGACGGGTTTTTTTCTCTTTCTTATAGATTTCTCCCTCCACCTTTGACTGGGTAGCGATTGCAGCAGAGTCGGCGCCAGGAATCCAGAGTGTTTTTTTGCCACTCATGCGAGCATGGCGAATGAGTATGTCTTCAATAACGAGCATCAATGCTGAGCCCATATGGAGAATGCCGGTAACATTTGGTGGGGGAAGTATCATTGAAAATGACTCCGCGCGTTCTTCCGTACCTTGTGGTGTAACAATAGGTGGGAGGTTGTCGGGATTGAAATAGCCACTTTCTTCCCAGCGTGTATAGATGGCCTCTTCCGTTTCTTTTGAATTATATGGTTGTAGAAATTTTGGATCCATAATAGAGAATGTTACTCTCCAAGCTTTAAATTCCCAAGCGCCGACAAATTGCTTGCGGTACGTGTTCCCGATAGGTGACGGAGATAGCCAGCTACACCAATCATGATGGCGTTATCACCAGTGAGTGTTGCATCAGGAAATAAAAGTTGAATGTTTGAAAACTCTTCATCTACTAATGCGGTAAGTGCGCGTTTAATTTCAGTATTTGCAGAAACACCGCCACCGACCGCTAGGATTTTTGGCTCAGTTGCTTCAAGTGCTCGTTTGGTTTTTATTATCACGACATCGCGTGCTGCGTCTTCAAATGCTTCTGCTATTTGTTCTTTGACTTTCTCGTCAATTTTATCCATGTCACGAAGTTTATAGAGCACTGCGGTTTTTAAACCTGAGAAAGAAAAGTCGCATGTATCGTCCTTCGCCATTGGCCTTGGAAATGAGATTTCATTTTTTTCACCCCGCGCCCGTGACCTTGAAGCAACTTCAGCAATCTGAGGCCCTCCTGGATAGGGAAGGTCAAGGAGTCGTGCAACTTTATCGAATGCTTCACCGATGGCGTCGTCTCTCGTTGCTCCAATGTGTTCGTAGACAAAAGGCTCTTTCATTACTACAAACTCTGTGTGCCCACCTGAAATGAGGAATGCAAGGATAGGGAAGTGCATGGCGTTTAGGGTATAGCGTTTAGGGTTGAGAGGAACTTCGGATTGTTCTGTTGATTGCTGACTATCTACTTCCTGCTTCAGCAAAGCAGAGAAAATATGCCCCTCCATATGGTCGATCCCAATGACGGGGATATTCCAAGCTCGTCCCAAGCTTTCAGCAAAATTAATACCTGTCCAGAGTGCTGGCTCAAGGCCAGGGCCTTTTGTTACCGCAATAAATTCAATGTCAGGGTGCTCGGTAGTGTTAAGAAATTCTTCAATATCATTTTTGAATGCTTCGTTACGAATATTTTTTAAGACATCTTTGTGCACGGCGTCAGTTTTCTCTACTGCTTTGAGCATGCCAGCTTCTCGGAGTGCCTCTTTTGCAAGTGGTGCAAGATTGTTTTGGTGTTCACGTTTTGCGAGGTTTGGATACACTCCACCGTATGGAGCATGAAGGGTTGCTTGCGAGTAAAGGGCGTTTCCGAGGATGGTGAACGACGCGCCCTCAAATGAGCCTTCGCACTCAAGAATAGCCACGCCTGTCTCGTCACAACTTGTTTCTATAGAGAGAATTTTCATATGCACCTACAATGCCTAGTTTTACCTGCCCCGTAGTGAGCGCCCTGCGCTCTGCTACTGGGGTCGCAACTGGTCTCAATGGCTAAGATTTTCATGTTCGGTGTATTATAGCGTAATGCCAAGAAACGACCTCCTTGTATGGATGGACCTCGAAATGACGTCTTTAGTGGACGTTACCAAAGACTCAATTATAGAAATTGCGGTGGTTATTACTGACACTAACCTCGCTGTTGTCGCTGAAGGTCCCGATATCATCATCCACGCTGATGCCACGGTTTTTGAAAATATTCCGTCGGATGTATTAGAAATTCACAAAAAAAGTGGAATTATTGAATCTTCCATTTCGAGTGTGATTACCACCGAACAGGCTGAAAGGGAGGTACTTGCATTTGTTGAGGCACACGCCGCCCCACAATCGAGCCCGCTTTGTGGAAATTCAATTCATATGGACAGAATGTTTTTACGTCTCCATATGCCTACTCTTGATTCCTATCTCCATTACCGCTGTATAGATGTCTCAACCTTAAAAGGGCTTGCGGAGCGTTGGAAGCCTGAAGTCTATGAAAACTGGAGGTCAGTGCGGAGTGAGAAAAAGCACCGCGCTAAAGATGATATCCTTCAATCCATAGAAGAATTGAAATTTTACCGCACGCATTTTCTGAAAATATAAAAATAAAAAGCGTTACTCCTCCGATTAATCGGAGGAGTAACGCGAAGCATACAAACATATGAAATCCCTCTGGCGTGAAGACTTTCCTAAAGACACAAATCCTCTCCACTTTTTCCTCTTTTGCTCACGGCCACATGTGGTTCCTGCGGTAATTGCTATTGTAGCGGTCATCATTGCTGGGTCAATCGGAGCTTCGACTGCATATCTTTTCAAGCTGATAGTCAATGCCGCTGTTTCGCTTTCATCAGGAGGGTCGTACAGCGCTCTTGTGTGGGCATCGGTTGCCTATATGCTTTTTCTTCTTACGGGAAAAATATTTTGGCGCATTTCAGGATTCGCAGGCATGCGCTGGTGTAACGGCGGTCGCGCAACCGCCCGTCAAACGCTCACCTCATATGTGACGCTTCACAGCCGTACCTATTTTTCGAATCGCTTCGCGGGCTCAATTGTCAACAAGATAAGTCATGCTGCATCGGGCATACATGAGTTTGCCGATCAATTCCTGTGGTCGTTTTTGGAACTGTTTGTTTCGGTTATTGCAAGTTTCTTTCTAGCGTTCTTTGTTTCCAAGGAAATTGCTTTTATATTTCTTGGTTGGGTTGTTGCCGTGGCTGTACTTAATGCCTACTTAGTTCAAAAACGCATACCTCTCTCTAAGTATGTACAGAAGCTGGAGTCGCAATTGACCGGCATGACTGTAGATCTCTTGTCGAATATTAATGCAATGCAGGAATACGCACGGCGCTCTTTTGAGATGCGTCGCATTGAAGAGATGACTGAAAAACGGCGTCGCGCAGGCATTCGCAACTGGACTCACGGTGAAAAAGTACGCATCCTCAACAATGTTCTGCAGTTCGTTTTCGGTAGCTGTATGCTTTTCGTTTCCGTCAATCTTATGCGCACGGGCGCCATATCCTTGGGCGACATTGTACTTGTCATTACCATCATCTTCCGTGTTGAAGGACAGCTTCAGACCTTGGAGAGCAACATCAATAAGGTTTCGAACACGTGGGGTGAGGTAGAAGAAAGTCTTAATGAAATAATTGAACCTCATGAAATTCCTGACAAGCTGGGGGCAGGAGAACTCGGTGTGCCGAATGGTGGCATTCATTTTGACAACATTAGCTTTGAATATGGCAACATTTTGATATTTGAGAAGCTTAATCTCTTTATTAAGCCAGGGGAGCGGGTGGGGATAGTGGGGCGCTCGGGGGCAGGCAAGTCTACTCTTATGCGAGCACTCCTTCATCATCACGACCTTAAGGATGGTGCAATTATCATTGATGGGAAAGATATCACTTCCGTAACACAAGAGAGCCTTCGGCGCGCCATTTCCGTTGTTCCACAGGAACCTTCACTCTTTCATCGCACTATTAGTGAGAACATTGCCTACGGTAAGCCTGATGCATCACAAGCGGAAATAGAGGAGGCAGCGCGTCTTGCACAAGCTCATGATTTTATTAAGCGACTCGAAGAAGGATATGAATCTCTTGTTGGAGAGCGAGGCGTAAAGCTTTCAGGCGGTGAGCGTCAGAGGATTGCGATAGCCCGTGCAATCCTCAAGAATGCGCCTATTCTTCTTATGGATGAGGCTACGGCTTCTTTGGACAGTGAAAGTGAAGTGGCTATTCAGGATGCTTTAAAGGAGCTCATGAAAGGCAAGACGGTTATTGCGATTGCACACCGACTTTCAACTTTGCGTGAGATGGATCGAATTGTCGTTATGGATAGGGGTCAAATAATTGAAGAGGGTAGCCATGAGGAATTAGTGAAAGCAGGTGGCACCTATTCAGAGCTCTGGAATCATCAGGCTGGCGGATTTTTGCAGGAGGGGTAGGAGAGAGGAAGAGGGATTCGGTAACAGATAGTTTTACTTTGTAAGATTTCTTCAATTCTTTCGAGGGTTCGGTCACAAGTAAATTTCCTGACGGAAATTTCTCGCGACCCTAGCTCGGCATTTTTGCCTTGTGAGGCGTAAACAAAAATATGCCTGCGCTTTTCGAATCCCTCACGTGAGCCAAATTGTTAGGGATTCGGTCACGGATAATTTTAAAAAATAAAATTTCCGCGACCCCGACTCGCCGACAAGCGATCGCTTCGCTCGCCTTGTGTACCGCCTCCGTCTTTCGAATCCCTCACCGCATTACAAACAATAAGTGCCGAACGCGAAAGCGTTCGGCATCTTTTGTTTTGTGCGCGGTGAGGGATTCGAACCCCCGACATCGTCAACGTCAATGACGCGCTCTACCAACTGAGCTAACCGCGCAAAGTGAGGAAGAGAATGTCCACGCTCTGCGTGACGCTTCTTCTTTCCTAACGCCTGCGCAGGGAGCTTAAGCTCTCCGCACAAGTCAAGAGAGAGTAGCTCGTTTTAAGGCTTTTTTCAAGACCGCCCTCCTTCACAATGGCATATTTGACAGGTATTACGTTCAGAGTACAATCAAAAATTATAAGTCAATTTTAAACTAATATTCATGTTTGGCGATAAATCTTTCATTGCAATCCCAACACAAACGGCAAATTGTCATGGGTGCGGTTGGCGTATTTCTGCAAGCAAAGGTACTTGTGCTAATAAGAAATGTCCTTTGAAATCCTAAAGGATTTTCAAAGTGTTGTAGAATAAAAGAGTCTCAGTAATGAGACTCTTTTATATGAACCCTAAAGATATATTAAATGCTGGCGGTATTCTTTTGTATCCTACAGACACCCTCTATGGACTTGGGGTTGATGCCTTGAACGTTGAAGCACTCAAAAAACTCCGCACACTCAAAGGCAGAGAAGAGGGCAAGCCAATTTCTATTGTTGTTTCCGACATGAAGATGGCTGAAGAATATGCTGAAGTGACACCTCTTGCATTAAAACTCACTGAAGCTTTTCTCCCAGGGAAGCTTACGCTTATTCTGAAGGCTAAATCTAATCTTCCTACAGAGCTTACAGCAGGTACAGGCACTGTTGGTATTCGTATTCCGAACCATGTTCTTTGTTTAAATATTGTGCGTGAACTCGGACGTCCTTATACGACAACGAGCGCTAATGTAAGCGATATGGATTCTAAAAACACTGTATCCGAGATACTTGCTCAATTTGGTGCCCAGGCGGGAATGATTGATCGCATCATTGATGTGGGTGAACTTTTAGAGTCACTTCCTTCAACTGTTGTGGATGCACGAGGGCTTTCGCCTCATGTGATTCGGGAAGGAGCGATATCGGAGATCGACATACACGCACTATAAAAATCTAACGTATAGGAAGGCCTATATTTCTGTGATAGGGTTGGCGCCGTGACCGACATAATCAAGGAAACACTTCAGGGGTCAATTGATCGAGCAAATAAAGCTCATGGTGATTTTAATGATCCCGAGGGTCGAGATAAACCTACTATTCGGCGATTCAATCGACTTCGCGATTTAATAAACTTTTTTGGATATAGTCTGGAAGATTTTCCAGACTTAAATATGAAACCTCCTTGGAAATAAAAAGTGCTTTTGTTACTTCGGAAACACGTCTGTAAGTTCATCGGAGTGGTAAAAGAGTGCGCCGAGCTCCCCAAACAAATATGCTTTTCCGCCTGTGGTAATTTCGCTACCTGCTGTTATTGGGGAAGGGTTTGGCTTTGAGGCTTGAAAACCAATATTAAACAGCGTTACTACTGTGCCAGGATTTTGTGTAATGTCGTATCCGCCCTGTCTCCACTGTGCTTCCACCTCCTTTATGAAGAGGGCTGTATAGAGGTATGAGAAGTAGTGGTCTTTTGGGTCGGTGAGCCGTCTGTAGAGTTCGGCGTCATGTTCTACGCCCTCAGGGTAGGCAACAAGCGCTCGCATATTTGGCCCTGGGAAAAATGGCGAGGTGACATTTTGAGTATTGAGTTCAATGGCATTTGCCGTTTCTTGTTTGATGCCCGAAACACCTAAGGAAAACTGTGAAAGTGAGCCTAGTATTTTTAATGGCTCAAAGTAGCTTTTAAATACTTCTCGCTCCGAAGTAAAGAAGCGGATTTGCTCGGGAATGACCACAGAAGCAATCATGCGTTTTGAAACGCCCGTTTCTGTCGAAACTCTCGTGATTATTTTCTCGTCTTTGCGGAGTCCTTCTCTGACGGTATCCCATTCAGGAGTTTGGTTCCACACACACTCTTCTTCTGCAGTGTTGAGGCAGGGGACACTATTTGGATTTCTCTCAAAAAACTGATTTCTCTCTTTAATAGTTCCGCGTACATTCAAGAGTCCAAATTGCATACCAATGAAGACAAGTGTAAAAGCTACTCCGATGAGGGCGAAGATTCCCACAATGGAGAAAAGCATTGCCTTAAATATTTTTTTATTGTGCATTGGTGAGAGTAGTCTACATCATCCTTTATAAAAAGCCTCCCTATTGGAGACTGGGTACAACTAGGAATCTTACACTTCACTCAGAAGTAGTTGTGGGTACCTTGCGGGATACCCCCTAGGGGGTATATACTATTACTCATGAAATACATGGAAGATAAAAATAAAGGCACCATTATTCGTCGTCTCAAACTTATCGAAGGTCAGGTTCGAGGTCTACAAAAGATGATCGAGAATGACACGTATTGTATTGATGTAATCACGCAAACGTCTGCGGTTAAACAGGGACTTTCTAATGTTGAGGATTTACTGCTCGAAAACCATCTTGGTGGGTGCATCTTGAATCAGGTAAAGTCTGGACAGACTGAAAAGGCAAAGCAGGAAATATTAAAAGTGTATAAACTAAAGAGAAAATAATGTATGCACACACAAACGTATAGAGTAAAAGGAATGCATTGTGCTTCGTGCTCCTCGACCATCGAGAAGACTTTTAAGAAAGTGGATGGGGTACATTCTGCGGAAGTTAATTACGGTACAGAAAAAGCAAAGATTTCTTTTGATCCCTCAAAAACCAATCCTCACGATCTTTCTAAACACATTGAGCCACTTGGATATTCATTAGAAGTTCCAACGAGTGCAAATGAAATGGGTATGTCGGAGAGTGAACATGCAGCTCATTTAGGTTTGAATCAGTCTAAAAAAGAGAAATTAGCGGAGGTGGCTGATATGCGAACAAAAGTGCTTTCCGCCATTCCTATCGCCGTCTTCGCCGCTTTCGTCATGGGTTGGGATATTCTTGCCGAGTACAGTATCACTCCGGCGATGAGCTATACACTCAAAGAATTTTTCCATCACTTACTCCCAATACTTGCGACCTATATTTTGTTTGTGGTTGGTACGCCATACTTACTTGGTTTTTATAGATTCTTACGCTATGGAAAGGCGAACATGGATACCCTGATTGGTATTGGTACCACCGCCGCCTTTCTATACAGCTTTGCAGTTACGGCTTTCGAGGAAACACTCAGGCCTTTTATCAATGTTGACTATCAATACTACGATGTGACCATTGTAGTTATTACCTTTATTGCACTTGGTAAATATTTGGAAGCTCGATCGAAAATAAAGACGGGGGATGCTATCGAGAAGCTTCTCAATCTTCAAGCTAAAACCGCTTTGGTCATTCGAGATGGAAAGGAAATAGAGATCTCGGTCAACGACGTTACACATGGAGATCTAATTATCGTTAAACCTGGTGCGAAAATTCCGGTTGATGGCACTATCACAGAAGGTTCATCCTTTATTGATGAGTCGATGGTCACGGGAGAGCCGATGCCAGTAGGGAAGAAGATCGGAGACAGCGTTGTCTCCGGAACCATAAACACAAGCGGATCATTCACGTTTAAAGCAACAAAGGTTGGGTCAGAAACATTGCTCGCCCAGATCATAACAATGGTCGAGGATGCCCAAGGGAGCAAAGCCCCTATTCAGGCACTTGCAGACAAAATTTCGTCAATCTTTGTGCCCATTGTTCTTGTGATTGCGTTTCTTACGCTTGGTGCATGGCTCATTGTAGGGTCACAGTATTTGGGTTTCTCTCAGGCACTTTCATTTGGCCTTGTGTCGTTTGTTGGAATTCTCGTCATTGCGTGTCCGTGTGCTCTAGGACTTGCAACTCCCACAGCAATTATTGTCGGAGTCGGTAAAGGTGCAAAAGAGGGCATTCTTATCAAAGACGCCTCTACTCTTGAAAAACTTCACAAGGTGGACACGGTTATTGTGGACAAAACTGGCACTATTACTGTCGGCAAACCAACTCTGGTTGATATTCAAAATCTCTCAAGCGTAACGGATGATGAACTGGTATCGATTCTTGCTTCGCTTGAGAAAAAATCAGAGCATCCGATTGCACGTGCGATTGTGAACTACGCTGAGGAGAAAAATATTCCTGTATCCACTATTTCAAATTTTGAAGGAATACAGGGTAAGGGTCTCAGGGGAGTAGTGAACGGCACCGAATACTTTGTAGGTAATGCAAAACTTGTGGGCGATCTTAAGGTTTCATTTGAAGCTAGTACGCTGAACAAGTTTACTTCAGAAGGGAAGACACCCGTTATTCTCACGACAAAAGAAAAAGTCTTAGGTTTTGTTATGGTGGCAGATGAAATAAAACCCGAATCAAAACAAGCTGTTGCCAATCTTCACAAACTGGGAGTTAAGGTGGTTATGCTTACGGGAGACGATGAAAAAGCTGCGAGATACATGGCATCGATGGTTGGCATCGATGATGTGGTTGCTCACGTGTTGCCACAAGACAAATTGGCGAAAATAAAAGAATTGCAATCGCAAGGTCGAGTGGTTGCTATGGCGGGTGATGGCGTGAATGATGCACCAGCACTTGCCCAAGCAGATGTGGGCATCGCCATGGGCACGGGTACTGATGTAGCAATAGAGTCAGCGGGCATTACGCTTCTTGGCGGTGATATTTCAAAACTGGTGAAAGCCATTAGGCTTTCCAAGATCACCATGCGGGGGATCAAACAGAATCTCTTTTGGGCCTTCATCTACAACATTATCGGTATTCCTCTTGCTGCGGGAGTCTTATACCCAGTCTTCGGATGGCTCTTAAATCCAGTGTTTGCAGGATTTGCTATGGCGATGTCGTCGGTGTCGGTAGTGTCGAATTCATTACGAATCAAAGGTAAAAAATTATAAATAATTTTTATGAACACACATACCTACACATTCCACGTCTCTGGCACGCATTGTCCGTCATGTAAAATCTTCATTGAGGACACCTTGAATGAGCATAGTGGTATTGGACAAACGTACGTTGATTTGAAGAGTAAAACTGTCTCCCTTGAGACTACTCTTGATGAAAGTCAGCATACGCTGGCCAAGATACTAACCGAGAAAATAAAACAGAATGGGTACTCACTTTCTGTTGAGAAGGAAGCTAAAGAGAAAAAAGACACTGGCGTCATTTGGCAGGCACTTCCGATTGGACTCGCATTTCTTGCACTTTTCTTTATTGTGCAAAAATCAGGAATCCTCAATTTTGGTTTGGGCGGAACGGTGACCCCTGTCACTAGTTTCATAATTGGGCTCGTTGCGTCGGTGTCGAGTTGTCTTGCGGTTGTTGGGGGGCTTGTTCTTTCTCTCTCAGCAACAGTGTCTCAGGACACAGTAAGTGACGTAAAACCAATGATGCTTTTCCATGGCGGAAGACTAATCAGCTTCGCAATACTTGGCGGTGTCCTGGGTGCAATAGGCAGTGCAATTGGTATCAGCTTTACGGTGACTGCAATTCTTGGAATTATTGCATCAACAGTGATGATTCTGCTCGGACTTAATCTTGTGGGGATTTTTGAGAAGAATATAATTGCACTCCCTTCTGGGGTTTTTAGCTTGTTCCGCAAGATAGAGCATAAGACGGTGGCCCCATTTTTGATTGGTGTCGGTACTTTTTTCCTACCGTGCGGATTTACTCAGGCAATGCAGGTAGCAGCGCTTTCCAGTGGTTCGTTTCTTTCGGGATTTATGATCATGACTGCATTTGCTCTTGGCACATTGCCAATGCTTGCACTTCTGTCGTTCGGTTCCGCCTCATTTGCGGGGTCAAAACACGCTCCACTTTTCTTTAAGTCTGCGGGTGTGTTGGTTATAGGTCTTGGGGTTTTCGCACTGCTCGCAGGGCTTGCTGGGCTCGGTATTATCAATCCGTTATTTAACATATAATCTTTATTAAGTACTGTATGCAAAAGAACATACTCATATCCATTGCCATCAGCATTGCTCTCATTGGGGGAACTCTCTACTTCGTTTCTACGAGGCCAGCGTCTTCAAACGGTGAAGTTGTAGGGTCGCAGAATATCGAAATTAGAGATGGCATACAGTACGTGACTATCACTGCAAAGGGTGGCTATTCTCCGTATGTTACAGAAATCAAAGGAGGGTTGCCTACCAAGTTGATTGTGAAGACAAATGGAACATATGATTGCTCGGCATCGCTTGTAGTTCGCTCTGTCGGTTTCCAAAGCATATTACAACCAACAGGTGAAGAAGTTATAGATTTAGGTACTCCAAAATCTGGCGATACAGTGCAAGGCGTGTGCGGGATGGGAATGTATAGTTTTCAGCTAAAAGTTAGCTAACGATAAAACGGCAACAATAGTGGTGGTGAGAATCGTTTTGTGACTTAAGTGGGAATCGGTCACAGATGTTTCAGATATTTTTCTGACAGAAATGGGAAAGGGAAATGGGGACAGTCACGATTTTCTCGATAAAAATATTCAGTGCGGAGGCGGTGAGATTCGAACTCACGATACCTTGCGGTATGCCGGTTTTCGAAACCGGTGGAATGAACCACTATCCGACGCCTCCCGAAGATAGGTATCCTATCAGTTTAATCGTTTCGTTTCCACCGTAAAATTTATTTCATTATTCTAATGTTCTGCAGAATTTGAGAACGTTTTTCCCCCGCTCGGTGAGTGCATGTCGCACCGAGGCACCTTCGTGGCGCTTCATGAGGAGCCCAGCGATAGAAAGTTTCCGCAGATGTTCTGAAAGCGTGCGGTAATCCGCAGAGAGGTGTTCGGCAAGTTCCATGACTGAAAGTTCAGAGTGTTTTTCCAGAGTATCCATTATTTGAATGCGCCAGTGACTTCCAGCTCCTTTCAGTATTCGTTCAAGATCTTGATATCGCTTCTTATCCATTGGGTACATAATACCATAGTTCTGCAGAACTATGGTATTATGTACCCACAGAAAGAAAAATCGGCTATACTAGCGCGTACGGCCCCATCGTCTAACGGTTAGGACACAAGCTTTTCAAGCTTGGAACCCGGGTTCGATTCCCGGTGGGGTCATGATTACAAAAAAGCCTGCAACGCAGGCACTTTTTGTTCATGACCCCAAGCACGAGAATAATTTCTCGTGCGTCCGGGAATCGAATGGCACAGGCATATTTTTGTTTGTGCCTCACAAGGCAAAAATGCCGAGCCGGGGTCGCGAGAAATTTCTGTCAGGAAATTTACTTGTGACCGGTTTCCCGGTGGGGTCACAAAGTCAAAAACATGCCGACTGCTCGGCATTTTTTACTTTGTGACAGCCGGAGCCATGTCGCTTGCGACGGGCGAGGCGGGGTCGAGCGCACTTAGTATTTTGTGAGCCTTCGGAGCAAAATACTTAGTGACGGGTGACCACAAAGAAAAAACACGCTAGTGAGCCGTGATCGATTCCCGGTGGGGTTCGAAATGGTGACCGACCCCATTTCCTTCATTGAGTCTTACTAAATTATCTCATAGTGTGACGAGACTTCATCGAGAAACTTTTTACCAGCTATCATTTGTTCTGCGAACATCATCCCCACGAGCAACATTACTACCAAATGACTCCCATCTTCCTCTTTGTCAAAAAAGTGAGTGCAAAATATTTGACCAAATTGAATAGCTAAATCTTTATTTTCTGGATTTAATATTTCAGAATATTCATCACATCTTTTTGAAAATAGTTCGCTAAATTGACTCCTCTCTTCGGCATCTTTGAAATGTTTATTTAAAATATCATATTGAAATTTGCCAAGTATATGTTTAGTTTTTAGTGTATCTCCAAAAGTCGCAATAACTGCTCGTATAATCGCAAACATAGGAACAACAATCAATTCTTTATTCTGTTCTTTGTTGATTGAAATTTGCTGATCTTTAAATATATCCGCCGTAACTAGTGAATCATAATCCGCATCGAAAAATCCCACTAGAGATTCGGCAATTTTATCGGTAGTTATCTCTTTAGAAAAAAATCTCATATATAAGAGTCAGCGAATAATATGGGTAAGAATCCATAGTCCATATCGAGTATATGCTAGCATCAAAAAACAAAACGATATATGTGCCCAAAATCATCTTCCTCTCTGTTGTTCCACCCCATTCTTCAATGCATTCCCCCACCAAAAAAAGTATAGAGTGACAGGGTGAAGGATGCCTCCATGAGTCTGCGAGGTGCGAGTCAGGGTTTTTGTTTGTAAAAGGTTCGAGTAAATATGATAGACTCACTACCCACAATGAATTCAACCGCTCTTACTAATGCCCTGAAGTATCTCCGAAAGGACGTACATTTAGGAGATGTAGTGAAAAAGAATCCGAAGCCGGATTTTAAGCCTGCACGTGATGTATATGCTGCGCTGGTGCGTTCTATTGTGTATCAGCAACTCTCTGGAAAAGCTGCTGGAACAATTCTGAAACGATTTCTTGCGCTGTTTCCAGATACTGGATATCCCAAACCAGAAATTGTTTTAAAAATGAGTGTTGCAAAAATGAGAGGTGCTGGACTTTCGGGGCAGAAGACTGCATATATAAAAGATCTTTCGGCGAAATTCTTAGACGGCACAATAGAGCCAAAAAAATTTAAAGTGATGACTGACGAAGAGATACGTCAGCACTTAATTGCCGTTAAGGGTATAGGGAGGTGGAGCGCTGACATGTTTTTAATGTCTGGGTTAAATAGGCTCGATGTATTGCCAACTGGGGACTTAGGTATTCGTAAAGGCTTTCAAAAGCTTTTTAAAATGAAAACATTGCCTGACGCAAAGAAAATGGAGCGTCTTGCTGAGCCGTGGCGCCCCTACCGCACCATTGCTTCTTGGTACTTATGGCGCCTAGCCGATGAGGATAAACGCTAGTTTAGTACTCCGACGCTTCATTAAAGTAAAAAGATAATTTGAAATACCCTGTATAGTATAATTTAACGACCGTTAGATTATACTATACAGGATGGAGAGTAATTCTAAAGATTTTAGGAGAGGAATGGTTTACCAAGGTCGGACCTTTGTATTTTAAGATACCCCTAATTCGCACGAATTAGGGGTATCTTAATTAAAAATTATTTAGGTATCGTGATGTGGCATGAATCAGTGGTATATGAAAAGGACATTGAAGTGATTTGATATACAAAATCACTTCAATGTCCTTTTTTCTTTTCCCTAAACCCTAACCACTAATCACTAGCTCAGGTTCCTTCTTCCCACGAACTCAAATAGTGTTTTTGTTCTTCGGTGAGGGTATCAACGTAGATGCCCATAGAAGCGAGTTTTAAGTTAGCGACACGGTTTTCTATTTCTGGATCAATTTCATACACGCCAGCTTTTAGTGTTGCTTTATTGGCAACAACCCACGATGAAGCAAGTGCTTGTGTTGCAAAGCTCATATCCATAACGGATGCGGGATGACCTTCAGCGGCTGCGAGGTTTACTAAGCGTCCTTCGCCAATAACATAGAGTCTTTTACCGCCTACGAGGTATTCATCAACATTTTTGCGCACATCTTTTGTCACTTTTTCAGCCATTGCTTCAAGTGCTTTCAGATTTATTTCCACATCAAAGTGACCTGAATTGCAGAGAATAGCTCCGTCTTTCATGGCAGGGAAGTGTGTTTTGTCGATGACATTGATGTCCCCTGTGAGTGTGCAGAAGATGTCGCCAATTTTAGCGGCCTCTTTCATGGGCATAACCTCAAACCCGTCCATAACGGCTTCAAGAGCCTTAATAGAATCCACTTCAGTAACTATAGTGCGTGCTCCCATACCACGAGCGCGCATGGCAAATCCTCGTCCGCACCAGCCGTATCCTCCAACCACAACTACTTTGCCGGCGATGAGGGCGTCAGTTGCACGAATGATACCGTCCAAGGTTGATTGGCCAGTACCGTAGCGATTGTCAAAAAGATTTTTTGTTTTTGCATCGTTCACGGCAACAACAGGTATTTTTAGTGCACCATCTTTTGCCATTGCACGAAGGCGGATGACTCCTGTGGTTGTCTCCTCCATGCTTCCCATAATTTGTGTTGCTTTCTCAGGGTGATCGCGGTGAATGGTAGTTATGAGGTCTGCCCCGTCGTCCATGGTGATAACAGGGTTGTGTGCAATAGCGGCTTCAATGTGTGAGAAGAATTTTTCTTTATCTTCAGCGCGAATGGCATACACGGGGATGCCGTAGTCGACAACTAAGCTCGCTGCGACATCGTCTTGTGTTGAAAGGGGATTGGAGGCTACTAGGAGCACATTAGCGCCACCAGCTTTTAGTGTACGCATGAGGTTTGCGGTTTCAGCGGTGACATGGAGGCATGCTGAAAAATTCATATCTTTAAACGGGAGTTCTTTTTCAAATTGTGCACGCACATCACGAAGTACCGGCATGTCGCGTTCTGCCCATTCGATTCTTTTCTTTCCAAGAGGTGCGAGAGCTATGTCTTTAATATCGTATTCCATCCCGTTGTGAAGTTTGGCGTCATTTCCTGCAGGGTTTTTATTAGAGTTTGTTGAGATATCCATATGTTATTTTAAGTTGAAGGTGATTATATAAGGAAATGCATTGCAACGCCAAACTCTACAACAGGATTATGAAGGTAGTGATTCTTTAAAATTTTCTTTATAGCGCGCTCCCAAGCTTATTGGATTAAAGATGTGGGTTTGGGTTCCCCGAAGTTCAACTGTATAGCACGCAACGAGTCCTGCAAACTTGCCTATGGTTTCAAGTGGCCAGCCTTTCAAAAGTCCATGCATAAAGCCCGCACGGTATGCGTCTCCAGCGCCAGTTGGGTCAATACTGTTCTTAGGAGTTCCTGCTGGAACTTTAATAATCATATTGCCTTTTCGTATTTCCGAGCCCTCTCTACCAAAGGTTGTAACCAGTATTTCTGTGTGCGTTAACATGTCTTCCGCGCTCCAGCCTGTTTTCTTTGTGATGAGTGCTCGCTCATAATCGTTTACGATGCATACCTTTGCGCCTTCCATGCCTTTTTTTATGTCATCGTCAGAGATGTTGCTGATTTGCTGTCCGGGATCAAACATAAAAGGGATG
Organism: Parcubacteria group bacterium Greene0714_7; assembly: GCA_007378985.1. Lineage (GTDB taxonomy): Bacteria > Patescibacteriota > Minisyncoccia > Phycocordibacterales > Phycocordibacteraceae > Phycocordibacter. The sequence continues at coordinate 78,291 of VMHB01000001.1, forward strand.
TTGTGTGTGCGACAAAATTCAGGGATAGTACGCATATCTTCTGGGTTGCCGGGAGCAACAATGACGAAAGAATCTTTGTCGATAGTGTGCTCGCTCAGGGTGTACGGTAATTGCATAGCGCCCGGATAAAACGCACTAATCTGATTGTATTTTTGGTCCGTCATGACAGTAGCGAACGCCGTGCGGAGGCTTCCATTAATGCGTATGCGTCCAGTTCCAACGTGGTGTGAGGTCATCCACTTCATATACGGCTCAAAGTCGTTTCCCGCGTTTGCCACTATGACAGCTTCATCACCGAGGAGGGAGAGTGTGTAAGCAATGTTGCCTGCAGTACCTCCGTAGGACTCTTCTAGGGAGTCCACATAGAAGCTCACATTGATGTCGTGGATTTTTTCCGGCAGGATATGATCACCAAAAAGACCTTTGTAGTCCATGATACGGTCGTAGGCGAGTGATCCTGAGATGAAGATTTTCATATAAAGAAAGGGGTTAGCTTCTAGGTGCTAGGTTCTAGCTTTCTGAAAATTGAAAAGCTAGCACCTAGTTCCTAGTACCTAAAACCTATCCCAGAGTTTACCTCGTGAGCTGAAAAAATAAAAGAAATCGAAGAACCTACCTCGTTTTCAAATGAACATAGATGTCTTCTAGTGCTTTCACCGCATCTCCTGCGGCGATGTTGTTTTGGTGGTACAGACTGCTAGTGCAATCACCAGCAGCCCAAATTCCAGTGCAGGATGTTTTTTGTGTTTTGTGGTCAATAATAATGCGTCTGTATTGATCGAGCTCAACTAAACCGTCAACGAATTCAGTTGAAGGGACCATGCCGATTTCAACAAATATTCCTGAAACAGCGAGTGTAGATTCCGCTCCAGTGACGAGGTTTTTATATCGAAGACCATTCACAAACTTTTCTCCAGTGATTTGGAGTGTTTCAGCGTTTAAGAATCCCTTCATGTTTGGGTGCGCTAATACTTTCTCAACGGTAACAGGGTCAGCGGCGTATTGTTCTCCTCGGTGTAAGAGTGTAACGCTTTTTGCGTATGCCAAAAGTTGGGCGGCTGTTTCAAACCCAGCATTACCTCCGCCGATGACTACAACATCACTACCGCTAAACAAAGGTCCGTCACAAGATGCACAGTAGGTAACTCCTTTATTGTCGAACTCATGAGCACCTGGAGCATCTAATTTTCTTCTTGAGCCTCCTGCTGTTACGAGAACAGTCTTCGCATTGTAGGACTTACCAGTCTTTGTGGTGATGGTGAAATGTCCATCTTCTGAAGCAACTTTGAGTACACGCTCTCCCGTAACGATATCGACAACGGAGCCTGCGTATGCGCGCACATGTGCTTCAAGATTTTTTGCTAGATCTGCACCTGAGATTGCTGGCGTGCCAATCCAATTTTGTATTTCCTCTGAGACAACGCTTTGTCCGCCGAAAAGGTCAGTAATCAGTACTGTTTTTAAAAGTTTGCGTGCTGCGTATACACCTGCCGCTGAGCCTCCGGGCCCGCCTCCAATTATTGCAACATCGTACATAAAATAGCTTTCAGGTGTCAGCTTACAGCTTTCAGCTTAAAAAACAAAATCCACACCTCTCTTTAAAATAAAAAAACCAAGATGGATTTAAGATTCGGTTCAAAAAACAACCCCCAACCCCTTTAGTTAACTAAAGGGGTTGGGGGGTAAAAAAGAAAGCCGGAAGTTCCCGGCTTTCTCAATACTCTTAACTCTATTCATTAGTTCTTACGGTTTCTGCGCAAGAACGCAGGAACCGCTGCCCATTCATCATCTTCTTCAGCTGGTTTTGGTGCTGGCATATCGCGTCGTACTGGTGGGACGATCTCCTCGTCATCTACCCGACTTGGCATTACCGTATTGTATATTTTCCCCGACTGTTCCTCTTCTTTTTTCTCTTTCTTTGCACCGATTTGGAAGAGGGGTTGCCCGTGCACACTTGATGCCTCTTCAGGGAACCCAGTTGCAATGACGGTTACACGAACTTCGCCCTTTTTAAGTCGTTCATCTTTTGATGTGCCGAAGATAACTTTTGCATTTTTGTCGATTGATTCAGTAACAATTTGTGCTGCGGCCTGTACTTCAAGAAGTCCCAAGTCTTCACCTCCAGCAATTGAGAGCAAGACACCTTTTGCGCCATTGATAGAAATATCGAGGAGAGGGGAGTTGATTGCCAAACGAGCCGCTTCTTCTGCTCGCTTATCGCCTTGTGCAATACCGACGCCCATGAGTGCTGAGCCTGCATCTTCCATGATCGATTTGATGTCAGCGAAGTCGAGATTGATGTTACCTGGTGTGGTGATGAGATCCGAAACACCTTCAACTGCTTGTCGTAATACTTCATCACAAAGTGCAAATGCGCTTCGTACTGTTGTGTTTTGGTCAACGACAGCAAGTAAGCGATCGTTAGGAATAACAATCAAAGCGTCTACTTCTTTGCGGAGCTCATCGAGACCTTGTTCTGCAAGGCGCATACGTTGCTGACCTTCAAATGAAAATGGTTTAGTAACAACTGCTACCGTGAGTGCGCCAGTTTCTTTTGCAATTTTTGCAACAATAGGTGCAGCGCCTGTGCAAGTACCTCCACCCATACCTCCTGCAATAAAGACCATGTCAGATCCACGGAGTGTATCTTGAATTTCAGATTGTGTTTCTTCAGCGGCACGCTTACCAACTGCAGGATTCATTCCAGCGCCGAGACCTCGTGTGAGATTTTTCCCAATGTGGATTTTTGCTTTTGCTGATGATTGCTGGAGGTCTTGTGCATCAGTGTTGATGACGATGAAATCAACACCTTTTACTTTTGATGCAACCATGTGGTTGATGGCATTTTTACCAGAACCGCCGATACCGATGACGCGAATTCGTGCTGATGATTCCATTTCTGAATGTACCTGTACCATGGTGTTTTTTGAGTTTTATTAAGCTAGTCGCCTTATAATAGAGAAAAGCGACTACTGTTGCAACGTTTGACTTTTCTATCAAATTGATTCGCTATTTAAGTCGAAATTTTGAAAAATGAGCGACCTACGAGGTCGTTCATTGTTGATTTTTCTATGTTAGAAAACCACATGATATATTTTATTTTCCATGTCATTTGAGACTCAACGATTTGTGGCGGAGATTGAAGTAGAGGATTGCCGTCATTCTTGGAAGTATAAAGTCGGTCAAGGGAATCTTTATCAGTGTAAAGATTGCCGCGTGATCGGGTTGCTAAATCGGAATATGAACGAGATTGAGCCACTACGTTGCACAGTGTGTTCTCGATGGTCGAGCCGAATGGGGCAGGCGGGTCCGGTATGTATCGAGCATAAGCGTTCGTCGCTTTGATTTCTCTCTCAAGGCAAGAATTGTCGCAAAAATCCCATGACGGAATTACTGACTTCTTTGATAGCAATGCCAGCAGTAGGACGAGCAAAATTGTCGCCAGTCAGCCCCCATATAGTGAGTCCATAGGCTACCGCCCATGACGAATCTTTTATTTTTGCATCACTCGCAATATTAAGTGAAGCAATTTTTGAGTGGAGCTTCAATGCTGATTCTGCAATTTCTTTTATAGGGCCAATACCGGAACCACCTCCTGAAAGAACAATGCCTGCAGGGAGTAGTTGATCCTTACCAAGTTTTTTTAAATGACCATCGATGAGTTCAAAGATGTCAGTGAGTCGCGCAGTCAAAATGTCATCAAATTTTTTCTTTGAGTAGGTAGCGTTGGTTATTGCACCGAGTTTTAATTGCTCCGCTTCATCAAGTGAGATTCTGAGCCCCAATGCAATATCTTTTGTGATGTCCATCGAGCCAATGCGAAATACTTTCAGTGATACCGGCATACCGTTATCAAATACAACTATTGAAACTGTTTCAGCGCCTATGTTTGCAAGAACGCACCCGGCTTTTTTTTCAGCATTTGAAAGGGTAATGATGGATCCTGCGAGAGGTGACGCCATAGTATCAGCCACGGCAATATCAGCTCGCTCAACGGACTCAATGAGGTCGTTTACATGTTGCTCTAAACAGGTCACGAACAGTGTTTCGACAGAAAGTTTTGTTCCTTTCATTCCATGTGGGCGACCTAACACTTCTGAACCATCTATTGAAAACACCAAGGGCACCGTGTGGAGAATTTTCCTGTTTACCAGTCTTCCTGATACATTTTCGCGGGATGCGTCAATTGCTTTTTCGATATCAAGATCAGTAACTTCAGCGTCAGCTCGAGAAATAATTGCATCTCCTTTGCCTCGTACCTCATCAAGTCCAATGCCACCGATAGAGAGAAAGGCGGTTTTTATTTTTACACCTGCAAATTCTGAAGCCTGCGTCGCGGCAATGCGAATTGATCGAGCTACATCGTCTGCGTTTACAATGTAGCCATGTCGAAGCCCTTTTGATTCTGCATATCCCGTGCCTATGATTTTTGGGAATAGAGAGGTGCGGTCTGCCGATTCGCGCGCAATGACAACGCGCACCTGATAGGTGCCAATATCGATGCCAACTGCGATACGGGGTGCCATTGTAATAGGGGATAGGCGACGCTTCGTCGGATCCGAAGGGATCATGTGGTTTTTACCACAAAACGTTGTCGTCAAACTTATCCTATCACGCACTCAGCTATACGGGGTGGGGATTTTCAGTGTTTTGCAGAACTTTTTTTCGAGAGCTTCCATTTTTTTACCGTGGTCGTGTCCTTGTAAGTGGAGCATTCCGTGAACGAAAAGAAAGGGGAGATAGGTGGCGGTCTCCATTTTAAATTGTGGTGCCTTTTTTTTCACCGCACTCATACAGATATATATTTCTCCAGTTTTTTTGGATAGAGGGAAGGAAAGAATGTCAGTTGGAACATCTTTCCCTCGGTAGTGCTGATTCAGTTCCTGCATTTTTCCCGGTGGGACGAAAACAAGTGAGAGTGCATATTCTTTACCAAGTACTTTTTCTTTCATCATTGAAAAAGGCACTCGCGGAAGTGAGTGCCTTGCTGTATTTGCGACGACGAACTTCATTTCTTGTCCTTTCCTAAAATTCAATAACTGAAATTCTGTAGTCTAGATATTGTTTTATTTCGCACGCTTTTGAACACGGGCATTTGGATCAACGAGACCGAGTCTCTCCAAAGTAGCTGATTTTTCATGCTTAGCGATACGACGGAGTGCTCCGGCACGGCGCTTACTCTGTGAGAGTTCACGTTGGCGGTATCGATTATTTTTGACGCGACGGATAATTCCAGCTCCGAGTACTCTCTTTGAGAAACGGCGCACTAAACCCATCGTGTTTTCGGTCCCGGTCTTTGTTACTGAAACATTAATCATTGTGGAGCATATTTAAGCACAGACTGCTCCCAGAAGCAACTCGAAATCGTTCGGTGTTTAGATGGTGTGTTTCCCTCTAACACCTAAGCTCTATGTCCTCGGCTTACGTACTGCGCAAGCTTGTCGAGAGGTAGTGTCATTTGTGCTTGTGTAACGACTGAGCGCACGATGGCTGTTTGATCCAAGGCTTCGCGTTGTCCAATGATGGCAATATATTTACTACCCGAGTCTGTTCCTTTCTGTACTTGATCACGCAGGCTATCCAACATCAATGCCTGACCTACTGCAACTTGAGCACGCCAGAGTGCCTCAAGTAATGCGAAAGAGCGAAGTTTTGCAGCATCCCCAACATGCACAATAAAGCACGCTGGTTCATCGTCGAGTGAATCAATGTCAACTCTTCCCTGCATTTCCAAGCTTATAGCAACGGCTGGCTCTGCTTGGGTACCTCGTGCGCGTTTTGCGCATTCGTCGTATCTACCACCACTTGCAACACGCACCCGTTCGCCTTTCTTATTTGTTCCTTCAATTGCGAATAAAAGTTCTGATTCAATACCAGGTTCTGCAATCAGTCGAGACTGTATAGAATAGGCAATACCTACTGATTCAAAGAGGGAAAGAGTCGAGAGCATTGTCTTGCGTGAATTTTCCGAAAGGTAATCGATTGAGCGTGGCATTTGTTCGACGCCCGGATCATTCCTCATAATCATGGTGCGGTAGGCTGAGTCTGGATCATGTGGGGTAATTTGCTTCAAATCTTCTGGAATTGCTTCGGGGTGTTTTTTGAAAAAGTTTCCTAACTCACGAGTGAACCTTTTGCGTGACTCTGCATCACCTACTGATGACACAAGCACAGAAAGGTCAGTGAATCCCGCGACATCTACAATAGAAAGCGCTGTTTTTATTACTATGGCTGGTGCAATTGCGTGGCGCGTTGAAAAGATACCAAATGAAAGCAATGTGCCTGTACCTTTGCGTGATACTCCCCAAGATTGTGTTGGTCCTTTGCCACTTTGAGCGAGGTTAACGAGCGCAACTGATGCTGTTGTTTTTTGATTTGTAGTTGCACTTGTGGCAACGAGCGCCCGGCGTGGAATTGTTGCAGGCTGCGTTGTGAATCCGTATGCGTAGGCAATGCGTGCAATTGATTGCTCGAGAGATTCATTCTGTTTTCCTTTTTCAATTGATCGCATGTTTGTGAGGGATTAGTGGTTTGGATTAATAAGAAAACATCATTGTTGCAACAGAACTGCACCAGGGAATAGATGTATTCGATCCAGTGGGAAGAGTCTCACTACGGGACGACCAATTATGTCAGCACGCGGTAGGTTGCCCCACGACCTTGAGTCAGAACTTTCGTTGCGGTTGTCACCCATGACGAAATATTCGTCGCTTCCGAGTGTGTATGTTGCGTGTTCATCACGCATTCGAGATAGATCGATGAAAGATTGATCAATAGTGAACGGCTCTGTGTTGGCTCCATGAATGATTATTTTTTTATTTGTAGTTTCAATTTTTTCATTTGGTAAACCTATGATGCGCTTGATGAAAAATGTTTTTGGGTCTTTAGGGTATCGCATAATGATGACATCGCCACGCTTTGGGTCTTCAAAGTGGTAGGTAAGTTGATCAACAATAAGATATTCATTGTTTTCAAATGTGGGCACCATAGATGCACCACGTACAACAAAAGGTTGTGCGATAAACCAGCGAACAGGTATAACAATGAGGAGTGCGATGAGCGCGAATTTGATTGTGTCGGTGACAATCTCACGGCGCGTTTCATTCATAGAAAGAATTGTACGCTTCGCCACTATTGCGCGCAAGGTTGTTTTCGTTGTGCAATGCTATTTATGCAAAAATATTTTTTTCGTATACACTTGTTGAAGGTTCTAGGTGCTAGGGACTAGGTGTTAGCTTTTAATTTTCAGAAAGCTAGAAGCTAGAAGCTAGAAGCTAGAAGCTAGCACCTAATCTCAATGTACATCATCGTTGGACTTGGTAACCCTGGAGAAAAATACGAGCATACACGCCACAATGCGGGACGTATGGCACTTGATTGGTTTAAAAAGAAGTATGATTTTTCTGATTGGGAGTTTAATAAAAAATTAAACGCACACACTGCAGAAGGGAAGGTGGGAAAAGCGAAGGCACTCTTGGTTATTCCGGATACTTTCATGAATAATTCCGGTAAAGCTGTCTTGGGGTTGGTGAAATCAAAAAAAGCCGCATCAGAATTATTGGTTGTATACGATGATCTCGATATCCCGTTCGGTACCTTTAAGATTTCATACGGAAGAAGTTCTGGTGGACACAACGGTCTTGAGTCAATTATCCGTGCAGTGAAAACGAAAGATTTTCCACGCCTGCGTTTTGGTGTTTCGCCAGCAACACCATCTGGAAAATTAAAGAAGCCAATGGGAGAAAAAAAAGTTCTCGATTTTCTTTTAGGGGATTTTTCGAAAAAAGAAAAAGAAGTGATGCCAAAGATTTTGAAGAAGGTAGGGGAGGCGATTGAGATTTCGGTTACGGAAGGTTATCAAATAGCGATGAATAAATCTAACTAACCTGCAATGCCTAGACCAGGGTACGAACGTCATCATACAGGGAGAGCATTGGATGAAATTCAGCAAAGTTATTTAGTTGAGCAGAGAGTAATGAGGGATTTTGCTCTTCTTCTAGATCTCTATAAGCGTGGTGAGTATCCTGGTGAAAGTTTATCTGACATTGAGAAAGAGGTCGCCACTCGTATGGCAGAAGCAGAAGCATTTCGGATATCTCGAAGAACACAGTTACACTAAAAAACACCCCGGGCGGGGTGTTTTTTAGTGTAAGGAATTTATTTCTTAGTTTTCACGAATGAAAGCGTCATACGATGCTCTTTTGGTTCAAAGAGCGTAATGGTGAATGGATATGTTTTCCCAAGACCCAACGTTTCGCGAAGTTCAGCTTCTGAAGCAAATTCTGAAACATGCACTAATCCAGCCACACCTTCTTCAATTGAAGCGAGTGCACCGTACTTGTTGTACTTAATGACTGCGGCATTCACCTCGCCGTCTTTCTTGTACTTCGCGGCTGCGATAACCCAAGGATCTTCCTGAAGTTGTTTCAAAGAGAGGGAAATCTTACCGTCTTTGATGTCGATGATTTTTACTTTGATTGGCTCGTTTACCTTTGCAAACGCACGAGGATCCTCAACGAGACCCCAGTCGATTTCAGAAATGTGCACCAAGCCTTCGAGTCCGTCCTCAACTTTCACGAAGATACCGAAGTCGACGATCCCTGTGACCATTCCTTCTACAACATCTCCAACTGCATAGCGGTCAACAAGCGTTCCTCGAGCCTCTTTAGAACCTCCGCGTTCTGAGAAGATAAGTTTTCCTTCACGAGGATCTGCGGTGATGATAGAAACCGACATGTTGGTGCCAATCAATTTCTTCAATTCATCCAAGATGAGCTGTTTTTCGCCGTTTGCGACTCGTGGGTAGTGCTCAGGCTTCAACTGCGAAGCAGGAAGGAAGCCTTGAATGCTCTGCCACGCAATAATAAGTCCGCCTTTGTTTGCATCTTTAACAGGAAGTTCGAAGACAGTACCTGCGGCGATTGCTTTTTCAGCATCCGACCAGATCATTGCCTGACGTGCCTCCTTGAGGGAAAGTTCTATGTAGCCTTCTTTGTTATGACTTCCGACTATCTTTGCAGATACGGTGTCGCCAAGTGCAACTTTGCGAAGTACATCACGAGCAGAAAGATATTCGCGTCCGTAAATGATACCCGTTCCGAAAGGTGGAAGATCTATGTAAATTTTTCCTGAACCAATGAAAATAACCGGTCCTTCGACTGTATCTCCTTCTGCTGGTGGAATGACACTTTCAAGGAGAAGTTTCTCCATTTGCTCATTCACCACAGGTACTACTATTTCTTTTTTCTTAGACATTTAATCAGTAATCGATTGGGCGCTTCTAGGTTCCAGCTTCTAGGGGCTAGGTTCTAGGAAGGATTAACACCAACCAAAGTGATATAAAAAAGCCCTAGGGCTTTGTCGGGAATTTATACCATATATATCATCCGAGAACAAACTGATTGACACTGCTTTCTTAAAGTTCTAGGTTGTGTGAACTAATATATAATTTTATGGCAAAACCAGAGAAACTGACGAAACCAGAAAAACGCTTCTCTGTCACAGGAGACAGAAATGAAGACGCCAGGATAGCTGGTCTAATTATGGATGATATGGGTATTCCGCGCTTACTTGATCCAGTGCGTCCTCATGTGAGAATGAGTCCGGATCGAAAGGCAGGTTTTGATTTGCTTATGGCATTGCTATTGCCGACAGTGGAAGAGCTGGAAGAAGAAAGCAAAGCAAGAAGAGTGGGGCGTGAGACAGAGTAGTAACTTTTCACCTAGCTTTTAAAGTGAAGGTATTTCTACTTTAAGTCGTGTACCTGTTTTTTGGTATACGATGTACGTAATGGCTGAAGGCAATGAAGGATTTGGAGGTACGGATTCATCTGAGAATCCACTGGTTACGTCACGGAATGATATTTTTTTTCAATCAGTTTTTAATCTCGCGATGGCTTCAAGGTTTGGTCCATTGTGGTGGATGCTAGTGTCTCGTCCTCCTGCGTCACAGGGCCAAGGTGGAGTGAAGTAAGCGCTGGAATCTGAAAGCTGTCGCGTGATACAATCACTCGCATGATCATTCAACGAGCAGGCGGATATTGTTTTAAGATTTCTTCAGGCGATACCACTATCGCTTTAAATCCTCCATCGTCGAAGAGTAAGCACAAAGTTTCTAAGTTTGGTTCAGATGTCGTTGTTATTTCTGTACCGCATACTGATTGGAACGGGGCAGAGCAGGCAACGCACAACGGTAAAGAGCCTTTTGTTGTGTCAGGTCCAGGGGCATACGAAGTTGGGGACATCATTATTACTGGCTACGGAACTCCTGGGGCTTACGGTGATGTGATGTCTGATGTTGGCAACACTGTCTATATAATTGAAATGGACGGCATTCGAGTATTGGCACTTGGCGCTCTCTCTGCTCCCAAACTACCTCCAGAGGTAAGAAGCGAGCTTGATAACATTGGCATTGTTCTTATACCGGTGGGTGAGGATACTCTCGATGGGAAAGTTGCACATGACTTAGTAAACACAATTGAAACCAAAGTAATAATTCCCTACTCTATCGGCAAGGATGATGCCCTGAAAGTTTTCTTGAAAGCAGAAGGTGTTGCTGATACAAAACCAATTGACAAACTTACCGTGCGTGCAAAAGAGCTTGCCGCTATGGATGGGGCAGTAGTGCTTCTGTCCTAAGTTTTTGGTCCACCTAAGTACTCCGAGTATGTTCAAAGCTTTTGAAAAACTACGACGAGCTCCACACCATACTCGTGAAAAGTTTACGGCATTAATTAGCGTGGTTATTGTCGGGCTCATTACTCTCGTCTGGTTTGTACTATTTCTGTTTTCTGTTTTATCTACTGATTTTTATAAGGCACCTACATCCAGTACAACCTCTGAGGTTTCTCAGGTTAATCTTCAGGTGCCATTTTCTGAATAGTTTTTTCAATAATGTATAAGTGGTTTTTACCGCACCGCAGTGCTATAATTTAAGAAGAATATGGCTCGAAAGAAAGTGCAAACAGCACCTGAAGATAGTACTCCGGAGGCCGACATGGGCCTTCGTGTCATTTCGCATTCAATTGTTACTGAAATGCGCGAGTCGTACCTCGACTACGCAATGTCCGTTATTACTGCGCGCGCTTTGCCTGATGTGCGCGACGGTTTGAAGCCAGTACATCGTCGCATTCTCTACACCATGCATCGCATGGGTCTCTCTGCTACCTCAAAACCTCGAAAATCGGCTGCGGTAGTTGGAGATGTCTTGGGTAAATACCATCCACACGGCGACACCGCTGTGTATGAAGCAATGGTTAAGATGGCGCAAAATTTCACCATGCGATATCCCTTGATTATTGGTCAAGGAAACTTCGGCTCAATCGATGGCGACTCAGCTGCTGCTATGCGTTACACCGAAGCAAAGATGTCAAAGCTCTCTGCTGATCTTCTGTCTGACCTTGATAAAGACACTGTTGAATGGCGTCCAAACTACGACGGTACGCAAAAGGAGCCCAATGTTCTTCCTGCTGGAGTTCCAAATATTCTTTTGAATGGAACTCTTGGTATTGCTGTTGGTATGGCAACTAATGTCCCTCCACATAACTTAGGTGAAGTAGTAGATGCCACAGTGCATCTTATTGATAATCCGGATGCAACTGTCGATGAGCTTTTACAATTTGTTCAAGGACCTGATTTTCCAATTGGAGGTATCGCATTTAATTCAAAAGATATTGCACATGCATATGCAACAGGGCGCGGGCCTGTGGTGGTCCGAGGTAATGCAGAAATCACTGAGGATAAAAAGGGTAATAACATCATCCTTATTACCTCTATTCCGTACCGTGTAAACAAAGCTGACCTAATCATAAATATTGCAGATTTAGTGCGTGACAAAAAACTTGAAGGTGTACGAGACCTCCGTGACGAATCAACGACTGATATTCGTGTTGTGGTGGAATTGAAAAATAATGCCCAACCACAGCAGGTATTGAACTACCTGTATAAGCACACACAGCTTGAAGATGCGTTCCATTACAACATGGTGCTTTTGGTAGATGGTGTGCCTGAAACACTCTCGCTTTCCGCAATTCTTTCATATTTCATCGAACACAGAAAAGTTGTTGTAAAGAGGCGCACTGAGTTTGATTTGAAACGTGCACAAGAGAGAGAGCATATTTTGCTTGGACTTAAAAAAGCACTCGATCACATAGATGAAATCATCAAATTAATTAAGGCGGCGAAGGATGTGCAGGGCGCTCACACTGATCTCCAAAAGAAATTCAAATTCTCTGAGCGCCAAGCTACAGCAATTCTTGAAATGCGTCTACAGAAACTTGCAGGCTTGGAGCGCAAAAAAATCGAAGATGAGTTGAAAGAAATACAAGCATTCATTAAGGAGTTAGAGGAAATACTTTCTTCAACGAAGAAAATAATGAAGGTGGTGAAGACTGAGCTCTTGGCGCTTCGCGAGAAATACGCTGATGAGAGACGTACCAAAATTGTAAAGGGTGGCATTAAGAATATGTCAGATGAAGACCTTATTCCTGACGAAGCTGCGATGCTCACACTTACTTCTACTGGGTATGTGAAGCGCACCAGCCCAAGCGAATATAAGAAGCAAAATCGTGGTGGTGTGGGAGTTGTTGATTTAAATACAAAGGAAGAAGATTTCGTGACACGATTCTTGGAAGGCTCCACACATGACTCGGTCTTGTTTTTCTCTGATCGTGGAAAGGTGTATCGAACACGCATGTATGAAGTACCTGAAGGAAGGCGAGCCACAAAAGGTAAATCAATTATGAATGTACTTCCGCTTTCTGCGGAGGAGCGCATTACTTCAATAGTTGCATTGACTAAAAAATCAGCAACATCTTCCTTCATGCTCATTACCGAGAAAGGTGTTGCAAAGAAAGTGAAAGCAGATCAGTTTGAAGATGTACGCCGTTCAGGCATCATCGCGATGTCACTACAAGCAGGAGATAGTTTGATTGCTGTTCTTCCTGTTGAGAAAGGTGAGAGTGTTATTTTAGTAACCGCAGGAGGTCAGGCAATTCGCTTTAAGGAATCAGACATTCGTGAGATGGGACGCACCGCTGGCGGAGTGCGCGGTATGAAGTTTGGAAGTAAGGACAAGATAATTGCAGCAGACGTTATTAAGAATGAAAAAGAGAGTGAGGTTTTGGTTCTTGCTGATATGGGATACGGTAAGCGAACACCTGCAAAGGAATACAAAATACAAAAGCGTGGTGGCTCTGGTATTAAAACGGGCAAGGTAACTCCAAAAACAGGTTCAATTATTGCAGCGCGCGTCGTTACTCCAGAAATGTCAGAAATAATCGTTGCATCAAAAAATGGACAAGTGATTCGAACTGAACTCTCACAAGTGCCAACACTTTCGCGCGCCACACAAGGTGTTCGTATTATGAAGCTTCGTGAAGGTGATAAAATTGCAGCGTTCACCGCTTTTTAGTTGCCAGCTGCCAGGTTTCAGGTGCCAGCTTTCAGCCTCAAACTTCGAGCTGTCAGGTTCCAGCTTAAATTTTTTCTGTATGATATATCATACAGAATTTGTGGATGACTCAAGGGGAAAAGAGGGATTTCCCCTCATCCCTAAAAGCTAACAGCCAAAAGCTAGAAGCTAGGCTGTACCTTGTTCTTGCTCCGTGGAAAATTCAACCACCGACACACTTGCGGGGTACAATGCAAAGAATGTTCCTGAACCCTACAGATATTCTTTCCCATCTCCCGATAACCGCGCATGCAAAAGTGGGAGATTTTGGCGTAGGTGCTGGGCACTATTCATTTGCTTTGGCTGAAAAACTTGGCAGAGAAGGTACTATTTACGCTTTTGATGCGTTTGGTCCAGCACTCGATGCTATTCGTCGGAAAGGGGAACACTATCCAGCTGAGTTTCATACATTGCAGTCGGATTTGAATGAGCCTATACCCATCGGAGATAACCTTCTCCATATTGCTGTGGTGGCAAATATACTTCACCAAATTCGTGAGCGTGAGCGTTTTGTGATGGAGGTTGCGCGCGTGGTACGCCCTGGGGGTACTGCACTTGTTGTTGATTGGATCTCCTCATTTAAAAATATGGGACCTTCATCTGAGGCCGTGCTAGCCCCAGGGGAGGCGGTCCGTCTTTTCAGGCAAGCAGGTTTTGAAACTGGGGACATGCTTCCTGCGGGAACGCATCATTTCGCATTTCTTGCGACGTTAAAGTAATTCTCTGGAAATCTATGCAGATTAGAAGCATGAGAGGCGGTATACTGGTAGCATGAATCCCGTTAGAGGTGTGAACGTTATGAAAAACATACCGTACAATAGAATTATGGTTTCGGTCTTATCTTTACTCGCTCTATATAATATACGGATGCCCTCGGCATCCTACCTCTAACGGGATGAAGCTTTTTAATGTAATCGTCGTTGGTATCTTTCTTGCGCTCGCCATTAGTGCAGTTATCATTTTTTCAACGTTCACCGCACTAAATAAAAATAGTGTTGGCAAAGTGTCTGTGTGGGGTTCGCTTCCTCTCTCTACTTTTGAAGCAGTAATGGGGGGGTTGCAGGAAGGAAACAGCACCTATGATGGTGTTACGTACACATTTGTTCCTGCTTCTGAGCTCATTCCAAATCTTGTTGAAGCCATTGCTGCCGGCAGGGGTCCTGACTTGGTTATTTTTCCTGCTGAATATTTACTCTCTCAAGGCGACAAGCTTGTCTCTATTCCTTATAGCAATGTGAGTCGGCGTGAATTTCAGAACACCTTCATTCAGGCAGGCGAGGTGTTTTTGGCCAATGATGGCATAAAAGGAATTCCATTCACCGTTGATCCTTTGGTGATGTATTGGAATCGTACATTGTTTGCAAATGCAGGCCTTGCACAGCCACCAAAGTTTTGGGATGAACTTTCTGACATAGCTCCGCGTCTTACAAAAACACAAGAAAACGGAACATTGACTCAAAATTCTGTTGCACTTGGTGCGTGGGATAACATCTTTCACGCAAAGGCTATTTTTCTTACACTCGCCCATCAACTTGGAAACCCTGTCGTTGGAAGAAATAGTGAAGGGGTATATGTATCTATGATTTCAGAAGGAGCTGTGGAGAGCGGTGCCCTCACGCCTGTAAATTCAGCTGTTCGTTTTTATACTGATTTTTCTGATCCAGTAAAACCTGTGTATTCATGGAATCGCTCAGCACCTGAATCGCGAAATGCATTTCTTGCAGGAGGGGTTGCCATGTATTTTGGTTCCGTGAGTGAACTCTTGGGGATGCGTCAGGCAAATCCAAATCTAAACTTTGATGTGGCACCAGTCCCGTCAGTTCGAGGTGGTGGAGCAGGGGTTTCGGCAGAGGTGACAGCGCTCTCGATTCCTCGAGGAAGTCGCAACATTGGGGGATCACTTGCCGTTGCACTCGCACTTACCTCTGCAAAGTCACAGCAAGCGCTCTTATCGCTTATTTCACTTCCTTCAGTTCGAAGAGACGCGGTATCAAATAATCCAAATGATCCATATGGTGCAATGTTTCAAAATGCCGCAGTACTTTCGTTTTCGTTTCTTGATCCAGACCCATCAGCAACGGACGCAATCTTTAAAAGGATGATGGAAAGCGTATCCTCTGGCAAGCTTCGGGTAACAGAGGCATCACAAGGTGCACATAGCGAATTGCAGGCACTTTTGAGGTAAGAATTAGGGTATATAGTGTTTAGGCGATGCCTCATTGGATCCGTAGGGATCATAAGAAAACAAAAAACAATATGAAAAAAATATTTGCACGAGCTCTCCCGTTTTCTCTGTCGTTAGCATTGCCTTTTGTTGTACTTGCATCTGGTTGCGATAGTGCAAGCGCTGGAGGTCTTTGTAATCCTCTTGGATATAATTCTCTGTGGGAATTTTTACAGCGAATGCTCCAGTTGATTACTCAAATTGGTTTTCCTGTGATTGTGCTTTTCATTGTATTCATAGGGTTTAAATTCATCACTGCCGAAGGCAAACCTGAAGAGATTGCAAAAGTTAGAAGTCTCTTTTTCTGGGCGATCGTTGGCTCTTTAGTGGTGCTTGGAGCTCAAGCGCTTGCACTTGCAATACAGGCAACTGTTAACGATATTCAGGCTGGCTTGTAAAAATATTTATGACACTGACATCGATTATTAACACCATGACGGATGTTGTGACGTTAGCGGTTCCGTGGGTTCTCGTATTTTTGATTTTTTATTGGAATGCTTACAAAATTATTTTTGACGCCGATAACGCAGAAAAAAGAAAACAGGCACTCCCTCGTCTTATATGGAGTATTGTTGCGCTCGCTATAATCTTTTCTTTAGGAGGAATCGTCAATATAATTAGCAACACACTTCTTGGCTCAAGTAGTTCAACATTTGCACCTTCTAGTTCTTCGTCTCAGTCGCCTGAACTTTTAGGTGGATCAAGGGCTGGAACATTAGGTACGCCAGCACCAGGTACTTCTCCAACCACTCCACGCTCACCAATTAACCCAAATATAGACCCAAGAGGAGAAATACGAACCCTACCTTCTTCTGGAGCTAATCCAGTGCGGGATATTTAAAAAATTATATATTTTCATATGAAAAAAATAATCGGAATGACTTTTATTGGCGCAACGGCACTCGTACCAGTTTCAACATTTGCAGCTGCAAGTACCATTCAGGATGTGCTCCGTAACCTTAACCTTCCACTTCAGCTCGCAACAACGCTTGTAGTAATGCTCGCACTTCTCCTCTTCTTTTGGGGTTTAGCTATGTATGTTTTTGGCTCATCTAATGATGAAAAGCGGAAAAAGGGTATACCTATGATGATTTGGGGCGTTGTTGCTCTATTCGTGATGCTCTCTATCTTCGGTATCATTAATATGCTTCAGGCTACCTTTGGGGTTGGTTCTGGAACCCTCCAAATCCCAACCATTAGTAGAGGGCAATAGGCTATTGTGGTTCTCCACATCCCGTTTATACATTTTCCTTTGAAACAGGGGGAATGATACAATTAAGGCTGACTTATTATTCAGGAGATTTATCTCGTTATATTTAATTGTTCGTAATTATATGAAAGGATTTTTAAGAACTGGTATTGCCACTGTCGTCGCTCTTGCTCCATTTGCTGCATTTGCTGCAGGCGGTGTTGATAACGCACTTACAAAAATTGGTGCTTTGATTACACAAGCAACACCAATTGTCGTTGCTCTTGCTCTTCTTGCCTTCTTCTGGGGTTTGGTTACCTACATCTTCGGTTCTTCAAATGATGAAAAACGAAAGAAAGGTATCCACATAATGGTATGGGGCATTATCGCTCTCTTCGTCATGCTCTCTGTCTTCGGTATCATCAATGCTCTTCAGAGCACATTAGGTGTTGAAAATACAACGACAATTCAGATTCCACAGGTGACTCCAGGTACTAATGGAGGAGGAACTGCTCGTTAGGATTTTCCAAGTCTTGAATAACCACAAGAATTAAGAAGTTGTTTGGTTCATTTAAGTCTTTTGTATTGATTAGTTATGGATGTACTGTCTAAATTCATTGGTAAGATTGTTGAGTTGATACTCAACGGTATTCATTGCACATGCAGATAATCCTGAGGAAAGAAAAAAAGGAGAACGAAAGATGCTTTGGGGGATCATTGGATTCTTCATCATGGTATCTGTTATAGGCATCCTGACTGCGGTTACGGGAACCTTCGGGGTTAGTTTACCGAGGTAATTAATACAAAAAAAGAGATTAATAAAACACTCCGCGAATAGCGGAGTGTTTTATATTTGAAGTGTGTAGAGAGATGTAGGGTGACTTGGTCACGAGTCACTAACTATTTTGCTTCGCTCGCTCGCAAAATACTAAGTGCTCTCGAAGCCTCTCGGCACGATTTGCTAATCGCCCAGCTCGGCAATTTTGCCTTATGCTTCGCATAAACAAAATTATGCCTCCGCCTTTCAAGTCCTCACGCACGTAAAGCAGTTTGCGTGCTTTCCGCCTACACTCGTAAACTCATTGTGGGCGGAAGAGGACTTGAACCTCCACCCCTTGCGGGACCAGCTCCTAAGGCTGGCGCGTCTGCCAATTTCGCCATCCGCCCAATGCTTGAAGAGTAGCATTAGACGCCTGCTATTCAAAGATTCATGCTTTTAAAATGTACTTATTTCTGTTAGAGTTTCTCAATCTGCCCGAAAGCTATGCTTACGGGTGGAAATAAAAAAGAGAAGAAACATTCGCCCGTAAGCATAGCTTTCGGGCGCTTCGCTCCAAGATAGTGAAAACAAATTTTCACTATCCTTCTCGCTCGCGCCCGTAGCTCAGTTGGTAGAGCGACTCCCTCTTAAGGAGACGGTCGCAGGATTTTCTTGTTTTGTGCGTGCCGGAGCCATGTCGCTTTGCGACGGCGAGGCGGGGTCGAGAGCACTTAGTATTTTCTGAGTCTTACGAGAATAATACTTAGTGAATCGTGACCACAAAAAATAAAAAAGCACTACGCAAGTAGTGTTTTTTGCTTGTGTGCGTGCCGGAACGATGTCCTGAGTCTCGAAGGACCGTGAGGCGGGGCCAGCGACCGAGACGAGCGACGGCGAGTCGAGAGTCGTGGCCACAAATTCTCCTTATTTGAGGAACTGCGAGCCGAGCGATTAGAGAATCGTGCCGAAGCCCTACCGAGCCCAGAGGGATCAATTATGGATGCTAGTATTTTAGTTACCTATGGTCCTTCTTCATAATTTCTGGTTCATTCAATTCCTTGGTGCGATAGCTCTCGTTTTTGTAGTGCTCGCATGGAATGCAAAAACTCGTAGAAATATACTCTTTTTACAATCTATCAATTTAATTTTCTTTATTTTTCACTACGCACTTCTTTCTGCATATGCAGGTGCTGCAATGTGTTTAGTGGTTCTAGGGCGAAATAGTGTTTTTATTCAAGCAAATCAGAAAAAATGGGCAAAACATCCTGTCTGGTTTTACCTCTTCTCATTGATGTCAGTGGCAGTGCTTGTCGTTTTTTGGAAAGGATTGATTACTATTTTGCCTGTTGTAGGAGTTATTATCGGCACCTACGCTATCTCAAGAGATCATCCTAAAGATATTAGATTCTACATGCTCATTGCATGTGTCATTTGGATTCCGTACACCATTGTTGTTCAGTCATATTCAGGACTCTTGAGTCAGATAGTTGGCGCTGTAGCTATTCTTATGGGGATGTATCGACACGACCGAAAGAAAGAACCCATCCCGTTATGAGTATAAGACTTTAAAAAATTACGGCGCTGTTGTAGAGTTTAAAACTCATACACATACAGTGTGTGTTTGTGTCTGCCCGCAACAACTACAGTTTCAATTGGTTCTTTTGTTTTGAAAGGGAAGTCACAGGAAATAACTCGGGTTCCTTTTTTTAATTCTGCTTCGAACTTTGGCAAAAGTTTTTCCACGACTTCAGGAAATAAATACATGTATATATGTGTTGCGTTGCTCAGTGGTACGCGTGAGAAGTTTTTGAAAAGAGTTTTTACATTTTTCAATGGTTTTCTCCAGAAACGAATTTGGGTGAGTGTGTAGGGAAGTGGGGCTTTTTCGACGCCTGTTGCAAACGCATCTGGATAGGCTGAACCAATGGTAGCAATAACACGCCCGTCACCAGAGCCGAGATCGTAAAATTGATCGCCTGCCTTCATTGCCAGTAATCGCTTTACTTCATCAATTACATGCTGAGGTATTGGCACATAGGGTACTTTAGTTGTGACGATGCCGTAGCTCATCAACAGTAAAAAAAAGAAGCACACTAGCCAGATAAGTATTAGTAATACATAAAGGGCTAGAACAAGGAAAAGAGTCATATGTGCGAAGTAGTATATCGTATCTTTTTTGCCTGCACTGAGTGAGTAAATCGAGTCGAGGTGTGCTGGGGGAGGGACTCCACTCCGGTCGCTCGTTGACTCTCGCGCCTCCGTGCCGGCCCTCGCGGTTTTTGCCTTGTCTCTTGCAGACTCAAGACAAACAAAAACATCGCTCCGGACTTCGAGTCCCACACGCAAGCGTCGCAGGGCGCTTGCTCCTGGGCACCATAAAATAAAGTCGCACGGATGCGCGACTAACATTTTTTATGGTGCCCAGGGTGGGACTCGAACCCACATTCCTTACGGAACTCGATCTTAAGTCGAGCGTGTCTACCAATTTCACCACCCGGGCGGGTGTTACTTGATTATGATACAGGATTAAGGAATTAAGGGGAATTGCCCTCTCACGGTTTTTTGAAACAAAAAACATCGTTCCGGCTTTCGATTCCCGACGTAAAGCATGCAGATGCTTTACTCCATGGAGGCCACGGCGGGAATCGAACCCGCGCAATATCGGTTTTGCAAACCGCTGCGTTTCCACTTCGCCACGTGGCCTGTCTGAGTACAATACTATGTCACTCCGTTTCCCTCAACGCTCTCACCCATGTCAGGGTCGGGAAGGAAAGTTACTCGAGGCACGGTGTGGAGTCGTGCCTGTGTTTTTAAGAAAACGAGAAATTCTTGGCGTTGACGTGATAAGAAATCTGCCACTGCATGCGTTTGTTCTTTCGGTAATACGCTCACAAAGATTTGTGCAGTTTTTCCACCATCAGTAATATGTACTTTTGTGACGGTAATAAGTGAACGACGATTTGATTCACGGTTAATGAACTGTGCGGCCGCGGCACTTAGTGCTGATATGAAGCGTTCGTCTCTATGAATTTGATCTCGTGGCATGGAGGATTATGTTTTCTTGAACAGTGCACTCACGGTGTCACCTGCAACAATGTCTGCCTTGGATTCAATTTGTGCCCCGAATTCCATTCCTTCGGTGATTTCACCAACATCAGCACGCTGTGTTTGGAGGTTTACCACTTTTCCCGTTCCTACTTCAATGCCACGACGGTGTATCAGCACCTGATCTTTGAGGTGGATGATTCCTGTGAGCACTTTTCCTCCTACGACATGTTTTGCGCCAGAGCTTGAAAAATGTTTAATGATTTGAGCGGTACCAGAAATTGCACCTTCTTCCATTTCTGGTTTGAATTTTTTTATTTCTTCTTTAAGCCAATCACCAAGTTCGTAAATGATGGCACGCGTTTCAATGGTGATGCGCTGTCTTTCGGCAAGGTCTTTTGCCGAAGCGTCTGCCTTTACATTGAAACCAAGAACAATAGCAGGGGAGAAACCAATGAATGGTCTGATGTCGTTATCAGAAATTGGACCAACAGTGCCAGAGACAATGTGCAATTCAATTCCTTCTTCTGAAATTTTTGCGAGTTCGTGTTCAAGCGCCTCAAGTGAGCCGGCGGTATCTGCTTTTAGCGCTAGTCGCACGAGTGTGCGCTTGCCACCACCCTCTATTGCGCTACCGCGTGGTTTCGCTTGAGTGGGCTGTCGTACTTCATCAGTGAGTTTCTCAGCTTCTTTTTTAGTTTTGACTATTGAAAGAATACTTCCAACTTTTGGTTCAGAGTCAAAACCGGTTATGCGTGCAGGTTTACCACAAGAAATTTCTGTAACCTTTGCTCCTGTAAAATCTTCTAGTGTACGAAGTGGTGCCATGGCGCTTCCTATTACAGCAAAACCACCAATAGTTATTGTTCCTGAGCGGACAATTACAGTCGCACTTATTCCCGCTTTTGGATCACGAGCAGATTCTATAACGATTCCTTCTACTTCTTTTGTTGCATCGCAGGTGATGGAGTGTAGGTCAGCGGTGAGTCCAATGAGGTCAAGTAACTCTGATACGCCAGCACCTGTTTTCCCAGAGACTCCCACAAAGGATATATCGCCACCCAAGCCTTCAAGGTAAATGCCGTTTTTCATCACGCTTTCTTTTGCGCGGTCTAAAGAGGCAGTGTCTTTGTCAATTTTTGTGAAGGCGACAATAAAAGGAATACCTGCTTCAAGTATTGCTTTATGTGCTTCCAAAGTCTGTGGCTTTACACCGTCATCAGCCGCAACAATAAGAATTGCGATGTCAGCAGCAGCGCCAGCTCGGGCTCGCATTTTTTGAAAAGCTTCATGTCCTGGGGTGTCGATGAAGGTGATATGTCTTTCTCCTTCAGCTCCTGTATGAGTGACCTCATATGCTGATACACGCTGAGTGATACCGCCTGTTTCCTTTGCGGCGACTGCAGATTTTCGTATGTAGTCTAGAAGTGTTGTCTTGCCATGGTCAATATGCCCGACAATTGCGACAACTGGTTGGTGACATTCTTTAGGATTGGCTGATCGTGGACTTGTCATAGTGCAAGAGAAACACAAAAACGCTTCTTAAGCAAATAGCATGCGAGCTGTATCTTAGGCTTTTTCTGACGAGAGTGTCTTTTTTGCGTCAGAAATCGCACCACGTTCTTCTTCAGATAATTCGCGCTCTGACAGAAATTTTTTCACTGCCTTTGCATACACACGCACGCCATCTCTTGCATGAATACCAGAAAGTACCGCACCGTCTCCTTTTTCATCAAGTAATGCAACGATGAAACTTTGCTGTCCACCTTCTCCGCCAAATGGATCGAAGCGCCTCATCGCGATCCCGCGAATGCAGGTTTCTAGTCGTGCATCAACATTGTTAAACGCCACGGTCGATTTTGTGGCATGTTCTTCTAATGTACTTGCGCGTTCTTGTAGTTTTCGAATAGTACCTTCAAGTGTTTTTCCATCTCCACCCCGCACGAGCCGTCGTAATCTTCGGAAGAGAAATAGGTCTTGAATGAGGGCCCACGCCACGAGAATAGTAAGTCCAGAAAGCACGGGGTTCCCTTGCACGGACTCAAGAACATTTTGAAGTACGATGTGAGCAGTTTCCATGAGTATTAGAAGAGTATAGCGTATGTTTTGTGTTGCAATCGCTGTATTATAGGAAGTATGTCTTCCATAAATAATCGCATTTATCTTGATAACGCGTCTGCTACGCCAGTGCATCCTAAAGTGGCCAGAGCCGTCTACGGTGCTTTAGAAGATGTTCCGGGAAATCCAAGTGCACCTCATGCCGAGGGGCGAAAAGCCTATGAGGCTATTGAGCGCGCACGATCTGATATTGCTCAAACACTCGGAGTTAAGTCAGAGGAGCTCATTTTCACATCAGGTGGCACTGAATCAAACAACCTCGCTATTTTTGGTGTCATTGATGCGTTACATAAAAAAGGTATCGCGTATGCTGACATGCACATTGTCACGACATCAGTTGAGCACAGTTCTATTTTAAAAACTCTCGAGATTTTGGAAAGCAGAGGTGTAGAAGTTTCGTATGTTGTTCCTGACTTCGATGGGATTGTTCGTGCGGAGTTAATTGCGAGTGCGATACAGCCTAAAACAGCACTTGTGACTCTGGCGCATGTGAATAGCGAGACGGGCGTCATTCAACCATTAGCCGATATCAGTACTGAAATAACAAGATGGAAGGGGAGGGAGGTCAGTACCTTTAGACAATTAGTTCCTGAAGTATCGTTTCCAATTTTTCATGTTGATGCTGCTCAATCGCCTTTATATAGTGAAGCGAGCCCACATGCATTTCGAGCGGATATGGTTTCGTATGATGCGCAAAAACTGTGCGGACCGAAAGGCGTTGGTGTTTTGTATCGCGATTTTTCTGTCCCAATGGTTCCTATGTGGGGCGGAGGAACCCAAGAGCGAGGTATTCGACCAGGGACTGAGAATGTTGCTGGAATAGTTGGTGCTGGCGTAGCGTTTGTCCTTGCTAAAGAAGAGAGGGCGACAAGGGAAGTGCGTGTACGAGAATTGCGTGATTATTTAATTGAGTTAGTGCGGGATGTTGCACCTGACGCTGAACTTATTGGACACCCAAAACGACGCATTGCTTCAAATGCACTCTTTGCGATTTCTGGTATTGACGGTGACTACCTCTCGGTATTAATGGATGAAGCCAATGTTGCAGTATCACCACGGAGTGCCTGCGTAGGTACAGGGGGAAATATATCGCATGTGGTGATGGCACTTACTGGCGACGAAAAGAAAGCAAAAGGCACTATTCGTTTTTCACTTGGAGTTGATACAACTAGACTTGATATTGAACGAGCCGTCACGGCCTTCAAAGGTGCCCTGAAAGTAGCGAGGGCTATGTAAGTGATGCACATTATTCTCTTGCTGTTTACCCCTAAACCCTATACCCTAAACACTAACCCCTTCCCATATGGATATTGAAGATCTCTCAAAATTTCAAATAGTTCTCCTCGTCATTTTGGTGTCATTCGTTACATCAATTGCTACTGGCATTGTTACTGTGTCGCTTCTTGCTGCGGCGCCTACAGGAGTAACGCAGACAATTAATCAGGTTGTTGAACGAACTATTCAGACTATTGTTCCTACTAATATTTCGACACCTGCAACTACTAAAGAGACTACTGTTGTTGTGAAGGAGGATGACCTCATCACCGCTTCAATTTCCGCATCACTAGGGAAAACTGGCCGTGTCTTTGCTGGGGTTTCCACTACGACGTCAATCGTTGGTCTTGCTGCGCAGATTGGCCCTGCACTTTTTGTTACTGACTCAAGTATTGTCGACAAAGATCATCTTGTTGTTGTCGGTGGTACATCAGCGGTATACACAGTGTCACAGCAGTTTCCTGAAGTAGGTATCGCATTTCTTGTTCCAAAAGATTCCGACACAAAACTCGGTGCGCCGTTTAGGATTGGTGATGTTGGTGCTTTGAAGCTCGGTGCAACTACGGTGGCATTGGTAAGTGTTACGCAAGAACGTGTAGTCATTGGTGCTGTGTCGTCACGTACAGTATCTACCGATGTTGTTCCAGTAAAAGGGGCATCGGCGATTTCAGTTCGAAATATTGATACAAATATAAATGCGACCCTAGTTCCAGGAACACCACTGGTGAATATTTTTGGTGACCTCGTGGGTATTTCAACAAGCGTTTCCCAAGCGTCTGGTGGAAGTGGGACCTTCATTGCTACAAGCGATATTTTGACGGTCTTTTCGTCATCACACGCGAGCTCTACCCCAGCGAAGGCGAAATAACATTAGAAGCCTTTAGGTTTCAGCTGTCAGCCTTCCGAGAGGAGTTTGTATTTGTTCTGTCTATAAGCTAAAACCTGAAACCTAAAACCTGCCTTTCTGGTATAATAGACGTATGCCACCACCATTTGGAAATTTCACAACAAAAGCAAAAGAAGCTGTGCGCAAAGCGCATGAGATTGCTATTGAGCGTGGTCAAAACCACGTGAGTTCACTGCATCTTGTTGGCGCCCTTGTTATGCAGGAGGAGTCAATTGTGCTCGCTATTTTGGAGCGACTGGATGTTGATACTGTTCTTTTTACAGATTCCGTTATTGAACTTTTGGAAGTTCCTCCAACAGGCTCTGTGCTCTCGCCCTCGTACCAGCTCTATTTGACACCAGACTTGGCGCAGGCGCTTGAGGCTGCGGTAAAAATTGCAACAACATTTAACGAGTCGTTTGTTTCAGTTGAACATCTATTCCTCGGTATTCTTGAAAATCCAGGGCCCGCTGCTGAGATTTTTAATCGCTTCCGTATTGACCGTACTGCTGTCGTGTCTGTTATGCAAGAATTTCGTGCAGGACGCACCAATGAACCCGAAGCACCAAAGAAGATGCGTGCCTTGGGTAAGTACACCAGAAATCTCACGAAGCTCGCGAGCGACAACAAGCTCGATCCAGTTATTGGTCGTGATATTGAAATTAATCGGGTTATTCAAATTTTGTCGCGTCGCACAAAAAATAATCCAATTCTTATTGGTGAAGCGGGCGTTGGGAAAACTGCAATCGCAGAAGGGCTGGCAAGTCGCATGGCAGTGAATGATGTACCTGAGTCTTTGAAAGGTAAGGAGCTCTTGATGCTTGATCTTGGCATGCTGATAGCTGGTACGAAGTATCGTGGCGAATTTGAAGAGCGATTAAAGACAATCATGAAGGAAGTGGAAAAGTCTGACGGTAAAGTCATTCTATTCGTTGATGAGATTCATACTCTCGTTGGTGCAGGTGCCGCTGAAGGCGCAATGGATGCATCCAACATGTTAAAACCCGCTCTTGCCCGTGGGGATTTCCGCGTTATTGGCGCAACAACATTAAAAGAGTATCAACAGCACATTGAACGAGACCCAGCGCTCACGCGCCGTTTCCAACCAGTGTTTGTGCAAGAGCCTTCAATAGAGGATGCGGTGGCAATACTTCGAGGTCTACGAGAGAAATATGAGTTGTATCATGGTGTGCGTATCACGGACGCAGCTATTGTTGCTGCGGTAGGGCTTTCGAGTCGTTACATCACTGACCGATTTCTTCCAGACAAAGCTGTCGACTTAATTGATGAGGCCGCATCTGCCCTGAAGATTTCTCTTGAAAATAAACCACCAGCACTCGAAGAAACTGACCGGAAAATTCGCCGACTCGAAATTGAATTTGAGGCACTCAGAAAAGACGAAGATGCACATGTAGGGAAGAGTACGAAGGTGCGTTTGCGTGCAATTGAAAAAGAAATTGCTGAACTTCGTGAGAAAACAGCTGATTTGGAAGTGAAATGGAAGAATGAAAAAGAGGTGCTCCTTGCTATTGGAGCTACCAAGAAAGAGCTTGATCAACTTCGTGCAGAAGCAGAGTCTGCTGAGGCTCGCGCAGATTTGGCACGCGTAGCTGAAATTCGGTACGGTAAATTGCCAACTCTAGAGAAAAATTTGGAGCGAGAACTCGACAAACTAAAACGTTTTCAGCGCTCTAGGAGAGTACTCCGTGAAGAGGTAACTGATGTTGATATTGCTGAAGTGGTAAGTCGATGGACCGGTGTGCCGGTGTCGCGCATGCTCGAGGCTGAAGCAAAGAAGCTTGCTCGAATGGAGGAAGATCTCAAAGCTTCTGTGGTGGGACAAGATGATGCTGTGCGTCTCGTGTCGGATGCAGTAAAACGCTCACGTGTAGGTATTGCTGATCCCAACCGCCCAATTGGTTCGTTCCTTTTCTTAGGACCTACAGGAGTAGGAAAAACAGAGCTATCCAAGGCATTAGCGAAGTTTATGTTCGACGATGAGTCCGCAATCATTCGTGTCGACATGAGCGAATTCATGGAAAAGCATTCCGTGTCTAAAATCATTGGTTCACCACCAGGGTATGTTGGACATGAAGAGGGGGGCTCGCTCACTGAAAAAGTTCGCCATCGTCCGTACGCTTTGATTCTTTTCGACGAGATTGAAAAAGCACATCCTGAAGTATTCAATATCCTCTTGCAGGTTCTCGACAACGGACATCTTACGGACGCTAAGGGCAGGAAGGTTAACTTCAAAAACAGCATCATCATTTTGACCTCAAACATCGGAGCTGAGTTCATCGATAAGATGTCGAGCTTTGGATTTAGTTCAGCGAATGGTAGTGATGTAGCTGAATATGCCATTGCCAAAGAGAAAGTCATGGGTCGTCTGAAAGATTACTTCAGGCCGGAATTCTTGAACCGTCTTGATGAGATTATTGTCTTTAACATTCTTTCAGTAGAGGCAATAAAGAACATCGTTGATATGCAGGTGAAGATCGTGGAAGAGAGACTCGCCACGAAAGACATTAAGCTTGCGATACATCCTGAGGTATATGCGTACCTTGCTAAAGAAGGCTATAGCCCTCAGTATGGTGCTAGGCCGTTGAAACGCTTGATTCAATCTAAGATTCTCACGCCAGTAGCATCGTTTATGGTGTCCCGTGGTGTGATGCAAGGGGGTACTGTGAGCGTCAGTATGAAAGGTAGTGAGTTTGTTTTTGATGTTGTGAAGAGTGCCCGTGCTACTAAGTCACACCGTGCGAAAGTTGGAGCGGCGAGTTCAAAAAACTAAAGAAAAGTGTTACTGTAGCAACTAGCCATTACTGGCTAGTTAGTTGCGTCGGTACTCAAGTGGTCAACGAGGGGAGACTGTAAATCTCCTGACTTCGGTCTTCGTTGGTTCGAATCCAACCCGGCGCACCATGGGTTGGATTCGAACCGCGGGCCGCAACGACTGGGAAGGAGTGAAGGTCTCGAGCTCAGCAGAGCGAGAGGCGAATCCAACCCGAGGATCGCTAAAATTTCCGTCAGGAGATTTATCTGTGTCCGCACAATCGAAGAGCGACCATAGGTTTCGAGCGTAAGACACTTTGTCTCCCTTTGAGGGTCAAACGCGAGAGGCGAATCCAATCCGCCAACACATCTTCAGTGCTACAATATCGAAAGATTATTTTTTGTAAATGTATATGAAACAACTAGACAAAAAAGCAGTGTGGTTATTCTTTTTGAGCTCTGTATCTAGCACCTTAATTTTTAGTTTGATTTTTGTCGGATGGACACTCTTTGCCGTTTTTGAAGACTCTTTCATAGGCGGTAATGTGCTTTCCACTATGCTTGGATGGCTCATTTTAGTCGTAGCGGTTTTCACTGTACTCTCATTTATTTGGGCAAAGCTCTCATATCACTACTATCGCTACGAGTTAACTGATTTAGGATTTCGTAAGGAGTCTGGAGTAATTTGGAAAAAATACGTCACTATACCCTATGCACGAATCCAAAATGTCGATATTAACCGCGGCATTCTGGCGCGCTTACTTGGCCTTTCAGATTTGCATATTCAAACGGCAGGGGCGAGTGCTTCGATAAGCCGATATGGGATGGCAGGCATCAGTGCAGAAGGGAGGTTACCTGGAGTATCAAAAGCAGATGCAGAGGTTTTGAGAGATGAGCTTGTTAAGCGAGCAAGTGGGTCTTTAGGGCAGGGGGTATAAGAAAACTCTCGGATTTTGACCCATCTTAGAACCTAAGGTATACCCCGTGAGATAAGTGTTTTTAGATTCACTGCGTTGTGCATGTGTGAGCTATTGTTTTTGAAGAGTTTTCTGGTTTGCAGGGCTCTATCTCATGGGGTATAGTACTCTTCATGTCACAAGATAACCTCATCAAGATGAAATCCTCGGCTTCTGGCCATGTTATTTGGACTACCAAAAACAAAAAGAAGCTTGCGAATACAAAAATGGCGCTCAAAAAGTACGACCCGGTGGTCAGGAAGCGCGTGACCTTCAAAGAAGCTAAAAAGTAAGCACTGCTTATTTTTGATGTTTGAAAGGGAAATACTTTTTCCCTTTTTTCATTTATACTGGTGACTCGAGGGCCTACGCACCAGAGACTGGTGCGTAGGCCCGTCACTCGAAGGAAAAGCACTAATACGTGTTTTTTCCTTCTCATTAGGGCCTATAGTTCAATGGTAGAATTACGGTCTCCAAAACCGTCGATCAAGGTTCGAATCCTTGTGGGCCCGCAGTTTTGAAACGCAGTGAAAAACTGCGGTACCAAGAAAAGCACTTATGTGCTTTTCGACAAGGATTCGAAGACCCTGAATATATCGCACGGAGCCTGTCTTCAGGCGAGTACGATATGAAGGGTGTACAGCTCCTGTAAAGAGACTTTTCAGAAACTGCATTCGGACGAAACGAAAACTATGTTTTCGTTTCGCTTCTCTCTGGTTTCTGTAAGGAGAGAATCCTTGTGGGCCCGCAAAAATAACGAGCGAAGCGTGCTGCATGCTCAACCTGCGATCGTCAGTTTGCCACAGTAGCTGGTGCTCAGATAGCTCTAAAGTAGTCCAACTAAAGTTGAATGGCATAATGCAGTAATTTCCCGTATTCATTTTCGAGGAGTATATTTATACAGTATGAGTTTTGAATCTCCTCAGAGTGATTCTTATGGAGCTCAAAATAGTGGAGAATATCACCATAAAAGTGCACGTATAAAACTGCGTGGATTATCTCCGTCAATTTTTTCTCCAGCCCTTGCTGCTGCTTTTGAAATATTTAGCAACCCGAAAGATCAAGTTGCAGTTGAAGAGGATTACCGAATAAGTTTAGAGCCCGAAAGATTTGTCGAACAAATGCGCCACAGTGGTATAAAAACCCAAAAGTATTGGGTTGCCACTAAATCAAAAAAATCACCCACTGTAGCAGGTATTACTGGCCTTGAAACAAAAGTTGAAGATGAGGCTGGTTCAGCTTGGCTCGGTTGGTTTGGTGTTGTGCCAGAATATCGCGGGAAAGGATACGGTCGCGCGCTTCTTAAGAAAACAATTTCTAAGGCGCGTAACGTTGGCTTTGGTAGACTACGGTTGTGGACTACAACTGCGCCCGAAGAGGTTGCCGCTCAAGATATGTATGAAGAGTTTGGGTTTAGACTAACCGGCGATAAAGAAATGCCCGAGTCTAACGAATCCATTCTTTTTCGGGAGAAAATACTTTAATTTTAATAATAGGGCGGTGCTTTTTTACGCAACGAAAAATTACTGTCCAGATAAAATCACCTATGTATGAACCTTTAACATCCATGATACAAAAAGATATTTACCAAGTTTTTTTGATGGGTTGCCCCGCCACGATGCCATTGTCTTTCGCAGTACACCCGTGGTTTGTTATAAATAAAAAAGGCATAGTGTCACGATTCGGAATCGGTCGTTACAATACTGAAGAAAGTGGAAAATTTTTTGGAGAACATTCTTGTGAAGAGTGTTCTGGTCGTTTACATAAAAATGCCAAACCTCCTTTTGAGGGCTTAGAAATATTTCCCTCTATGCACCAGCATCATTGGAAAGGGGCAATTATAGGCATGGTAGAGGGCGGTGTAGGTTCAGTTGCGGAGCGTATGGTTGAGTACATTGAACAGTCTATTTCTTCGTACCCACATCGAGATCGTTATTCGCTTTTTGGTCCCAACAGTAACACCTATGTGCAGTGGGTTTTGAATAGTTTTCCAGAATCAAATATTGAACTCCCTTGGAACGCTTTTGGTAAGGGAAAAATACAAAAACCGATCTAACTACCCTTGCACGGCATCTAACTAATATTTCTTTTTTTGAGTAGAGTTTTGACCGCTTTGTGTAACAGCCAGCTTAATCCCAACAGAAGTGGTATGTATAGTGCCGTGGCTAGCCATGCAGGCAGATTCTGGTAGAGAATATCGTAGCGTGACATGAGTGGCCAATGAATAAGATAGAGTTCATAGGAATAAATCCCCAAGAGATACAGAAGGCCAACACGAAAAGGCTTAAGAATAAAAAGAATGAGAAGCAATGCAGTTAAAAGGAGGCTTATGTACTGCTGTGTTGGCGTGCCAACGCCAGAAAAATAAGCAAAGTAAGAAAATATTCCCGCAAGAAAAATCATAATTGGAATTAAAATCCACGTGCTCATTTTTTTGATGTGTCCTTCTACATATTCTCGCTCTTTTGGATATCTCTGATAGAGCCCAGCAACAGCTACGCCTAACGGAAACGCGATAGTGTGAAGTACATAGAGATGTTCAACATTTTTCAGTATTGAAAGATGTGCATACATAACGCCTTGCACCGCGCCATATATCAAGAGTGCTGACAATAGCGGTCTTTGTTTAAAGAATAGAATGGGGAATATTAGGTAGAAAAATAGTATGAAAGTGAGATACCAAAGAGGAGAGTTGATGTCGGTAAAGAGGTTTGCATGAGGGAAGAAGCCAACAAATGATTGCAGAATATAACTCCACGAGTAGGAATTATTCAGTAGTAGGAAGTCAGCGACAAAAAACACTGAGAGGACTATCCAGAATGGAACATACAGTTTCGGTAGGTGACGAAGATAAAATGCTTTCGGTAGAAGCTTATTTTTTAGAGCAGATACTGCAAGTCCGAAGCCAGAGAGAAAAAGAAAAAGGTCTACTCCTACGCCTGCGAAAATTGATAAAGGGAAAAGGAATCGATGATCGCTCACCAAAAAATATCCAATGTGCGCCAAGATGATTGCAAGCATTGCAAACCCCTTGAGCTCTTGCGAAAGCATTGGAGGCAGAAGTTCAGCACTCTCTTTTTTCTTCGATGAAAACAATAGTCCTACAAAAAGTACTATCGCGAAGATGTACGTTGAAGAAACCGAATTTAAAATATCTATAGGCATCGATTACAATCCTAACATTTCCATACACTGACAGTCTTGGCTTTGTAATTCGTAAAGAGCGCACAATTACCCCGCGTTCCTACTTTCTCCTATTCTATTTTCATATACCCCTTATTCGTGCGAATAAGGGGTATATGAAAATACAGAGGTCGGATCTTTGTATTTTTACTTCACTTCCATCGATATAGTATAATCTAACGATCGTTAAATTAAACTATATCGTGATTTTAAGTCTGAAAGATGAAAAGAGGTTCTGTAGTATTTTTTGAAATGGGTGAGTTACACTGATTCTATGACAGAAGATCGCATACAAAAATTAGAAAAGGAAGTACAGCTCATCCAAGCGCGAAACTTGAAGGTAGAAGCCGAAAAAGCTTGGGAAGTAAGCTGGTTTCGTATTCTCACTATTACTATCATTACCTATGTTGTTGCGTGTTTCATTCTTGCGATCTTAGGGATCAGCAACTTCATATTCAACGCATTAGTACCAGCTGTTGGATACTTCCTCTCTACACAATCACTTCCGTTAGTAAAAAAGTGGTGGGTTCAGAATCATAAATAAAAACCCGCCCGTTGAATGTGGGCAGGTTTTTATCACTTCATAGTATGTGTAATTAAGGATTTCCTCCGCGACTTCGACGATCTGCTTCTGCTTGTCTGCGTCTCTCGTTCGCATTATTAAGAGCGGATAACTCTTGGTAGGCTTGTGGACTGCACGATGAAACATCTTCTTCTAAGTATTCTGGATATTCACCTCTTTGTATTTGTCTTCTTGTAATGGCTATGATTTCTTGACATTCAGATGACATTGCTTCACTTGCTCTCCTCCTTGCTTGGGCTTCATTAAATCTCCTAATATTTTCTGAGAGGGGACGATTAGGGTCATTGTAGTAGGGGTCTTGGCTCTGCGCTCCTGCCCCAAAAGGACTCAGTAATGCACCAAGAAACGCTACTCCAGCAAGAAGAGGATTCGTCTTTGAATGTTCACCTCTTTCCATATCTATCTTCACCATACTCCTCTCCCCGTGGAGGTCAAGATATGTTCCCTGTGGTTGTGGAATGGTCTCATATACAGGCCGAGAAGAGCTTTCAAAGGTATACCCCATGAGATACAGTTTTTTATTATACCCATTGCCTAATGCAGGTAAGTTATCTCACGAGGTATACTCATTGTGTAATGAGAAAGATACTGATACTCCTTCTCCCGATAGTATTTTTCATGCCACTCGTGGCATTTGCTGCAGTTCAGCAAGACCCTTCAGCACTCTTAAGTGGGAGTGGTGGGGGATTAGTTCCTCAGTGTGAGGGAGCAGAGTGTAGGGCGTGTGATCTTTCCGAACTTGCAAACAATGTCATTAACTTCGCTGTTGCCTTCTCTGTCATTGTTGCCACTCTCATGTTTGCTTATGCAGGTATTCTGTATGTAACCGCAGCAAGTAAGCCAGACCAAGTAAAGAAAGCACACGGCGTGTTTGTGAATGTATTTGTCGGCTTATGTATTGTGCTTACCGCATGGCTTCTGGTTAATATTACTTTTTCGGTGTTGACGGGGAAAGGTATTAGTGTTTGGACAAAAATATCTTGCGTGGGGAATCCTGAGTCCGCGGCTTTCCCAGATGCACCTGGTGCACAAGCCTCTCGTCCTCAAGTGACAGGTAGTGGGACTCCAGTTACCCCAACAAATAGTAATGATAATCTTGCGGGAGTTCATCCCGACCTTGTCCGACTCGTCAATGCAGCTCATGCTTGTTCCGCTATTCAGTTTCAGGTGACGAGCGGTTTTCGTCAGAGGTCTAGCACTGCTACAGATTCACGACATATTCAGGGTATGGCTGTCGACGCTCATCCTATTATTAGAAGCATAGTGAGCTATACAGGAGGTTCATGTGTACCTCCTAATGCAAACTACCGAGCAATAAATGACGCATTTGCCTGTGGCAGTCGGCAGACCGGTATTCCTTATCAGTGGGGGGGTAGTAGTCCAACCTTCATGCAAAACAGGTGTTACGATTCGATGCATTTTCAGTTACCCCGCTCGGTCTACCCTAATGGTTAACGAATATCTAGCTCGTATGAAATTATCTCCAACTCTCATAGTTGCCTTCGGGGCCTTATTGCTCATTATCGGATTGAGCATATTGTATTTCTTTTCTTTTGGATCAAACGCCACCGAGACAGCTACCACTAATGAAGATTTCTTCTCAGCTACATTTCCATTCTTTGGAACGAAAGATGATCGAAGTCCCGTTTCTACTACTTCACAGGGAGTACCGGTGCAGAGTTCAAAAACTTTAGAGGTGCGTACAGTTACTGGGGACATTTTGTTTGTAGAAGATTTTACTAAAGACCCTGATGTTATTGCCGAGCCAGATAATCGAGTTTTTTATGTTCTGTATCCCAATGCCACAAGTACCAATCCATCGGAATTTGATTATGAGATTAACTACTTTCCCTCAGATCACTCTTTCTCATTGGTCTTAGCAGGAGAGCCTCTTGCTGAGGTAAGAAGAAAAGCAGCTGATGACTTAGCTAAAAGAGTCGGTCTATCTCAAAAAGAATTATGCTCAATCGTTGCCACAGTTCAAACTCCTCGTTGGGTGAATCAATATTATGCCGATAAGAACCTTGGTCTTCCGGGTTGCCCTGGTTCAGTGAAATTCCAAGGTGACTAGGTTGCCTCAGTAGCCAATAAATTTAATTAAGTGGTCTAGTATTTCTTGTTTTTGCGCAGGATTAAACCACACAATATTTTTGTTTCGCTTAAACCACGTCATTTGGCGTTTGGCGTAGTGTCGAATTTCTAGTTCCAATTGAGCTATCATTTCTTCGTATGAAATATGCCCTTGGAGATGTCGTGCCATATAGCGGTATTCAAGTCCTAAGCTCTCCATGCGCTCCCATGAGAGTCCGTGTGCGTGGAGCCGAATTGTTTCTTCCAGCATTCCTGCTTGTAATCGCTCAAAGAGTCTATTGTGTATTTTTCTTCCGAGTTCTTCTGAGGGGAGTGTGAGACCTATGTATGCAATGTCATACAATTTTTCGGAATGTGAAGGAGGAGTGGCACCAAGCACTCGTGCTATTTCTATGGCTCGTATTAAACGCACAGGATTTTTTGTGTCTATAGTTTTAATTCTTTCAGGATCTAAATTCTGAAGTTCTGCGTTTAATTCTTCCAAGCTGAACCCTGAAAGTTTTGTTCTCAAATCTTGATCAGCCGGTACATTAGGAAGTGAAATAGTTCCTAAGAGCGCATCAATATAAAAGCCTGTGCCTCCGACGACGACAGGAACTTTTTTCCGAGTGAGTATGTCGCTCAATGCTTGTCTTCCTAGGTGTAGGTAATCGGATACAGAGAATACCTCCTCTGGGTTTGCGATATCAATGAGATGATGGGGAACCCCATCCATCTCAGGCGGTGTAACTTTGCCACTCCCAATATCAAGTCCTCTATACACTTGCCGTGAGTCCGCAGACACCACCTCACCGTCGAGTGCTTTAGCGATTTCAATAGAAATGCTTGTTTTACCCACCGCAGTAGGTCCAAGGATGACTATAATTTTCTCTTTCATTATGGCTGGTATGCTATCATGATAATCGTTAGAATTAGCTTCATTAGAACTGCAATGGCAAAAGAAAAAAAAGACAATAACGAAGATACGACGAAAGGATTTATGAGTATGGTGCGTGTTGGACGTGCAATTCCTGATTTAGAATGCGAGGTATTTCACAACGAAAAAATAAAGAAAATTCGACTTTCTGACTATAAGGGTAAGTGGCTCGTTCTTTTTTTCTATCCAGCAGATTTCACCTTTGTGTGCCCTACAGAACTTGAAGAACTTGCAGATTCCCATAAAATTTTTACAGATTTAGATACCGAAATTGTCAGTGTAAGTGCTGACACAGTGTTTGTGCATAAAGCATGGCACGATACATCGCCAGCAATAGCCAAAATTGAATTCCCTATGGCATCAGATACTGCAGGTAGACTCGCTCGAGCCTTCGGGACCTATATTGAAAATGATGGCCTTGAGCATATGGACGATGAAGGATTATCGCTTCGCGGTACATTCATAATTGATCCAGATGGAATTCTTTCTACGATGGAAATCAACGATAATTCGATTGGTCGTTCTGCACAAGAACTTATTCGCAAGCTTCAAGCTGCTCAATTTGTTCGATCGCACGGAGGTCAAGTATGTCCCGCTGCATGGAAACCGGGTGATGATACATTGAAAGGAGGAGATTTGGATTTGGTCGGAAAGATCTAATGAGTGTTTTGGTGGATAGGCGACGCTTCGTCGGATCCGAAGGGATCATTTAGGGAACATCCATGAATCCGGAAGAAGAACTTTTAGAAAAGCTTCGGGGAGCGAATGCTTTGATTGGGTATTCGCCGATGGGGGATGAACCTGATGTTCATGGTTTTCTAATAGAGAATCAAATATTTAAACCGGGTCGTTCTATTATTGCGGATAAAAATATCTCTCCGCATGATTTTGCTTTATCGCTCCTCCGAGCACATGCTAATGAGAAAGTATGTGTTCTTGTTCCAGGGAGGGAATTTGATACATTCGGTACTCGACACGGGCGTGGTGGTGGCTGGTACGATAGATTTCTAAAGGAGTTGCCACAAGACTGGATACGTATTGGTGTTTTGAGCCCAGCTCAACTTTCTGAAGAGAAACTAAATCGTGAACCGTGGGACGAACCTGTTGATTATCTTTTGATTATAGAAAAGGACGATTGCAATATTATTACAACCAATTCAAGAAAAAACTAACTAAACCTCCCTTGCTTTGCAAGTGCCGGAGGAGGGACTCGGTCAGGCGTTCTCTGTTTGTCGTCACAAACAGAGCCGCACGACCCTAGCTCACCTGTTTTTTCTGCTGAAAAAACATGGTTCCGCTTTTCGAGTCCCAACGTAATGTACGCAGGTGCATTACTCCTCGCGCAAAAGAAAATCGCACACATGTGCGATTACTTTGTGCCGGAGGAGGGACTCGAACCCTCATCCCTTGCGAGACACGATTTTGAGTCGTGCGTGTATACCATTCCACCACTCCGGCTTTATGCAACGAGCGATTCGTGCGTTGCTTTGTGTAGAGTACCCGAAAGGGGCAGTGAGGTCTAGTTGCCTTGCTGTATTCAATACTAGGCTAGATGAATGACCAGTATCAGAGATTCATGTTCGATACTTTAAAAAACTAAAACCTACCGCGCCATTCCATCTGTATAGTATAAATTAACGATCGTTAAATTATACTATACAGGTAAAGAGTAGTAGAAAGTAGGTTGGACAGTTGAATTTTTTTGAATTTTCTCAATTTTTGAGAAACAGGAGGATTTTTTATCTCACGCTTCTTTTGTGTTCGTGTTACAATTTTCCCATGTCACAGTTTCAAGGAGATGCAATTTTTTGGGTCGAGGTTGAAAAAATACGACCAAACCAATATCAACCACGTACCGAGTTCGATGAAGCAAAATTGAAAGATTTGGCAGGCTCTATTCGTCAGTACGGCGTCTTACAGCCACTTATGGTCACACGATACGAAGAGTCACGTGAAGATGGCGGACTTTCAACCTACTATGAACTCATCGCGGGGGAACGCCGGCTCCGTGCATCAAAGCTTGCCGGCCTCTCTCAAGTGCCTGTCATTATTCGCTCCACTGAGGAACAAAGTCGAGTACGCTTAGAGCTCGCTATCATTGAAAACTTACAACGAGAAGATCTGAATGCCATTGACCGTGCACGTGCCTTTGATCGTTTGCAGAAGGAATTTAGTTTAAATAACTCAGAAATTGCTGTGAAGGTGGGGAAGAGTCGTGAGTATGTTTCAAACTCAATTCGCCTTCTTGCACTACCTGCTGAAATGCAACAGGCAGTTATTGGTGGTGCTATTTACGAAGGTCATGCGAGGGCTCTGCTCATGCTCTCCGACAGACCTGAAGAACAAAAGAC
The DNA here is from genome assembly GCA_007378985.1 of Parcubacteria group bacterium Greene0714_7. Classification (GTDB taxonomy): domain Bacteria; phylum Patescibacteriota; class Minisyncoccia; order Phycocordibacterales; family Phycocordibacteraceae; genus Phycocordibacter. The sequence continues at coordinate 116,089 of VMHB01000001.1, forward strand.
TGTTTTTCGTGACATTATGATTCGCAAACTATCAGTGCGTGATGTTGAAAAAATTACGCGTGAGATTGCTGTGGAGAAAGCGCGAAAGCGCGACATTACTCCTCAAATAGAGGCACTTGAGCGAGCATTTGCAGAGTCACTCGGAACAAAAGTTGAAATAAAAGCACAAGAAAAAGGAGGAAAGCTTATTATTGATTTTTTCTCAACAGAAGATTTGGAAGGAATGCTCGCACATATAGAGCGCCGTGTTATCTCGCCTCAAGCAGAGAGCCCTATCTCAGAGGCTCAAGAACAAAGAAACGATATGGTAGATGTGCCTTCAACGCTCGCTTCTGTACCTCCGCCTCCTTCAAATGACGATGACTTTTCATTGAAACACTTCTCTATCTAGTTTCTGCCTGCATAACAGAATAAATAAAATACCCCCCCAAGTGAAATCTTGAGGGGTATTTTATTTTTTAGGTGGGGGTGGTGATTTTATATATCAAATCACTTAAATCATGGAGAGCGGTAGCTCTCCATGTATATAAAAGCTCAACTTGAAATCCTTTGGAGTGGTCGGCGTAGAGCTATGATTTATTTTCTTTCTTCTTTAATGTTGCGCGGATGTAGCGACGAGCCGATGCAGTTTTTGTGTAATCCAGCCACTTTTTATTTGGCGTTCCTATTTTTTTTGTTTGTATTTCAACAATATCCCCTTTGTGCAGTTCTGTATCAAGACCAACCATTTTTCCGTTCACCTTAGCTCCAGACATAAGGTCAACAAGGTTCGTGTGTACTGCGTACGCAAAGTCTATTGGGGTTGCACCAATAGGTAAGTCGATAACATCACCCTTTGGGGTGAATACAAACATTCTTCGTGCAAAAAAATCTTCACGGAGCGCATCTTTAAATGCTTCCTCTCCTTCAAATTCCTCTGCTGCGGTATTTAAATCAGTAAGCCAGCGCGGTGTTGGTGCGCTTGTCTGCGTGAGGGATTTTTCTGCGCGCGTCATTTTCATGAGCGATGGAACAAACCGTCCTACCCATCCTATTTTTGAGTCTTTTCCAGGCTCGCTACCCTGACTTTTATTCTTATATATGAAATGCGCCATTACACCGAATTTACTTTCTTGTTGCATCTCTTCAGATCGTATCTGGATTTCAATAATCAACTTATGGGGAGTGATGATTGTGGTGTGAAGTGTACGGTAGCCGTTTGGCTTTGGGCTTGCGATGTAATCTTTAATACGTCCAGGAATTGGTCTCCAAATATTATGAATAACCCCAAATGATCGATAACAATCCTCAAGCGTGGGTACAATAATACGAATCGCAAATATGTCGTACACTTTATCAGGGTCATTTCCTTTACGAATGAGCTTCGTGGCAAAGCTATGAACATTTTTTACGCGTGATTCTGTTCTAAAGTTGCGTATACCTGCTTCAGCGAGTGCTTTGCGTAGGTCATTGAGAGCTCTGTCGAGGGCTTCTTTTTCTGTTTCCCCTCGCTCCTCCAAGAACTGGTGGATTTTTTTGTATCGTTCAGGTTCTAATGTTTTAAACGCTAAGTCTTCAAGCTGAGATTTTATTAAACCAATGCCGAGTCTTTCTGCAATAGGGACGTACACCTCCTTCGTTTCAAGTGCGATACGCATGCGTTTTTCAATAGGTTCAACGAAAGTGATCGTCTCCATGTTATGGAGCCTATCGGCAAGCTTGATGATGATGACACGAATGTCATTGGCGGTTGCAACGAGTAGACGCCGCAGGCTTTCCACGTGCCTCTCTACTCCACGATATTTTAATTTTGAAAGTTTAGTGACTCCTTCAACTAAAAATCGCACAGTTGCACCAAATTTTTCTTCTATTTCTTCGATGGTAACGGGTGTGTCCTCAACTGTGTCATGAAGAATTCCTGCAATAATTGTTTCGCGATCCATGCCAAGCTTGGCGAGCGTTACTGCAATTGCAGTTGGGTGGATGATATATGGCTCACCTGATTTTCTTTTTTCTTCACCATGAGCTACCTTTGCAAATTCATAGGCTATCTGAATTGCTTTCTGATCTTCCGAGGAAGGGGACTGCATTGCACGGATGATGTCGTCAGTGGCATGAGGCATTCAGATTAGTGTATAGGGTTTAGTGATTAGTGTATAGGGTTTCAATACAAAACTCATGTGAGACATTTTCTATGTCGTTGACAGTAAGTATAAATTTTGATATAAATTTTTTAAATGACTACACGTGAAGGTTTACCTTCGAGAAGAGTTCGTCGAATGAGCCCTGCGAGAAAGGAGCGCAGAATCGCTAATTTGGATTTGGGTGCTTGGGATATCGCGACTAAAATTTTGATTAATTATCCTTCACCACAAGCGCCTTTGCTTCGTGCTGTTGCACGCACTGGATATGCTGAAGCCGCTCGCTTAAGACGCCTTTAACAATTCAAGAGCTTCAGGAACAGTGAGTTTCTCGGGATCCATAGATTCGGGAATTCGTACATGCTTGAAACCTTTTTTCAAAAAGAATCCGCTCTTTGATTTGTAGAGATATATTTTTTTCTTAGTGCGTGGATGTGTTCCCACTTCGCGTGCGATGGCAATGCCAGGGCGTCCTTTCTTTGGTTCTTTGAGTATTTCGAGGGCTCGCTCGTAGGTAATTCCATACGGTTCGTCTGCTCCTTTGAGTGAACGAAAATCTCCATTGTGTACGATGAATGGGCCAAATTTTCCAATAGCTGCTGTAATAGGCATGCTCGATTCAGGGTGAATGCCGAGTTCTCGTGGAAGTGAAAGAAGCTTAATGGCCTGCTCCATCGTAATTGATTCAGGAATTATGTCAGGAGGAATACTGGCTTTTCTTGTGTCTGGTTTTTTTGCTTTCTTTTTCTTTTTTCCATCCACAGCCTCTGGTACGGGTTCCATTTTTGGACCCATTTCTAGATAGGGGCCAAAGCGCCCAACGCGTACATGAATTGGATGTCCGGTTTCTGGGTGATCGCCAATAGACTCACTTTCTTTAATAACTTCTCCTTTTTCAGTACGAGAACCTTTGCAATCAGGAAACCTGGCACAGCTCATGAAAACGCCAGTGCGCGACAATTTCATAACCATTGCATGTCCGCAGAGCGGGCAAGGGAATTCTTCGGGAACATCACCGAGAGTAGTGAGTTTTGGAATGTCTTCTTTTGATGCGACATCTTTTGAAAATGGTCCGTAAAAATCCTTCAAGGTTTTTGTGTACTCGCGCTCACCTGAAGCAATTTGGTCGAGCTCGTCTTCCATCTCTGCCGTAAATGAGTCGCTGATGTATTTTTCAAAGTTTTCTTCCAAGAATGTTGAGACTACTTCGCCAGTAGTTGTTGGATGGAGTGCCCGTCCAATTTTTTCAACGTATCCTCGATCAACAACGGTCTTTATGATTGAGGCGTATGTTGATGGTCGGCCGATACCTCGTTTTTCAAGTTCCTTAACAAGGCCAGCTTCTGTGTAGCGAGCAGGGGGTTGGGTATATTTTTCTTGCGATTCTATTTTCTCTAGTTTCAATTTTTCTCCTTTCTTTGCTTCAGGAAGAATTGTTTCTTCTCCTTTAGCGTCAGCATCAGCGGCAAGCCATCCATCAAATTGCACAGTGGAACCAGTAACACCAAATTCAGGTACGCCTTCTGTTATGGCGGTAATTTTTGCACGGGTCATTATTGCATCTGCCATTTGTGAAGCGACAGTCCGAGCGTATATAAGTGCGTAGAGGCGCTCCTCTTCTTCAGTCGCACCTGCTTTTTTTACGGAAATATCTGTAGGGCGTACTGCTTCATGAGCCTCTTGAGCATTTTTGCTCCTGGTCTTGTAGCTACGAGTTTCAAGATAGTTTGCTCCGTATTCTTTTTTCACATGAGTGGCGATTGCGCTCACTGCAACTTCAGCAAGATTTGTGCTGTCGGTGCGCATGTAGGTTATATGGCCAGCTTCGTAAAGTCTTTGTGCGGTGCGCATGGTGCGTGAAGGGGAATAGCCAAGGCGCGAACTTGCTGACTGTTGGAGTGTTGATGTAGTAAATGGTGCCTTGGGAGAGCGCTTCACTGGAGAAGAAGTAACGTCGGCAACTACCCACGCACCTTTGTTGCCGTTCTTTACTATTTCTTCAGCCTCCTCAACTGTTGCTGGTTCAGTTGAGCAAGTGGCAGTAAATGTGTCGCCTCGGGGAGTTTTCAAATCGGCAGTGATAACAAAATACTGCACAGGGTTGAATGCACGAATTTCTCGTTCTTTTTCTACGAGAATGCGAAGTGCAGGTGATTGCACTCTTCCTGCCGAAAGACCATAGCGAACTTTTTTCCAAATCAGTCCTGAAAGATCGTATCCCACAAGTCGGTCAAGAACACGCCTGGCTTCTTGTGCTTTTCGGAGATCTTGGTCAATTTTTCGAGGATGCGCAATTGCCTCTGTTACTGCGTCTTTGGTAATTTCATGAAAGACCACACGCTTCGCGCCTTTGAGATGTGCTGCCTCATTTAAGTGCCAAGCAATGGCTTCTCCTTCGCGGTCGGGGTCGGTTGCAAGAAGCACTTCGTCAGCCTTTTCTGCAGCCTCTACAATCTTTTTAATGACATCTCCTTTCCCTGGGACTGTGACGTAGCGAGGTATAAATCCACCCTCAATATCGATAGCGTCTTTGCTAGATTTTGGTAAATCACGAACATGCCCAACGGAAGCAAGTACCTTATAACCTGCGCCGAGGTATTTTTCTATCGTCTTTGCCTTTGCGGGCGACTCAACGATAACGAGCGTGCTCTTTGCACTTGCACTTTTTGTTGCCATTACGAGACACTAGTACGGCATGAATTGAATCGTGTCAACTACACGCTCAAATATTTTTTCTAATTTCTCCCATGAATTCTATAATAATTCCACGAATTTCCATTTGTGTAAGAAGAACATTTGCACTTCCTGTTGTTATTCCTAATGCACGAATTAATTCATCTCGAGGCATGGGAACAGAAAGAATTTCAATCACGGACTCTTCCTCGGGAGTGAGTTCACTATTCTTTTTAATCTCTTCTTTTTTCATATCAAAGACATCAAGAATGTCGTCTGCGTTTCGCACGGGTCTTGCCCCGAGTCCCATGAAGAGGTGCCCGCCTGCGCCTCCTTCGGAAAAAATAGAATGAGGAACGATGAGGAGTTCGCGGTTATATTCAGTAGCTAGCCTCGCGGTTATGAGCGTTCCTGATTTTAAGCCGGCTTCTATTATAAGAGTGGCATGGCTCATGCCTGCCATGATGCGATTGCGTTTAGGGAACGTGTAGGGTGTCGCCCTCTCTTCGGGCTCCATTTCAGAGAGAAGCGCTCCACCCGCATTGATGATATCTCTTGAAAGCGTAAGATGTGCTCGCGGATAGAGCGCCTCTTCAGAGAGTCCAGAACCAGGAACGGCAATAGTGTGTAGTCCTACGGTGAGTGCCGCTTTGTGGGCGACGCCATCAATGCCAAGGGCAAGTCCTGAAACTATAGAAATAGGGTATCCAGCAAGGCCTTGGATTAAATACTCACAAGCGTCTTGCCCATACCTACTCATACGCCTTGATCCTACAACTGCAAGAAGTTTTGTTTCGGGTGGTGGCAATACTCCTCGTAAATAGAGTGTTTCAGGCGGATCATTGATTTCAGAAAGAAGTGCTGGGAAGTTTTGTGGTTTGAGTTTTTTGATTTCAACCATCGTGTTACTATTTTAACTCAGAGGTGTGTGTTTTGGATTTGTTCTCCTCTCTAAACGCTATCCCCTAAACCCTAACCCTTATTCCCATGTTGGACATCAAATTCATTCAAGATAATCCCGATATAGTTCGTTCAGCGATTGTGAATAAAAAAGGGAAGCCTGTTGATATTGACGAGGTGTTGAAGTTGCACGAAGAGCGTAAGAGCGTGAAGCAAAGAATCGAAGAGGTGAATCGCAAAAGAAATGAAGCAGCTTCTACACGAGATATTGAGACAGGCAAACTCCTTAAAGAAGAGCTCCAAGCACTTGAAGCCCGCCATGGAGCATTAGAGAAAGACTTGGTCGCACTTCTTTTGAAGATCCCCAACATTCCTTCACCCGATACACCTATTGGTGCAAGTGAGGATGAAAATGTGGTGCTCCGTGAAGTTGGTGAAAAGCGAAGCTTCGGTCCTTTTTCTCCACGACAACACTTTGAAATAGGGAGTGATTTAGGCATCATAAATTCTGAAAAGGCAGGGGTGGTTTCTGGTGCTCGTTTTGCTTACCTCATGGGGGATCTTGCGCTCATGCAATTCGGACTTCTTAATCTTGCAATGAAGGTTCTTACCGATGAAGATATTTTGAAAGGGGTCATTGAGCGTGCTGGTTTAAAGGTCTCTTCAAAGCCTTTCATTCCTGTTATTCCTCCTTATATGGTGCGCTCAGCCGTGATGAACAGAATGGCGCGCCTCGACCCTATAGATGAGCGGTACTACTTTGAGAAAGACGATGAGGTCTTGATTGGTAGCGCAGAGCATACTCTGGGGCCTATCCATATGGACGAGGTTATTCCTGAAGAAATGTTGCCTATTCGTTATGTGGGGTATTCGCCGTCATTCCGCAGAGAGGCCGGTTCTTATGGCAAAGATACTCGTGGGCTCATTCGCATGCATCACTTCGATAAAGTGGAAATGGAAACATTCACGAAGCCAGAAGAAGGGTACCAAGAGCAGGATTTTATGGTGGCACTTCAGGAACATTTTTTACAACTTCTCGGTTTGCCATATCAGGTAATTTCAATTTGCACCGCAGATATGGGCTTTCCCGATCAAAGGCAGTTTGATATGAACACGTGGATGCCAGGGCAGGGCGCATACCGCGAAACCCATACCTCAGACTACATGGGCGGTTTTCAAGCTCGTCGCTTAAATACTAGAACAAAGCGCGCTGACGGTGCTATGGAATTTGTACATATGAATGATGCAACACTCGTAGCAATGGGGCGCACTCTCGCCGCTATTCTTGAAAACTATCAGGAATCAAATGGCACAGTTCGTGTTCCAAAAGTTCTTCAGCAATACGTGGGGAAGGATATACTGAAGACTTAAGGTCTCTATGTCAAACCCGCAACAGCCAAAACTGAGTCTTCGAGAGAGGCGTCGCCGATTAGTCTGGGTGAAGGTTGCTGCTGGCAGTGCGGTTGTGGCTCTGTCGTTTATTGCAGTATGGTTTCTTGCGCGTATTCCCACAACCACAATCGCTTCAATTGAAGTGAAGGGAACCTCAATAGTTTCAGCTGATGAAGTCAAAAAACTTGTTGAAGAAAAATTGGATGGTTCATATGCCTATTGGATTCCACATAGAAACTCTTTGCTGTTTCCAAAAAGAAATATAGAGAATGCTCTAGCTCTTGCGTTCCCTCCACTTGCAAAAGTTTCCATTTCTCGAAATGGTTGGAGTGCGCTTACCGTCACTACAGAAGAGAGGGTAGCTACCGCCCTGTGGTGCGATGGCGTCACTGAATCTGAGACCTGTTACAGCATTGATAAGAATGGTTTTATTTTTGCCACCGCAACAGACGCCACACCTATGGTTCGTTTTTACGGCGCACTCTCGGGCGTGCCCATTGGTAGCACTTATTTGAATGGAGGATTTGCCTCTCTCAATACCTTAGTTGCTGGTATTGCTTCATCTATACATCGCACCCCGAAAACTGTTACTGTTGATGGTGCTTCGAATGATGTTGAGCTTGCGTTCCAAGACGGTGAGGTATTGAAGTTTGTTCGCACAGTAAACCAGCAAGCAACTCTTGAAAACATTGCCTCGGTTTTTGCATCTCAGAGTTTTAAAAAGAACAAGGATTTTGAATATGCCGATTTCCGTTTCGGTGACAAGGTGTACATAAAGTTTAAAGGGGAATAGGGGTTAGGGTTTAGGCGATGCTTCATCGGATCCGAAGGGATCATAGGAACAAGTCGCATGTAAGTTGAGTTTCGTGGTAGGCTCGCCCTATGAATAGGGGATTTTGGGACAGATTATCGAAGCCGTTTTTAGTACTTGCGCCAATGGCGGATGTTACTGATGGAGCATTCCGTCGAGTAATTGCAAAGTATGGCAAACCAGACGTGATGTGGACGGAATTCGTTTCGGCAGACGGCTTGGTGCGTGCGCCCGAAGAAGGAAAGAAAAAATTGCTTGCGGATTTAATGTATTCTGAAGAAGAGCGTCCAATAGTTGCACAGTTTTTTACAGGAAATCCTGACCACATGGAAAAAACCGCAGAGCTTGCCAGAGAGCTTGGTTTTGATGGTATCGACATCAACATGGGGTGTCCTGACAAATCAATTGAAAAGCAAAAAGCGGGTGCCGCGATGATGAGAGATCCAATGCGCGCAAAGGCCGTTATCGAGGCAGCGATTAGAGGTGGTGGAGGACTGCCTGTTTCAGTAAAGACAAGAATCGGTTACAACAAAAACGAACTTGATGAGTGGTTGCCATACATACTTGAGACTGATGCTTCCGCAATTACTATTCATGCACGCACACGGAAAGAAATGTCGAGTGTACCTGCCAGATGGGAAGAAGTTGCTCATGCGGTGAGTATTTGTAATCGGGAGAATCCTGACGCCCTTATCTTAGGTAATGGAGACATTATTGATGTCGAAGATGCTCGGAAAAAAATAGACGAATCTGGGGCTGACGGCGCTATGCTGGGCCGTGCCATTTTCGGCAACCCATGGCTCTTCGCCAATGTTGGGTTTACGAAACCCAACATTGGTGTTCAAGAGCAACTGAGGGTGATGGTGGAGCATACGAAACTCTATGAGGAGCTTTTGCCACACAAAAGTTTTGCGATTATGAAGAAGCATTACAAAGCGTACGTGTCGGGTTTTGATGGTGCCGCAGAGCTTCGAGGGGAACTTATGAGGGCAGAAAATGCTACAGAAGTAGCGGATGCTGTGGACAGGTTCTTTACTTCAGTCGGTTAGCCATGTAGACTACTTTTAATTTGAGTATGCAGAACCGCTTCAAGCTTCATTCTCTCAAAAAAAGGGAAATAATTTCCTCAAAAATCCTCCATTCATTGGAGGATTTTTTCTATATATGAAACTTATCCTCGCAGACAAAACAGTTATAGAAGGGAAGAGTTTTGGTGCAGATGTTTCTGCAACCGGTGAAGTTGTTTTCAATACAGGAATGGTTGGCTATGTTGAAACACTCACTGACCCTTCATATCAAGGACAAATTTTAGTTTTGACCTATCCACTCGTAGGCAATTATGGTGTTCCCGATCCCGAATTTTTTGAATCAACTGGCATCCACATTTCAGGACTTGTCGTGAGTGAATACAGTGAGACATACTCAAGTGCATCTGCAAAGCAGTCGCTTGCTTCATGGCTTAAAAAATCTGGCATTCCTGCAATCTCGGGTGTTGATACACGAGCACTCACGAAGAAGCTTCGTGAAAAAGGTGTCATGCTTGGTGGACTTGCTGTAAAAGGAAACACTATTGCTCTCGAGGATCCAAACAAGCGAAATCTTGTTGCGGAAGTAAGTATTAAAGAAAAGCGTGAATATGGAGAGGGTCCAATAAAAATTATCGCAGTTGATTGTGGAATGAAGGAAAATATTGTCCGTTCGCTGGTGCGCCCAGGCGTCAGTGTGCTTCGTGTTCCTTGGGATTATGACTTTACGAAAGAGGAGTATGACGGACTCTTTCTTTCAAATGGTCCGGGGGATCCAACAATGTGTGATGCCACAATTCAAAATATAAAAAATGCATTCAAAAAAGATATTCCCATTCTTGGCATATGTCTTGGTACTCAACTCATGGCTCTTGCCGCAGGTGCATCAACCTACAAACTAAAATACGGACACCGCTCTCAAAACCAACCATGTACTGATGTGAGTGTCGGTACTCGTTGCTACATCACCTCGCAAAACCATGGGTTTGCGATCAACCGAAAAACATTACCCAAAGAATGGAAAGTGTGGTTTGAAAATGCGAACGACGGCTCTGTTGAAGGTATTAAACATGGCTCTAAGCCTTGGTCTGCAGTGCAGTTTCACCCCGAAGCATCCCCTGGACCTACCGACACCGCATGGGTTTTTGATGAGTTTTTAGCCTCTGTTGCTCTCTATAAAAAGAATCATGCCTAAAAACCCAAAAAAAGTTTTAATACTTGGCTCTGGAGGCCTGCGCATTGGGCAAGCAGGTGAGTTTGATTATTCAGGTTCCCAAGCAATCAAGGCACTTAAGGAAGAAGGGATTCGAACTGTTTTAATGAACCCAAACATTGCAACAGTGCAAACAGATAAAGGTCTTGCCGACTCAGTATATTTTTTGCCACTAACAGAGCACTTTGCAAAAGAAGTAATAGAAAAAGAACGCCCTGATGCAATACTTCTTGGTTTTGGTGGACAGACTGCACTCAACTTAGGTCTTCTGCTTGAAGCAAATGGAATTCTTAAGAAATATGGCGTTGAAGTTTTGGGTACACCGGTGTCAGTTATTCGCGATACGGAAGACAGAGAACTCTTCATTAAACGACTCTCAGAAATTGGTGTGGTGACGGCTCGAAGTTTTGCTGCAGAAAATATTAAAGATGCTGTGAAAGGTGCCGCAAAGTTGAAATACCCAGTGATGATTCGCATGGGTTTCGCCTTGGGCGGTGAAGGGTCTGGATTAGTGCGAACAGAGTCGGAACTCAAGATTCGACTCGCTGAAGCATTTCATCGAAGCCCTCAAGTTTTGATTGAAGAGTATCTCGCAGGATGGAAAGAGGTTGAGTACGAAGTGGTGCGCGATGCCTACGACAACTGCATTGTTGTATGCAACATGGAGAACTTCGACCCGATGGGCGTTCACACAGGCGAGTCTATTGTGGTGGCGCCATCCCAGACATTAACTAATGAGGAATATCATCGCTTGCGTGAGGTGGCGATTAAAACTATTCGACACCTTGGTGTGGTGGGTGAGTGTAATATTCAATACGCACTCCACCCAGTTACTGGTGAGTACCGTGTGATTGAAGTGAACGCACGCCTCTCTCGCTCGTCTGCACTCGCTTCAAAAGCAACAGGCTATCCTCTAGCGTTTATTGCCGCAAAGCTTTCTCTCGGGCATTCTCTCCTCACACTTAAAAATGCTGTGACGCAAAAAACTAGTGCGTGTTTTGAGCCTGCGCTCGATTACTTAGTGCTCAAGATGCCACGATGGGATTTGAATAAGTTTGATGGTGCCGTCAGCTCTATCGGAACGGAAATGAAGTCAGTCGGAGAAGTCATGGCAATTGGTCGTTCTTTTGAAGAAGTGCTTCAAAAAGCAATTCGTATGCTCATGATTGGAGCGGATGGCCTTACTCTAAATAAAGGTGAAGTATTTCAAATTAAGGACTATCTAGCCGAAATTAAAAATCCAACAACACGGCGTGTCTTTGCGGTGGCAGAGGCATTACGAAGAGGTGTTTCGGTTGAAGAGATTCACAAACTCTCAGGAATCACTCATTGGTTTTTAGACAAGATGAAAAACATTATTGATCTTGAAAAACGTTTAAAGAAAGAAACACTCACCGCTGAATTTTTGCGTCAAGTAAAGCAGGCAGGATTTTCAGATAAACAAGTAGCGGTTATTACAGGAAAAACTGAAATGGTGGTGCGCGCACTTCGTGAAAAAAAGAATGTCACTCCAGTGGTGAAGCAAATAGATACACTGGCAGGCGAGTTTCCTGCAAAAACAAATTACCTGTATGTGACCTACCACGGTACTGAACACGATGTCACTCCGGGCAAAAAAGGAATTGCAGTTCTTGGGAGTGGGCCGTACTCAATTGGTTCATCGGTTGAGTTTGATTGGTCGAGTGTACAAGTGCTAAAAACACTCAAAGCTGAAGGCAGGGAGACCGTGATGATTAACTACAATCCCGAAACAGTGTCGACTGATTACGACATGTCGGACCGATTGTACTTTGAAGAGCTTTCTTTAGAGCGTGTACTCGACATTGTGCAGTTTGAAAAAATTAAAGGGGTGGTGATTTCAACGGGTGGGCAAGTATCAAACAATCTTGCGCTTCCGCTTCATAAAAGCGGTGTAAAAATTTTAGGAACTACTCCTGAAAATATTGACCGTGCAGAAGACCGTCATACTTTCTCAAAGCTGTTAGATAAGCTCAATATTGATCAACCGGGATGGGCAGAACTCACGACAAGAAAAGCAGCGGGTGAGGCAGCTCTCAAACTTGGCTATCCTGTGCTTGTACGCCCCTCGTATGTGCTCTCAGGCTCCGCCATGGCAATTGCGTCTGACGAAGCATCGCTCATGCGATTTTTGGAGCGTGCAGTCGATGTGTCTTCTGAACACCCGATTGTTATTTCAAAATTTATTGAGAATGCACGAGAAATTGAAATAGACGGGGTCGCTTCAAAAGGAAAGCTGGAAATCTACGCCATAACTGAGCATGTTGAGAACGCAGGCACTCACTCGGGAGATGCAACCGTGGTTTTGCCTCCGCAACGTACTTACCTTGAAACGATTCGTCGAGCGAAGCGCATTGCAAAAAAAGTAGTTAAAGAGTTAAAAATTACGGGCCCATTCAATATTCAGTTTTTGGCGAAAGAAAATAAACTACAGGTTATTGAAACAAATGTGCGTGCATCGCGTAGTTTCCCATTCGTCTCAAAAGTCACTGGTTACAACTTCATTGAACTCGCCACAAAGGCAATGCTAGGCAAAGACATTAGTGGACACTACCAAACACTTGAGCTTGATTATGTTGCAGTAAAATCACCGCAGTTTTCATATAGTCGCATTAAGGGTGCTGACCCGCTTGGGTATGTCGAGATGGCATCAACAGGTGAAGTGGCTGCGTTTGGTGATTCATATCCTGAGGCTCTCTTGAAGTCCATGATGGCCGCAGGTTTTCGAATTCCTACAAAAAATATTCTCCTTTCTTTAGGTGGCGAAGAGAACAAAGTAAAACTTCTTCCCGCGATAGAAAAACTTAAAGTGTTAGGGTTTAACTTTTTTGCCACTGAACACACCGCAGAATTTTTGAAAACTCATGGCATCCCGGCACAGCTTGTGCATAAAATAAAAACTGGAAAGAAAGAAAATGTCGGAACGCTCCTTGATTCAGGGAAGCTTGAGCTGATCATCAACCTCGCAAATCGAGGGCTCGTGAGAGAGGGTAATGGTAACGGCGGTCCATCAGATGGTTTTATTATTCGTCGCAAGGCAGTTGATCTCAATATTCCTCTCATCACTAACCGTCAGCTTGCAGAGGCGTTCGCCATGGCTCTCTCAGAGGTAGGAAAGAAAGGCTTAGAGTCAAAATCATGGGATGCATATAAGAAAGATGCTTAAATGATAGGGATATGGATGACATCACTCACATACTAAAAGAAGCTGGAGCTATAACCGAAGGCCATTTTATTGGTACATCAGGAAAACATTTGTCGGTGTATATAAATAAAAATAAAATTCTCATACACGTTGCTCTGACTTCACGACTTTGTGAGGTGCTTGCAAAAAAGGTTGTTGGTTGGAATCCGGATGTCATCGTCGCTCCTGCAACTGGTGGCATAGCGCTCTCGCAGTGGATGGCATTTCATATGAGTGCACTGTTAGGAAGAGAGGTGCTCAGTGCCTACACAGAATCAATTGACGGAGTCCAATCCATTACAAAGCGCGGATATGATGCGGTGGTTAAAGGTAAGAGGGTTGTGGTAATTGAGGATGTTGTTAACACTGGCAAATCAATTAACGAGGTTGTTCAGGCAGTACAGATGGTTGGGGGTGAAGTTGTGGGAGCCGTTGCTCTTATAAATAGAAATTCAACCGACACACTAATTCAAGAATTGCTTGGTGTTCCATTCCACTCGCTGTCACTTATGCCACTTGATGCTTATGCGGAAAACGAGGTTCCTGAATCGTTGAAAAAAATCCCCATTAACATTGAGCTTGGTCACGGTGCAAAATATCTTAAAGAACACTCGGAGTAATATGACCACTACGCCCTTTTATGATCCTACGAAGTCATACGATGAAAACTATACGGATGGTCCGTTTGGTGGATTTAAAAATGCGCCAGTCTATGAAGAAAAGGGCGAGCCGATGCATGATGTTTTTGGGCATAAGGTGTACACGCCCTTTGGTATTCCTGCGGGCCCACTTTTAAATAGTGCTTTCATGAAGGGTGCGTTTGATACTGGTTTTGATATTGCGGTCTACAAAACAATACGAAGCGGTGCCTATCCCTGCCACCCATTTCCTAATGTGCTCGCTGTGCATCCAGGGGAGCGCCTCACACTAGAGCGTGCCCAAGCAGAAGCCTTGGTGGCGGATGTTAACTACACCGAACCTATTTCTATCACCAACTCATTTGGTGTGCCGTCGAAAGAAACACAAGTTTGGCAGGATGATTTTAAGACAGCTATTGTCTACGAGAAAAAAGGCCAGCTCGCGGTGTTGAGCTTCATGGGTACCGTGAAAGCAGAGCAGACTCAGAATGAGTTTATCGATGATTACATTCTTGCAGGATCTCTTGCAGCAAAAACAGGCGCAAAGGTTTTAGAGGTAAATTTGTCGTGCCCTAACATCGGCAATGAGGGTCTGGTTTGCTACAACTTGGATGTTACGGAAAAAGTATGTGAAGGACTTCGTGCAGTTATTGGCTCAACTCCTTTGATGCTCAAGGTTGGGTATTACAAAAACAATGAGGATGTTGTGCGCTTAGCTCAAATTGCTGAAAAATATGCAAACGGTGTTTCCGCTATCAACACAGTGCAGGCAACTATTGTGGATGAGAAAGGAGAGCAAGCGCTCCCAGGGCCAAATCGTTCACGCTCAGGTGTGTGTGGTGCATCCATAAAGTGGGCAGGGCTCGAAATGGTACAGCGTCTGAAAAGTGCGCGTGATGCTGGTGGACTCACATTTAAAATTTGTGGTGTTGGTGGCGTGATTACTCCCGCTGACTATGCTGAGTATCTCCGCGCTGGTGCTGACATTGTTATGAGTGCAACAGGCGCTATGTGGAATACAAATTTAGCAAAAGAAATTAAGGAGATCGAAGGGCTTTCTCAGTAAGAGTAATGATGCATCCCAGCAATACATTCCACTCTTTAATGTCCGTACCATAGGCTTATTCGCACGAATAAGGGATATACTGGTATGTAGGATGACTGATGGAAAGAAACTAGAGAAAATATTGAAAGCGCTAGCGAACCATCGTCGATTAGCGATACTGAAGTATCTTTTAGTTAAGAAATCAGGGACAGTGGGAGATGTTGCGGGAATAATTAAGCTTTCTTTCAAGTCTACTTCACGGCATTTGGCAATCTTGAGAGGAGGAGAAATTGTGGAGCGAGAGCAGGTTGGCGTTCTTGCTAATTACTCGCTCGCACAACCAGTAGATCCTATTGTCCGAACAGTTATTTCTCGGCTCTAGTTTTTTCTAAATCTTTATTCCTCCTGTAATTATTTCATATATACCCCTTATTCGCACGAATAAGGGGTATATATACATATAGAAAATTTGAATGGTTAGGTGCGTATGGCTGGTAGTGTGCTGAATTGAAAATATGGAGGTATAATCTCTTCTAATGCAACACATACTCGAGACTCAGCAGTTTGACCGCGAAGCCTTGAATAGTCTTTTTCAGGTTGCGACTTCTCTTGAAGGGAAGCGCACAAAGGATCTTGATGGAAAGATTATGGCGTCGTTGTTTTTTGCACCATCCACGCGCACCCGCTTGAGTTTTGAGTCAGCCATGTACAGGCTCGGGGGGCATGTCATCTCAATGGAGAATGCGAGTGAGTCATCCTCCTCAACGAAAGGAGAGACCATAGAAGACACTATCCGCATCGTAGACAATTACGCGGATGTCATTGTTCTTCGTCACCCAGAAGTAGGGATGCTCGCGAGGGCTGCTGCTGTTTCGGAAGTCTCTGTCATTAATGGTGGAGACGGCATTGGTCAGCATCCAACGCAGGCGTTTCTTGATTTGTATACTATTTTTCGTGAGATAGGTCGCACTGATGATTTTCACATTGCATTCGTTGGAAACCTTGCGTACTATCGTGCCGCTCGTTCTCTCGCGTATCTTCTTGGTAAATACAACAATGTAAAAATGACATTCGTGTCTGGCCCGGAGCTTGCTATGAAAGACGATGTGAAAGAGTATTTGAAAGAGAGAGGAGTTCAGTTTACCGAAACAGATGATTTAGTAGGAGCAATGCGCGAAGCCGATGTGGTGTATCAAACGCGTATTGCGGAAGAATGGATTCCTGATCACGATCAGTATGAAAAGCTTCGTGGCAAGTATGTCATTGACCGCGCATTGGTTGACCAGATGAAAGAAGGCTCTATACTCATTCATCCACTTCCACGAGCGGGCGAAATTACTCCTGAAGTTGATGATTCACCGCACGCAGTCTACTTCAAGCAAGCAGAATATGGCGTTCTTGTGCGCATGGCACTTTTGAAACTGTTACTTGGCTAAACTCAGGAAATCTTCCACTGAATTTGGAGGCGTTTAGCAGGATCTTCGTTATAGCCAAATGGACGAATGGTTTCGCCATTTGAAATTTGAACCAATGAGTCAATAGTCCAAGGGTTTTTGGTAAGAGTGGTTGTTTCTTCGTTTGGTGGAAGGCCATAAAACTTGGCTCCGTTTAAAGACGTAAATGTTTCTAGGTTTTCAAGTTTTCCCATATCTTCAAACACTTGTGTGTAGAGTTCAATTGCTGAAGGAACGGTAAAGATACCTGCTGCGGGTGGAGTTTTTTCTTTGGCGGACACTAGATGTGGCGCTGAGTCGGTACCAAGGAAAAAATGCGAGTCACCCGATGTTACTGCTTCGCGGAGGGCTTTTTGGTTTTCTTCATTTTTTATGACTGGCATACAGTGAAGGTACGCAGGTTCCTCGCTATGCTCTACATCCTCTCGATTTTCCATGAGGTGATGGAGAGTCACTGTTGAGCCAAGGCGATTGCTATTTTCGTTTCGTACAAAGTCCACGGCGTCTTTCGTTGTTGCGTGCTCTAAGACTATTTTTAACTCAGGGAAATTTTTGAGGAGTGCGGGGAGGGTGGTATCAAGAAATACTTTTTCACGATCAAATGGGTCAATGGTATTTCCACTCTCATCTTTCAGTGCTTCTCCGTGCATAAGTATAGGCATGCCAACTTTTTGCATTGCCTCAAGAACTTCATATACCTTTCTAATATCAGTAACGCCTTGTGCTGAATTTGTAGTTGCACCAGCGGGATAGGCTTTTACTGCGGAAGCGATGCCATTTGTGAAGCCGTCCGCAATTTCTTTAGCCGAAGAGTTATCAGTGAGGTAGTAGGTCATCAAGGGCGTGAATGTTGGATACGCTTTGAGTGCTTCAGTTATTCGTTCTCTGTACGCTTGTAGTTCGAGAGTGGTGGTGACGGGGTTTGGTGAGAGGTTGGGCATCACAATCGCTCGTCCAAAAGCCCGTGCAGTGAATGGCAAAACTGCTTCAAGCATTGCACCGTCTCTAAGATGCACATGCCAATCGTCAGGTTTGCGGATGGTTATTGAGTCCATAGTCTTTGAGCATATTCTACCACCACGCTTACAATGTTTATCGCCACCTTGTTTGTTTTTTCCTTATATCCCTTATTCGCACGAATAAGGGATATAAGGTTATATAAAAACCTAACGAAGGAGTCGGAAGGGTAGTGTGTGCATGGTATTTTAAGTATAAGTTATGAAACCTAAAAGTGTTAAAAAAGCAGTTGTGTTCAAAAAAGATGCCTTCCTGCGCGCGAGGGGTGGTTACTCGCGACTTTTAGAGCTTTCATGTGAGCACTGTAAGGGTGTGTTGTGTTTGTACCAAAAAGACGGGCCGGGAATTTTGAAACGTCTATATACCGATAGGATGATTCCAGAACCTACTCGAACCGCGAAGCAGTTAGTTTGTGAACACTGTGAAAGAGTTCTTGGTGCACTCATTACCTACAAGAAAGAAGATCGGCCAGCGTATCGGCTTTTTGTTGGCGCGGTCGCCAAGAAAATAGTTAAGTCGCAATAACTCACGGAAAACCTTTTTTGAATATATACCCCTTATTCGCACGAATAAGGGGTATATGCGTGGGTTTGACTTTGGGTTAGTGGAGATTTAGACTCAAAATATGAGAAATGGAATGGAGTCTCGCGTTATCCGTAAAGAAGCAACTCGAACAGGTACTGCCTATCAAGTATTGGTAGATGGTATTTGGCACCTATTTACACTTGGAAGCGACGGGGATACAAGACGAGTAACTGTGCTCGGTGGCGGAGCGAATGTGGCAAATTGGCCTTTGGCGGAGAGATTGGCGAAGGAAGACAAGGAAGCACTCACCCACTAGATTGTTGTTTTTTATACAGGCCGTATCGTAAGGTTTTTTGTTATACTAGAAAGTAATGTCCACTTCAGATCTTTCTTTGTACAGAAAATACCGTCCCCAGGTCTTTAAGGATGTGTTGGGGCAAGATCATGTGGTTAAAGTGCTTGAGGGAGCACTCAAAGAAAAGCATCCAGCCCATGCGTATCTGTTTATAGGCTCTCGAGGAACAGGTAAAACGTCTGTTGCCCGCATCCTTGCACGTGAGCTTGGCGCAAACGAGCGGGACATTTATGAAATGGATGCAGCGTCGAACACTGGCGTTGATAACATTCGCCAACTTCGTGAAGAGGCGTTTGTAATGCCGTTTGAGTCTCCTCGGAAGGTGTACATCATCGATGAAGTGCACATGCTTTCAAAAGGTGCTTTCAATGCGTTTTTGAAAATTCTTGAAGAGCCTCCTTCACATGTGGTGTTTATTCTTGCGACAACGGAATTAGAAAAAGTTCCTGAAACTATTCAGTCCCGTTGCCAAGTATTTACATTCAAAAAACCCAGCCAGAAAGTATTGGTGGAAATGGTAACGAGAGTAGCTAAAGCAGAAGGCTTCACGCTCGAGCCCGCAGCGGCAGAATTAATTTCACTTCTTGCAGACGGATCATTCCGTGATGCGCACGGCACCTTGCAGAAAATCATCGCATCTTCATCTGACAAAAAAGTAAGTGTCGAAGAAGCAGTGCTCGTTACGGGGGCGCCTCGCCTTGAGCTCGTGGAAAAAGTCATTACGGATTTAAGTGAAGGGAAGGCCGATGGAGCACTTCAGGCAGTAGGGGAGGCAACGAAGGCGAATGCTGACATGAATGTATTTGCCATGCTCCTTCTTCAACGTTTGCGCATTCTTCTTATGCTTCGCTACTCACCTGAATTTGGGAAAGAGCTTGCGGCCGATTTGGCCGACACTGACCGTGCATTTCTTGAGGCACTTGCTAAAGACGCAAAATCAAAAATAAATTCAGAAACCCTCCGAAAATTCATCCTCGCCTCAATAGAAATCCCTCGCTCTCCCGTTCCGCAGTTGCCGTTAGAGCTTGCAATAATGGAATTGGCTCAAAGCTAGGTGTCAGGTTCCAGGTTCCAGGTTTCAGGAAAACAAAATTAAAACTGGGAATTTCATCCGGGAGTCACTGTAAGTGTTCATTACTATAGCCGTCTTATTGTGAAGTGCTCTATTATATATGGGGCATTTAGAAAGTCTTTTAAGTAACTAATGCGGAGAGGGTCGCATTTCAATCGACGACATGCGACACGATTTCGCTAAATCGTATGAAAACAGCTATAAAATTATTGCCAATTGCGCTTCTCGTACTCCCTCTTTCTGTAGGTGCCGCTTCTTTATACGGAAACACAGAGGTTATGGTTACATCGGGTTCTGATATTTCAGTAGGTGCCGACGTAGATCTTAAGGGTTCTGATGATATTAACGACGACGTTAAGGGTGATACAAAAGTTGAAATTTCTGACGACACTAAGGAATTGTCAGTTGAGGATGATGCTAGCGCAGAGTTCAAATTATTTGCAGATGATGTAGAAGCAAAGAATGAAAATGTTGAAGCCGTTGAAGTTAATGGAGACGGCAGTGTTGAGGTAGCGTACCAGCATCAGGCACGATTTTTGGGATTTATTCCAATGAAGGTTACATCTCATACGAAGGTGAAGAGTGACGCTGATGGCAATGTAACGGTAACAGTGAAGTTGCCATGGTGGAGCTTCCAAGCGAATGCTGAAATTAAAGCAAATGCTGGCGCTCAAGTTTCAAACGAAACCCGAGCACAAATAGTAAATGCCATCATTGCGTCCTTGAATGCCGAAGCTACTGCTTCAGCGCAAGTGGAGGCAAGCGCAAAAGCAAACTAGTCTTTCTTTTAAAAAACACCCCGCTTCCCGCAGGGTGTTTTTTGTTAAAGAGGTTGAAGTTTAAAGCTAAAACCTATAAGCTATCACCTGTAACCTAGAAGTTAGGTATTGGGGAATCGTCTAATGGTAGGACAGAGGCCTTTGAAGCCTTTAATTGGGGTTCGAATCCCTGTTCCCCAGCTAGAGAAAGTTGAATCCCGATGTGAAAACATCGGGATTTTTATTTTCTCTCTGTGGACAGGGATTCGAAAGACGGAGGCGCGAAGCCACATGTTTCATGTGTTGCCGAGTCGGGGTCGAGCGCACTTAGTATTTTACGAATTTGAGGAGTAAAATACTTAGTGACGGGTGACCGAATCCCTGTTCCCCAGCAGTGCACACGAATGAACACTTTTTCATTCCCCTCGCTCGCTAGACAGTAGGACAGAGGCCTTTGAAGCCTTGAATTAGAGTTTTTTGCGAGCGAAGCGATCCATTACAAAAAAGCTCGAATTCACTTCGCGGATGTTGCGTATAGCAACACAAGAAGCTAATTGGGGTAAAAATTAGAGTTGGGCGATTAGAAAATCGTGCCGAGAGGCTTCGCAAGAAATTTCAGTCAAGAAATTTACTTGTGACCGAATCCCTGTTCCCCAGCCAGCTTGAGATAGGTTCAATGTCCAGAGAGCCTATCCAAGCACTATTCTGAAAAGGCATACCTGCTGAGAGCAGTATTCAAACAAAAAGCCACCCAATGGGTGGCTTTTTGTTTGCACTTTAATCTCGAGTTAACCGGGGTATTTCTCTGGATCCTTGCCATAGGTGTGTTCAGTTTGGATCGTTCCGTCACTCTTGTGGATTATGACTTGTCCGAGGCCTGCAGATTGCGCGAGTCCTTTTGCAAGCTGCACAGCATCTGATTTGTCTTCAAGAATTTTCACAGCGCGGTCTGCGCCCCGTTCCTTCACCTTCCAATCGTCGCCGTTTGGTGTTACGTGATATATGCGTCTTGGCATATGCATATTTTAGATTTCGTTGATAATGGTGGTGTCGACCGTTGGGTAGGGGCCCCCACCCTTGACTGCCACATGGTACACATGATACAGTTCCCACCACGGGAGTCAACATGAAGGTACTGAAGATAACCCAGCATTATGCAATTAGTTGGAAAAGAAATCTTAATTACCTTCAAAAATGAGCATCCCGATGCGCGTTCCCAGGTCGAAGCGTGGGAAGCCGAAGTGGAGAGTGCCGAATGGAAGACTCCTCACGAGATCAAGAGGTCATATCAGAAGGTCAGTCTCCCCGGTAAACGGCAGGCCATATTCGATCTGTGCTGGAATAAATATCGGTTATGGGTGAAGGTCGCATACAACACCGGTATCGTAATTGTAAAAGCCATCGGAACCCATAAAGAATACGAAAAGTGGAACATTGAATAGTGTATGAATGACATCAAAATCATAAAAACGAAAGAAGATTGTAATCGAGCCCTACTACTCATTGAAGGGCTTGTTGATCGTGATCCAGAGGTTGGATCCGTGGATGCAGACCGCCTTACGCTTCTCACTGCGCTAGTTAAAGACTACGAATCAAAGAATTTTCCTGAACATCTTCCTGATCCTATTGAAGCAATCAGATTCCGCATGGAGCAAGCTGACCTTAAGCCTGCAGACCTCGTGCCTTACATAGGCACTGCTGCACGAGTGTCAGAAATTCTTTCAGGGAAACGGCAACTCACGTTGGATATGGTTAGAGCACTTTCTACAGGTCTTGGTATTCCGGCAAAAGTTCTCATACAAAAACCTTCACGTAATTTTGAATCCCAAAACTGGGACACAGCGCTTGTACGCACAATGGAGCGACGTGGTTATTTTGGCAAAAAGACTCTCAAGGAGCATGACAAATCAGAATTGGTTAGCGGATTTTTTGCGATGTTTGGTCATTTACAACCCACCGTTCTTTATCGAAAGACTAGTTTCCGTTCTGCTCCCCGCACTGATAATAGTGCCTTACTTGCTTGGGGAGTTCGCGTGCTTCAAAAAGCCGCAAAAATGAAAGTTGTCACTAAGTATAAAAAAGGAACAGTCAATTTATCTTTCATGAGTGCATTAATGCAATTGAGTGCAAAAGATAAAGGCCCACTTCTCGCTCGAGATCATCTCAAGAAACATGGCATCAAACTAATCATTGAGCCACATCTTCCTAAGACTCATCTAGATGGAGCAACTTTCTTTGCCGAAAAAGAGAATCCAGTTATCGGACTGACTATTCGTCACGATCGTCCTGATAATTTCTGGTTTACCCTGATGCACGAACTTGGACACGTCGCATTACACCAAGATAACGACATCGAATCCTTCTACGACGAGGCACTTCAAGACAAGGATGGTGTAGAAATCGACTCCAAAGAAAAGGAAGCAGATACCCTCGCCGAAGAGTCTATCCTTCCAAAGAGTAAGTGGGAAACAAGCGCAGCAAAGACAACCCCGAATCAGTTTTCTACCGAAGACTTAGCGAATGAACTGGGTGTACAAATCGCCATCATTGCTGGCATGATCCGTTTTAAACATAAAAACTTCTATTACCTGAACAAAATAGTAAACGATAAAAGTCTGAGTGTCAGACAGTACTTTATGGAAGAGTTTGAAGAAAAAATATGACTAAAGTAGTCAAACCATACGTCCCTATATTGCGCTGGAGACCTGCTGAAATGGCGGCATTAGAAAGATTATTTCCAGATGATAGAGAAAATGTGACGCCATTGATTGAGTTCATAATGCCTGGACCTTCGATTGATAAAGAAACCCGCAAAGTGACAAAAACACCTAGAGACAAGTTTCTAGAAATACTACCTAATGTCACGAAAGACTTACTGAAATCTTGCGGGAAAACTCCAACGTTTATTGATGTCCATCTCCTCGATGGAGATATCCGAGCTTCTTCGCTTGAACAAATTCTCTCTTCATCGAGCGAACTGGATTTATTCTCTGTTCCAGTTACTTACATTATTCCAGTGACTAGTACGAGCGCAGACATGGAAACCCGCACGGTGGCAGTCAATTATGCAAAGTCCAGTGGACATGGACTCTGTATTCGTATCGACAAATCTCACCTCAAGGAAGCAAAGTTCTCATCGCATATTACCGATTTTGTTAAGGCGAATAAATTGGATGTTGAGAACACTGACTTACTTGTCGATCTGCGCGTCATTGAAAAGGAAACTGATATAACAGAAATAGTAAGACAGCTTACACAACTTCCAGACCTGAAAAAGTGGCGTTCATTTATCGTGTCTGGTGGTGTTTTCCCGAAAGATTTAAGTGCATTCACAGCCGGTGAGGTACATCCTCTTGAACGACTGGATTGGAAGTTATGGAAAGCCGTTCGAGAAGCCGGATTGATTCGTATGCCGTTTTTTTCTGACTATACGATCCAGCATCCTTTTTACGAATATGTCGCCGCCATTGGGAGTGCCAGCATACGATACACAGCTGATGATAAGTGGTGGATTTTTAGAGGTAAGATTCCAGGTCTTATTAATAGGAAAACAAAAGAAAAAGGTCCAGGACGAGAACAATACATAGGACACGCTCAAACACTTATCAAACGAGATTTTTACAAGAAGAAAGAATATAGCTTTGGTGATGGGGAGATCGCCAGAATTGCTGCTCCCGGTAATGAAAAGCCGGGGAGTCCAACCACATGGCTCACCATTGGCATCAATCACCACCTCACGCTGGTTGCACGTCAGGCCTCCAATCTTGCCGAGAAGATTGCAGAACCTTCCACACGTGTTTCTTAAGTGGTTTGAGTTCCATTGATTCAGCAAGTCGTTCGTAGACTAATTCGCGCGGTTTTGAGCGGACCCCATCCGCTTTACCGAGATTCTCTAGTTTATCGAGTGCTTCACCTCTCCATAGCATTCGAGCGATCGAGACATGATCCTGTTCCGGGTTATTTTTCGGTTTTCTGATCTTGTTAAAAAAGACTTGACCGTCCTCTCCTATATGTGCGGTATCAATGCCCCACCATTCAGGAATCATCTTAAATGCATCAACGAAATGTTTAGTGCCCACAATAAGTGTCACTTGATCAAAGATCGCATTATAAGCGTGTATTTGCTCGGGGAGTCTACTGAGTGTGTCGCGATCGCTTTTGATTTCAAAGCCGCGCAAGACACCGTTTACAACGGCAACGTCAATTCTTACGGCTCCATGCCAGATTCCCAGCTCTGGAAGCACCCGATAATTCGGATAGTCTTTTGAGAGTCGATTTACGAGCGCCTCTCTTATTATGGTGTCGTTTGTTTGATTTTTTGTCCCAAGGGCAACACGACACAAATTCATATCTACATTCTACACTTATTAAATCGCATAAGAATAGAGCGGCACTGTGGATGCGATCCTTTTACGCTATGGCAACAATCTTGTCCTTAATTATAATGGCGTGACTTGAAACACCTTATCAGTTTGCGTCTCTCCTGATTCGATCCTGAAACCTAGTTAGGTCCGAGGGAGTGGGTTGAACTAGAGTATTCAATAGAGAAAAAAGCTTCAAGCGTAAGACTCCTTGTTTCCCCAGCCAGCTTGAGCTAGGTTATCCTGCACGAGTCGCGTCGCTCAATTTTTGGTTCCTGTTCTGATAGAATATATCCTATGAAATGTTGGGGGTGTAATGAAAATAAGATCCCTTTCTTTACGTGGCTTGCTGGAGACAATCTATGTAGGGGTTGTACACAAAACATAACCTCTCCTGAAGTAAATAAGAATTACGCAGAGAATGTCGCTCTCATACACAAGAAAAATGTGGCACAGAATGAGAAAGTTGCAAAGCAAGCTGAAACGATAAAGGAACACGGGAAAAACATTCTCAGTTTAATTTTCGGCGGCATCGCACTGTTGTGGTTTGTTGTAATGCTTCCCGCTCAGCTCGACTTTGCTGGAATTGTTGTTGGTTGGGTAATAATCGGAGTCATATACCTAGCATTTAAAAGATTTTCTCGCTGAAAAAATGAAACCGTATAAAGATTTGGATAAGAATTCTAGAATTGAAGCATATGAATACGACGACCATCACATAACTCTTCACTTTAAGAATGGTGGAGAGAGGAATTATACAGACAAGATTGTTACGTTTTTTGATCTTGGTTCACTTAAGGCAAGGGCAGATATTGGGCAAGGCTTAGATGAGTACGTAAAGGAAATTGAAGGTGGGGCTAGTAAAGAATGAATTTTTCACGCGTTCAAGTCGCGTCGATTTAATAAGATAAAATTCAACTTCGTACCAGACTCCCAGCAATGACATAAAACAGCAAACCCTAAAAAGAGGTAGAATATGCGTATGTCGGACCTTCAAAGGCTTACCGAGGAGATTATTGCGTTTCGTAATGCTCGCGATTGGAAGCAATTTCATAACTCTAAAGACTGCGCTATTTCTCTTTCTCTAGAAGCAGCAGAGCTGTTGGAGCATTTTCAGTGGAAGAACAAGGAAGAGGTAAAAAAATATATTGAAACCAATAAATCTGATATCGGTGAAGAATTGGCCGATGTTTTGTATTGGGTTTTACTTATGAGTCATGATTTGGACATTGATATTTTAAGTGCGCTTGGAAAGAAAATTAAAAAGAATGAAGAAAAATATCCAATAGAAAAAGCGAAAGGAGTACATACGAAATATACAAAATTATGATTGTATACGAAGCCACAGCTAAAAAATTCATTGAGGATGTGGATTCTAATCAGATTCTTTCTGAGATTGAGAAGGCCTTCCGTGAAAAGCTCGGTAGAGGCATACCTCCTGGAGAGGTCAGTGCATATGTAAACTCACTACCTCATATGGAGAGGGTGGTCCGGCGGGCCGGAGTTGCGGACGATTGTGGAATTCTAATTGAGTACAAAATACCCCTGACCAACTTTCGCATAGATTTTGTGATTTCAGGGACAGACGAAGAAGGGAATAAGAATTTTGTAATTGTCGAATTGAAGCAATGGCAGAAAGCAAGAATTGCGGAGGGGGATGGGCTCGTTGAGTCATTTACGGGAGGTGCTCAGAGAGTAGTTACTCATCCGAGCTACCAGTCCTCCAGGTATAAGGACTTCATGGGTGACTTTAACGAAGCGATATATAGCGGCTCTGTTAAGGCGTATTCGTGTGCTTACCTTCACAACTACCCCACAAGCGAGCCCGAACCGTTGCTCGATCATAAGTACCACAACGTTATTGCTAATTCACCCATATATTTCCGAGATGACCAAGCAAAGCTTCAGGACTTTATTGCAAAGTATGTAAAGTATGGGAAAGGTATGGACGTGCTATACGAAATTAGCAACGGAACCATACGACCCTCTAAGCGACTCATAGATCATGTCGCCAGTATGTTCAAGGGCAATCAAAACTATATTCTAATGGACGAACAGAAGGTTGCCTTTGAGACTGCTCGATCCGTAGCCAATAAAGGTGAAAAAGCGATAGTAATAATTAAGGGAGGGCCAGGGACGGGCAAATCTGTAATCTCTGTTAATTTGGTGAGCGCTTTACTGACAGACAAACTAAATGCGTTATTTGTTGCCCCGAATTCATCATTTCGCGACGTGCTGGTCAAAAAATTAACTCTTGAGAATTCTGCTCAAAGAATCAAGAACATCTTTAAGGGGTCTGCTTCTTTTTATAATGCAGAGGAGAACGAGTTTGATGTCCTAATTGTTGACGAAGCCCATAGGCTGAAGAAAAAAGGAGCTTTTATGTATGAGGGTGTGAATCAGGTCGCTGACGTTATTAAAGCTGCCCGAACGTCGATTTTCTTTATAGATGATGATCAGGCAGTTAGACCTGATGATATTGGAACCGTGCACGAATTGAAACGACTAGCTGAGCAACACGACGCAAAAATATATGAAATGGAGCTAACAGCGCAATTTAGATGTGCCGGAGCGGAGGGCTATATAAATTGGCTGAATGACACATTGCACTTAAAGGAAACTGCCAATTACGATGGCTGGGACAATAAGAGCTTCGATTTTAAAATTTTCGATGACCCAAACAAGTTGCGCGAAGCCATTAGCGAGAAATCAAAAAAGGGTAACGTTGCCAGAATCCTTGCGGGATATGCATGGGAGTGGACTGCTGCAAATAAGGGTAATGCGGACGGCGAAGTCGAGGATATCGTAATTTCAGAATTCGACTTCAGGATGCCGTGGAATTCACGCAAGGTTGGAACAACTTGGGCGATCGATGAAAAAGGAATTGAACAGGCTGGCTGTATTCACACTTCCCAAGGATTAGAGTTTGATTACGTTGGTGTAATAATTGGAGACGATTTAAATTTTGATACGGAGAGTAAACTTTTCTCTACAGACCACAAGAAATATAAGGATAAGACTGGAAAGAAAGGCATGAAAGAGAAGCCTGAAGAATTGAATAGACTAGTCAGGAATATATATAAAGTTTTGATGACTCGTGGGATGAAGGGCTGCTATGTCTATTTTTCGGATAAGGGGCTAGAGCATTATTTTAAAGAGAGAGTACGACTTACTGAGAGTAATTCAAGGCCTGGTGTACCTGTAGTGTCACCAATTACTCGAGAAATGCTTCAAATACCTCTAGTCGGATCGGCACCTTGTGGAGCTCCGTTACTCGGCCAGGAGAATATTGAAGAATATATATCTGTCGAGAAATCAAAGATCAGATCAGGGTTTGAGTACTTTGTTCTCAGAGCTGAAGGCGACTCCATGAATCTTGCTGGCATAAACGACGGTGACCTTGTGTTGTGTCGTCAACAATTAAAAGCGGATACCGGTGATAGGGTCGTGGCTTTACTTGGGGACAATGTGACGATAAAGGAATACGGTCCCCGCAAGGACGGAGTGCGCCTTCTTTTGCCAAAAAGTTCAAATAAAGATCACACACCAATTACCCCAAGCGAAGGAGATAGTGTGCAAGGAATTGTGCAAGAGGTCTTATGAAAATAATACAAGACGACGTATTAAGTTATAGAGAAATGTGTAATTCTGAAAACCAGGAAGTTATGCAACGTGGTATGAATTTTCGTATGAACCCTTCGTACTCAGTTATTTTGATGTCACAGAGAGCAAATGCACCATATTCAGACAAGGTTCATGGTGATGGGGTTACAATCGAGTACGAAGGACATGATATTTCAAAAGCTTATAGTAAAAATCCAAAAGTAGAAGATCAGCCAGAAAAACTTTCAAGCGGTAAGCTAACACAGAATGGTTTCTTTATTAAGGCTGTGAATGATTTCAAAATGAAAGGGGGAATACCAGAACTAGTAAAAGTATATGAAAAGTGTTTCCTGGAGTCTGGTCTTTTAAAGGGTACTTTGATTTAGTTGATTATAAAGTTGTTCACGATCAATATCGAAATGTATTTCGATACATTCTACAACTATCTGATCGCTCAGAAAGTTCGAATGTAGAAAAAAAGAAGTTGGAGCATAGCAGGTTGATTCCTTCAGAGGTTAAAAGAGAGGTTTGGAAAAGAGATGGGGGGGAATGTGTTATTTGTGGCGATAATAAAAATCTTCACTTTGATCATGATTTACCATTTTCTAGAGGTGGAACTAGTTTATCGACAAAGAATGTTCGCCTGCTTTGTATGAAACACAATCTTCAGAAATCAGATAAAATTGAGTAGTAAATTTATATTTGAAGATGTATTGGATGATCCCCGCAGACCTTGATACTAAAATGCGTAAAAATCACAGAAAGTCATAAATTCCCATGCCCCTCATCTCCAAAACAACCTTCCTTGAATTCCTGATGTGCCCCAAGAATGAGTGAGAGAAAGTATCCACACCAAGGCGAACGAACGTTCGCCTTGGTGTGGTATAATTTTTTAAAGTATGAAAAAGAAACCAGTAAAAAATAACGTAGTTATCTATCAAGCAAAAAACGGCGCTATTGAGCTTCGTGGGGATTTTGAGCATGAGAGTATTTGGGCAACACAGGCTGAAATAGCTCGACTATTTGATGTGACTCCTCAAAATATTACTTTACACCTTGGAGGTATTTTTAAGGAAAAAGAGCTTGATCAAAAGGCAACTTGTAAGGATTTCTTACAAGTTCAAACAGAGGGAGATAGGCAGGTAAAGAGAAACGTTAAGCTCTATAATCTTGATGTCATTATTGCTGTTGGTTACCGAATTAATTCGGTAATAGGTACGAATTTTCGCATATGGGCAACCAAGACGCTCCGTGAGCACATAACCAAAGGCTACACAATAAACCGTAAGCAAATCGGCAAGAATTACGATTCTTTTATGAAAACGGTTTCGGACATTCAGGCACTGTTGCCCGAACACGTAACGCTCGACCCTAAAGCGATACTCGAACTTGTAAAAGAGTTCTCAAGTACGTGGGTGTCACTTGATGCCTATGACAAAGGAACGCTCAAGGCTGTTGGATCAACTAAAAAATCAATTACACTCACCGGTATTGAATTGACTGAAGCGATTTTGAGTTTCCGTTCCGAGTTGTTGAACAAAGGTGAGGCAACAGAGATATTTGCACAAGAAAGATCTGAGGGAAGTGTTGAAGGAATAGTAGGGAACGTCATGCAATCATTCGGTGGCAAACCCCTCTATGTGTCTCTCGAAGAGAAAGCGGCACACCTCTTGTACTTTATGGTGAAGAATCATCCGTTTGTTGATGGCAACAAACGCTCAGGTGCATTTGCGTTCATTTGGTTTTTACGTAAAGCAAAAGTTAAAACAATGCGGAATATAAACCAGGGAGCGTTGACTGCGCTTACTCTTTTGATTGCAGAAAGCGATCCCGATAAGAAAGACCACATGGTTGCGTTGGTTACAGAGATTCTGAAGTAGTTTTTCCTAACAGTGAGCGCACCCCGGTGAGTATCAAAGTTAAGCCCAGAAAACTCTTGTGGGGCTTGATGGAGAAATTTACGGAACCGAAGATGTTAGTCAAGTAGAGTTCAATGTACAAGGATCCTTTTATATTTTGAACAATTTTTAATGACTGAGTTCTAGAAAAAGTTACAGACGACGTAGAGCGAGGGAAATGAAACGTACTCATTTCATTTTCGAGCCGAGGAGGGGGGGTATGCTCGAAAACCACGGGGCTTGCTCCTGCGTACCTTTACAGACTTTTCTAGGATTCGAAACTGTTCTACTGATGACGGGTAGTGATACGAAAAGCTACAAAGACAATAAATGAACCAACAAGAATACCTGCAACATTTAAAAGAAAAATAAGCGCTGATTCATAAAAAAGATTTACATCAAAACGTCCGAGAGCGATAGCGCTCGCGATCAGGGGTGGCATGAGGGAGACAGCGATGCCGATACCAGTAAGAGCATTTCCCACTTTAACGCGCATCTGGCCGTATGATGCTATCGCTCCTGCTATGAGCGCGATTGCGAGGTCATAAAAGGGGTGTGCAATAAAGGAGATATATGTACCATTTATCGTAAACGGCGGAAGAAAGTGTGCAAAAATGCTCGCGACTACAGTTGCTACAAGCATGGCCAATACCAATACTCCAAAGGAGCGTAAGGCAATCTGCATGTCCTTTGTGGCGAAACCTAAAGCTAACGCAAGGATGGGGGAGGCGAGCGGTGCGACAATCATGGCACCAATAAGAACGGGGATGCTGTCGAGTGCAATGCCACAAAGCGCGAACAGTGCCGCACCGACTGTGAGAAGATAGAAATCCCGATCAGGGGTCGCATTGTCTATAACATTCAAAACAGCGCTACGCCTCTCTTCATCTGTGTAGGGTCGTGACTGGAAGAGAGAGTTCATATCTAACAAACACTCTAACATCAAAAAATACTGTTAGACTGAATGAATGAAACTTTTCAAATTCCTTTCTCTTATAGGAGCGGTTTTATTCCTTGTGCCATGCGTGGTAATTGCAGTTGATATGACTGCCCCTGTGGCACCCGAAATGCCGGCGGGTCCTTCAATTTCCAGCGTCTCCGTTACAGACATTACCAATACGAGCGCACGAATTGATATTAATTCTGATGAGGTAGTGCAAGGATACGTCGAGTACGGCACGAGCAGAGAGTACGGCATGTCGACACCACTTACGAGCGAGTTTAGTACGTCACCTTCTTTTTTGCTGGAAAATCTTTCTCCTGAGACGCTCTATCATTACCGAGTCATTGTCATGGATTCAAGTGGCACGGCGACAATAACGGGCGACGAGACCTTTACCACGCTCGCGACTCCCGAACCGGAACCTGAACCGGAACAATCACCAACACAAACTGCGACTACAACGACACCGACAAGCGACACAAATACGGCCACATCAACCTCAACTACCACCGCTACCACGACCCCGCCTGCCCCGGCGCTCGCAGTCTCGAATACGGAGACCGCATCGGTGAGCACTTCGACCGTACGCATTACCTGGCAGACCAATAAGAATGCCGATGGTCAGGTGCAATATGGCACGACCAGTGCATATGGATCACTGTCACTGCTTGGCACGATCTCCACCTCGCACTCGATATCGCTGTCGAGTCTTACGCCAAATACGAAGTATTATTATCGTGCCATTTCCAAAACTTCTTCTGGCGAGACAGCGTATAGCCAACCCCAAACATTCACGACTCTTGTCTATGTGCCACCCACTCCTTCAACCGCCACTTCCACTTCTACATCGGGTGCGCCTGTACAAACCGCTACCACAAGTCCAGTAACTGTAGCTTCTTCAACTCCGCCCGTTTCAAATAGTTCTACTGTCATTGGATCAGTAACCAAACCCGGAGGGCTACCGGTCGCGCCCACGCGACCGCTACTGGTGCGTGTTGAAGTAGGTGACAGAAAGGTTGCTTTTGCATGGAAAAAAGATGTAGGAGTAAAAAACGCCACTATACATACGCTCATTGTGAAAAAGGAAGGGACTTCGTATGTCACTTCACGCGTTGATGGGGCAGTCATCTACGATGGCCCATCGACATCTTTTACTGATACGAATGTTGAGAATGGAAAGGAATACCACTACGCTCTCTATTCATATGGTATGTATGGCAGGTTCACTGCCCCGTTTCGTTTCAAAGTGATACCTCGTGCCGAAGAAAAAGCCAATTTCACTCCTGAAGTTGAAACATTGCCTACTCCCGCGCTTACCCGTGATCTCTTCCAAGGAAAGCAGGGCGAAGACGTCAAAGCTCTGCAAACATACCTCGCGTATGAAGGGTACTATCCTGAAGCACTCATAACGGGTTATTTTGGTATTCTCACGAAGAATGCGGTTACTCGATATCAGAAATTGAATGACATCATACCAATGGCAGGATATGTTGGTCCAATTACTAGGGAAGCTCTCGGTAGATAACGTTACTTTCTGAGTTTTTCTTTTACCTGAACATTTCAGATACAAAAATGTACAGGTAGCGTAACGTATATTTTTATTGCTACAATTTGTCGGTGCAGATGTTTCGGCAGACATTTGGTTTTTTACTTATTGTGCTCATTTTTTTAAGCGCACCTTTTTCAGCGTTTGCAGCAACTATCTACGCTAATAGTTCTACTGGGAATGATTCAACTGGTGACGGAACCTCAGGGTTACCGTATGCAACTTTTCATAAAGCCTACACATCAGCGAGTGCAAATGACACAATCGATCTTACGGGCACCTTTACGTGGACAGATGCAGCAGAAACCGGAGACAGCGCAACGACGGGCTACACCATCGGAAAGAATCTCACTATCCAAGGTCAGGGAAGTAGTGCGACATACATCCAAGCAGCGAGTGCTTCAACGACTGCCGACCGGCGTGTGTTCACTATCTCTTCTGGAGTCGTTGTAACGATGGCCGAAGTGAACATTCGACATGGACGTATTACCTCGACAAGTTACTATGGTGGCGGCATCGCCAACAGCGGTACACTCTCCATCACCGACAGCGAAATAAACAACAATACCGCAGGTGGCGGAGGTGGCGGTATAGATAACGTAGGTACGACGACTGCACAACGCATTTCCGTGTACAACAACACGACTACCTACATGGGTGGCGGTCTTCTCAACGACTACTACATCGGCACGGGTGGCTACTTTGTCGTTGAGAACTCGACTATCTATGGCAACCGACAGACTTCGACCAGCGGATACCTCAATGGCGGTGGCGTGCATGTGCGTGGCGGTAGTATGTCGCTTACCAACAACACCATCACAGGCAACATCGCCAAAGGTGGAGGTGGTCTCGGAATGGAAACAACTGGCTCGGTGTATTTGATGAACAACATCATTGCGGGCAACACATCTCAGACATACGGCTCAACATATAATGACCTAAAGAAAGACTCAGGCACTATCGTTGATAATGGGTACAACATTATTGGTCAGCCAGGTGGCTACT
This sequence comes from Parcubacteria group bacterium Greene0714_7, assembly GCA_007378985.1. Classification (GTDB taxonomy): domain Bacteria; phylum Patescibacteriota; class Minisyncoccia; order Phycocordibacterales; family Phycocordibacteraceae; genus Phycocordibacter. Next base: position 149,645 of record VMHB01000001.1, read on the forward strand.
CGCTCGCTGCAACTGGCGATTGGAGCGATACGAATGTTGATGGTACCTACAGTCTCTATACTGTCGGCACGACAGGCTCGCTCAATCTCGACACTGGAGCGAGCATCAATGACAATGCAACTTCAACGCCTACTTGGGCGGTTCTTGCAAGCTCAATTGCTATCAACAACGGCTCGACCGGAAGCAATGGGGCGACATCGACGGTGCCAACTCTGGACCAGCGTGGCGCTAGCCGTAGCGGTACGACCGATATCGGTTCGTTCGAATATAACGGTTCCGGGCTCACTATTTCTGCTCCCTCGACGCAAGCGAGCGCAGTGTCGTTCAGTGCAGTCGAATACTACAAGATGACGATCTCGTGGACCAACGGCAGTGGTTCGCGTCGCACTGTTTTCATGAAAGCCGCTTCGAGTGGCACGGCCTCTCCGGTCGACGGCACAAGCTATACTGCCTCGTCGGTTTTCGGCTCCGGTACGCAGATAGGTTCTTCCGGATGGTATGCAGTTTATGAGGGACTCAACTCAAGTGTTACTGTGACCGGATTGTCGGAAGGCGTCACCTACAGCGTGCAGGTGTTTGAGTACAATGGGATTACATCGGGGGCGGCAACATATCAGACGGCGAGCGCATCGAATAATCCAAATACGCAGGCGTCGCATACGAAGACCACGCTCTACATCAATGCCTCCACGGGAAATGATTCGACGGGCGATGGCTCGTCCGGTTCGCCGTACGCTACCTTTCATAAAGGATATACGACGGCATCCGAAGGCGATACGCTGAATTTGACCGGCACGTTCACCTGGACAGATGCAGCAGAAACCGGAGACAGCGCAACGACGGGTTATTCGATCGCAAAAGAACTCATTATTCAAGGGCAAAGCGCTACCTCTACTATTTTCCAGTCCGCAACCGCTTCGACGACTGCCGACCGGCGTGTGTTTACGACCAGTTCCGGAAAGACCATTGCGTTCAACGACGTAACTATTCGGCACGGCCGTATCACGAGTTCGTCCTCGAAAGGTGGAGGTATCTACAGCCAGGGAACGACGACGGTGACCCGTGCGACTATTACGGACAACTACGTGAACGGTTATGGGGGCGGTATCGCTCAGGAAGATACGACGAATGGCGGTTCACTCACACTTACCTCGAGCACGGTGGCAAACAACACGGGAGTTTCGCAAGGTGGCGGCGTCTGGAACGGAACGAGCTCGACAGGCACCGTGGACATCGTGAACTCAACCATTGCATTCAATGTTCAGCAGGCTTCGATTGCGACCGTGGGTGGTGGTGGCGTCGCATACCGAAGTGGCAGTGGCACCATTACGAACAGCACCATTGTCTACAACAACATTCAAAACGGTGGAACCGCAAACGGTGCGGGGGTTTGGTTTAGCCCCGACACATCCCATACGATAGAGCTCAAAAACAATATCATTGCAAATAACTACAAATCCGGTGCAGCACTTTCGGGTTCATATTACGATATCTATAAAGGAAGTAGTGGCACCTATACAGACAACGGTGCGAACATCATTGGTAAGTATACGAGCTCGAACCTGACCGTCGCATCGAGCACGTTGATAGATTTGCAGGGGACGACCGGTACGGGTGATGGCACTTTCACACGTTCAAGCGATGGTGGAAGCGGTTCTTTGTATCTCGACACCGCACTTGCCGATAACGGTGTCCTAAAGACACAGACGATTGCTCTCACAAACGCATCAAGTATCGCAATCGGCAACGGTTATAGCGGGACGAATGGTTCCATCTCCGTCCCTTCGGTTGATCAGCGTGGCGGTGCTCGTGTTGGGACACTCGACATTGGTGCATATGAATACGGCGCGACGGTTGATACGACCGCACCGACCGTTTCGCTTACCGCTCCCTCGGCGAGTGCGACCGTCTCTGGTGAATCCGTTTCTCTTACGGCGACCGCTTCCGATGGCATAGGTGTCGCAGGTGTTTCGTTCTACGTGGACGGCGTACTTCAGGGAGCGGAAGACACAACTTCTTCTTATGGTATTACGTGGGATTCAACCGCAACCTCAACCGGCTCGCACAGTGCCTTTGCTGTCGCACGTGACACATCTAGTAATTATGCAACATCATCGAGCGTCTCATTCACCGTGGACAATACAGATCCTGTCATTTCATCGGTCGCAACCACAACGACGACGACGACGGCAACCATTTCGTGGACGACCGATGAAGTGGCTTCGACGAAAGTGAATTTCGGTATCACGTCGAATTATGGAACATCGACCGCCGAGGCAGACACCTCGCCACGCGCAACGAGTCATTCGGTCACGATCACCGGTCTCAAAGCCTGTGCACGCTATTACTACAATGAGGAAAGTACTGATGCTGCTTCGAACACCGCAACATCAACCGCAGCGACATTCCGCACAACCGGATGCACGGGAAGCGCTTCCGTATCCTCAACGGGGGAGGGCACCATCACGACCGCCGCAGGCGGTACGCTTGTCGAAGGGAGGCTGACGCTCTCGGTACCAACCTCGTTCACCTCGACATCAAGTTCGGCGACGTTCCAGGCACACCTTCTCGACGGCAGTACTTTCTTTTCAAGCGCAGGAAGTCCTTCGGGGAAAAGTCGCGCAGGCAGTACGGTTTACAATCTCATTGCGCTCACGGACGCAACAACAACACTCTCGACATTTTCATCCTCACTTACCGTCACACTTTCCTACACTGCCGATGACGTTACCGGCCTCGACGAGTCCACGCTCCAAATATACCGCTACGATAGTTCAAGTTGGAGTGCGCTTTCGAGTTGTTCTGTTGATACTTCAGGAAAAACAGTTACCTGTACCACCACAGGCTTCTCTGATTTCGCTATTTTTGGTGACGAGTCTTCCTCAAGTTCGTCTTCAAGCACGACGGTCGGCGGTGGGGTGATTGGTGGCCCTCTTGGGCTCGGCTATCAAAAGACCTCAGAGGAGGCAACACCAAAAAAAGTTAAAGCGATCACAGATAATTCAGACTTTTTTGCCACTACAGCCAAATATAGGTTTACGAGAACACTCCGCGCACGATCAAATGGTGAGGATGTGCAAGAACTTCAAAAATTTCTTAATGCAAACGGCTTTACGGTTGCCACTAAAGGCCCAGGTTCGCCTGGAAATGAGTCAGACTACTTTGGCCCCCTGACGTACAATGCTTTAGTTAAATTTCAGGAAGCGCACAGAGACGAAATTCTTACACCAGCAGGTTTGAAAAAAGGCACGGGAATTTTCGGTGCTTTCACTAGGGGTTTTGTAAACTTGCTAGTCTCTCACTAGAGCGTATTTGGCTTGCCCTCCCTGTCTGCGACCTGGTTGATCTTGAATCAAGCAGGTGTTCGTGTCTGATTCAAAATGAAATAAATGTTAAGGAAATGGGGTCGAAAATGACGTCAGTCACCATTTCTCCATTTCTGTTTAACCCCGCCTTGCTGCATCAATAGTAGCGACATCGATTTTTTGCATTGTCATCATTGCGTCGAAGGCACGCTTTGCTTCAGCGCCACCGACTGCCAAAGCTTCAGTGAGGGTGCGTGGTGTTATTTGCCACGATACTCCCCATCGGTCTTTGCACCATCCACACTCACTCTCTTTGCCACCATTCCCCACAATTGCATTCCAGTAGCGATCTGTTTCTTCCTGAGTGTCTGTTGCTATCTGAAAAGAGAATGCCTCGCTTTGCTTAAACACAGGGCCACCGTTTAAGCCAATACAAGGGATTCCGCAAACAGTGAACTCTACGGTGAGCACATCGCCCGCCTTACCACTTGGAAAATCACTAGGTGCACGAAAGACAGCCGTTGCCTTACTGTTGGGGAAAGTAGCTGCATAAAAGTTCGCTGCGGTTTCTGCGTCCGTATCAAACCAGAGACAAATGGTGTTCTTTGATGTCATAGTTGTATACAGTATATCTTTTTTTAGACGCTGAGCGTTTCTAATAGACTGGCGAACCTCATTCTTTGACAGCTACTAGTTTCATGTTATAAAGTGAGTTACTGGTTAGATTTTTGAATATCTCTGGCTGTAGTTTTTATGTCGAAACTAATAATAAGTATAGGCCTTCCTGGGTCTGGTAAGACCTGCATTCTAAAGTCTTTTGCGGAAAGATATGGCTATGAATATACCGGTGTTGATCAGGTTAAAGAGAGTTATGGTTTAAGTCGAAACAATACAGCAACAGAGAGGGAGTGGGACGATATGCGTCAACAGATAGTCGAAAGTGCCAAGAACAATAAAACACTGGTCGTGGATGTGAGTTTTTTGATGGCAACTTCTCTTCGACAAAGATTCATTGCATTTGCTCGTGAGAATGGTGTTACAAAAATTCAAGGGTTGTTTGTAGACACACCCGCAGAGCTTGCCTGGAAGCGTGCCGAATCACGAAAGGTGAGAATAAGTCGGGCTGCTTTTGACAATAAGCTCACTATTCTAAAGAGTTTACCGCCAGACATTAACGACGGTTTTGATTCGTTATTTACAACTGATGAGTGCGGGAAGTTGGTTAGATCTGAGATGGCGTATCGCCCTAGAGAATTTCAGCGAGAAAAACTTGTAGCATAGTTGTATTTATTTGATATTTGTTCATTTGAGGGTCGAACGCGAGAGGCAAATCTCTATTCCAAAAATAGTAGTTTTTATATACAAAATCAAAAATGAAATAAATGTTGTTTTTGAATGTATTAGTATTGGCAAGAGGAAAGTATCTTCTTGCACCATGGTTATTACTTACTAAATGATACAATAATGAAAAATAAGTTAGCGCATATATCAAAGAAGTCTCGAATGATTGCGGCGACAGCTTTTGTTCTCGGGCTGGCAGTAGTTGGAGGAAACCTTGCGTACGCAGATACCCTGTCAGCAAGCGATAAAAATAATCCAATGAGCTCTCTCGTGTCTGCTATTGCAACCAAGTTTAATTTGAACTCGGCAGATGTGCAGGCTGTTGTTGACGAGGTCATGAAGACAGAGCGCGCTGGGCATATGGCCGAGATGCAGGCAAATCAGGCAACCAGACTTGCTAAAGCAGTGACCGACGGAAAGCTTACACAAGCGCAAGCTAATCTTATTACTGCGAAGTTAGCTGAAATGAAAGCTTCGATGGAAGCAAATAGAACAGCTAACCAAAATCTCACGGAAGCAGAGCGAAAGACTAAGATGCAAGCTGAACATGAAAGTCTCAAGGCATGGGCAACGGCAAATAATATTCCAATGAACTTTCTTGCACAATTCGGAGGCAAGGGACATGGGTTTGATGGAGGCAAGGGCCCTCATGGAAACGGTGGTGCACCACGGCAAGGTAATTAAATACTTTCTCTAAGTAAACAGACGTTTCCATCAAAACAGCCCATTAAGGGCTGTTTTGATTTGAAATAATGCTGACTCGGCTAGTGTAGTAGTAAGAATAGTTATAGATTGAATACATGGATGAACACGCACCTCAATCAGACGAACAGATAGCGGGGCGTATTCAGAAAGGAGAAAAGGAACAGTTCGGGGTCCTTATGGAGCGGTACGATAAGAAATTATCGCGCTACGGAAGAAGGTTTCTGTGGGATAAAGATAGTATCGAAGATATTGTGCAAGACGTCTTCATAAGCACCTTTAAAAATATCAACAACTTCGACACCTCTCTCAAATTTTCTTCATGGATTTATCGCATCGCACACAATGCCTTCGTGAATGGTTTGAAGAAACAGCAGAAAAATTCACTTCCTAACTTTGATTTTGATGTTTTTGTTTCGCATGTTGCGTATGAGGATCCTGCGGTAGAAGAGCGCGAGTATGAAGAGATGCAGAAACTCATTGCAGGAGGACTTGATCAGTTGAAACCTAAGTATAAGGAAGCCATTATTCTCCACTACCTGGAAGACTTTAGTTACAAAGAAATATCAGACATTCTTCAAATACCCACGGGAACAGTAGGAGTGAGGGTAAAGAGGGGAAGGGAGGCTCTCAAGAAAGTATACGAAAAAATGAACATACAAACACACCATGACTAACAACCAACCACAAAAGAATAAAATCACCGATATTCTCGAGAGGATTAAGAAGAATGAGTTGGTGCAAAAGCCGAAAATTTATTTTCGCCTGAAACTTGTGGCGCTCATTGTGTTACTTGTCGTAGTTACGGTGGTGAGTATTCTTCTTTCAAGTTTTATTTTGTTCAGTTTGAATGTAAGCGGACACGCCTCACTTATATATTTTGGAATGACAGGATGGCAGGCATTTCTTATCTTTTTTCCTTGGGAGCTTGCACTTTTTGAAATCATACTACTCGTACTTCTTGAGTATCTCTTGCGTTCGTTTCGCTTTGGTTACAAAATCCCTATTCTCTATTTATTTCTCGGTGTTATGGCACTCATGATAGTAAGTGGCGCGGTGGTTGAACAAACGCCACTTCACTCACGGATTCTTGAGCGGGCCGACCAAGAGCACCTTCCTCCACCTTTGGGGGTGTTGTATGAAAACACTCGAAGACCACCCGCGCGTGATTCGGGAATCTTCCGAGGCACCATTGAGACGATTGAGGACTCACTGCTTATTGTTAGTCTTGATAATCCAAGAGGAAAGGGAACGACGACTCCAGTTGCGGTGCGTATCCCTCAGGGTCAAGCTTTAGAAGAACTCATCGTAGGTGACAGGGTGTTCATTAGAGGTCGCCTCGAGGAGGAATCTATCAAGGCTATTCAGATTAAAAAGGCCTATGGTCACCTGCCTCCGCCTCCGCATATGAGGTAGGAAACACTGAACATATGCGAGTCGAACTTTCACTTCTCAGTTAACGTATACTGCATTAGATGGCTCAGTAACTGAAAGGTAAAGGCACACGCTATGTCTACACTCATCTCCAAAACAACGTTTCTTGAATTTTTGATGTGCCCAAAGAACATCTGGCTCAAGCTCCATAGGCCTGAGCTTATGAAGCTGTTTTTGCTCTCAGCGTTTGAACTTCAGTTGGCTGAACAGGGAAACGAAGTTGAAGCGTATGCTCGGAATCTTTTTCCTGGGGGCGTGCTTGTCACGGAAACGGGGGATGAAGCGGTCAGAGAGACGGAGAGGTTTATGCTTTCAGAAGTACCTGCAATATTTCAAGCAACATTTGTAGTTGATGGGTTTATTGCAAAAAATGATGTGCTCGCGTACGACAAAAAGAATGCGTGCTTCGATTTGTATGAAATAAAAGGCACAAACTCAATTAAGGAGGAAGGGAAGACTCGTGATCATATAGACGACCTCACTTTTCAAGCATCTGTTTTGAGACGTGCGAACGTTCAGACAGGTAAGTATTTTATTATTCATCTCAACAAAGAGTATGTGCGGATGGGTGACCTTGTCCCAGAGGAGTTGTTTAGAGTAGAAGACATGACTGAGAAGGTTGTTGCACGCCTGCCTCAGGTGGAAGAGCAGATGGAATCGGCTCGGTATCACTTAACACAAGAAGAAGAGCCCATTAAAGGGTGTGATTGTATTTTTTCAGGACGAAGTGCGCACTGTTCAACATTCAAACATTCTAATCCACAGGTTCCTGAGTATTCTATTCACGACTTGGCACGCATTGGAAGTAGTAAGAAGAAGCTTGCAACGCTGGTGGAGCGAGAAGTGTTTAGTTTAGATGATGTTCCTGCGGATGTAGATTTGAGTGATATTCAATTGAATCAGCTTCTCGTGTATAGAAATCAGAAACCTATTATTGACCTTGATGCTATTCGCGCGGAGATAGAGGCACTCATATTTCCTCTGTATTTCTTAGACTACGAAACTTTTGCGCCAGCCATACCTATGTTTTCCGGCTACAGTCCGTACAAGCGAATTCCGTTTCAATTTTCACTTCATATTTTGGATACTCCTGCCGGTGAACTTCGGCATGTGGAGTATCTGCACGAAGAGCGCTCTGACCCTTCCGAGAAAGTAGCTGAAATGTTGGCGGAACATATTCTTCCGATTGGTAGTGTAATTTCATGGAATAAAAGCTTTGAGCAGGGAGTGAATAGGGAACTAGCTCTTAGGCAACCTGATGAGCGTATTGCCTTGGAGCGTATAAATACACAGATGTACGATCTTCGAGATGTATTTCAAAAGCAGTATTATGTGCATCCAGATTTTCGTGGAAAAACTTCTATTAAGAAAGTACTCCCTGCGCTCGTGGAAGGAGTTCGTCACGCTGATCTAGATATTTCAGAAGGTGGTGCAGCATCAGATGCGTGGTGGCAAATGATTTCTCCCACCATCACAGCGCCAGAACGCACAAAGATTGCTACAGACTTGAGAACCTACTGCGAGCTTGATACCTACGCCATGTACCAGATTTGGAAGCACCTCAAGGATATGGTGGGTTAAAATTTGTAAAAATGATTAGTAATCAAGACAAAAAATATTGGAGTGTATCGCCAGATTCGGTAGCCGATTTGTTAGACTCCTCTTTATTGGAAGGATTATCAGCCGAAGAGGCCACTTCACGGCTATCTGTATACGGACCAAATTCACTCAAAACTTCCGAGGGGACGGGGAAGTTGAAAATGCTTTTAGACCAACTTAAGAGCCCACTCATTTTTATACTTATTGCGGCAGGTATCGTTACACTCCTACTTTCTCATTACCGCGATGCTGTTTTCATTTTTATTGCCGTGATAGTTAATTCTGCATTAGGTTTCTGGCAGGAGAATAAGGCTGAAAAGGCACTTGCAGAGCTTAAGACTTATATTAAACAGCGAGCGAGAGTGATTCGAGACGGGCATGAACGAGAAATTGATGCCGAAGAAATTGTTCCTGGCGACATTGTGCGCTTTGCACAGGGCGACCGTGTGTCAGCAGATGCGCGAGTGATATTTGCGAACGACTTTCAGGTAGAAGAGTCAATTTTGACCGGTGAATCTCTTCCTGTTGAAAAGTCGATGAATGCAATTTCCGAAGTCGCATCCATAGCCGATCAGTCTTCTATGATCTTTGCGGGGACTCTTGTGACACAAGGGGTGTGTACAGCTATTGTTTGTCGCACTTCCTCTCGTACTGAGTTGGGAAAAATTGCGTCTCTTATTACCTCGTCCCAAGATGAAAAGACACCACTCCAGAGGGCCATCGCGACATTTAGTATTTATCTCAGCGTTATACTCACACTCTTAACTGTTGCTGTTTTTGTAATTGGAATTTTTTCAGGCACACCACTACTTGAAATGTTCCTTACCTCAGTGGCTATTGCCGTATCTGCAATTCCCGAAGGGTTACCTATCGCAATGACGGTCATTCTTGCGGTTGGTGTTGAGCGTATGGCAAAACGAAAAGGTGTTGTTCGGAAGCTTGTTGCTGCCGAAGCACTGGGAAGCACGACGCTCATTCTTACCGATAAGACTGGGACTCTAACCATGGCAAAGATGCGCCTATCTGAAATTATTCCATTCAACTTGAGCGCTGATGATCTACTTGCTCGTGCTTTATTAAATGCTGATGTTTTAGTTGAGAATCCGGAGGATAGCCCTGAATCGTGGAGAATGAATGGCAGAATTATGGAAACTGCTCTCGTTCGCTCGGCGGCATTGCGAGGACTCCCCTCTGAGAAACTTTTTGTAAAATCCAACATACTTCAGATGATGCCCTTCAATGCGGCACAGAAATTTTCAGCATCACTCATCGCAGATGCAGGTAAGTATTTTATTGTTGTGGTTGGCGCTCCGGACATTTTGCTCGCCCATGCCCCTCTTACTCCTACAAAAAAACAGAAGGTGTTGGATCAGATTAATGATCTTGCCTTCTCTGGTGAGCGAGTATTAGGTGTTGCAACAAAAGAAATTCAGAGTGTTGAGAATTATTCCTTAGCTAAGGACCTCACACTCTCGAAGCTGTCATTCGACGGGCTCATAACTTTTAGAGATCCTGTTCGTCCCGGAGTGCGACGGGCCATTGAGCGTATTCAACGCGCAGGCATTAGGACCATTATTATGACCGGTGATCATCGAGGCACCGCACTTGCGGTTGCCAAAGAGCTCGGCATGGTTGCAGATGAAACAGGAATTCTTGATGCTACTGAGATTGCATCGCTGTCGGATGAGGCACTTCGAGAACGGCTCGTTGATATTGCTGTGATATCGAGAGTTACACCGCTCGACAAATTGCGCATCGTTGAGTCATTCCAGCGATCGGGAGAGATAGTTGCTATGACTGGTGATGGGGTGAATGATGCACCAAGCATTAAGCAAGCTGATGTGGGTATTGCCATGGGGTCAGGCACTGAAGTGTCGCGTACTGTGGCCGATTTGGTACTTCTTGACGACAATTTTGAAACTATCGTTGCAGCTATTGAAGAGGGGAGGCAGATACTTGGAAACATACGCAAAGTGCTTGTGTATCTGCTTTCGAATGTGGCAGACGGCCTGATATTGATTGGTGGCTCGCTTGCGATGGGAGTTCCACTTCCTCTAAATGCACTCCAGATTTTGTGGGTTAATTTCTTTTCCGATAGCTTTCCTGCTGTCGCGTTTGCCTTTGAGAAGGACTCTGACGCTCTCTCCCATAAACCAGGTGGTAAAAAAATAATTCTTTTTAATCCGCTTATGAAGTTTCTCATTGTTGTTATTGGAACATTGACGAGCGCCCTCTTACTCGTCTTGTATCTCACTCTTCTTGGACTTGGTTATGACCTTGCTCTTGTTCAAACCTTTATATTTGCTGCATTCGGTACCTACACACTTCTTTTTGCGTTTTCGGTGAGGAGTCTTGAGAAGAGCATATTTTCATATCCTTTGTTCTCGAATCCATATCTTACTGGGGGCATACTTGCAGGACTCGGCCTTATGGTTGCAGCCGTATATCTTCCGGTATTTCAGAAGTTGTTTGGCACGGTACCTTTACCGTTTTATTGGGTGGTTGGAGTATTACTTGTCGGTGTATTCAATATTGTCTTAATAGAAATAGCGAAGCAGTTTTTCAAGTATGGGTCTTTTCGATCCGCGCAACATATGGAAGGGGTCGCTAGGTCGGCATGATGGGTGTAAAGTCCTCTTTACATAGCATAGGCTGATAGGTACAATTGAATTATCAATTACATATGGAGGAAAAGATAAAAAATGAGGTGAGTACATACAGAGCAGAGATGGGCATGACGCAGGAGGATCTTGCTTCTAAGGTGAATGTGAGTCGGCAGACCATCATTGCTTTGGAGAAAGGGAACTATACGCCATCTATTTTATTAGCTTTAAAAATCGCTGGTTTCTTTAAGATACCTGTCGAAAAAATATTCAAAATATCCCATGAAAAATAATCTAAAAGAAATCATTATTACCGTAGCCTTGATTGTAATTGCAGTTTTGCTACTTAATCCGTTCCATTTCTGGATGCCAGACATGATGGTGATGGGCATGCTTGCAATAACATTAGGGCTTTTCGGGATGTTTGCCAGCTTCATTCTTCGAGAGAGCGTGGTTGACGAGCGTGATGGTCAGCACCGTACTCTTGCTGGAAGAAATGCATTTCTTGCAGGGTCAGGTGTACTTACCCTTGGCATAGTGATTCAAGGCTATACGCATGCAGTAGATCCGTGGCTGGTCGTTGCTCTTATTGCAATGGTGGTAGTCAAAATTGGAACTCGCACCTGGAGTGATACAAACCTCTAGAAGAGACATCCTTACGTTTTCCCCAAAAACAGATGTAAAGTCAGCTTTACATCTGTTTTTCTTTTATTTATAGTAGTAGGTGCAGGGTTAATTAATAAATATCACTATTTTTTATGAATAAAAACACAGGGATTATTGTTGGAGTTATAGCGTTATTGGTGATCGCTGGAGGGGCGTATGCGTTTCTGAATAGTAAGGATGATGCAATGATGAAGAAAGAAAAAATGGAGCAGCAAGCTATGGAGGTTCAAAAGATGGCCGAAGAAAAAGCAGTGATGGAGAAAAAAGAAGTGGTGGTGATTCTCAATGCGCAGAATGGCTCAAACCAAAGTGGAAAGGCGACATTGCTTGACGTACAGGGGAAAACCAAGGTAACGATTGCCGTTGCTTCTGGGACAACAAGTGGTCCACAGCCGGCCCATATTCACATCGGCGCATGTCCAAATCCTGACGCAGTGAAGTACCCGCTGACAAAAGTCGTGAACGGAACATCAGAAACGATACTTAATGTTTCTTTGTCGCAGCTTGCCAGCGAATTACCGCTTGCAGTTAATATTCACAAATCGGCTGCTGAAGCTAAGACATACACTTCATGTGGCGATATTGTAGTAGGGGCCATGATGGAGAAAGAAGCAATGATGAAAACTGATGGCGCTACAACCGACAGTATGATGAAAAAAGATGAGGCAGGTATGATGGACAAGAGTGAGACTATGGTGAAGGCTGGCTCATATGAGACATATGCGCCAGAAAAAATAGCTCTTGCTTCTGCGACTCATGATGTGGTGTTGTTTTTCCGAGCAAGTTGGTGTCCCACCTGTAGGGCGGTAGACACAGATATAAAAGCAAATCTCAATAATATTCCTCCCTCTCTTGCTATTCTTGATGTAAATTACGACGATTCAACGGCACTTAAACAAAAGTATGGTGTGACATACCAGCATACGTTTGTACAGGTTGATAAAAATGGAAACCTCATCAAAAAGTGGAGTGGTAGTCCAACACTCATCGCGTTAGTTGCAGAAGTAAAATAACATGGTACTCCTCCTCATTTCATTTGTTGCGGGTGTTTTGACAGTTCTTGCGCCGTGCATTCTGCCACTTCTTCCTGTAATCATTGGTGGCTCTCTTTCGAATGGGGCAAATAGAGGAGATGGTGCAGGGTTCAACAAAAAGAAAGCTTTTACTATTATTATATCTCTTGGTGTATCAGTAATCGCGTTTACGTTGCTCCTTAAAGCAAGTACGCTTTTTATTGATATTCCCGAGTATGTGTGGAAGTGGATATCGGGAGGCATTATTATTTTTCTTGGTCTCGTCACTCTCTTTCCGTCACTATGGGAAAATCAATTTATTGCACGACTGAGTACAAAATCCAATATCCTTCTAGGTAAAGGTAGTAAGAAAAATAGTTTCTGGGGCGATGTCATTGTTGGTTCTGCACTTGGTCCCGTATTCTCAACCTGTAGTCCAACGTATTTCATAGTACTTGCCACCGTCTTGCCTGTGCGTCCTGCACTCGGAGTTCTCTATTTACTCGCCTACACTATCGGTCTTTGTCTCGCACTACTCATTGTGTCAATTGTTGGTCAAAAAATAATGAATGCACTCGGTGTTGCCGCAAATCCTAAAGGCTGGTTCAAGCGAATACTTGGAATTATTTTCCTTATCGTAGGTATCGCTATTATTGGTGGACTCGACAAGAAGACTCAATTATTTCTTCTCGATGCAGGGTTCTTTGATGTTACAAAAATTGAACAGAAGCTTTTGGAAAAAAATACCACCCAAACGGTGGACGCGAAAGCAGAAGAGGTTTCTGTGAAAAAAGATTCGACTCCATACCTCGGCGTGGGGCAGAAGCAAGTAATATATAAAAAAGTCCCCGAGCTCAGTTCTATTAATGGGTATGTTAATACTGAGGGAAAACCAATCACTCTTGAATCACTCAAGGGAAAAGTAGTGCTTCTTGATATATGGACATACAGCTGTATCAATTGCCAACGCACCATACCCTACATAAACGAATGGTATAAAAAATATAAAGATCAGGGATTTGAGGTGGTAGGACTTCACACGCCTGAGTTTGCATTTGAAAAGGTGCAGACTAATGTTGAGAAAGCGGTACAGGGATTTAATATCAAATATCCCGTTGTTCTCGACAATGACTACTCAACATGGAACGCGCTTGGCAATCAATTTTGGCCGCGTAAATACTTGATTGATATTGATGGATATATTATTTATGACCATATCGGCGAGGGTGCCTACGAAGAAACGGAAAAAGCAATTCAGAATGCCCTCAAAGAACGCGCCCTGCGTATGGGTATGGAAGATACAGTATCTACAGACATAATAAAACCTTCAGTGATTGTAACTGTTGATTCAAGTAGAGTGAGGAGTCCTGAAGTATATTTTGGATCATCACGAAACGAGTATCTTGCAAACGGGAAGGTTGGACAGGTTGGCGAACAGACACTGAGTGTTCCTTCAGCCATATCCTTCAATAAACTGTACCTTGGTGGCACGTGGAGTATGACTCCCGAATATGCAGAAAATAAAAGCGCAGGGAGTATTGTTTTTAGCTATGAATCAAAAAATGTCTACATGACAGCTGGCTCAGTTAGAGGGATTGAGGTTGAGATATATAAGGATGATGTGTTTATCAAGAATGTGATGATTAAGGACGAAACTCTATACCAACTCATCCAAGATTCAGACTATGGAAAGCATGTGCTTCGTATCGTCATACCAAAAGCCGGTTTGCAAGCATTTACATTTACATTCGGGTAGGGAGCCTATATAAATGTTCGGACTCAAGGGAAAGAATGAGGTACAATGACGCATAGATGGAAACCTATAGCTGGTACACACAGCTTGTTAAGCCGACATGGGCTCCACCAAGCTGGCTTTTTGGACCAGTGTGGACAGTGTTTTATGCAATCATTGCGGTTACGTATGGAACCGTATTTTACAAAGCTTTCACTAAAGAGATTCCATGGGTCGTGGCGCTTCCGTTTGCTCTTAATCTTATTTTCAATTTTGCATTTACACCAATACAGTTTGGGTTGAAAAATAATTTACTTGCCTCGATAGATATTCTTCTTGTCGTTGGTACGCTTATCTGGGCGCTCTGGGCGCTTTATTCTTTTGGTCTCACAGAGCACATTGAAACTGGAGCTCCCACATACGCGTGGATCATCTACGCCAACATCCCGTATCTTGTGTGGGGAATATTTGCCACGGTATTGCAATTAACTATTACATTTTTGAATAGGTAATGTATACAAAAAAGAGATTGTAAAACAAAATGAACACACCTCGGTATGAATACAGTCGCTCGACAATAGAAAAAACAATTAACCTACTCCTCAGTTTGTCGTCGCCATACGGACTCCAAGTTCGGTATGCGATAAAAGCGAATCCCCATCCTGAAATTATTACAATGATGGATGATAGGGGAATCTATTTTGATGCGAGCTCAAGCTATGAAGCGGAAGAATTGCTGAATCAAGGGATTCTAGGAAACAAAATTTCTCTTTCCTCACAGCAGTCACCGCACAATCTTGAAGTACTACTTGGCAGAGGTGTGCTCTTCACTGCAACATCTATGAATCAGTTGAAGCTTTTTTTGAATTGCGCTCATCATCCCAATACTCTCAGTGTACGAATTAACCCAGCGTTTGGCGCTGGTCATAATAATAGAACGAGCACTGGAGGCACGAGTGCGAGCTTTGGTATCTGGCATGAGTATATAGATGAAGTCCTTGCGCTTGCTAAGACCGAACAGGTAACCATCAACAGATTAGATATTCATATTGGTTCAGGAACGGACCCTGCGTTATGGGGAGAGGTAATGGAGCGATCCCTCAGTGTTGTAGAAAAGTTGCCCGATGTCACCGTGCTTGATATCGGAGGGGGATATAAGGTGCATCGTTATGGCGATGAGAAAGAGGCTGACATGGTAGAAATTACAACCACATTTAGTAAACAGCTCCAGTTATTTTTTGAAAAAACAGGGCGGAAAATTTCTCTAGAGATTGAACCAGGCACCTATCTTATTGCGCACGCAGGAACTCTTGTTGCGTCTGTAGATGACATTGTCGATACGGGGAGTGGTGAGTATACATTTCTTCGACTAAATACTGGAATGAATGATTTTCTACGGGCTACACTCTATGGTGCGCGTCATTCAATTGAAGTTATGAATAGAAGTAGTGCCACAAAAGAATATGTGGTGGTAGGGCATAATTGTGAGTCTGGCGACATTCTCTCTCCAGGCAACGGTAACCCAGAAGAGATTGAGACTCGAACACTAAAAGAAGCAGAGATTGGTGATGAGGTACGGATATATGACACAGGTGCATACTGTGCCAGCATGCGCGCAAAAGGCTATAACTCATTTCCTGATGCGATTGAGGTGATGGTGGATTAGTTGAGAAAATCTTATGGTGCAGAATTTAGGAAAAAGAATAGTGATTGTTGGCGTGAGCGCTTCGGGGAAGTCGGTGTTCGCAAGAAAGTTGGCTCAGAAAATAAATCTTCCACTCATCTTTGTGGATGCCATCATGTGGCAGACCGGTTGGAGCTATATTGGGGACGTAGAAACTGCTAAAAAACTTGATGAGGTTAGCTCTGCGTCAGAGTGGATTATTGAAGGTTACATAGTGAAGGAGGCTCGTTCTTTTGTTTTCGAGCGTGCCGACTCAATAATTTATTTGGACTATCACCCTCTCATTGCGTCACTTCGCTACATACAAAGGTGGTGGATGCATCGGAAAAATTCTCGCCCAGAGCTTGCAGGGAGTCCTGAGAAATTTAGTTGGAAGTTTCTCAAATTGGTCTGGACAAAGGGGGAGGCGGTATCACTTAATAGATTTCTTGCACAATTAAAAGATAAAAACAAAATAATTAAACTCCACTCTCCAAAGGAAGCAAAACATTTTTTATCTCATGCACGCATTACGGAAGTATGAAAACCAAGGTATATAGAGTAAAAAGTAAGGTGTGGCTGTACCCCGGAATGGCGGGGTGGCACTTTGTCTCTATAGATAAAAAACAATCAGAGGAAATTAAAAAGAAATTTGGCGGTATGAAAAGGGGATGGGGTTCACTGCCTGCTGTGGTGACTCTTGGCAAAACTGTCTGGAAGACCTCAATTTTTCCTGATACAAAAGCGGGGGCGTACCTACTTCCACTTAAGGCTGAAGTACGGAAAAAGGAAGGAGTGTATGCAGATGAATCAGTTTCTTTTTCTATAGAAATCCGAGGATGACTGAAGTACTTGCTTGAGCCCCTATTTCAATTCTTCAGTTTCTAGGATGAGACCCTCTTTTTCTGCGTATTTCTTTCCCGTCTTTCTTTTTTCCCTGGCAACTATAGTGTTTATGGCCCCGAGTATGCCAATAGATGTCGATGTCCAAAAAAGTGACATGACGGTAGCAGAGAGTCCCAAAGCGGGCGCACTAACGATAGCCGTAGCGAGAGCTGCAAACAGAGCAATGAATTGCGCTATCACCAACAGCACAGCTGCTTTTTCACGTGCCTCAGCCTCTCCAAGGAGTTTGCCTAATTTACGCTCTTTCATAGCTTTCAAAACAGCTATTGCTTGCTCGCCTTCGGCGGTTGGGGGATGTATTGGAGATGTTTCAGTCATTTTCACATGATATCACATAAAATCTATATTGTCAAGTTTCCATGCGGAGACTATTGGAGAGTATGACTGTCAGCCATGGACTGTTGATGAGTCAAAATTTACACTGCCACCGAGCGTTACATTTACAGAAGTCGGAGCTTAGAGATGACTATAGTAGAATACGTGGAGCATGTTACTGCATCATGAATGGCATTCAAAAGGTGCGGGTGCAAAGTTAAATTGGCTTCGTGCGTCAGTTTTGGGAGCAAACGACGGCATTGTTTCGGTGGCTTCGATAGTTGCGGGAGTTGCTGGGGCTTCTGATTCATCGGGATTCATTTTGACTGCGGGAACGGCAGGACTAGTTGCAGGTGCACTTTCAATGGCTGTTGGAGAATATATTTCAGTCAGTACTCAAAGGGATACGGAGCGGGCACTACTCCAAAAAGAAAAATTTGAATTAGAAACGATGCCCGAGCAAGAATTTGAAGAGCTTGTTTCAATGTATGAAGCAAAAGGTGTGACGAGCCAAACGGCACGCATCGTTGCAAAAGAATTGACTGACCACGGTGCATTTGCAGCTCACATAGACGTGGAATTGGGTATTGATCCAAATAATTTGACGAACCCTGTGTCAGCGGCATTGGCTTCTGCCGGATCTTTTTTTCTGGGAGCACTCATTCCTCTTATTGTTGTTGTGTTTCCACCTGCGTCACTTCGTATGCCTGTAATGCTTTTTGCTGTCGTTGTTGCACTGGCAGGCACAGGCATGCTCAGTGCATATGCAGGAGGGGCAAATAAAACGAAGGCAACGCTGCGTGTAATGTTTGGTGGCATACTCGCCATGGCAATAACCTTCGGTGTTGGAAAAATAATTGGAATCGTTGGCGGAATATAAATCTAAAAATTTTTAGAGACTGAGGGCGGTAAGAAGTTCTTTTAATTCAGCACCAGCAATGGGTCGGTGAGCCCCTGGCTTTAATTCACCGAGCTTTATATTCATCATGCGCACTCGCTCCAAGGTTTCAATGTTCACCCCGCACGCAACGCACATTCTGCGGATTTGGTGTTTCTTTCCTTCAGTTAAGGTAATAGTAAATCCAAAATCATCTTCGATTTCAATAGTGCAGGGCTTTGTTACATAGCCTTCAATATCGACACCTGCCTCCATTCGTTTTTTAAAATTCTTCGGTATTTCATCGGTTGTGGTGACTCTGTATTCTTTTTCGTGCTCGTATTCGGGATTGAGAAGTTTGTCGGTAACACGCCTGTCGTCGGTAAGAATAATGAGCCCTGTTGATTTTTTATCGAGCCTGCCCACAGGGAACACTCCTTTGAGTGAGACGGCCATTAAAATATCTTTCTCGCCCTCCTGCGGGGAATGAGTAACAACGCCTTCGGGCTTATTGTATGCATAGTAGCGATACTCTTTTCGCGCGCCTTTTACTTCTACAATATCTTTTTCTTCAACCTTATCTCCAAGAACTGCCTGCCTACCATTAATGAACACCAATCCTTGTGTTATGAGAACATCGGCATCTTTGCGTGTTGCATAGCCCTTATGGGCAAGGTATTTATTAATCCGAAGCGGCGATTTAGCGAAATCGTGTCGCGTACCGTCCATTAAAACGCGACGCTGTGGTATTTTACCCATTTGTGCGCAGTATATAATAAAGAGAGAGTTACTAATAACTTTATACTTTTATGAACGGATATGTTGCAAATATTGAAAAGGAGTCATTAGAAAACGAAAATTTTCGCACGGTCTTGTATACGGATGATCGCTTGCAGTTGGTGGTGATGAATTTGAAGCCTAATGAAGACATTGGAGAAGAGACACATACACTCGATCAATTTATACGAGTAGAAAAAGGAGAAGGGAAGTCAGTCTTGGATGGTGAAGCACGCACCCTCGCTGATGGGTTTGCCGTAATTATCCCAGCCGGCACTCGTCATAACATTGTAAATACGTCTTCAGTGAATCCTTTGAAACTCTACACACTCTATGCTCCGCCAAATCACAAAAGAGGTACAGTTCATAAAACAAAGGCTGATGCTCTCGCCGACAAAGGCGAACACTTCGAATCCGCACCTCAAGAATTTGATTAGTATTTGGTGGGTGTGAATTCCCACGCACGTTTTAGTGCGGGATGTTCCCTTGTCTGAAGTATTTTAATTCCTTCAAAAACTCCAAAAAGAGCAAGTGCATATGAAATATCTCCGAGGAGCATATTTCGGAGGAACGGGAGTCCAAGTGTATAGCAGTACATAAGCCCTGAAATGCTTTTTTCATACCACGGAGAAAAGAGCCATACAGAAAAATTAGTTACAAGAAAGAAAAATAATGATGCACTCAGGAGTACAAAACTAGTGGGAAGTATTTTGGGATATTTTCGCGCAATTATACCGAGGATACTAATGAGCATAAAGGATGCATATACGCCTATTAGTATTCTCCAATCATAAAATCCAATAATCGCGTCGGTAATGAGCATGGTAATTATTGGAATGAGGATTGCAGAGAGACGCCCTACATATTTGCTTGCCGTAAGTGTTACTGCGGTTATTGGTGTCGCATTGGGGATGTGGGGAATTAAACGGCCAACAATACCCACTCCCACAAGACTTACTATGCTAAGGAGTTTGTTTGGCATATTTATTCTTTTGAAGTTGCAAAGAACCATTCAATGGAGTCTTCAGTCTTGAGTATGTACTGATCTGCTCCAATTTGAGGCATTACTCCGTTTACTTTGTATTGCCAGTATTTTTTATCTGCGCCATTTTTATGAGTGCCCATTCCTTCGACTAAAACACCAAGACCTTCGTAAGTTTTTGTGGAGAGGGTAAGTTGTGGATCTTTCTTGTTTAATTTTTCCAATACTGTGAGCACTGTCTCGCCCTCGGCGATGATTACTTGTTTTGCCTCATAGACATCTTGAATGGAGAGCGAGATTGTTGTAGTTTTTGTCTCCGAAACTTGAGTAGGTGAGGGTTTTGTTTCGTTAATTAAAAACGATACTCCTCCGATGAGAGCGAGAGCAAAAACTATAAGGATGGAAACTTTAAGAAAATCTTTTTTCATATGGCTCGTAATTTGGATTAGTTAATATGACGGCGATGATTCCTGGGCTCTCGCTTCTGCTGCGGCATATCTGGCAAGTGCATAGAGAAAACTTGAAAGGCGATTAAGATATGCCGTGGATGTGGATGAAATAGTGTGAGTAGTGCTCACACTAATGACGACGCGCTCGGTTCTGCGTGATACAGCGCGAGCGTAATCTAAGAGTCCCGAAAGCTCTGTGGCACCTGGAATGATGAATGCGTGAGGGTTCTCTATTAGCTTTTCAATTGAATCCACAGCGTTTTCAAGTGTATCAACATGTTCTTGTGTGAGTACTTTTTCTGCTCCAGCAAGTTCCGCTTGAATGATGAAGAGCGATTCTTGGGATCTCTCTATACTGTTCTGCAATTGAAAGAGGCTGTATGAAACTAATCGTGCTCTGCACATTCCTAAGAGGGAATTTAATTCATCAAGTGCTCCCAGTGCGTCGTATATAGGACTATTCTTTGGTAGTCGGTCTTTGGTGCCGAAGAGTCCTGAAGTTCCGTCGTCTCCTTTTCGAGTATAGAGCATGTGTTTTTATGGAAGAAATAATGACGCGACTTTACTTAGAACGGATACCAAATATCTGCCGATAGCATCGAGTGGCGAGCTAGAAGTGATTTCTCTGGTTGGTTGATTACTAAATGTAATAATTGGAACTCCTGTCAGTTTTGGTTCCCTATCAGGTGGTGTATTGGTAACTGTAGAAATGGAAGCGCTACTGCTCTGAGTGCTTATGCCAGCAACAATGCCTACGGCCGCTGATGCGGTATGGGCTGAAGTGGAGGGTGTATTTTGGGACAATTCTAGAGTGACTTCTGTGGAAACTTGTTTGGGAAATGTTTGCAGTATTGTGTTCCATGATTTTCCTTGAAGTGCTGGCACGGCATAGGCGGTTGCCCAGATACGATTTTCGATAGTTGCTTCAATGGGTCCAAACCCTCCATCGGACGCTTGTAAGAGCGCCATGCATGACAATGGTGTAGACCCTCCCCACACCGCCCACGCAGAGGGAGATCCTCCAAGAGCTGTGATTGCCTGTAGTGCCCAGCTGGTTGAATAGCTATTCCCAAAACACCCGTTACTATCTTGGCGTGACACAAGATAGCTTCGTGCTTTTAGAATTGCTTCAGGAACGCCTTCGACATCAGACAGAGGTGCGAGTGCCTGAATTGCCGCGCTCGTGAGGTCAACACTTCCCCATGAACCATTTTGATCCTGGTTTGAAAGAATAAATGTTACTTCTTTTACAATAATTTCATCCCCTTTTGTATACCCCGCATGCATAAGAGGGAAGAGTGAGAAGATGTCATCATTAACTAGGTTAGGATCGCCAATCTGTACGCCATCAAATTCAGAAATTATTTTTTGAATTGCGTCGCTATGTGCGTATGGATCTATACCGAGCGCCTCCAGAACCATGGCATGGCGCTCATAGTCAGTTACATTTGTTAGTTCATTTTGTCGCAAGAGGTGAGGCAAAAGAGCGTTTAGTGATGCTTGAGCTTTGTTGGTGCTACTAAGTGCAAGTGCAACCCAATCATTTTGCATTGCGCTACCAAACGAACCATCGCTCCGTTGATGTTGGAGTAAAAATGCTAATGCCGCATCCGCATCTCCTTTTGAAGGCAACACACTGCCCCCACTTCCACTGCCTGATGTTGATGGAGCGGGTGTTGGAGTTTCAAGTGCAGTGCTTGGTGTTGGAGTGAGTGTTATGTGTTCGGTTGGTAAGAAGTTAGTTAGAGTGGCATATATCGCAAGCGAGTCAGTTGTTGTTGCAGTGAACATTGCGACTCCCTCCTCGTTTGGCGTAACGCTGTACGGGCCTACGTAGACGGTGCTATCTGATGCAGGGAGCCAAATCGGATTAAAGTTTGAGTCAAAAGAAAATTTTGAAACGGTTATTGCTGTTGGAGTATTTACCTCCGGTGATGCATTTGAAATACTTATTTTAAGTGGAAAAGTGCCAATAGAAAGGAGAAGTGTTTCGTTAGCGACTAGTTGATGTTTATTAAGAGCTACTGGTCCGAGCTCTAAGTTTGCAAACCATGTCCAGTAGTTGCCGAGTGATGAATCATTACTAATGCCGCTCATAGAATCGAGGAATGCGTCCTCGCCGTACCATGTCCATACAGTGGTAAGTCCTGATTGTTCGAGTGCGCAAAAGCCGTTTACTGTTTGTATCGTGCTTGCGGGGAAAGTAGTACACGCAGAAATAGTAATCGTACCGTTAAAGAGTGTTGCAGACGCCGTTTCTACGCGCAGTGTTATTGGTACTGGATCAGGTGCTGGTGTTGGAGTGCTTCCCTCGTCAGCAAGAAGTGGAGAAGGTACGAATGCCAATAGTAAGGAAAGGGTAAGAAAGATTTTTTTCATAGTATGTTTGCATGTGTAATCATTGAGGTTTTGGTTTATGGTGTTGAAATAGTTTCTACCGCAACAAACTCGTCTATTTCACAGGTTCCCCCAACACAGGCCAGCTCTTTTTTCTGTTCTGTTTCGTCCACGTGCTCGTAGGTGACAAGTTTTGAATAGTCTACTCTCGGGAACTTCGCGGTCATTTCTTCGTATCGCTCTTTATCTATCGCTTCGTATGGTGCGAGTTGATATACATGGTCGAATCGTGGCAAGAAAGAAAGTCCGCCAATAATTTCCCAATTTTTTTGTATCCAGTCCACCACGGCAATCCATTCATTTTCACCAACAGAGATGGTGGCGGATGGATTGTGTTCCGTGTAATTGAGTTTTACCAGTTTCCAATATTCTAGTTGTTGTAGAGCTGAGAAGTCATCTTTAAATACTGACCCTTTTGGTGACTCCACAGGAAACTCTAAAACATAGGTGCTTGCACTTTCTTTACTTTGTCCAACCTCAGGATAATAGGGAACACCTTGATCTTTGAGCATCTTAAAAAGAGAATCGGTAGCAGAGATACGCACACGCCGTATGTAGTACTTTGAATGGCGCGGATGGATACCTGATGAGCAGTTGAATGTTTGCGAAACTGTACCTGATGGTTTGACCGCAGTAACTGAGAGAGATTGTTTGATTCCAAATCTTTTTGCATACACAGCGTTTGTTTTTACTGCCACATCGCGCATGGCACGCAAGGTCTCAGGTTTCCGCGCGACCTCGCTGTCCCATTGACCTGTGACAGATACACCAAGAAGCCGTTCATCTTCACAGTGTTTCGTCCATTCCTTTGAGATGTAGTTAAACTTTGTGAGCGTTGACTGGTAAGTGCCAATAAGAGAAGCGATCCGCGCCTTTCGTAGTAAGGTTTCGTCGGTATCGTCAGCGCGCGCTATGATTTCTGACAGGTTGCAGAATTCTTTTGATTGCAGGATGATTTCGCCACAGGGGTTGGTACCGATGGAACCTTGTACCACTCCATTTTCACCAATGAACCCCACTTTTTTAAAATATGATTCCCTGCGTTTTGGCAGTGTATTTCCAAGAGCCCCTCTATTGAAGATACCGCGCTCTCCAGAACCTGACTTCATAAGCGCTACCCACTCCTCCATAAGCTCAGTGTTTGAAGGTTTCGCTTCGTACACGGCTGAGTTGTTTGCTACTGAGCGATAGGGTTCGGTAAGAAAAAATTGTCCTTTTTTTGCGTCACGCAAATCTGTATCATCAAGATCAGAAAGACTAATCATCGCCGTTCTGCGTACACCGCCCGACACAACACACTCACCTATTTTGCAGATGATGTCGTGTGCATCAATGGCGCGCAAACGTCGTCCTTGCCTGCGAAGAATTTTTTCACGTGCGAATGCAAGAAGTGAACGCAAGGGCTCGGGACCTGATGCTTTCCCGCCCATGGTTTTTAAGCGTTCACCTGCTGGACGGATGTTGGAATAATCAAACTCAACATCACCGCCTGCATACCAAGTCTTTAGTCCCAGTGTCAGCGCATCGCACCAGCCTTCTTTTGAATCAAGAACTATGTGTGTTGGTATTTTTTTATTTGTTTGTTTTTGAATTTGAGGCAGTTGTTCTATGTTTTGGCTTTCGACTGAAAATCCAACGCCACACCCCTGCATAGAGAGGTACATAATTTCTGCAAAGTCTTCAATTTTTGTTGGGGCGGTAAATGTGCAGTTGTACGCGCACGTGTTGCACCTCCGCGCTGGCTCTCCTGAAAATTGCATGAGTCGCATGGAAGGCATAACTTCTTGTCGAAGAATTGCCTCGCGCACTTCGGCGTATTCTTCACTCCCAAGTTTTGCTCCGAGGTTTTCTTTCATGAACGCTACATAACGGTCAACGGTTTCTATCCATGTCTCGCGACGGTTTTCTGATTCAATCCAGCGCGCGTAAGTTCGAAGGTATACAAATTCTCCCAAGGGATTTCCTTTAAAATATTTTTTACTCTCTTCGGCAAGCTTTCTCACATGTTCAGGCACTTCACCCTGCACAGTGCGTAGGCGAGTGCGTTCAGCCCTATATAAAATGTAGGCTTTAGCAGTTGCGGGAAAGTTCTGTACCATAAGTATTTTTTCAACTTCGTCTTGTACACCCTCTACTGTTGGTACAAACTTCGCATCGCTGGACTTTTTTGCATACAGACTTCTTTCTACTTCTTCAGCAATATTCGCGCATACACCGTCAGTAAATTCTCCCGCTGCTCGCATCGCTCTCTCTACGGCAACTGTAATTTTTTTAATGGAAAAAGGTACTCGTGTCCCATTTCGTTTAATAATGTGCGTTAGTAATGTGGATTGTTGTGATGACATAATGGGTGGAGATGATATATTGATAAGGGTCTATGAATTTAACATATAGATAGAGGTCTATGGGTAAAAAACAGTTGGGGATAAAAAGTTCAAAAACAAAAACAGCAAAGAGTAAAGTGGCTCTCACATACAAACGGCCCGCATGGGTAAAAAGTGGTGAAGAAGAGCTCTGCCCTGACTGCTTTAAAGTGGTAGGAGATAAGAGTCGATATACCCTTGTGTGTTTACTTGGGAAAACCAAAACAGGTATGACCGTTGGAGAGCTTACTGACCAGATGCAGTTGCGTCAGCCGACGATATCGCACCATTTGAATGTACTTCGCTCAGTTGATGCGGTGGAGAGCGAGGACCGTGGTCGCGAGAGGGTGTACACCCTCAACAGGAGTGCGCATTGTTTTGAAGACTGCCAAATACCTTTTAAGTAATAATGTAATAAGTTTCTATGTTTGAACCACTCTCGTATGTTTGGCAATACTTAGTGCAAGGTTTCGGACTTTTTATTGCATATGTATTTGCAGGAATACTTTTATATCTTCTCTTAAGGCGTCTACACTCATGGAAGATAACAGTCGCGCTTTTGGTGATGTTTTTAGGCGTTTCCGTTTTCTTTTATGTTCCAAACGGTTTACCTCGCGCGTTTGAATATCCTTTCTTTCTTAAAACCTACGGGCCTTCAGCAGGACCGGTGTTGCCGTTCGCGAATGTTTGGGAATTTTTAAAGAATTTTAATAATTTTGAACGAGTCGGAGATATTGCACGCAATCCTTTAGATATTCCACCCCCGATAGAGCGCTCCGAAGCAGAAGTAGTAAAAATAGAGTTAGTTACTAAAGAGGTTATTGCTGAGATGGCACCTGGTGTGACTTTCAACTATTGGACATTTAATGGGACGGTACCGGGGCCATTCTTGCGAGTGAAAGAAGGAGATATGGTTGAGCTGACGCTTAAAAACGACCGGACGAGCCTCCATGCGCACAACATTGACCTCCATGCCGTTAACGGTCCTGGCGGCGGAGCTTCGGCGACTAATGTGAATCCGGGGGAATCGAAGACATTCCGCTTCAAGGCCATGAACCCAGGCATCTACGTATATCACTGCGCCCACGGAAATGTACCGAGCCACATGACACATGGTCTGTATGGACTCATTCTTGTTGAACCAAAAGGAGGGCTACCAAAAGTTGATAAAGAATTTTATGTGATGCAATCAGAGTTTTACAGTGCGGGTGCTCTGGGTAGACAGGGGTTGCAGCTGTTTGACGCACAGGCGATGCTCGATGGGAAACCGCAATACATTGTCTTCAATGGGCGCACAGGGGCTCTGGCAGAAAATATGAATGCAGAGGTCGGAGAAACGGTGCGTATATACGTTGGGAATGGGGGTGTTAATCTCATTTCAAGCTTCCATGTTATTGGAGAGATTTTTGATCGCGTTTATCGTGAAGGAGATTTAGTGAGCTCCCCTGCGAAAAGTGTTCAAACAACACTCGTTCCAGCAGGAGGTGCGGCAATGGTTGAGTTTAAAGTTGATTACCCTGGAAATTATGTGCTCGTTGATCATGCGTTGTCGCGAGTCGATCGAGGTGTATGGGGAGTGCTTCATGTCACAGGTAAAGCGGACTCAACAGTATTTGATGGAGTAATAGAGAGCGGTGGAGGGCATTAGATATTCGGAGCCTTGGGTATGCCGTACCTTGTGCCTATAGACAGTAACAGGATTATCTGGGACAATAGAGGGGTCTAAGGGACTAAAGAAACAAGGTCGGATTTCTCAACAAAAAACAAAAAAAACAAAAACATGACAGGAACAATAAAAACCCTGACGGATAGAGGATTCGGATTCATCTCACGCGAAGGCGAGACGAAGGATCTTTTCTTTCATTCAAAGGATCTCGTTGGTGTCACTTTTGATGAACTTAAGGCAGGCGATGTCGTCTCCTTTGAGGTTCAGCAAGGTGAAAAGGGACCAAGCGCAGTGAACGTATCTCGCGCATAATCCACTCACTAGAGAAAAGAAAATACCGCCTTCAGGGCGGTATTTTCTTTTACCTACTCCACGAGGCAGTTGTTTGATTTTTTGAAAAATTAATGTTATAATTATAGAATAATGAAAGATTTCAAAAAAGGAGGTGGTTTTGGTGGAGGAAGAAGCGGTGGTGGGTTTAAAAAACCTAGCTTTGGCCGTGGCGCTCCTCAGGGCGGTGGAAGTTTTCGAGGTGGCCCAAAGCGAGACTTCTCGGCACCTTTAGAAATGCATCAAGCAACATGTGTGGATTGTGGAAAAATGTGTGAGGTACCATTTCGCCCAAATGGAAAGAAGCCAGTATTTTGCAGAGATTGTTTTGCAAGCAAGCGAGAAGATTCATCGCGTTCTTTTTCACACGCTCCTTCAAATGCACGACCAGCTTTTCGCTCTAATTCTTCTGAGGGTGGTGAGAGACAGGGAAATGATCTGAAAAACCAAGTTGAGCTGTTACACTCTAAGGTGGACAAGCTGACGCGAATGATTGAGGCACTTGGTGCCACTCCATCTGAGGATAAAACTGTTAGACCTTCAGGGAAAGCGTTAGTAAAACCGTCTGTTCGAAAAGCTAGTCCAAAGGTTTCGAAGAAATAACTTCGAAAAATTTGCCATAGCGCACCAGTATTTCAGTATCCACTAAAAGCTTTTTAAATACACATTATGGCAACAGCTCGTGGAGAAGTAATAGTTCGATTTGAAAAAGTCTCACACGACTTTACTATTCGAAAACCCATTTTGCGTGAGGTGGATTTTTCTATACGGAAAGGAACAAAGATTACTCTCATGGGTCAAAATGGTGCGGGCAAAAGTACTATTTTTGGTTTGATTACTAAGACACATGAACCTGAAGATGGTCAGATTCATTTTCAGCATGGCCTCACTATTGCACTCGGTAGACAAGTGATTCCTCGAGACCAGATGGATCTTACAGTGCGTGAATTTTTCCAAAAGGTCTTTCCTCATAAGGTATATGATATTGATCCTCGTATTGACGCAGTTTTGGAAGTGGTGAACTTAGTTGCTCCCTATGAAAAGGTGATACGAACGTTTTCAGGTGGACAGCAAGCACGACTTCTTTTGGCATCCGCACTTATTCAGAATCCTGACTTGTTGCTTTTGGATGAGCCGACGAACAATCTCGACAAGGAAGGAATTGCGCATCTTACGAAGTTCCTCATTGAGTATAAAAAGACCGTCGTTGTTATTTCACACGATGCAGAATTTTTGAATTCGTTTACACAAGGAGTGTTGTATTTGGACATCCATACACACACCATTGAGCAGTATGTGGGTAATTATTCTGACGTGGTTGCAGAAATTTCTGTGCGTATAGAAAAAGAAAATCGTAAGAATGCTCAGCTCGCTAAAGAAATACAAGAGAATAAAGACAAGGCGAACTTTTTTGCTAACAAAGGTGGGCAAATGCGTATGGTTGCAAAGAGAATGCGCGCAAAGGCTGATGAGCTTGAGGAGGCAAAAGTTGAAGTGCGTAAAGAAGATAAAGCTATTCGTTCATTTCGTATTCCATTCCAGCAGGGACTTATTGGAGAGATTGTGACTATTTCTTCGCTTACGGTGGTGAAAAAACATAAACCAACAGAGCGTAAAGTTAAGGTGGCGCTCCGAAAGAATGAGCATCTTCTGCTCGCTGGTCCAAATGGTATTGGTAAGAGTACTCTTTTGCAATCGCTTGCCGATGGAACAGCAAAGGGTGCTGATATTATGTCGGGGGTACGCATAGGATATTATCGTCAGGATTTTTCAAATCTTGATTTTGATAGCACTGTGTATGAAGAATTGGCATCAGTACTCAGTACCCGCATTGAAGAAGATGTACGTAAGGTTGCTGCTGGATTTTTATTGAGTGGTGAAATTTTTCACTCAAAAATAGGTACACTTTCTGAAGGTCAAAAAGGTTTAGTGGCTTTCGCTCGCTTAGTATTGTTAAAACCAGGACTTTTGATTTTGGATGAGCCAACCAACCACATAAACTTTCGTCACTTGCCCCTCATTGCGGAAGCTTTGAGCGCGTATGAAGGACCAATGATTCTCGTTTCTCACGTGCCAGACTTTGTCGCACAAATTCGTATTGACGAAATTTTGGACTTGAACAGTTAGAGGAAAGAATGTGCTAAACCCGGGTTTGGCACATTTGATATAGAAAAAATAGAATGAGTGCAAAAACCAAAGTACCGGCAGTAACCCCTACAGCAAAAGAAGTTGTGTGGGATGTGGTGGTCATTGGGGGTGGCCCTGCAGGCATGATGGCTGCAGGAAGGGCTGGTGAGAGAAGGAAGCGTGTTTTGTTGCTTGAAAAAAATTCTAAAGTTGGAAAGAAACTTCTCATTACGGGCGGTGGTAGGTGTAATGTTACGAACAACAAGCCTGATGTCCGCACGATGCTTGCGAAGTATACAAAGAGCGACCAGTTTCTTTTTTCAGCCTTTTCACAGTTTGCCGTAGCGGAAACTATTCGTTTTTTTAGCGATAGGGGAATGGAAATGAATGAGGAGCCAGAAGGAAGAATGTTTCCTGTTACAAATAAAGCGGAGACGGTATGGAATGTTCTTACTGAGTATATGAAAGCAGGGCGAGTGAAGGTGCAGACGAAGGCTAATGTATCAGGAATTACCTTTAATAAGTTTTTACATAGAGTGATTATTACGTTGACGGATGGATCTACTATTTCCGCTCGTTCGTGTATTCTGGCGACGGGTGGAACATCCCATCCAGAAACAGGTTCCACAGGCGAAGGGTTTGGGTGGCTGGAGTCACTTGGTCACGAGGTAATAAAGAATGATGCGGCATTGGTGCCTATTGCCTTGAAAGATAGTTGGATACACAGCGTTGCCGGTGTAGTGCTTAAAGATATTAAACTTACGATTTTTAAAAATGACATAAAACAGCAAGTGTACAAAGGGAAATTACTTTTTACGCATGTTGGCATTAGTGGTCCAACGGTTTTGAATATGAGTAGGGAAGTCGGCGAACTTTTAACTTCTTCCGAGGGGGATGAGTACTTGAAAGGGAATGCGGTATCGAAAGTACCAAAGAAGAGTGATGTCACTATTATGCTTGATATGTTTCCGATGTTTGACCACGGAGTATTGCGAGAAAAACTACAAACAGTACTAACTACTGAGAGTAATAAAAAAATAAAAAATTCACTCTCTTCTTTTTTGCCCCCCTTGCTCGTTGCCCCTCTTTTAGAACTTGCGCAGGTGGACGGTGAAACCTTCAATCACTCTGTGCGCTCTTTTGAGCGCACAGCACTCGTCTCTATTCTAAAGGCGGTTCCTCTTCATGTTTCAAAGCTTTTGGGTAAAAATAAAGCAGTTGTTTCATCAGGAGGTGTGACGCTCCGCGAAGTGAATTTTAAAACTATGCAGTCGCGTATTGTGCCAGAAATCTATCTTGTAGGAGATGTGTTGAATATCAATAGGCCATCAGGCGGATACAGCTTACAACTGTGTTGGACTACTGGATATATTGCAGGAAACAGTTGTTGAGTATTAAGTTCGGTATACCCCGTGAGATACGTCATTTAAAAATGATGTAGGTATTCGACAGAAAGGCACGGTCGACCAGCATAGGTGAGTGGAACAATTACTATCTCATGGGGTATACCCCATGAGATAGGAGTTATTTTTACTACGCGCTTTTTTCTAGGTGTTTTATCTCACGGGGTATACTGATTTTGTGAAAGAAACTATAGCAATTATTGCTGCATTGTTAGCGATTGTAGGGAACGCGCCCTATCTCATTGATATTTTGAAGGGGCGGGTAAAACCTCATGCATATACATGGTTTGTTTGGAGTATTGTTTCAGCAATTATCCTTTTTGGACAATTGAGCAAAGGTGCGGGAGTGGGGGCGATCCCAACTGCTGCATCTGAGATTTTTACCATTATAATTTTTTTGTTCTCATTAAAATTTGGATTCAAAGGAATTACCAAAATAGATACTTTCTTCTTATGTCTTGCGTTACTCGGTCTCATTCCGTGGCTCTTGACTAAAGATCCAACAGTTTCGGTGATTATTGCAGTCTTAATAGATGTCATTGCTTTTGTACCAACCATCAGAAAAACGTGGCTAGAACCAAAGACGGAAACCTCGATTCTTTTTGGAATGAATGTAGTGCGACACACTCTCGCACTCTTTTCTTTGCAGGCATATAATATTGCAACAACCTTGCACTCTATCGTTATGATTACCGCAAACTCACTTATGACAGTATTGATTCTTCAAAAAAAGAAAAGAAAGTATACATAAAAATATATGATAAAGATAAAAACACTCCTCTCTATTTTTTGTGTTCTCGCAATTGTGTTGGCGGGTATATTTTTTGTGTTTCGCAACACCTCTATTATTGAGCCTGTCATAAACGAACAATCAACCTCTCTGGCGTCGGTTTTGCCGAGCGTTATCATAGCGCTGACCAATACTGACCGAGTGAAAAATGGTTCCCCGCTTCTTCTTGAAAATCCACTTCTCACTAAGGCGGCACAGATGAAAGCTGACGACATGCTCGCGCGTCAGTATTATTCGCACACAACACCTGAAGGACATACCCCGCTTTATTTTTTGGATGCCGTTGGTTATAAATATTTAAATGCAGGAGAAAATCTTGATTTAACCTATGAGAGTACCGCAGATGATGTGCATACTGCATGGCTTAATTCGCCCGCGCATCGTGCAAATCTTTTGTTACCGCAATACACTGAGATAGGGGTGGGGGTCGCTGAAGGAGAATACCGAGGTGAACATGTTACTTTTGTTGTGGAAATTATGACGACGCCGATGCCGTTAGTTAGCACTCTACCTCTGTGCTGTGAATCAGTTGAAGTAATCAAAAAACCTACGGTTAAAGCCAAAGCGCCAGTTGCATCTCCACAATTCATCCCTGTTATACCCGTTTCTTCACCAGCGTCAGTACAAACATCCTCTGAGACATTCATTTCTACTACCACATCAGCACTTCCGCCAGTATTAGAGACAGTGCTATCTCAAGTTGCTTCAAGCTCCCTGCCATTGCCTACGCTTATTTTGTCAGCTTCAAGCACCCAAAGTGCCACTCAGCTTCTCGAACTATTTAAAAACACAAAAGTTTCTTTTATTGATTCAGTCCGCTCCTTCGTATCTAGTTTACAGAGAGTAACAAAAGAGCTCGTTATCCGTCTTGGAGAGAGTGTCCCGTTTTAATGTAAAATAACATTTAGTCGGTATGGACAAAAAACTCGTTATTTTGATCAGCATAGCTGTTGTCGCGGTTACTATTTTTGTAGGGCTTGTATGGTATGGGGGACAAAAAACTCTCCCTATTACAGAAATACCTCTCGACAGCCCCATACTGGACGATGGCACACAATTTCATAGCTATGGCGCTGTAACAATAAGGTTGGGTGAGCAGATAGTCTTCAAAGACCTGAGTGTAAAAGTTATTTCACTTGAAGAAGATAGTCGCTGTCCGACAGGTGTAGAGTGTATTCAAGCGGGGACAGTGCGTGTGAA
Organism: Parcubacteria group bacterium Greene0714_7; assembly: GCA_007378985.1. Classification (GTDB taxonomy): domain Bacteria; phylum Patescibacteriota; class Minisyncoccia; order Phycocordibacterales; family Phycocordibacteraceae; genus Phycocordibacter. The sequence goes on from VMHB01000001.1 coordinate 182,285, forward strand.
AATTGAGATAGTCTCAGGGTTGGGAACAAGCACTCCTATAATAGGTTTAGGAAAATCAATCACAACTGAGGCAGAAGTCATTACCTTTACTGCAACAACGCCTTATCCAGCACGGGATGTTTCTATAGTCCCAAATGAGTATCAGTTTATTTTCACTGTCACAAAACGCACCGCCCTAGGTTGTTTTATTGGAGGATGTTCTAGTCAAATTTGCAGTGACCAGCCTGACGTAGTGTCTTCTTGTGAATATCGCTCTGAGTATGCATGCTATCAAAAAGCTACCTGTGAAAAGCAGGTGAGTGGGAAATGCGGTTGGACAGAAACCCCCGCGTTCAAAGCATGCCTTCTTAATCCTCCTTCGCTTTAATGCATCCGCCATACACATATGTGGCAGTCGGAGAACGATACAAAGTCCTCGAGAAGAAAGTCGGCGATACGCCGCTTCAGGTACTTGAGGAATTGCGAAGCAATAATGAATGGCTTCAGGGTATCTCGCTCACATACGCAGGCAGGCTTGACCCGATGGCAGAAGGGAAGCTTCTCATTCTCATAGGAAATGAATGCAAAAAGAGAGAACGGTACAACGGACTAGATAAAGAATATGAATTTGAAGTATTGCTTGGTTTTTCGAGTGATACGGGAGATGTGCTTGGGGTGGCTGAAGCGAGTGGGGAAAGGTATGCAGAACCTTCAGGAAAAGAGTTAGAAAAAGTTGTGCGCTCATTCATAGGCACTCATGAGATTAACTACCCAGCGTTTTCTTCAAAGACTATTAACGGTACACCTCTTTTTCAGCATGCACTTCAAGGCACTCTTCCAAATGATATGCCAACGACTACGATACACATATATAGAATGGAGTACCTCGGGGCAGAGATAGTAGAGACAAAAGAGTTAGTAGGGAGGGTTGTTAACAAAATAAATACACTTCAAGCTCCGGCAGATTCAGGAAAAATAGGAGCAGATTTCAGAAAAAAAGAAATTATAGAAAGGTGGCACTCTTTTAAAAATGTACAAAACAAAGAGTACACGCTCCTTAAGTTTAAGGCGGTTGTGTCTTCCGGCACATATATTCGTGTCCTCGCACCCTTAATTGCTGAAAGACTAGGAGTATCAGGATTGGCCTACTCTATACATCGAACAAAAATTGGTCGCTACCAAACCCTGACAGGACATTTCGGTTTTTGGAGAAAAACCTTTACTTGAAAATGAAGTTTTTGTACGGGCATTTTCATTGTGCGCTATAGTAGGAAATAGAGACCAGTATGGAAAAGAAATCTCCGAACGAGTTTATGACAAAAAAGAAGGTGTCACTTAGAGCCACTGTGGGTATATGCGTAGGATCTCTTCTACTTTTGTATCTTGTGGGTCATATAAATATTTTTGAGACAACATATTCTGTTGCAGAGGCTGAGGTGAGTGTGAAGACACCTGCTCCGAGGGCACCAGAAAAATTAGACAAGCTTGCCTACGATACACGACTCGTAAAAAATGCTAACTATGCAAGTACGACTTTAGCAAAGCGCACAGCCTCCTCCAGCCCACTCATGTGGCCAGCAAAGACTGTGTATCCAAACGCTGGGGCGATATTGCCCTTTAAACGCATTGTCGCCTATTATGGAAATTTTTATTCAAAAGGTATGGGAGTACTTGGTGAGTACCCAGCTCCTGAAATGATTAGAAAATTGAAAGCAGAGGTTGCTGTATGGAATGCAGCCGACCCGCACACACCTGTTATTCCTGCTATCAACTACATTCTCATCACAGCACAAGAGAGTGCAGGTAAGGATGGAAAGTACCGTCTTCGTATGCCGGACACTCAAGTTGACCGCGCAATTGAGCTTGCAAAAGAAGTGAATGGAATAGTTATTTTGGATGTTCAGGTAGGCTTGAGTAATCTTTCTACAGAGCTCCCTGTGTATGAAAAGTATTTCAAGATGCCACAGGTGCACCTTGGAATTGATCCAGAATTTGCGATGCCGAGCGGAGTGCGCCCTGGCCGAGTCATTGGTTCGTTTGATGCGTCCGATATTAATTATGCAGTGAACTATCTTTCAAAACTCGTCAAAGACAATAATCTTCCGCCGAAAGTTCTCGTTGTGCATCGCTTCACTGAAAATATGGTTACTAACTATAAGCAGATTAAACCTACCCCTGAGGTGCAGATAATTATGGACATGGATGGATGGGGTTTTGGTGCAAAGAAAATCAATACTTACAATACTGTTGTGGCCTCAGAACCAGTACAATTTACTGGGTTTAAACTTTTTTATAAGAATGACTTAAAGCCTCCTTCTACTCGTTTACTCACACCAGCTGAAATACTCTCTCTCACTCCTCAGCCGTTGTTTATTCAGTACCAGTAGTTTTTTAGTCTAGAATGAACATGGAGTAGGTGTGTGTAATAAAAACACATCTGCACCGTCATATTTCTAGAGCGGTTTTAAAAGACTCACGAGTAATTGTAATTATGCGATAACTCGAGATATATATGTGTCCTTTATTACTATTTATATATTTATAATAAAATTATGACTAAGAAAAATATACTCATCGCAGTTGTTGTTATTGCCATTCTTGCGTTTGGCACTTGGTATCTGGTCTCTAAAAATGCAAACCCTGTCTCGACGACAGGGACAGATATAACTACCGGTATCCCCGACACATCTGGTACTACAAATCCGGGTACTGTCGTAACACCCACAAAGGGAACGGGTGCGCTTAAGACCGCATTTACTCAAGGTGGAAATTACATCTGCACACTTAATGCGCTTGCAGATGATAACGGAAAGACTGCGGGAACAGTGTATGCATCTGCCGGAAAGACACGAACAGATTTTCGTGCAGAGAGTGCGGGTGGAGTAGTAACAGAACTTCATATCATCCGAGACGGAGCATCGGCATACACGTGGATATCAGGTCAGACAACGGGAACCAAGACCGCAATCACTACTGCAAGTCCGTTTGTTCCTCGTCAGCCCTCGGGAGCCGGTATTGCTATAACTGATGAATCCTCGGTTGACTGGGATTGTCACCCTTGGTTCACTGACAAAGCGCAGTTTGTTCCTCCATCAAACATTACCTTTATTCAAGGATAAAGACCTGTAGAGGAAGTTCGATTTCTTTAATTAACATAAAAACCTCTCACTTTGAGAGGTTTTTATGTACCCGCTCTCGCTACCTTCATTATTTGTGGGGTACAGGGGCTTAGCGTATATTCTATTAAACATATGAGCCAAGAAGGAAACAGGAATCGTTTTAAGGTGGGAGGTAAGCATCGGGGTAATGGGCAGGAAGGCTCAAAAGATAAGGTAAGGAAATGGTGTAGTGGCTGTGAGCAAAAAAAGAAGGTGTTTCCAAAAAATACACTTTGCCCTGATTGCGGAGCAGTGCTTTCAAGCACATAACGTCAATCCACAGTAGGCTATTTGTGCCCCGTGCTATTATCTACAGCCCAACTTTTAAATTAAAGGAATAATCCATGTTACCTACAGCCGTTATCGCGTTCAGAGAGTTTTTTGAAGCCTTCCTTATTGTTGGTGTATTTTTAGGTGTCTCTAAAGCCCTTGGACTAAAGAGGGAAGTAGAAATTGCACTGGCAGCGTCCCTTGGAATACTTATGTCGCTAGTGCTCGTTGGGGGCACATATTTCTTTAGTGGCCAGTTAGGTAATTTTCTCACCGAGAGGACTGTTGAGCTCTTGGAAGGTTATGTAATGGTTTTCTCAGGACTTTTCCTAGTGTATGTCATCTTCTCTCTCCACTCTGTTATGAGTGCGAGTCGCAAAGACATGATGGGTAAAGCAGAGGCGCGTTTTAAGGAAAATGTTTTTGATATCTCATTATTTTTTACTATCGTTTTTCTTGTTATACGCGAAGGGTTTGAGATTGCACTTTTCACTGCGAGTATTGCGCTCTTGACGACATTCATTCAAAACTTCTTGGGGTTGCTCCTAGGTCTTACTGGAGCAAGTGTCCTCGGTATCTCTACCTTTTTTGCCTACACCCGTTTTCCTATAAGGAAAATATTTAAGATAACGGAATATATGGTTATTCTTTTGGGTGCGTCGTTAACACAAAACGGCATCACTAAGCTTTTTGAAAACTACTTCAACATACATCTATCTAACATAGTACCCATTAATCTCTTTTTTCTTCCAGACGCAGGGAGTGTGGGAGGGCATTTGATTCGAAGTCTTATAGGTATTGAGCAGGAATTCAGTCTTGTTCGTTTGGGTATTATGCTTGTATATATTGCCCTTATATATGTACTCTTCATGCGTACACGAACAAAAAAAACTCTCATCACAAAAGAGTAGTCTGTATTACCTAGCATATTTGCCGCTCTAGTTCCGCTGGCTTAACTTCTGATACCCTGTGCAGTATGAGCTTTTCTGTTGAAGAACATGCAGATGCTGAACTTGAAAAAAGTGGTGCGCTGACCACAGCACGCATTCAGTCTCTAGGCGACAACATTTTTGCATTTGCGATGACCATATTGGTGTTGAATTTTCTTCTTCCAGAACTTGGACGAGAGGTGAGCTTAGGGCAAGTGCTGTCAGGACTGTCATTTAGTTTTCTCACCTATGTGATGAGTTTTATTGTACTCGGCGTTATGTGGGTGAGTCAGCAAAACCAGTATCACTTCATAGAACGCACCGATCGCTTCTTTCTTTGGATAAATATTTTCTTCTTAATGTTTGTCGTGTTTATACCATTTTCAACCAACATGCTTGGGCTCTATTACGATTCTGCCCTTGCGGTTCTTATATACGGTCTTAATTTACTCATTTGTGGTGCACTTCTTTACATGCATTGGTCATATGCCACACATGCGCACCGTCTCGTTGCACCAAATTTAAGCGATCGCGTCATTAAGGTTATTTCATTTCGTTTTATTTTCATTATTCTTTGGGTATCGGTTGCTGTTCTTGTGTCTTTTCTTTCAATTCCCGCTGCATTTTTCCTTTTTGTTCCGGGCATGATTTTAGGGATGATGCCTACCCTGATGGATCGGCTCGCGCACCGCTTTTTTTCGTAGCCGACACGTTTTGCTGTTTTGGTATATACTGGCATTAGTAGTGTCTCCCATCAGTATTGATATGAAAAAACAACCAGCAAAGCCCGTTCGTGTAAAACCACCATATGCTCCAAAGCTTACAAAGAGCGCAATTTTGGTGTGCACTTGTGGTGTCCGTTATATAAAAACTCGTGTTGACCAAATGGTATGCATTACCTGCTTAGTGCAGGAGCGCGACTTACAGAAATAGGGCAGGCACACCGTTTGCATGAATCCCGTTAGAGGTGTAAACGTTATGAAAAACATACCGTACAATAGAATTATGCTTTTAGTTGTACCTTTACCCGCTCTACATAATATACGGATGCCCGCGGCATCCTACCTCTAACGGGATGAAAAATGCACTGGTACTCCATGGCACGAATGATTCCTCGAAAGGAAATTGGTTCCAATGGTTACGGAAAGAACTTGAAGAAAAGGACTGGAAGGTGTGGGTTCCTGATTTACCACAAGCCGATGCTCCCAATATAGAGAGGTATCAGAATTTTATTTTCTCTTCCGATTGGAAATTTAATAATGAATCCGTCATTGTTGGTCATTCATCAGGCGCAGTAGCGATCTTAGGGCTTCTACAAATGCTGCCTGAAGATGTTGTTATTGACACTGCAGTCTTTGTTGGTGCATTCAGAAATGATCTTGGTCGCGATGATTTGAGGGGACTTTTTGAAGAGCCATTTAATTTTGCAAAAATACGCGCTTCGGCGAAGCGTTTTGTTTTTCTTCACTCTGATAATGATCCCTATTGCCCTCTTGAAGGGGCTGAGTATCTTTCAGGGGAATTAGGAGGGAAGCTCATTGTTGTTCCGGGAGCATCGCACTTTAGTCTTGGTGCAGGAGGTGACTCATATGAAAAGTTGCCCGCTTTGTTAGATATTCTCAATGACAAAAAGTAAATTAGGGATGGTATTCGGTGTGTTTGATGGACTTCATGAAGGACATCAGTTTTTTTTGAATTCAACATCCGAGCAGTGCGAGAAACTTATTGTGGTTGTTGCTCAAGATGACGCTTCGTTTGCATTAAAGGGTAGAAAACCGAAGCACTCTTTTGAAGAGCGTGTGCGAGCACTTCGGTCATTAAATTCTTCGTGGATAGTGGTAGCAGGTGACTCTATGCAAGGAGAGTGGAGTGCATTAAAAACCTACACACCAGACATGGTGTTTTTAGGACATGATCAGAGGGCGATTGCTGATGCTCTAGGGGAGATAGGAATACAGTTTTCGTTCATAGAAGCTCATCGACCTTTTGAGTTTAAGTCGAGCTTACTGCATCACTTTAAGGCAAAATAAGGTACAAGAGGTGCTTGACATATTACCTAATAAGCGTACTATTGCATCTAACGGCGATATTGCCCCGAGAACTTTAATTCTCACTGCACTGTGGTCGTATAATCATCCATTTTTGCCCTATGGGCGTGTAATGGTTCAGGTCGAATTTATCAACAATGTTTATTGTAAAAAATGTCTATTTTCAAAGGAGAGGCTAGATCAATCAGTAGAGTAGATGGAGAAAATGAGAGAAAGTGTGAAGGTTGTGGTGCTATGTTAACGCTCGGACGAAGAACTTGCCAGAAATGCGGTATGTGGAATTAAATTAGTAAACCGTAAAGGTAAATAAATACAGTAAGCCCCGATGGGGACGACATAGAAAGAATAAACTGCTCATGGCAGTTTTTTTATTATCTACCCTTGCTATAGTGTTTGTATGGCTATCCACGATACCTTACGTACGATTATGCAAGACGGTAAGGGTGTACTTGCAGTGGATCAAGATGCACCCACACTCCAAAAATATTTTTCTATTTTTAATATTCCAAACACAGAGGACTCGCGCCAAAAATATTTTGAACTTTTGTTTGGAACACCGGGAATAGAAAAATTATTATCCGCAGTTATTGTGCCTGAAGAAAGGGTAAAGCAAAGCTCACGGAGTGGAGTTCCATTTTCTGATCTGATTGCTTCTAAAAATATTCTGGTGGGTGTGCATATTGATGAAACTGTTTCTGGTGATCTATCGGCACGCCTACAAGAATATAAATCACTAGCCGTTGTCTGTGCAAAAAAAACTGCACTCGTTGAAGTTACAGATACTCCTAGAGCGGAAGAGTTTCGTGTCTACACACAAAATCTTGCTGAGTTTGCACTCATCTGCCAAAAGAAAGATGTCGTGCCGATTGTTGGGCTAGAATTAGTACACGAGGGTCCACATACAACAGAACAAGCCGAAGCAACTCTTGTTGAAAAACTTACCATTCTTTGTGATTCCTTAGCTTCGCGTGGAGTAGATTACAAGGGATTAATTATTGAGGTGAGTATGGCATCCTCTGGGAGTGAAAATCCATTACCTGCAGAGCCTAAGGAAGTTGCTGAAAGGACGATGCGTGCACTTTCCAGCTTGATTCCAGGGTCTATTGGGGGAGTTTTATTTTTTTCTGACGGAGAAACCCCTGAAATGGCAACCGCTAATTTAAACGCCATCGCTCGCCTAGAGCCTTTCCCTTGGCCTGTTGCGTTTTGTTTTTCTCGCGCGCTTCAAGAGCCAGTTCTTCGTGTATGGCAGGGCAGTGACGAGCATGTGGTGGAAGCGCAGGCAGCGTTTTATGAACGCCTCCTATTAAATGTACGAGCAGATGCCGGGGGATATGGTCAAGGAATGGAATCTCGTTGAGTTTTGTGTTGTATTTTGTTTTTGAGGCTTAGCTAGTTTTCTTTAAACAGGAATCGATACTTTTGTATGTCCCACAAAACGGCTCTTATGCGTACTTTTGGGACGACGCCCCACCAAAAAGTTTGACACCGGCAGTCTTTGTTTCTTTTTGATTTTTTAATTGATATCCACACGATTTTTTTGAGACTCCGATGTCCACAGACATGTAGAATGCTCTATACCTCCTGTCATTCCTGTTGTAATCTGTACATCCGACTTACATTTTGATTTACCGATTCTTGCGAAAAATAATTCTTGCAAAATCGTAGAAAAATTATTAAATTATTCCGTTTTCGGACGGGCACCATCTCTCGACCATGACTAGTACGCAGAAAACAAAGAAACGAAATGGCACCATCGTTGATTTTAATCAGGGGAAAATTGTTTCTGCAGTTTCCAAAGCATTTTTTGAGGTTCTTCAAGATACTCATGCTGATGAGTCACAGGCAATAGGTGAGGCGGTGGCGAGTGCGGTCAGACTTCGCTATGCGGGCACGGCGTCTATTCCTTCGGTTGAGGAAATTCAAGACCTTGTTGAGCATTCATTGATGGAGCGGTCATATTTTGATGTTGCAAAGGCATACATAATTTATCGCTATGAACACGCGAAGATTCGGGAAGAAAAACAAGAAGAAGTTGTAAAGAAAATTGAAGAGCGAGGACTTTTGATTCTCAAGCGAAATGGTGAGCGCGAAATATTTTCAATCGATAAAATTAGAAAGACTATTGAGTTTTCGGTGCTTCCAGAAAATGCACGAGGTGTTGATATCGACGGTTTTATTTCTCAGGTACAACGCGAAGTGTATGACGGCATTTCAACAAAAGAAATTGAGCGCACACTTATTATGGTTGCGCGCTCAATGATTGAGCGAGATCCTGCATACAACCAACTCGGAGCCCAGCTCATGCTGAACTCTCTCTACAATGAAGTGCTTCACACGGACGCCATCTCGATAGTGTCGAGTGATTTCGACAGCATCTATCGTGCAGCGTTTGTAAAAAATGTGAAGACAGCGGTTGAATTAAAACAACTTGATGAAAGAATACTTTCATTTGATCTTTCAAAAATTGCAGCAGCACTTCGACCTGAGCGCGATCGCTTATTGAAGTACATTGGCGTTGCAACGTTGTCTGATAGATATCTTATTCATAGTCGAGAAAACAAACAGCCGCTAGAAACTCCACAAATGCTCTACATGCGCGTTGCAATGGGAGTTGCTTTGAATGAGAAAGAAAATCGTGAGGCATGGGCAATTCGTTTTTATGAAATGCTCTCGACTCTTCGTTTTGTTCCTTCTACGCCGACATTGTTCCACTCCGGTATGCCACGAGCGCAACTTTCTTCTTGTTACTTGAACACTGTCGATGACGATTTGGATCAGATATTTAAGGTCTATGGAGACAATGCACAAATGTCCAAGTGGGCAGGAGGTATTGGCACTGACTGGACGAACCTTCGTGCAACTGGAGCATATATAAAGAAGGCAGGCATTACTTCGCAGGGCGTTGTTCCATTTTTGAAGATTGCCAACGACGTTACCGTGGCTATAAACCGCTCTGGTAGGCGTCGTGGGGCTACGGCTGTATATCTTGAAACGTGGCACTACGACATTGAAGATTTCTTGGAGCTTCGTAAAAACACAGGAGATGAAAGGCGTCGTACTCACGACATGAATACCGCCAATTGGATTCCGGACTTGTTTATGAAGCGTGTGCGTGAAGACGGTTCATGGACACTCTTTTCTCCCGATGAGACACCTGACCTCCACCATATCTATGGAAAGAAATTTGAAGAAGCATACGCACGCTATGAAAAGCTTGCTGACGAAGGGAAAATAAAACTCTTTAAGCGCATGAAGGCGGGGGATTTATGGAAGAAAATGCTCGCCATGCTTTACGAGACAGGGCATCCATGGATCACTTTCAAAGACCCATCAAACATTCGTTCTCCTCAGGATCATGTGGGTGTCATTCATAACTCAAACCTTTGTACTGAAATTACACTGAACAACTCCAAAGATGAGACTGCTGTTTGTAACCTAGGTTGGGTGAACTTTGCAATGCATGTGACCAACGGAATGTTTGATCGCGAAAAAGCAAGAGAAACTGTAACAGTAGGTATGCGCATGCTTGATAACGTTATCGACCTTAACTTCTACCCAACAATTGAAGGAAGAAATTCAAACATGCGTCATCGTCCAGTAGGTTTGGGTGTAGGCGGATTCCAAGATGCTTTGTACCAACTCAACATTGATTTCGCATCTGAGGCATGTGTGCAGTTTGCTGATGAAAGTATGGAAATTCTTTCCTACTACTCAATCCTCGCTTCTACTGATTTGGCTCGAGAAAGGGGGGCCTATGAATCTTTTGTTGGTTCAAAATGGGATCGAGGGCTTTTGCCAGTAGATACTATTCGACTTCTTGAGGATGAGAGGGGTGAAACTATTGATGTTGCTCGTGACACAAGACTTGATTGGAATGCTGTACGTGACGCGATAAAGAAATACGGTATGCGCAATTCTAACTGTATGGCAATTGCTCCAACTGCTTCAACTTCAAATATTGTTTCAGTAGTGCCATCCGTTGAACCTGTCTACAAAAATATTTATGTTGAGTCCAACATCAGCGGAGACTTTACTGTAGTAAATCCTTACCTTGTTGAAGACTTAAAGAAATTAAATCTCTGGAACGATGCGATGTTGAACGAGCTTAAATATCAAGATGGTTCACTAGGAAAAATTGCTGGTATTCCGCAAGCTCTCAAGGATAAATATAAAGAAACATTTGAAATAGATATGCGTTGGATAATCAAAGCAGCTGCGTATCGTGGAAAGTGGATTGACCAATCACAGTCATTGAACATTTTCTTCCGTGGTTCATCAGGTAAGGAGCTTTCTGAAATCTACTTCTACGCATGGGAGATGGGCTTGAAAACAACGTATTATCTTCGTTCGCTTGCCGCAACACAGGTTGAAAAATCAACAGTCTCAACTAAAGAATTTGGTTCCACTCATACTCGTGATCAAAATGCTGGTGTAGATGCTAATGATGCTATGTCTATGACTAAGCCTGCTTCAACGGTGACTCCCGCACAAGCACCTGTTGCTGCTCTCGAGACAGCCCCACGAACCTATGTGTTACATCGAGCTCTTGCTGCTGCGTGTGAGTCGTGTGAGTAAGTAAATTGTTATGAGCGAAGCGAATTACAAGTTACTTACCCTGTTAAATAGCCGTCAGACGGCTCCTGGTAGCCAGGATTTAACAGGGTGTAAGGTTTTCTGAACTCATTATTATTCGTTAACAAAACCTAACATGGCAATCCAGAGAAACGCAAAGCCCGTCGATATTAACCAGCGCCGTGTCATTAACGGTCTTGAAGCTGATGTTATTCAGCTTTACCCAATGAAGCATAAGTTTGCGTGGGAGTACTACAACGCAGCAAACTCAAACCACTGGCTACCAACAGAAATTTCCATGCAGCTCGACATTGAGCAGTGGAAATCACCAACTGCACTCTCGCAAGATGAACGACATGCCTTTGAAACCATTCTTGGATTTTTCACAACCGCTGATTCAATCGCCGCAAACAATATTGTCATCGGTTTCTACAAGCATGTGACCTCGCCTGAGATTCGTATGTACTTGCTTCGTCAGGCCTACGAAGAGGCGATTCATACCCATGCATATCAATATATTGTTGAGTCTTTGGGAATGGATGAGTCAAAAATATTCAACATGTATCGTGAGGTTGATGCTCTCTACAACAAGGAAGCATTCATCCTTTCCTTCAATGAAGGTGTCTTTGATCCAGCATTTAAAACAGGAACGTTTGAAGCCGATCAAAAATTCTTGGAAAACTGGGCAGTATTTTCACTCATCTTGGAAGGTATCTTTTTCTATTCGTCATTTGCAGTTATGTTTGGTTTCCAACGCCAGCACAAGCTCACTGGCTCTGCAGAGCAAATTCAGTACATCATGCGTGATGAATCAATGCACTTGAACTTCGGTCTTGAAATCATCAATGCAATTCGCGAAGAAAATCCAGAGCTCTGGACACAGAAGTTTCAAGATCGCATCATCGAGCTTGTACATCAAGCTGTGAAACTTGAATATGAGTATGCACGGGATGTGTTTCCAACAGGAATCTTTGGACTTAACGCTGATGGATTCAAGGAATACATTCAGTTTATTGCGGACAGGCGACTTGAGCGTGTAGGACTCCCTGCGCAGTTCCACTCACAAAATCCGTTCCCATGGATGAGTGAAGCTATCGACCTTGCTAAGAAAAAGAACTTCTTCGAGACTAGAGTTACTGAATACAAAACAGGTGGGGCTCTCAATTGGTAAAGGGTCGCTCAGTTCCAGCATTGGAGAAACAAAAAGCCCCTCCTGCGGGGGCTTTTTTCGTCCTCAACTGGATTCTGCCTGAGGCAGGCAGACCAAGCAATCCAGTTTGCGAATGTTCTCCAATGCAGGAGCCTCGCTTAAATGGAAAAGAGTGCTGGTTTCTGCGTTCATTGACAAAATAGTTTATCTGTTGTACTATTAATCTATGGCTATGGAAAAAACCTGTTCTGCTTGCTACGGTGCTGGTGGAAAAAAATGCGGGCCGTGCAATGGCATGGGTAGAATTGGAGGTAATCCTTTTTATCGTGGAACTTCGAGTGACCTCTCGCCGTGCTCCAACTGCCATGGAGTAGGGCGAATTGGTCTTTGTTCATTGTGTGGTAAAAAAGCGAGTCCATAAGATTGATTCTTGATTGTTATTCGAAAATTTGACAGGAAATTGTCGTATGTTTTTATGTTCTATATGCATATAAAAACGCCAGAAGTTAGGCATCTTTTCCCAGTACATGAATATCATCACGGCGCTGTGTTTAAAGAGCGTGGTGTGCTTATGCGTTACTGTGCTTTTTGTAAAATAAAAATGGCAGATGTGCTGTGGCGAGAGCACCTAAAAGAAATGAAGCATTAATTATGAAGATTGTGGATGAAAACAGGGTCTAAAAACTCTCATGCATGAGAGTTTTTGTTTATATGTCCCTAGCTCCTAAGCGTTAAACGCTATACACTGTTTAAATGCTGGGATTTTTGAAAAAATCGACTGAACGATTACCTCTCTTTCTCTACAACACACTCTCTAAAACAAAAGAGGAATTTAAGACAATAAGTGGCAAAAAGGTAAAGATGTATACCTGTGGTCCCACGGTGTATGACTATGCACATATTGGAAATCTACGTGCCTACGTATTTGCTGATACGCTTCGGCGAACACTTGAATACGCTGGTCTCTCAGTGAAGCAGGTGATTAACATCACTGATGTTGGGCATCTGGCGCAGGATTCCGATGATGGAGAAGATAAGATGACCAATGCATTGAAGCGTGAAGGCAAAGAACTCACCATTCCGAACATGAAGCTTTTAGGAGAAAGCTACACTTCGCTTTTTATAGAAGACTTGAAGGCGCTCAATGTTGAAATGCCATTCGTATTTCCACGAGCTACCGCACATATTCACGAGCAAATTGCATTTATTTCTTCGCTCTTTCAGAAAGGATATGCGTATAAAACCTCAGACGGCATATATTTTGATACAGCCAAGTTTCCGTCCTATGGTGCACTCGGTGTGTCTGACGGAGGACAGGCTTTGCCTTCTTTAGGTCAAGCACGCATAGTGGCAAACCCCGAAAAGCACGACCAGCGAGACTTCGCACTTTGGAAGTTTGATAGCTCTCTTGGTTTCGAAGCGCCGTGGGGAAAAGGGTTCCCCGGGTGGCACATTGAATGTACTGCCATGGCAACCAAGTATCTTGGAAAAAGTTTTGATATACATACTGGTGGCGTTGATCACATTGCCATTCATCACAATAATGAAATTGCACAAGCAGAAGCAGTGTCGGGTAAAAGATTCGTGAACTATTGGATGCACGGGGAATTTATTACCATTGAAGGAAAACGCATTGGAAAGTCAGAAGGAAATGCGATTCGCTTATATCAACTTCGTGAACGTAATGTAAGTCCAACTGCATATAGGTATTTATTGCTCACTGCTCATTACCGTTCGCTTTTGAATTTCACATGGGAAGCTGTACTTGGAGCGCAAACTGCACTTCAGAGGGCTCAACGCATGTTTGCGGATTTTCCAGCGGGTGGACATATTGCAACTCTCTATCGCACAAAGTTTGGGACGGCGATTAATGATGATTTGAATATACCAATCGCAATTGCGGTGATGTGGGAGCTTTTGAAAGATGATTCGGTTACACCTGCCGATAAGCGGGCGACAATTCTCGATTTTGATCGTGTATTTGGGTTAGGCTTTGGTACAGGATCGCTTTCTGAGAGCTCTAAAGTTTCGGTCACTGCGTTATCTGATGTACCGACGGAGGTAGCGTCTTTGGTTAAAGAGCGTGAAGAGGCCAGGGGATCTAAGGATTGGGCACGCGCTGATGCACTAAGGCTTTCCATTGAAGAGCAAGGGTTTACAGTTGAAGATGCCCCAGAAGGGCCGATCGTGCATAAAACGTCCGAAGGGTTTAAGGGATAGTAGGTAGCCGCACAGGTGTTGAATTTTGTAGTTTTTTCCCTAAAACCTAGTCCCTAGCACCTACCTCTGTGGTATCCTGTTTTTATTAACTAAGCATTTTTTTATGAACAGTAAAAACATCAACGTTATCATCATATTGGCAATTGCAGTTGTTGCTATTTTCATCGGACTTGGATTCTTTGGTTTCGGTGGACTTGGTACTACAGGTGCTCCAAAAACTGAACAAAATGGCGCGCAAGCAATTCTTGCTGAAATTCAACAGACAGGAACAGTTGCAGATCTTCGAGTTCAAGAAATTACTGACGGGGCCGGCGAAGTAGTTGCCCCCGGAGATACGCTCACCGTTCAATACATTGGCGTTTTACCTGATGGTACAGTTTTTGATTCAACTGATGCACATGGTGGTACGCCCTTCGTATTTACTATTGGAGCTGGAAAGGTTATTCAGGGGTGGGAAAGAGGTCTTCTTGGTATGAGAGAAGGGGGCCGTCGCTTACTTGCAGTGCCACCGGCGTTAGGATACGGCGCACAGGCAAATGGTGTGATTCCTGCAAATTCCACGTTGATATTTGATGTGCAACTTTTGAAACGGGTTCCCGCAGGCACTCCTGTCGCACCAGCGATTCCATAAGTGGTAATGTCTGTAGGTCCTTTCTCGTTTAAGATAGAGCACGCGCTTCGAATTGGAGCGCGTGTTGGCATTGTAGAGACTCCCCATGGTTCGTTTGAAACTCCTGCGTTTGTGGTGGTGGGGACAAAAGCAACAGTGAAATCTGTGTTGCCTGATGATTTGCGTATGCATGCCGGTGTGGATGTTGCTCTTGCAAACACGTATCATCTTTTTCTTCAGCCAGGCGAAGATATTGTAGCGTCCGCTGGAGGTCTGCATGCGTTTATGGGTTTCGATGGGCCACTCTTCACTGATTCGGGAGGGTTTCAAGTTTTTTCGTTGGGTGTAGGTTTTGGAAAAGGTGTTTCAAAACTTGTTCCACGTAAGGATGACGTGGAACCTACGAGCTCCCACATGCCGACAGTGTTTGATGAAGATGTTCGTTCACAACATGGGAAGCTGGCCATTGTTGATGATGAGGGAGTTTCCTTTACTTCCCACATTGATGGAACGCTCTATCGATTTACACCTGAGCGATCAGTCGAAATTCAACACAAGCTCGGGGCTGATATCTTTTTTGCATTTGATGATTTTGTTTTACCGGACGCTCCTCGCGAAGAGCAAATAGCTTCAATGCGTCGAACGCATGCATGGGCAGAGCGATCTCTCGCGACGCATCGCGCAAATCTTGAAGCGAGAAAACGGCAAGCGATTTTTGGCATTGTGCAGGGTGGGCGATATGCTGATTTACGTGCAGAGAGTGCGAAGATAATTGGGGAAATGGAGTTTGACGGTTTTGGTATTGGTGGAACTTTTTCTAAGGCGGATTTAGGAGAAACTCTTCGTGTTGCCATAGATAATCTTCCATTCCTAAAGCCCCGACATCTTTTGGGTATCGGAGAACCTGAGGATATTTTTGAAGCGGTGTCACAGGGTATAGATACTTTCGATTGTGTACAGCCAACACGGCTTGCACGAACTGGAATGATTTATACGGCTCGAGGCAAGGTTAATCTTTTGAATGAAAGATACATTCGTGACTTCTCACTACTCGATGTAGAAACAGGAGGGTATGCTTCAGAGCACTTCTCAAAGGCGTATGTTGCACATCTCTTTCGTGCAAAAGAAATGCTTGGCGCTACAATAGCCTCAATTCATAATTTATATTTTCTCACTTCTTTGATGAAAAATATCCGCAATTCAATCCTTGAAGATAGGTTTGATGCCTTTCGAGAAGATTTTCTAAAAAAATATCTGGCGTAATTTCTAAATTTCTACTCCTCTCGAATTTCTAACTCTTAGAAAGAACTGTGTGAGAAAATTTTTCCGCAATACCTTTATAAACTCATCCTCTAAACACTATCATATATGATAGTGTTTAGAGGATGAAGGTTAAACCAAAAAAACTCACAAAAGATCAAATTATTGAAACTCTTGATGCTTTATATACAGCGGCAGGGTCACTACGAGGGCGTGCCACTATGAAATTATTTCTTCGCGATCTTCTGACCGAAGGAGAGAGGGTGATGCTTGGTAGACGCATTCTGATTGCAAGACATCTTTTACGGGGTGAAAGCTATATCAGTATTCAACGTACTCTTGGCACAAGTCCTGTAACAATACGAAATGTAGAGAAATGGTTAGACGATCAAATGCCGGGGTACGAGACAGCGATTAAGGGTATGCAAGCAACTTTTGCAAAGCGAAAACAAAAAAGCGCATCCATTGGCACATTTGCTTACTTAAAGAAGCGTTACCCGTTGCACTTTCTCCTCTTTCCGTGGCCAAAAGGGTATCGTACGGAAGATCAGTAATATAAACCACTATCATATATGATAGTGATAATGAACACAGAGTAGAAGTTTGTTAAGTATGTGGAAGGGGTGTATGTGTCGCACATAAAAGATACAATGATACACATGGAACCTTTGGCAGCAAAAATCAGACCAAAAAATCTTGATGAATTCATTGGGCAGGAGCATTTAGTAGGAGCTGGAAAACCTTTCCGTGTTGCCATAGAAGGTAAACACCGATTTTCTTTTGTGCTCTGGGGACCACCAGGGGTAGGAAAGACAACTTTGGCACGCATTTATGCAGACTCATTAGACGCTACTTTTTTTGAACTTTCGGCTGTTGCGGTTGGAAAAGAAGATATTAGGAAAGTAATAGCTACTGACACAGGCGGAAAACCAAAAGTTTTATTTCTTGACGAGATTCATAGATTTAATAAAGCTCAGCAAGATTTTCTTCTTCCTTTTGTAGAGAAAGGCGACCTAACATTAATTGGAGCAACTACTGAAAATCCTAGTTTTGAAGTTATTCCTGCTCTTTTGTCTCGCGCTCGGGTATTTGTATTGCAGTCCATATCGGCAGAAAATATGGAAAAGATAATTGGGCGCACTGGCATGAAGATTGATTCAGAAGCGATTGAGTGGGTCGTTGCCTATGCGAACGGTGATGCTCGAGCTGGAATCACTATAATTGAGAATGCTGAGCGTTTGTATGGAGAGGTAACTCAAAAGACACTACAAGAATCACTCCAATCAGGGCGTCTTCGTTATGACAAAAAAGGTGAGGAGCACTACGATACTATTTCCGCATTTATAAAAAGTATGCGCGCAAGTCAGCCTGACGCCGCGATGTATTATCTTGCCCGTATGCTTGAAGGTGGAGAAGATCCCGTGTTCATTGCACGGCGTATGGTGATTTTTGCAAGTGAGGATATCGGGCTCGCACAGCCAACAGCACTAGTGGTAGCAAATGCGGTGTTTGATGCTGTTCGCTCAATAGGAATGCCTGAGGCTGGAATAAATCTTGCTCATGGTGTTGCCTATCTCTCGAA
This sequence comes from Parcubacteria group bacterium Greene0714_7, assembly GCA_007378985.1. GTDB lineage: Bacteria > Patescibacteriota > Minisyncoccia > Phycocordibacterales > Phycocordibacteraceae > Phycocordibacter. The sequence continues at coordinate 200,066 of VMHB01000001.1, forward strand.
CTCAAAAAAAGACCGATCAGCCTATGATGCACTCCGAGGAGCTCAGGCGGATGTTCAGACAACAGGTAATCTGCCTATCCCTATGAATGTGCGTAATGCACCAACAAAGCTTATGAAGGAGTTGGGATACGGCAAGGATTATACAAAATATGACACAGAGAGTTATTTGCCTGAAAAGTTAAAAAAGAAGAAATATTTTGATTCTTGACAGAATTTTTGAAAAGAGTATTTTGGATATATGGCAACTGTAGCTCAGAGCTTTGGCCTTCTTCTCGTCGTCAGCCTACGCTAACGGAGGGAATTTGAGTTATATACAAAACAAACCCCTCCCTAAAACGGAGGGGTTTTTAAAAATAAATATCATGAGTATAGATAATGGGGAGAGGAGTCATCGCAGATTTTTAGGTTCACGACAGCATGTTGAACGCAAAACTGTACATCCTGGATGTTTTTGTCAAATGAAACTTTCATCTGAAAATTCTACCCCTACGCATAAGCGTTATGTGTGTATTTTTGAAGGATGTAATGAGGGTAGGTGGGAGCGGAAAATATAATTTTGAGTTTTTTGTTATAGTGCCATGATGAGCGGATTTAAACTTAAATCAGAATATAGTCCTGCAGGGGACCCCAGTACCAGACGCTCTTGCGTCGGTACGGGGCAGGTCATCCTTCATATAAAAACATGAGTGGTTTTAATCTCAAATCTGACTACAAACCAGCTGGCGATCAACCGCGAGCCATCGAGGCGTTGGTTAAGGGTGTGAAAGACGGGGAGTCACATCAGACACTTCTTGGGGTTACCGGCTCGGGTAAAACATTCACTGTTGCAAATGTTATACAGCAGATTCAAAAGCCAACCTTAGTCATTGCACACAATAAAACACTCGCAGCGCAACTTACACAAGAGTATCGAGAATTTTTCCCTGAAAATGCGGTGCACTATTTTGTTTCTTACTACGACTACTATCAGCCAGAGGCATACATGCCGATGACTGATACCTACATTGAAAAAGAGGCTCAAATTAACGCTGAAATTGATCGTTTGCGCCATGCTTCTACTCAGGCACTTTTAACTCGGAGTGATGTCATTATTGTGGCATCCGTTTCCGCTATCTACGGTCTTGGTTCTCCTGAGCAATATAAAAGAGTCCATAGGAATATTAGGGTGGGTGAAAAATTCGAGCGTGCAGAATTTGTACGTGCTCTCATTGGGCTCCAGTTTGAGCGTACAAACGCCGACTTAACTCCGGGGACATTTAGAGCGGTAGGTGCGAACGTTGAGCTTATGCCAGTCAATGAAGTAGCGGTGTACCGTATTCATCCAGAGCAAGGAAGAATCGCACACATTAGTAAGCTCAATGCTGTTTCCCGGGCTCTTGTTGACGAGCCAAAAGAATTTTTTCTTTTTCCTGCAAAACATTATGTTACCGATGAAGCTGATAGAGGAAGGGCGGTAGCAGATATACAAAAAGAACTTGATGTTCGTTTGGTCCAGCTTGAAGCTGAAGGAAAAATGCTGGAGGCAGAACGCCTGCGGAGGCGTACTCGCTACGACCTCGCCCTCATTCGTGAAATTGGATACTGCAACGGCATTGAAAATTATTCTCGCCACTTTGATGGACGCAAAGCTGGAGAGCCTCCGTATACGCTTCTTTCGTATTTTCCACACAAAGCAGATGGAACGCCAGATTTCCTTACGGTCATTGATGAGTCACACGTCACTATTCCTCAGCTCCGTGCCATGTATGCAGGAGACCAGTCACGAAAAAAGATGCTGGTTGATTACGGGTTTCGTTTGCCATCTGCTGCGGACAATCGCCCTTTAACATTTGCGGAATTTGAGAAAAGAGTTGGAGAAAAAGTGTATACCAGTGCAACGCCAGGAGTGTATGAGTTTGAGCATTCGGGTACACCAATCGAGCAAGTCATTCGACCTACGGGACTCATTGACCCTGAAATAATAATTCGCCCCGTAACGGGCACCAGTTCATCGAGTAGTCAGGTAGTTGATTTCATACAGGAGACCGTCTCGGTAGTAAAAGGAGGAGGGCGAGTGCTTGTCACTACACTGACGAAGAAGATGGCGGAAGACTTGTCGGAATTCTTAAAAGAAAAAAATATAAAAGCTGAGTATATTCATAGTGATATTAAAACGATTGACCGCATTACTATTCTCACTGAATTTCGCAAAGGGACCTTTGATTGCTTGGTTGGTGTGAACCTACTTCGTGAAGGGCTCGACCTACCTGAAGTTGAGCTTGTGGGAATACTTGATGCCGATAAGGAGGGATTTCTTCGCTCCGATACATCACTCATTCAGACTATTGGTCGCGCAGCTCGAAATGTTAATGGTCGGGTTATTCTCTATGCCGATGGAATGACTGGCTCTATGGAGCGTGCCATTGGAGAGACTAATCGTAGGCGTGCGGTACAGCTTGCCTACAATACAAAGCACGGCATCACACCAAAAACCATTCATAAGAACATTAAAGACATTACGGAAACACTGCAATCAGAGAGAGCTGCGGCTATTACTATGCTTTTGGCAGTTGATGAGGATCGTACGCATGATCCTAAAGCCTTGAAGGCTCTTATTAGCGAGAAACGCCAGCAAATGGAAGATGCGGTTGAGGTTCTTGATTTTGAGACTGCCGCACTGCTGCGAGATGAGGTCTATAAACTTGAAGAAAAACTACCCGTGCCGAAAAAGCCTAAGCGTAAACCCAAATGGCCCAAGAAAGGTATGGTAATTGATTTAGAAGATTAGAGGTCGTCTAGCGTTAGTCATCGAGAGACGGTAGTATGAGGGTACCGCCGGTTCGGCGGTTATTCCTATATATGGCAAAAGAAAAATCGAAAGATATCCACGACTCTGATGTAGGTCTCGACAAGATTGTTGTTCGAGGTGCCAAGACACACAATTTGAAGAATGTCTCTTTAGAGATACCTCGAAACAAACTCGTGGTATTTACGGGACTTTCTGGCTCAGGAAAATCATCGCTCGCATTTGATACTATTTTTGCTGAAGGGCAGAGACGATATGTGGAATCGCTTTCCGCATACGCTCGGCAGTTTTTAAATCAGATGGCAAAGCCTGATGTGGAGGAAATTACTGGCCTTTCGCCTGCAATTGCCATCGACCAGAAGAGTCGTTCCAACAACCCTCGTTCTACCGTTGCGACTATCACTGAAATTTATGACTACATGCGTATTTTGTATGCCCGTGTAGGTCAGCCGTACTGTACACAAGACGACACTCCAATTCAGAAACTCTCAAAAGAGGAGATTATGAAAATAATTCTTCGCACCGTTGAGGTTGTGGATTTGAAGGCAACTGCAAAGCGGGCAATGGGAGTCGCATATAACGATTTGAAAATTCGTATTTTGGCCCCTGTAGTTGTGGGCAGAAAAGGCGAATACTATCAGCTTCTGTACGATTTACTTGGTAAAGGATATGAAAAGGTAATTGTTGATGGAAAAGAACACTCGCTTCGAGAAAGAATTACAATTGAAAAAAACAAAGCGCACGACATTGATGTTGTGGTGGATGAAATTTTTGTTACTGAATTTGATCCCATCGGAAACGCAAAGCGTTCCAAGGAGCTTGGAAAATCAAAGGTGAACGATGCGAGAGAGCGGTTAAGTGAAGCGATTGAGCTTGCCCTCAAAGAGTCAAATGGTCTTATAAAGATTGAAAATCCACTCAAAGAAGTACGCATTCTTTCGGCAAAGTTTATCTGCCCGCTAGACGGTTCATCGTTTCCTGAGGTCGAACCTAGACTATTCTCATTCAATAGTCCCTATGGTGCATGTCCTGAATGTCATGGGCTCGGAACAGTAGGGTTCTTTAATCTCGATGTTTGTACAGTATGTGAAGGCAAGCGCCTTCGACCTGAAGCGCTTCGTGTATTTTTAGGAGGCACTGAAAACAAACTCGGTATTTCAATCGTGGACCTTACGAGACTTTCTATCATTGATGCTAAAGTATTTATTGAAAATCTAAAGCTCACCAAAAAACAGGAAGAAATTTCAAGTGCAATACTCAAAGAAATTCTTGCACGCTTGCAATTTATGATTGATGTAGGTATCGGGTACTTGACGCTCGACCGCACCGCCAACACGCTTTCTGGTGGTGAGGCACAGCGCATTAGGCTCGCATCACAGCTCGGAAGCGGTCTTGTGGGAGCACTCTACGTTCTCGACGAGCCTACTATCGGACTTCACCAAAAAGATAATGACCGCCTCGTTAAAACACTGCTGAGGCTTCGTGATTTAGGTAATAGCATCATCGTAGTGGAACATGACGAAGATACAATTTTCTCTTCGGACTTTATTGTGGACATTGGTCCAGGAGCTGGTGTGCATGGTGGTGAGATCGTCGTGGCTGGCTGGCTCGACAAACTTCTCACCGCTAAACGAAATGACTCAGGCTCTTTGACCCTCTCGTATCTTCGTGGAGAAAAAAAGATTCCAATTCCCGATGAGCGACGCACTGAGCAAAAAGGTGCTTTGAAAGTAAGACAGGGAAATGTCTTTAACATCAAAAATATGGATGTTGATGTTCCGCTAGGAAGACTGATTTGTGTCACTGGCGTATCTGGTTCAGGTAAATCATCTTTCATGTATGAGCTTTTATATAAAAATCTTCGAGGGAAGTTGGAGCGAAATTACAGAACAACCAAGCTGTATAACTGCACTAGCTTTTCAGGCTCTGAATATTTGAGTCGTGTAATTCTTATTGACCAATCATCGATTGGGCGTACACCCCGCTCTAACCCTGCAACATACACCGGTGCGTTTTCACATATTCGAGATATGTTTGCTGCAACGACTGAGGCTCGTGCACGAGGATGGAAAGGTGGACGGTTTTCTTTCAATGTAAAGGGAGGGCGATGTGAAGCGTGTCAAGGAAACGGCACCATAGCGGTTGAAATGCATTTCTTGCCAACGGTGTATGTGACCTGCGATGTGTGTGATGGTAAGCGGTTTATGAAGGAAACCTTGGAAGTTGAGTATCGAAAGAAAAATATACATCAAGTACTTTCTATGACGGTGGAAGAGGGACTTGAGTTCTTTAATGATATTCCTGCGATTCATGACCGCTTAAAAACCCTTTCAGAAGTAGGCTTGGGTTACTTGAAGCTAGGGCAATCAGCAACAACGCTTTCAGGTGGAGAAGCACAGAGAGTCAAAATCTCCTCGGAGCTGTATCGAAGACATACTGAGAAGACCATCTATCTTTTAGATGAGCCAACCATAGGTCTTCACTACGAAGATGTTCGAAAGCTTATTGATATTTTGCAAACCCTTGTGAATAAGGGCAATACCGTCATGGTTATTGAACACAATATGGAGCTTATAAAGAGCTCTGACTTTGTGATTGACATAGGTCCTGACGGGGGAGTCGATGGCGGAAAAATCGTCGCTAAAGGCACTCCAGAGGAAGTTGCTCGCACCAAAGGTTCATATACCGGCGAATATTTAAAGCCTCTTTTGAAATAATGATTTTGGTATAGTGATTCTGTGGAGAAGAAAGATCTAGATTTTTCAAAGATTCCTGATACGCCAGGCATTTATATTTTTCGAAAAGGAAAGAAGATTTTGTATATAGGTAAAGCAACCTCACTTAGAAGTAGGGTCCGTAGTTATTTTGTTGATGCTATAGCTGATATCCGCAGTCCCTTGATTGCAAAGATTGTTGCGGACGCGGGAGTGGTTACTTGGGAAGAAACTGATTCAGTTTTAGAGGCATTCCTTTTGGAGTCCAAGCGAATAAAAGAATATCAGCCAGTAGGAAATACAGATGCTAAAGATAATAAGAGTTGGAATTATTTAGTGGTTACCAATGAAACCTTTCCTCGTTTTCTTGTTGTTCGTGAAAGAGAACTTACTTCTAAATTTTCTCCATCTCTCATCAAGCATCTCTTCGGACCTTTTCCGAGTGGAGCAATGCTCAAGAGTGCTTTAAAAATAATTCGGAGAATTTTTCCTTTCTTTGATACCAAGTTTCCTTTAGACGGTCATTTAAGTCCTGCGAATGACAAGACGTTCCACTTTAATCAATCCATCGGGCTTTATCCGCGCGAGCTCAATGAAACTGAATATAAAAAAACAGTTCGGAATATCGTGCTTCTTTTTGAAGCAAAGAAATCAACTCTTTTGAAAACATTGGAGCGAGAAATGATGAGATCAGCAAAAGCTGAGGATTTTGAAGAAGCAGAAAAACTAAAACGACAAGTGTTTGCCTTAAAGCACATTCAAGACATTAGTTTAGTAAAAGAAGAGCTCCGTGCTCCTGATAGCTCCGAATTTCGTATCGAAGCCTATGACACGGCTCACATTCGTGGCAGTGCTCCGCGTGGGGTTATGTCGGTCATAGTGGATGGGGAAGCTGTTCCCGCTGAATATCGAATATTCACGATTCGAGATGCAAAGGCAGGTGATGATTTTGCAGCCCTTACAGAAATCATCACACGAAGAGCTAATCATCCAGAATGGCCTTTCCCAAAATTAGTAGTTATTGATGGAGGAAAAACGCATCTGAATATGGCAAAGAAGGTGCTTGTGAAAGTGGGTATTGATGCGGATGTTGTTTCTGTAGTGAAAGACGAACGACATCGTCCACGAGAAATTTTAGGCGGTACTGCGCTCGCTGTAACACATGAATCCAGCATTCTTCTTGCAAATAGCGAGGCTCATCGTTTCGCTATTTCTCGCCATAGAAGGGCATTACGGAAGTCTCATATACAGTAACTTTGAAACCTATTTTCTGAAGGTGCGGTACAATATTTAACATGATAACTGTTGCTGTACTTCGCGGAGGCCCTAGTAATGAACACGATGTCTCTTTAAAGTCGGGAGCCAATGTTTTAAGTCACTTACAAAGAGAGCCATATCGCGCGATAGATGTATTTATAGATAAGAAAGGCGTGTGGCATGTTCGTGGTGTTCCTATTGACCCTGAGAGGGCACTCAGCTCTGTGGACGTGGCATTTAATGTCATTCATGGGCATTACGGAGAAGATGGCACCCTACAGAGGATATTAGACAGGATTGGCATTCCCTACACCGGAGCGAACGCTTTGTCAGCAGGTTTATCTATGAACAAAGTGCTAACGAAAGATATGCTTGCTTCTTCTGGTATCAAAATGGCACATCATGCAACTTTGAATGTGTCACCGACTTTGGATAAAGACATATTCGAGCTGTTCAGAAGATTCCCTCAGCCTTCGGTAATAAAACCAAATGCGTCTGGTTCGTCTGTGGGTGTTACTATTGCTCGCAGTTTTGATGATTTTAAGGAAGGTATTAAAAAAGCTTTTGCTCATTCCACTCAGGTATTAGTGGAGGAGTTTATACAAGGCAAAGAAGCGACCGTTGGTATTGTTGAAGGGCTCCGTGGCAAGAAACACTATGATCTTCTACCTGTTGAGATTGTGCCACCACCGGATGCTGATTTCTTTGATTACGAATTTAAGTACAATGGTCAAACGACTGAACGAGTTCCTGGAAATTTTACTCGGGATGAAACAGGTGAGCTTCAGCGACTTGCCGCGCTAGCGCATGAGAAGATTGGACTTCGTCACTATTCCCGCTCTGACTTTATTGTGTCCCCTCGAGGTATCTATTTCCTTGAAGTAAACAGCGCTGCTGGTGTTGGATTAACCGAGCAGTCGCTTCTACCGAAAGCTCTTTCCGCAGTGGGTATTTCCATGGATGAATTTTTAGATCATGTTATTCAAGAAACATTAAAGAAGTAATCTGTGAACATTCACCTTACCGATAAAAAGTGTGTTGCATGCGAGGGAGGTATTCCGCCACTTATGGAAGCGGAAATTTTAACTTTCAAACCTCAAGTGCCCGCTTGGAACATAACCAGAACTGCTTCTGGTTTGTTCCGGTCCGATGAAATCGGAACGACCGATGCTCGGGCTTCGGAGCAGGTCGTAGGAGGAATAGTGGAATCCATCCCTCAATCAATTTCACGAAAATTTGTATTTAAAGATTTCAAAGAGGCTCTTGCTTTCGTGGATAAGGTTGGTGCCATAGCTGAAGAAGAAGGACATCACCCTGATATGAATTTGTTTGGTTTCAAGAATGTACTCATTACACTTTCCACCCACGCAATAGGAGGTCTCTCTGAGAATGATTTTATTGTCGCTGCAAAAATTGATTTACTGTAAGAGTAAATCGTAAGTGTATGTGGACCGTGCCGGTTTCGAACCGGCTGCCTCCGCATTGCAAATGCGGCGCTCTACCAATTGAGCTAACGGCCCTCACTGAGAAAGAGAGTATCATACAACTCTTTGTATGTACTCTTTTCGAAGAGGGCGGCCGAAAACTTTGTTTACAGGCCCTCGACGAGAAAGAGGATAGCATACGAGATTCTCATATGTACCTCTCTCAATGAAGAAGAGAATACCATGAGTGGGGAATCTATGCACCTCTCAGATAGGTCGAATATATAGGTTGAGGGTCATATTTCGACATAAGGGCCTCGGTTGTTATACTAGCCGTATACGTATATTTAAATGAAAAAAACACCTGCGCCTATTGTTGTGAAAGGAACTTTCAAACTCAAGTCGGGTTTGGCTGACATGCTAAAGGGCGGTGTCATTATGGATGTCGTAAATGTAGAGCATGCAAAGATTGCAGAAGATGCCGGGGCTGTTGCGGTGATGGCCCTCGAGCGGGTGCCGTCTGATATTCGTGCCATGGGTGGTGTAGCTCGTATGTCTGATCCAAAAATGATTAAAGGCATACAGTCTGCTGTTACCATTCCTGTAATGGCAAAGTGCAGAATAGGGCACTTCGTGGAGGCACAGGTACTCGAAGCTCTGGCTGTGGATTTCATTGATGAAAGCGAAGTGCTTACTCCTGCAGACGAACAATTTCATATTTCAAAAGAAAATTTCACCGTGCCGTTTGTGTGTGGCGCCCGTGATTTAGGGGAGGCTCTCAGAAGAATCTCTGAAGGAGCCGCAATGATACGAACAAAGGGTGAAGCGGGTAGTGGAAATATTGTGGAAGCAGTACGGCACATTCGTGCGATGCAAGCAGGTATTACTGAGCTTGTCGACCTTCTTAAGAAAAAGAATACAAAAAAATTACAAACGCTTGCTCGTGAGTATAGGGTTTCATATGAATTGGTTTTAAAAGTAGTGAAGCTGGGACGATTGCCGGTAGTTAATTTTGCAGCGGGAGGCATTGCAACTCCAGCGGACGCAGCGCTCTGTATGCAACTTGGTGTTGATGGTGTGTTTGTAGGTTCAGGGATATTTAAGAGTTCAAATCCTAAAAAAACAGCGAGGGCTATTGTTGACTCCGTTGCTCACTTTAATGATGCAAAAAAGATTGCACTAGCAAGTGAAGATGTAGGAGAGGCTATGAAGGGGCAAGAAATTTCAGCTCTCCAAACTCGTTTAGCAAGTCGTGGTATTTAGTGCTTCCATGCGCTCTCTCACGGTAGGTGTTCTCGCGCTTCAAGGCGATGTGAGTGAGCATATAGAAGCAACCAAATCGGCAGGGACTCTTTTAAAGATTCCAATCACCGTTATATCTGTTCGTATAGCGGGTGATTTGGAAACACTTGACGCTCTTATTATTCCTGGGGGTGAAAGCACCACACTGCAAAAACTGTGCGAAAGGGAAGGAATGTTTCAGAAAATGAAAAAAGTGAAGAATATATTTGGCACCTGTGCTGGGGCAATTCTTCTAGCAAAAGAAGTTTTACATAAAACATCAGACCAAAAAACTCTAGCTCTTATGAATATAGAGGTGGATAGAAATGCCTATGGTCGCCAGAATGAATCTTTCGAAAGGGTAATTGAGACGGAATTTGGACAAATGAATGCGGTTTTTATTCGTGCTCCAAAAATACGAACCGTTGGAAAGAAACTAAAGGTACTTGCTAGAAATGGAACTGAAATAGTTGCCTGTGAGGAACGAGATGGAGGCAGATACTACTTAGCCACGTGTTTTCATCCAGAGTACACCTCTGGCGCTTTCCATAAATATTTTTTAGAGCAGACTTTGCGAGAGGTAGTTGGGTAGTTTATTTCCCCTGACCGTAATATTGCTTGAGAAGAGCAACGTGCTCCTTGTAGGTTGCGGTACAGTGGAAACCTCCTTTTTTATCGTGGAAGTAGAAAATGCAATTCGTTTTTTTAGGATTAAGTGCTGCAATGACAGCGGCAACAGAGGGGTTTGCAATAGGGGTTGGTGGCAATCCAGGATTTAGGTATGTGTTGTAGCTTGATTTAATATATTTATCTTTTGGTGCAACTTTAGGCCACCATATATCGTTTTTCCCTTTGTTTGCAGAACTTTTTGCATATTGAAGTGTCGCGTCAATTTGGAGATTCATGTCATTCCAAATGCGATTCCAGATTATGCCTGAAATTATTCGCATTTCATCAGGGTCACTTGTCTCACGCTCTAAGAGTGATGCAATTGTTAGTGCTGTTTCGAGTGGCACGATTTGAGCAGTGGAAGTCGCATATCGAGAAAGTATTGTGTTATGAAAACGTTCATCCAAGGTGCGTTTGATAGCATCAATATCGTCGCCGGCATTGACTTCGTATGTCCCTGGAGCAAATTTCCCCTCACCTAAAGTTGGGGCTTCCGTATTTGTGTGTGTAAGAAACTCTGCACGTTCTTCCTTATTCCAATCTAGTGTTTTTCCAAAAGCTCGCGCAACTTCTTCTTGTCTATATCCTGGGTAAATAGTGACGAACTGCATTCCAGCAGCTCCGACAAGTGCATAGCCAGGCACGGAAGCGATAATACTAGCGATAGTGCCCAATATTCCTTTCGCCTTAATAGAGGCAGCAGATATTGAGGGGTTTTCATTGGTGAAGAAGGCATCAACTTCTGCATTTTCGTTGATAGATCTTCCTTGAGGGTTAACGCTGACGGGGAACGGCTTAATTGTAGGGGTTACGATTTCTTGTTCTTGGTGTATTTGGAAAGAAAAAAATGAAGGAAATGAAAGAACTGCACCACCTATAATTAGGGCAAATGCCACACCCCACAACACGAGTGATTTTTTATTTGGCATTTTTTTCTTACCTCTAATTTTTTGCACCAAAGGTTTTGATGCTGAAGAACTTGCCATACGATATAGTATAACGCTAGGAATGCTCTCTAGTCAGTTTCAAAAAGCTCACTCAAAGATTCGCCATTATTAAGGCGATTTATAGCATTGCCAAAAATTTCACCCACAGAAATAATTTCTATCTTTTGAGATAATGCTTGTGTTGGGAGAACGCTATCAGTTATGAATATTTTTTTAACGGGCGAACGATCAATAGAGGCCATGGCATTTCCTGAAAGTATTCCGTGCGTTGCGGCAGCGTAGACTTCTTTTGCACCATTCTCCATAAGCAAAGCAGAGGCTTTTTCAAGAGTTCCGCAGGTATCAAACATGTCATCAATGATGAGTGCAATCTTTCCTTTTACATCACCGACAAGTTTCATGGCCGTTACCTGATTTGGAATTTCTCGTTGCTTGTGAATAATTGCAAGATCCACATTTTTTGTTAGTCGTTTTGCGTATGATTGTGCACGACTTACACCGCCAACATCTGGGGAAACAACCACAAGCTCTTCTTTTGCTAATGCATCAGCAAAGAAGGATTGGAAGAAAGAAATAAATACAGGTCGTGCGTATAAATAATCAACATTTGTGTCTCTAAAGAATCCGCCGATGGCATCTGTATGTAAGTCCATTGCTAAAATTTTGTCAGTACCGAGCGTTTCAAGAAGCACCGCCACTACTCGAGCGGAAATTGGTTCACGAGGCTTTGCTTTCCTCTCCTGTCTGGCATATCCCATATACGGGAGTACGACTGTGATTTCCCTGGCAGATGCACCGCGTGCAGCTTCAACGGCGAGGAATAAGCGCATCCAATTTTCAGCAGGTGGGTTAGTGGACTGAACAAGAAATACACTCTTCCCACGAAGGTTCTCCATAAACTGCACATGCTGTTCGCCATCAGAGAATGTTTTCAGTTTTATTTTCCCCAAGGAGGTGCCGAGCTTTGATGCAATTTTTTCAGCAAGAGGGTCGTTCGAGCCGAGGCTGAAAATTGCGTAGTCCATCCGGTTGTGAGTTTTGGCGTCATGCCCGCAGTCGTCCGTAGAGATTGAAGTGTGCCCCATATATTTAGATGAAGTGGACTATACCACTGCCGTTATGGGCATAAAAGACCGCAACGCCAAAATCTACAACGGGATCCATTAGTGGGGAGTATATCAAGAACTGTGTCTAATGTGTAACATTTTCCTCCTTGCATGGGTTTATGTATTCAGCACTAGGATACATGCGTAAAGGAGTCCTGTGTCTTATACTGCTTTAATACACCAATGATTAACGTAAACCAACTCACTGAGGCTTCAGAGCAAAACATACAGGAACTAGAGCTTCTCTCGGGTATGTTGCATGGCGATGAACGAAAATCATCGGCAGACGAAATTGCCCGTATACTCAGTAACCCCTCTGTTATTTTTGTTGTTGCAAAAGATGGGGAACGTATTATTGGGATGGGTGCGCTCTATATACATCAGAAAGTTGGTAAAATAGGGTCATATATAGAAGATGTCATTGTTGATAGTGCGTACCGTGGGAAAGGATTAGGTAAAGAAATAGTACAAGCTCTCATTGATGGAGCACGCGAGCGGGGGGTAGTATCAGTTTCACTTACCTCACGACCAGAAAGAATTGCAGCGCATACTTTGTATGAAAAACTTGGTTTTAAAAAATATGACACAAATGTTTTTAGAATTACCCTCTAATAGATAGCTCTAATGTCACGGGTAAAAATTACGGAGTATAGAGCTAAGAAACTTATACTTGGGGACGCATATGCGGGTCGTTCCTTGTCGGGTATTTCTGATGTTGGGTTTACGAAACCCAACATGGTGGTGAAGGTTGATCAAGGGATTAAGAAGCGTTTTAAGCAGGGGCTTGTTGCGGTCAATGTTTCTTCAAAGGAGGCAGGGCAGAAAGTAAGGGAATGGGAAAAGCGAGGTTTTTCTCATTTTCTTGTTGAGCCGTATGTATCGCATGAGGAGTCTGAAGAGCAGTACCTTTTTTTAGAGCGGGTACGCACGGGGATACGAGTTCTACATGCTTCTTCGGGTGGTATTGATATCGAGGCACACCCAGAACTAGTGAAAACATATCTCATAAACCCGGCACTATCATATATGGTAGTGCCGGGCATCCCAGAAAAATTCTTGAAACATCTTGTGGAGGTGTTTGAAAAAAACTTTTTCTCTTTTCTTGAAATTAATCCACTTGTTGTTCGGGGAGATGAGGTATATATCCTCGATGCAGCGGTGCTCGTCGACAGCGCGGGAATATTTTTCGTCAAAAATGGATGGAACGAAGAAGACGTTGTTGAGGGAAAGGTACGACATATTGCTGAAGAAAAAGTACAGGCACTTCAAAAAACTACCCCTGCCTCCCTGAAACTCACCATTTTGCACCCTGATGGAGGTTTGTTTTTTCTGCTTTCAGGTGGTGGTGGAAGTATTGTTATTGCAGATGAGGCAGAACTTAATGGTGTGGGTCGCTCCATTGGTAATTATGGAGAATATAGCGGTGGTCCAACTCGAGAAGAAACACATCTCTACGCACGAGAGGTGATTCAGCTATTACTTAATTCACCTGCAAAGAAGAAGGCGCTCGTGATTGCTGGAGGTATTGCAAATTTTACTGATGTTAAGTCAACATTTAAGGGTATTGTTGATGCCTTGTCAGAGTGCGCGAGCACTCTTCGAGGAAAAGGTGTAAAAGTATTTGTGCGTCGTGGCGGACCGAATGAAATTGAAGGGCTTCTTTTTATGGAAGAGTATTTAAAAAAAGAAAAATTATTTGGTTCAGTGTATGGTTCTGGTGCAGTAATTACGAGTGCAGTTGATGATGCCATTGCATTTATAAAAAAATGAACCCCGTTAGAAATACCACCTGCACAGATTTCTAAAATATTTATATATGAAAAAGCGCATTGATAAAATTTCTAACGGGGTGAACATACTTGAATTAACACGGAGTGGAAGAGCAAGAGTTCTCGTCATAGGGAATCATTCAGGCATTATTCAGTCAATGCTCGATTTTGATTTTCTTTCAGGCAAGGAAATTCCTTCTGTATTGGGGATAGTTGCAGGGAATCGTAAGGCAGAAAAATATTTTTTTGGGACTAAAGAAATTTTGTTGCCATGCTATAAGAATATTCAAATTGCTTCGGAGGCCTTAGGTTCAAAGGTCGACTGGATGCTTAATCTTCAGTCGGGACGGCGTACATTTGAATCAACGGTTTCCTTTTTTGATTTTTTCCCAAAATCGCTTGGGGCACACATATTTGCAGAAAATGTTCCAGAAAGTCACGCAACTGAGCTCATTTCTCGTTTTGGTAAGAAGTATTTTATCGTAGGGCCTTCAGGAGTTGGATTGTTGATACCAGGCGCTTTGAAGCTTGGCGCCATTGGTGGTGTTGATGCGGTTCAAATTAAATCTGGAGCACTGACAAACGCTGGAAATATTGCGGTTGGTTCAACTTCTGGAGGAATGACTAATGAGCTGATTCATGCAGTTGCGCGTGCTGGGAAAAGACTCTCGTTTGCAATAGCTATTGGCGGAGACAGGTTTCCTGTAGTTTCTTTGACGCAGATATTTGCGCTTGCTGAAGCAGATTCTCAAACAGAAGGATTTGTATATTTTGGAGAGCTTGGCGGTGTAGATGAATATGAAATTATTGAGCTCATTAAGGCAAAAAAGTTCACCAAACCTCTTGTTGCGTATATTGCGGGAATTATAGATGAAGCATTTGATGAACATGTACAATTTGGGCATGCAAAGGCATTGGTGCAGACAATGGATGAAAGTGCTCGTGCAAAGCGTGAGGCACTTCGCGAGGCTGGTGTTATTGCTCCTGATACATTTCCTCAGTTTCTTGATGCGCTTCAAAAACTTCCCGGAGGCGCGTATACTGCTGAGGAAATGGATATAGAGCCGCTTCAAGGACGACAGAAAAGTATTCTTTCGACGAGAAAGGTTTCAGACATAGATGAAGGTCGTATTTTTGTAAAAGGAAAAAAACTTTCGAAAGGCAAAGAAAATGCATTTGTGGACGCTACGTTAGTTGCACTTCTTGGAAAGCCTGTACAGTCTCCAATAACACGAGCCTTTACCGAAGCTGTGTTTGAAATGCTTATAGACCACGGAGGAAATGTTTCAGGGGCAGTAAATACCATGATTACCGCTCGTGCTGGTAAAGATCTTGTTTCATCCCTTGCCTCAGGCCTTCTCACTGTTGGTCCCCGTTTTGGTGGAGCAATAAACGAAGCAGCTCGTTTGTGGATTTCGGGTGTTGTATCGCAAAAAACAGGTTTGGAATTTGTAGCTGAAAAAGCAAAGGCAGGTGAGTTGATTTTAGGCATTGGGCACAAGAAATACCGCGTTGGGCTCCCAGATCCTCGAGTGAAAGCTCTTGCTGAATTTGCAACGCTTCTTAAAGTACATCCACATTATGATTTCGCACGGAGCGTAGAGAAAGCAACAACTTCAAAAAACGGGAAATTGATTTTAAATATCGACGGCGCTATTGCAGCGTTACTCTTAGACATCTTGAGTGAATGCGAAGGGATGAGTCAGCGCGAACTTCAAGAGCTTGCTGATGCTGAATTCTTTAATGCATTTTTTGTTATTCCTCGCTCTGTAGGTTTCATTGCACATTTCATGGAACAAAAGAAAAATGATGAAGGTTTGTTTCGTCTTCCTGATGAACTACTGTTTGTGAGAGCAGAGACTCCAAAGAAAACTAAGAAGAAATAATTCCTGTTCCGTAGCCACTTGTTCTGAGTTATTATTGTCCCTACAGTATCGGGCGGTTAGCTCAGTTGGTAGAGCGTTCCCTTCACACGGGAGAGGTCACAGGTTCGAATCCTGTACCGCCCACACATGATTTATTATTGTTAGTTCGGGGCGGAGTATGCCGGTAGTACATACGATTCGGGTTCGTATAGACCGAGTTCGATTCTCGGCGCCCCGACTGAACAAAGTGAAGGAGGAAGAACAGACCGACTGCTCGGTCTGTGTCCGGAATCGAAAGTCGGAGTCATGCCGTTAGGCAGACGAGACCGGGTAGAAACCACTTAGCGAGTCCTCGAGCGGAGTTCGTTGACGCCGATTCTCGGCGCCCCGACCATAGAGGTCAAATATATTTTTTATTCATGGGCCTATAAGCAAAGCTTTTAGGCTCCTCTCTCGAAAAAAGTAGACATACATGCCATACTTTCTTTCTCGTTCGGGCCTATAGTCTAGTGGTACGACGCTACATTCGCATTGTAGAGGCGCGAGTTCGATTCTCGCTAGGTCCACAGAAACAAGGATCTCCCTCCGAAGGAGAAAATCCAGGTTCGACTCCTGGTGAGAGCACCTTTCGACTCCATGACTCACTCAGAGCAAGCACCCGTGGACTATTTTTCTAAACACTACAAAAGAGCCAGTATAGTATAAGTTAACGACCGTTAAATTATACTATACTGATTGAAACTGCTTTTATTTTAGAATTAATTTTTTACTCAATTTTTTATTTGGCCTTTTTTAAAAATTTGACGCTCAAAGGTGAAATGTTTGGATAGAGGCGTGCTAATTCTGTCGGGTCAGATTTATACGGTGTGAATGCTTCAATAGTTGCATCTGATGCGGTGCCTGGTCCAAGCCATACAGTATCCCCACCTTCATCAGTATGTCTTTCAATGTGAAATACTCGGTAGACAATGCCGGGGAAAAAATGAGGAGCAAGAGAAATAAAGTCTTGCGCTGAGAGGGCTCGTAGTTTCACCCGATCTCCTTTTTGAAGAAAGAGATGTTCAGGTTTTCGGTGGTCTTTTTCTGACATAGATGCCGTTTATTATATCATTTTGATTTTTTAACTCTTCAGTAATGTAATTTTTAAGTATTATTAACCAATTGCCTGTATAGTATAATTTAACGACCGTTAAATTATACTATACACCTTAATACTACTTAGCTTAGGCGGTATATAATAAAAAAATGAAAGACCGATCGTACAGAAAACCTCTGATGCCTGAAAATGCGAAGCGTGTTTTTGAAGGTGAGATTTTTGACATGTATCAGTGGGAACAAGAGCTCTACGATGGAACTTCTGCAACTTTTGAAAAAGGTTCTCGTCCCGACACTGCTATCGTGTTTCCAATTACTGAGACTGGAGAGATTCTTATAATCGAAGATTCACAACCTCATAGAGAAACTGTTTTGACTTCAGTGAGTGGGCGAATAGAGTCAGGCGAGACTCCCGAAGAAGGAGCGAGACGGGAACTCTTGGAAGAGACAGGCTATGAAGCAAATACATGGGAATCTTTTTACACCAGTACACCAGTAGAGAAACTCGATTGGGTTAATTATGTTTTTATTGCAAAAGGATGCAAGAAAATAAAAGACGCCAAGCCTGACGCAGGAGAAAAAATAGTTATCCGTTCGGTCACGTTTGATGAACTTATTTTACTTGCTTCAGAAGGGAAGTTACGAGGAAAGGATTTCAGCATCATGGTGCTTCAGGCGATGCTGAATCCTGAAAAAATGAAAGATTTACGAAAGAAGTTTACGCCCTAGTAGAAATTCGCTTTATTTTATAAATATTTTCACCACACCCATTTTACTGATACAAAAGCAATTGCGAGAACACTAAGAAGTGTGATTCCTTGTAGTGCCATTAATATATATTTATGTGAACGTGCGACATGTGATTTTCTTTTAAGATATGCACGCCAACCTTGATGAATTAAAATTATATTCCCAGTTAGTGCAAAAATAAGTATTAATGCAGAGGTGTTGGTGGTGAACGCTAATGCGTCAAACCCGTAGAGAGCTACACTCGCCCCCACTCCAACAAATAGTATGTCCAGTAGTGCATTTTCTGCATCCTCTACGAGGCCAGCCCCAAACTCAAGAGCTTCGTAGAGTACTGCTCCACCAGTGATTGCTATAAAAGCGTAGAGAGTGGACACCTCTAGAAACCACGCGAATGCTCCGAATGTTAATCCAGAAAATAGGTGCACGAGCGACCAGAAATCAGCATAGCGACCATGCGCCCACCCGAAGTTTACGAGTTTTGAAGCTGTGCGTTCAAAGTTTAATTTCAGCATCTTCTCCCTAGTATACCTTTCCATCTTAAAATATCGTGGTATTCTTTGCGCGTATTCTAAAGAAGAAATACCTATGGACGAAAAACAATTGAACGGGGAGATACGCACTGAAAAGACTCCACGCACGGTGTATTTTTTTGAGTACCTGACGCGTTGGACGGGTTCCATCCCATCATTGATTGTTCACACAATTCTTTTCGGTGGTGCTTTTGCTCTTGGGTTCTTTCATGTAGCTCCGTGGGATTCTGTGCTTTTGGTATTGACGACATTAGTTTCTTTAGAAGCAATCTATCTTTCTTTGCTCATACAAATGACTGTCAATAGACACTCAGAAAGCTTGAAGGAGGTTGGAGAAGACGTTGAGGGGATTCAGGAAGACATTGAAGAAATTACCGAAGACGTTGAGGGAATTCAGGAAGACATTGAAGAAATTACCGAAGACGTTGAGGGAATTCAGGAGGATGTTGAAGAAATGACCGAAGAAGATGCTGAAGACGCAGAATTAGAAAAGCGTCATCTCGTGAGCCTAGAGCAGTTAACAAAAGATGTACAACGGGTTTTACAGGACTTGGAGAAATTCAAGAAACAGTGAGCTATAGATTAGTGTATAGCGTTTAGTGGTTAGGGGAATTCAATTCAAGAAAACTAAACCCTAAACGCTAGACCCTAAACCCTATTTAAGCTAGCCCCGAGAGGTTCGAAGTGTTAAAGTATTTGCGATGGAATCTAAAATTCATATCTCGCTGAAAGCGGATTCGTTTGGAACTTTGTGGGGTATGCCCATCACGAGCAGTCTGCTTATGACATGGCTGGCAATGGGAATTCTCTTCCTTTTCGTGTTTCTGTTTAGGCGCTCCATTGCACTCATACCGGGAAAGCTGCAAGCAATGCTTGAGTGGGCTATTGAAGGCGCCCTGTCGTACATGACCGAGACCCTTGAGGATGCGAAGCTTGCTCGACGTTTTTTCCCACTCATAGCAACGCTCTTTCTCTTTATTCTGACTATCAACGAACTCGCGTTCTTCCCTGGTGTAGGAAGCGTAGGGTTCTTTACTGAGCACGGATTCGCGCCACTACTCCGCCCTTCAACTGCCGACCTCAATACAACGCTCGCTCTTACCCTCATCTCAGTTATTATTGTTGAAATCACCGGTGTGGTAGCGTTGGGATTTTTCCGTTATACAGGGAAATTCATAAATTTCTCGTCACCACTTAATTTTGTTGTTGGTTTAATTGAGTTAGTGAGCGAACTGGGACGCTTGGTATCGTTGTCGTTTCGTCTTTTCGGTAACATATTTGCGGGTGAGGTTTTGATCGCGGTGATTGCGCTGTTCGTGCCGTATATTATGCCTATCCCATTTATGCTCTTCGAAATTTTTGTTGGCTTTGTTCAAGCTGTTATTTTCTCTCTACTGACTTTGTTTTTCATCAAACTTGCGGTTACGCCTCCTCATGCGAGCGAAGCTCATTAAAACTGAGGAAAAACAGCCTCAATTGCTAGCCTAGTGAGGGGAAATTGGTGTATACTAGCGAGGTAATTATCAAGCCGTAAGGCATTATTTTGTATTAATTAACTATATATGGACATTGATTCTGCAAAACTGATTGGTATGGCACTCGCCGCAGGTTTGGGTGTGCTTGGACCTGGTATTGGTATTGGTCTTATTGGAGGACGAGCCCTGATGCATCAGGCAAGATTATTCCAAACATGATCCTTGCTATTGTTTTCACCGAAGCCTTGGGTATTCTCGCTTTGGTTGTGGCCTTTATCATCAAGTTCGTCTAATTGAGTTGATTTAGAAGGAATCTAAAATATGGGAGAGCTATTTGCTACATTCGGTCTTGATGTACGACTGCTTGGTATACAGGCAGTCAACTTTGGGATTACACTCGTTGTACTCTGGTACTTTTTGTATCGACCACTTCTTCGCATAATTAGCGAGCGAAAAGAGAAGATTGCGAAAGGTGTCCGTGATGCCGAAGCAGCAGCTCTCGCTGTTACAGAAATTGAAGAAAAGCGCACTTCAATGCTTTCTGCCACAGAGCGTGAGGCACAAGGCTTGGTTGAGCGTGCAACTCTCGAAGGTAAGGATGAGCGTGCAAAAATCATAAAAACTGCACAAGAAAGAAGCGACGCAATACTTGCCGATGCTAAAGCGGAGGCTGTGGAAATGCAACGCCGTGCTCTTGCTGAGTCTGAAAAGGAAATGACTCGTTTGGCAGTGCTTGCTGCAGAAAAAATTCTTCGAAAACAATCATAAACCACCATGTCACTTGCTAATGCCTATGCTTCAGTTATCAATGAAACTCCACAAGAGCTTCAAAATGCTGATTTTACTCTGAAGTTGCTTGCGTTTATGCGTGCACGAGGACATATGTCACTTCTTTCTGAGATTGTGCAAATACTGGAAAATAAACCAAAAGAGGCTGACGCAGTAGTGACTGTCGCTCACGGGGCAGATTTGAAAGAATTTGCATCTGAAATAAAATCCGCTCTCTCTACATTAGGGGCGGATGCAAAAATACACCGCACCATCGTTGATGCTCGTGCTGTGGGTGGCTATTCAGTGCGTGCAGGTTCTCAGATAATTGATAACACTTTCAGAACAGCGCTTGTCGACATTTATCAAAAAACGGTAGGTAGTAGATAATCGGTAGCGCACTTTAAGCTCGTTACTTACCATTTACTACGTACTTTAAACTTGTTACTAACTTACTAATCTCATATGGACATCAGCATCATTGAACGCCTCAAGAAAGAAATTGAATCCTTTGCACCAAATGCAAAACCAACTGAAACGGGCATCGTGCGCAAGGTGGGTGATGGCATTGTTGAGATAGAAGGTTTGGATGAAGTGTCGATGGCCGAGATGGTTCGTTTTGACGAGGGTTCGGTATCTGATGTGAAAGCAACTATTGCACATGAGGATACACTCTATGGTGTTGTATTGAACTTGGAAGAGAATACCGTAAAGGCAATCATCCTCGGGGATTCGTCACGCATTAAAGAGGGAATGCTTGTGCATCGCACAAAGAAACTTCTTTCAATTCCTGTAGGAGACGCGGTTATTGGTCGCATTGTTGATGCACTCGGAGTTCCTATAGATGGGAAAGGGCCAATCAAAGCAGATGCCACAAGTCCTATTGAGCGCGAAGCGTACGGCGTTATCGATAGAGGCCCAGTAAATGTACCAATGCACACCGGCATTAAAGCAATTGATTCATTAATTCCTATTGGTCGTGGACAGCGTGAACTCATCATTGGCGACAGAGGCACTGGTAAAACAACAGTTGCTATCGATGCAATTTTGAACCAACTTAATGAACCAAAGGAGACACGCCCTATTTGTGTATATGTTGCTATTGGTCAAAAAGAATCAAAGACTGCCCGCATTGCAGCGATGCTTAAAGAGCGCGGTGCGATGGATTACACCATTGTGGTATCGGCTCCAGCATCAGCTTCAGCAGCATTCCAATTCTTGGCACCGTACGCTGGCGTAACTTTGGGTGAGTATTTCATGGACAAAGGCAGAGATGTTTTGGTTATCTACGATGATCTTTCCAAGCAAGCTGTTGCGTACCGACAACTTTCGCTCCTCCTTCGTCGTCCCCCTGGACGCGAGGCATATCCTGGAGACATTTTCTATCTCCACTCAAGACTTTTGGAACGAGCCGCAAAACTTTCTCCTGAAAAAGGAGGAGGCTCTCTTACGGCGCTTCCTATTATTGAAACGCAAGAAGGCGACATCTCGGCGTACATTCCAACCAATGTTATTTCCATTACTGACGGTCAAATGTTCCTCGAGGCTGATCTCTTCAATAAAGGAACACGCCCTGCAATCAATGTAGGTATTTCAGTTTCTCGTGTCGGTTCTGCCGCTCAAACAAAAGCTATGAAGAAGGTGTCGGGACGCATCAAGCTCGACCTCGCACAGTTCCGTGAACTTGAAGCATTCATGCAATTCTCACAAGATCTCGATGCTGAAACGAAGAAGACCATTGATGGAGGTCGTCGTCTTTCGGCAATTCTGAACCAAAACAAAAACGCCCCAATTCCATTTGAGCGACAGGTTGTTGTTATGTATGCAGTCACTAACGGCTTCTTCGATACATTTGGTGCTGAACAGATGAGTGAAATAGAAGCAAAGTTCCTCGCGTATTTGGATAGGGAAGCTAAAGGCGTTCTTGACGCTATTCGTACATCAAAAGAAATAGCTAAAGACACGGAGGAGAAACTTAAGACTGCCATTCAGTCGTTTGTTTCAACTGTAGATGTGAAAAGCTAAAACCTGATACCTGAAAGTTGACACCTAAAACCCCATGTCTCTCAAAGATATCAAACTCAAAATAAAATCTGTTGACCCCAGTCGTAGAGCTGGAACAGCTCACAACGGGGCAGGCCGTACTCACATACTATGTCGTTAAAGGATATTAAATTGAAAATAAAGTCCGTGGACAGAACACGGAAAGTTACGAAGGCAATGGAATCTGTTTCTGCGGTGAAGATGCGCAAAAGTCAGATACGCGCAATTACCTCGAGGCCCTACGCTTCTTCCGCGCTCTCCATTCTGGAGCGCATGAGTGTTTCTCTCGCGTCTCTTAAACATCCGTTAACTGTTGTGCGACCTGTCAAAAAAGCAGCAATAGTTGTGGTTACCAGCGACAAGGGACTCTGCGGCATATTAAATGCAGCTGTTGTGAAATCTGCCTACACTCTTGCAGAATCATTGGAACTCCCTCGTGAAGCAATTTCTATCTACGCTTTTGGACGCAAAGGGGCTGAGTTTTTTGATCGCCGTGGATATCAAATTTTAGGAAAGTTTGAAAACGTTTCTGACGATGTTTCTGTTGCTGACCTAGCTCTTGTCTCAAATGATATCGCCCGTGCATTTCTAAATAAAGAATTTGACCGTGTTGATGTTGTATATACCAACTTTAAATCTACGTTTGAGCAAAGTGCTATTGCCCATAAAGTACTTCCACTCTCCATTGAAACAGTATCTGAAATAGTGAGCGGTATTGTGCCAGTAAAAGGAAAGTTTGCTGTGGTAGAGCGAGTGAAAGGTCCTGCATCATACACGGCAGAGCCATCTACTGAAGTTGTCGTAGACGCCCTCATTCCACGCCTTGTCAGTGTACTTTTCTTCCACGCACTTTTGGAGTCAAAAGCGTCAGAGCATTCAGCTCGTATGGTTGCCATGAAGAATGCGTCAGATAAATCTCGAGATCTTTCTAAGCTACTGACAAGAAAATACAACAAAGCTCGTCAGGCGCTTATTACCAGAGAAGTTTCCGAGATTGTTGGAGGTATCGAGGCCATGGCAACGAGTTAGAAAGAATAGAAGAATTAAGGTAAAATCAAAAACATGACACTTCTAGCTGAAAGAGTACATAGAAAAAATTCTGACAAAGGATTGAAAACAGTGGTGGAAACTGACGGAGTTCGAAAAAGTTCGTGGCGTCTTACTGAGGCTGAGCAGGCTATCTTAAGGGTATTAAATGGCGAGGCAACTGTAGGGCCTGTTTGGGATATAAAATAAAAATATGGCATCACCAGAAAGAAAGGGAAGATTAGACATTAGTGAGGTTCCATTTCGTGGGCGCCTTGCTTCCGCTGGTGGTTTTGATGGGAGAGGTCGAGGTGGCGGAGGTAGACTTGAGGATGAGAAATTTAGACCTCGCCTCCTTCAAGGAGGATTAAGTTCATCTTCAGATCCGGAAAATCAAAAAGAATAAAAGAAATTAATATATTAAAAGTTGCAACCTATAACCTGACACCTAAAATCTAATCTTTATGCAAGGCACAATCACACAAATCATCGGAACAGTCGCAGACATTCACTTCGAGACTGATCCTCCTGCAATTCACAATGCTCTCGTTTGGGAAGGTAAAGACCGTGAGGTTGTGTTTGAGGTTGCCCAACATATTGGTGTGAACCGTGTTCGTGCAATTTCCTTATCTGCCACTGACGGACTTGTTCGTGGAATGAAAGTAAAAGATACTGGCGCACCTATTTCAGTTCCTGTAGGTGAGGCATCTTTGGGTCGGTTATTTAATGTGCTCGGCAATACCATTGACGGTAAAGGTGAAATTGCAAAAAATGTACCACGCTCTCCCATCCACCGCGAGGCTCCTCCATTTATTGAGCAGAGAACAAAAGCAGAAGTGTTTGAAACGGGACTCAAAGCAATTGACCTTCTCGCTCCCTTCATCAAAGGAGGTAAGGTGGGCTTGTTCGGTGGCGCAGGCGTAGGAAAAACAGTATTAATGCAGGAATTGATTCACAACGTGGCAACTCAGCACGGTGGATATTCAGTGTTTGCTGGCGTAGGTGAGCGTGTGCGTGAAGGAAATGACTTGTACCATGAAATGGCCGATTCGGGCGTTTTGGAAAAAACAGCACTTGTTTTCGGACAAATGAATGAAGTGCCAGGTTCCCGTGCTCGTGTAGCGCTCTCAGGACTCACCATGGCTGAATATTTCCGCGATGAGATGGGTAAAGACATTCTGTTCTTCATGGACAATGTGTTTCGTTTTGTTCAAGCAGGGTCCGAAGTCTCGTCACTCCTTGGACGTGTGCCATCAGCAGTGGGTTATCAGCCAACACTTGCTGAGGAAATGGGTCAGCTTCAGGAGCGCATCACCTCAACTACAAAGGGTTCCATCACTTCGGTACAGGCAATTTATGTGCCAGCCGACGACCTTACTGACCCAGCACCTGCAACAACCTTCTCACACCTCGACTCAACCATCGTGCTTTCTCGCCAACTCGCATCGCTAGGCATTTATCCTGCTATCGATCCATTGGAATCTTCTTCAACGGCGCTTGACCCTGACATTGTAGGTAAAGATCATTACGAAACTGCACATGCCGTGAAGCAAATCCTCCAGCGCTATAAGGATCTTCAAGACATCATTGCAATCCTTGGTATTGAAGAGCTTTCAGAGGAAGACAAAAAGATTGTGTACCGAGCTAGGAAGGTTCAGAAATTCTTATCGCAGCCAACTCATGTGGCAGAAGTGTTCACGGGTATTAAGGGTGAGTATGTGCCACTTGAAGAAACAGTTCGCGCCTTCAAAGAAATCGTGGAAGGTAAGCATGATGATAAAGCTGAACAAGACTTCTACATGAAGGGAACAATTGATCAAGTTAAAGCGAGCGCTTAGCTTCCTATGGCTTTACTCAATCAGGCAGAAAGTTTGCGGGCTCCTCAAAAGCACACGGGGGGTGGTAACTGGCTAGAGGCATATCTAAATATGTTGTTTAAGGTGTCAGGACCGATGATGGATTTTCTCTTACTAACTACTCCAAAAAAGAATTAGGCTTATGTTGGTTGTTATTGCAAAAGTTCATGAGAATCTTTTTTCAGGGGAAGCACTCTCGCTTTCTGCTATGACCACAGAAGGGAAGCTCACTATACTCCCCAAGCACGAGCCCTTTGTGGCGAATTTGAAGGCGGGAGAGGTGACAGTAAAGACAACATCAGGAGAGCAAAAATTTGATATTACTGGTGGTGTTCTTGAAGTTTCCAACAATCAGGTAACGGTGCTTTTGTAATATGGCTAAGCGTGCAACTGCTGTAGAGGCAAATTTGGCGGATTTTTGGAGTGTAGTTAGCCATCCTCTCAATTTCGAAAATCCAGCTACACGAGACACTGTTCGAAAAATTGCTTTCAGTGCCATGAAGAAATGTAATAGAGAAGATGCTCTAAAAATACAAGCTTTTTTGGATGAGTATAACTGTGGTTGACAAAATTGTATTTTGGAGTATAAATAAGAAATGGCAAGTAAGAAACCAAGAGAAGCTCGGGAAAAAATATCCTGGTGTGCACAGCTATATTGTCTGCTTCCGGGTCAAGTAGTTTGTATTCATTGCAGAGATATATACTGTTTCTTTCATTATGCTATTCACCGAGCAATCAGTAGTTGTTCAGTAAAATTCTAAGATGAGGCATTGCTAGTACGACATCACTGATGTGATGTCGTTTTTTAATTATTTTTTTGAAACACTAACCTTCGTTATTAAGAAGGATTCCAGAATTGTTTGTAGTGCGAGGGGAGTCCTCATGCTACATAAGTGTAAGTTTTTTAGAGAGGGGAAGAAGGGTTCCAGAATTGTTTCCCCGGGTTTCGGTAGACGAGGATTGGTGTGAGTACGAGTGTCAGAATCATTGCAAATGAGAGACCAAACATAATAGCGAAGGCAAGAGGTCCCCATAGTGCAGATGCGCCAGCGAGAGGAATCATACCAATGACGGTAGTGATGGTAGTGAGAACAATTGGTCGAAGCCTGCTTGCTGAACCGTCAACAACTACCTCCTCCAGTGTCTTTCCTTCGGGATTCTTCATGCGGATTATGATTGAGTCCACAAGAATTATGGCGTGGTTGATTATGACACCAGCAAGTGCAATGACACCTAAGAGAGATGAGAACGAGAGCGGTTGTCCCGTAAGTGCAAGGCCACCTAATACTCCAATGAGAGAAAGAATGACGAGCATGAGGAGATAGAACGAATAGCGGAATGAATTGAATTCGAGTACTAGAACTGCAAGCATAAGCACCAAACCAGCGAGGAAGGCAATTCCCATTTCGCTGAATGACTTATTTACATCTTCCGTTTCGCCTCCGATTTTCATTACGACACCAGTAGGCAAAGTTTCTTTTTCAATAGCTTTTTTGAATGCGGTAGATACCTCAACAGCTGTTGCTCCTCCTGCAGTGTAGCTAGAGACAGTAGCAATGTTTTTTTGGTCTTGGCGCCTAATAACTGCGTTTGATTTTTCAATAGAAGGGGAGAGAATTGAGCCTAACAGTACTGTGCCTCGAGGCGTTTTTACAGAGAGGTTTAAGAGCGTATTGATATCTGCTTTTGTAGTATCTTCCGGTTCTTGCCAAGAAGGGTTGAGGTTTGTGGAGACAAGAACGTCGATGTCCTCGGTGTCATTTTTTATAGTGGTTGCAACAACACCTGAGACTGCAGTTCGGAGAATGCTTGCTACCTGTAGAGGAGAGAGCCCCACTTGTGATGCCTTGGCGCGGTCAATAGTGAGGGCAAACTGTGTTCCATCGTCCTTAATAGATGTAGCTACTTCAGCAGTACCTTTAATGGAGCGCATTATTTTTTCGCCTGTAGCTACTGAGCGCTCTAAGTCATCAAGATTGTCTCCAGAGAAGGTTATAAGAACTGGGGCGCCTGAAGGTGGTCCGCCAGCTGGCTCGAATGCATTTACAGAAAATTCATGGAAAACAGAAACTTTGTTTCTGAGCTCTTCAGTAATTTGTGTTGAAGTTTGTTTTCGATCTTCTTTCGGTACAAGCTTGATGGTGATGTTTGCGTATTTGGCACCGCTGGATTGATTTTGACTTAATCCTGATGAGGCACCAACAGTTGTTACAAATGAGCTGATACGCGAATCGTTATAAAGAAGCTCTTCTACACCTCGGGTGGCAAGATCAGTCACTTCAAGTGGTGTGCCTTGCTTTGCTTCTACTTCAAGATATACATAATCGGCATCCTCTGATGGGAAAAAGAGCACTTTCACAATGCCTGACACTGGTAAGAGAATTGCTACGACGAGAGCGAGACCCAATCCAAGCATGAATCTATTTTGGAATTTTCTATTTTTCAAAACTCCCGTAAGAAAGCTTCGGTACCATACTTGCGCTTTGTTGTTCCACTCTTCTTGTATGATTTGAAGTTTGCCAGTGCTTCGCTTGGTGAGATTTATTGCAATTAATGGCACTAAACCGAGTGCTACAAAAATCGAAGCAATAAGAACGGTAATGATTGTAAAGGGGATTGATTGAATGTATTGACCTACAATACCTGAAATAAAGAAGAGTGGCGCAAACATAACGACAGTCGTCATAGTGCCTGCGGTTAGGGGCCTGGCATATTCGCGAATCGCTTCTTTTGCTGCACGAATTGGATCCCCAAATTTCTGATAGCGCGTGTGAATTGCTTCCGTCACCACGATGCCAGAATCAACAAGAATGCCGATTGCAAGAATGAGTGCAAAGAGGGAGACGAAATTTATGGTGTTACCTGAAGCGTTCAGTCCTATGAATGCAATAACGAAAGAAAGAGGAATTGAAAGTCCTGCAACGAGAGATTCTCGCCAGCCAATTGTTAACACAAGACAGATCATGACGAGAGCGATTGTTTCTAAGCCAACTTTAGTAAGTTCGCTCAAACTTTTCTGAACTTCTTCTCCAAGGTCAATCGAGATATCGGTAGTAATACCCAAAAGCATTGTTCCCGAGAGCGAGTTTAGTTTTTCTTTTGCTGCTGATGCTGTTTTGAAAATATTTCCTCCAGCTTTTTTATATACTGAAAGGGTAATTGCAGGCTCTGCTGGAGCGCCTTTAGTAGAAACGCGAGATACACTTTTTGCTTTCTCAAGACCGTTAACGATGTCCGCTACATCGCGAAGATAAATTGGGTTGCCATCTAAATTCCCGATACTTGTTTGCGCGAGTTCTTCTGGATCATTCAAATCGCCCTTAAAGGCAACAGAATACTCAATGGCATCGACAGTTATAGTGCCAACAGGTAAAGAACTATTGGACGCACTTAGGGCAGATACTACGTCCGTAAGTGATAGTCCGTATGATTGTAAAGCTTCTTTGCGAACTATTATGTTCGCTTCTCGTTCGCGGGTACCGCTGATTTCCACTCTGGACACACCAGATACTTGTTCAAGTTCATCCTGCACATCTTTGGCAAGACGAGTAAATTCTGTTGGTGGAAGTCCGCCAGAAAGAGACACTATAAAAATTGGTTGATCGTTCGCTGTGATGCGGAGTACTACAGGTTCGTCTGCATCTTTAGGAAGTTTTGGTTTTGCACGGTCAACCGCATCTTTAACATCCTGAATTGATTTATCAATATTTGCCGATGCTTCAAATTCAGCACTCACTACAGAGACTCCCTCGCGAGAAGAGGAAGTGAGTTTGTGAAGGTTCTCAACAGTGCCAACCTCTTTCTCTATTTCCTTTGTTATGAGTTTTTCAGTGTCTGCCGCGGAGGCACCACGAAGCGTTGTTTGAATAATGGCAATAGGAATTGTTACCTCTGGGGCATTCTCTTTTGGTATTGCTAAAACGGCTACAAATCCCGCCACCACAAGAGCGATTATCACTAGAATAGTGAACTGCCTGCGTTCAATGAAAAAGTTCCAAAATTTATGCATAAGAGTTAGCTAATGGCTATACCCTAAAACCTATTGGCTAATAATTACTTCTTCACCATCCTTCAGGCCTCGTGCATCTTTAACTATTCTCATGTCGGAAGTTATTCCTGAAGTTACTGCAATTCTAGAACCTGCAAGCGTTCCGACGATCACAGGGTGAGGGACAAGGATTCCATTTTCACTAACAGTGAAAACAATTGTCCCTTCAGGGGTAATTTTGAGTGCAGATAAAGGCAGAGTGAGGAGGGTATCTTTTACGGATGTTTTAGTTGTTCGCGCAATGGAGACAGATGCACTTGATCCAGAAACTAGCGAAGTGTTTTGAGGAATAGAGATACGAACTTCAGCCTTTTTTGTTATAGGATCAAGGGCGTTTGCCAGTCTTGCAACTTTTCCTGTGACGGATTTTCCAACCACTACAGTTGCTCCAACGGAAATATCAGCAATATCACGCTCAGAAACGAATACGACAACTTCAAGGCCTCGCGCGTTCGTTATATACACAACAGGCACTGACGCGTTCACGAAAGACCCCACCTCAAGATCAAGGCGGTTGATAGTGCCTCCAATTGGTGCGCGGATGATAGTTTTTTCTAAGTTAGCTTTCGCCACTTGAAGATTAGCCTCTGCTCCGCGTACATCTGAATTTTGTGATGTGCCCCCAGAAAGATTTTCTGTTGATACTTGCACTGCGGCAGTTTTTGCCTTTAGATTTTCAATCGCACTGTTAACTGCGGACGCAGCACCGTTTACGTTTGAAAGTGCTAGAGATACATCGGCACGATATCCTGCAATTGCAGCATCAGTAACTGAGCCAGACGCAATTGCTTTATTGAGAGCTGAAACCGTTGCAGAGAGAAGGTCGCGAACTTTATTGATGTCACTTCTGAGAGTCTCAAGCTCAGCCAAGGCGCTTGTGGCATCAGTTGGAGTTTCTGCTTTTTCTTCTCGTGCTAAAACTGTCTGTATTGCAAGGCGTTTACTTTCAACAGTGAGAACAGCCTGAGAATTTGAAGTTGATACTATAAATTTAGGTTGTGAGCCGTTTGGATTAGAAAATACCCCATCTAATTTTTTACTCACTGCATCATCGAGTGTCGCATACGTTCCGAGGATAGTATTTTTCGCTGAATTAATTGCTGAAGTGAGACTGTCTTCTGCGGACCCAAGACCGATACCGGTTATTGTTGCACCTGTCTTTGCTTTATCGAGGGCTGCTTCCGCTTGAGCTACTCCTGCGCGTTGTGAATCATTCTTTAGGTCTGCAATGACTGCTCCAGCACCAACTGTGTCACCGAGTGATCGGTAGACGTGAGCGACGGTGCCCGATACGTCAGGAGCTACATTGGCTTCGCTTACGGAGCGAACTTCACCAATTAGAGATATAGGTTCTGGTGCGGAAAGATCACTGGCTGAAAGCAAGGTCACTTGTCGTCTTCCATCTGTAGCACCTTCAAGTTTTGATTTAAAAAAATAAGATATACCCACACTCCCTGCAATAAGGGCAACAATAATACCAAGGGAAATGAGTTTATGTGCTTTTGCTACGATAAAAAATTCTTGTGAAGCTTTCCAAATAAATATCAATCCTCCCCGAAGAAAAGTGAGTGCACGTATAAGATGTTCATTCATATGTTACGACCGTTCAGTTTTTTTAAGTACCGAGCGAATATTTTTTAAATTGCCTGCTAAATGCGCTGCGAATTTTTCAACATTGGCAAGCTTAGTAAATGCAATCATATCGCATCCCATACCAAAAACGAGTAATTTTTCACCGTCTTTAAGGTTCATTGCTTTGCGTGCTTCGGCGGGAATTACAACCTGCCCTTTAGCGCCCACTGTGGTGGCGCCATAAAACTCTTTTTGAGTAGTGTGTGGTTTTATCATAAGCATTCGGAATCGTATCATGAATATCCTAATACATACAAGTATGAAATGTAAGAATATCAGCAAGCTCGTCCACATACATCTTTAGATAAAAAATAAAGGAAAGATTGTATGTCTGCTAGAATAGGCGACATGACTTCGAGCAAGAAAAAAATATTTATCCTCATGGGAAATCCCGACAGCGATTCTCGTACAGGACACCTTGCTGATGCATATGAACTCGGAGCTCTTGAGGCGGGGCATGAAGTGAGGCGCCAAAATGTAGGCGAAATGCATTTTGACCCAATACTCCATAAGGGATATAAGGTTATTCAGGAATTAGAGCCTGATTTAAAAACATTTCAGGAGAATGTACGCTGGGCAGATCATTTGGTGGTGCTATATCCAAACTGGTGGTCTACGATGCCCGCACTTCTAAAAGGACTCATTGATCGAGCGTGGCTTCCGGGGTTTGCGTTTCGTTTTCATAAAACCGATGTCTGGTGGGACGGTCTCCTCAAAGGTAAAAGTGCACGAATCATAATTCTAGCCAATACACACCCATGGTTTGCGTGGCTTATGTTTGGCGAGTTCACCAATGAACTTGCTCGCGCAACGCTGGCATTTTCAGGTATAGCCCCAATTTTTATAAATGTACTTACTCCATCTGAAAAAGTTTCTGAAACCAAATGGAAAAAATGGGTGCAGATGGTGCAAGAGATGGGTTCCCGTGCTACTTGACAAAAATAGTTACATGGTATATAATATGCAGTACATTAAAAAATTATATGAGCGAAGAATCACTAAAACAAATTGGACTTACTCCTGATCAGCGGGCAATTATACAACAATTCAGAGAAAGAGGTATTATTCCAAATGCAGCACTTAAGATGCTTGAGCGACTGATGATAGACGCTAAACTCGATGCTGAGGCTACAGTTAGACACTTTAAGAGGGGTTGAGAATTGCTGATTGAAGTCGAGTGTTTCATACACTAACTAGCCAATTTTTTATTTAGGAGATATTAGAAAAAAGAAAAATGGAAACAGTGGGTTGATATAGTTCAACAAATAGGAAGTAGGGCAAAATAAATTAGGACCCTCTAATAATTAATGCCCCGTGTCTCCGAAAAACACCTGTATAGTATAAAATCACGGTCGTGATTTTATACTATACAGGGTTTTAAATTTTTTTTTTAGGCTAGCCACTAAAGCCTAAACCCTATACACTGCTCCTTTATGGGTTTATCTATTGGAATTGTTGGACTGCCAAATGTCGGGAAATCCACGCTTTTTAATGCGCTCACCGCAAAAGGTGTTCCTGCAGAGAATTATCCGTTTTGTACCATCGATCCATCGGTGGGTATTGTGCCCGTGCCTGATCCTCGTCTTCAAAAACTCGCAACGCTTTCGAGCTGTTTTAAGATTATTCCTGCGGTTATCGAATTCGTTGATATTGCAGGCTTGGTAAAGGGTGCCTCTGAAGGCGCAGGTTTAGGAAATCAGTTTCTCCAACATATTCGCGAGACCGATGCGATTTTGGAAGTGGTCCGTATTTTTGATGACGCCGATATTACACACGTTGAGGGGGAGGTTGATCCTGTTCATGATATTGAAGTCATCAATTTAGAGCTTGTCCTTACCGACCTTTCTGCGGTAGCGAAGAGACTTCAGAGTGTTGAACGTGATGCTAAACGAGGTGTAAAGGAGGCAATTTTAGAGCAAGCAACATTACAGAAAGTTGACCAAACTCTTTCGGAAGGGAAACTCGCTTCAACAACACCTCTGACAAGTGAAGAGCGCCACGCAATACGCGCGTTGCAACTTCTAACCATGAAGCCAATTATGTACGCCCTCAATAAAAAAGCGGGAGGACACAATCTTGATGAGATGAATGATGGCAGGTATCAGAAACTGATTGAATTTTTAGATGGTATGGGTGCTGAATACGCCACTGTGGATGCAGGCATTGAAGGGGAGCTTCGTGATGTGGCAGGTGAAGACAAAGAAACACTTAGACGAGAGTTTGGGGTTTTAGACGATGGGCTGGACGGGCTTATTCGTGCAGGATATCGATTACTTGGATTAATGACATTTCTTACCACTGGTGAAGTTGAAACAAGAGCTTGGACAGTGAAGATTGGTTCAACGGCACCTGAGGCGGGAGCTGCTATTCATACTGATTTCAGGGATACATTTATTAGGGCGGAGGTGGTTGCCTATGACAAACTCATTGAAGCTGGTTCATACGCTACAGCTCGCGAAAAAGGGTGGGTTCGGACAGAAGGCAAGGAGTATATTGTTAAAGACGGGGATGTTATTGAGTTTAAGGTTTGAGTTACTGTGTGCCATTGACACTATTCAAAAATTCTATATAATTTTTTCTTAGTAAAAATAACACTAAATATATGGGTAACATAGAAGGTTCAGGTGCCCTTGCTCTTCTGGGCGTATTGAATACTAGAAAACCAAAACCAGACTCCCTTCCGCCGTATTGTTCAGAATGTGAGCGCAGGCATGTAGGGTCTTGTCGCAAGTTGTGGGGTTAGTTTTTGACTCCCATTGTTTTATCCATGTTAGGCTGAAGTAAGCATTATTGTCTTATATTTTTTCCTATGGATACAACAACTCAAGTTAAAGCCAAAGTTACTGCAAAAGACTTCTTTTTGTGGCTTGGCGCGATGGTCGCGCTGTATGTTTCAGCAACATCGCTCATTCTTTTAGTGCATCAGTATATAAATGTATTTTTTCCTAATGCCCTAGACTACGCAGCTTCGTACTCCAGTTCGATGCGATTCGCGATAGCGTCTCTCGTTGTGTTTTTCCCGCTCTATGTGTGGCTTACACGGATGCTCCACGAAGACATTCGGCACACACCTTTGAAGCAAGAACTCTGGGTTCGCAAATGGCTCATCTTTCTCACGCTCTTTGTTGCAGGTATAACCATGGCAATCGATTTAGTGATGCTCGTCAATACATTCTTAAATGGTGATATAACAACTCGCTTCATCCTCAAGGCGCTCACAATACTCGTCGTTATTGGTGGTGGTTTTTGGTACTACCTTAATGAATTGAAAGGAAAGTGGGAGGAAAAGAAAAAAGAATCTACTGTTGTCGCTTTTGTTGTTTCTGGCATTGTCCTCGCAACGATAGTTAGCGCTTTCTTCATAATAGGCTCTCCACAAACGGAGCGTTTGGCACGCTTTGATGAGCAGAAAACTTATGATTTGCAGAGCATTCAGTGGCAGATAGTAAGTTACTGGCAACAAAAAGAAAAATTACCAGTAGGTATTTCAGATCTTGAAGATCCATTAACCGGCTTTGTTGCTCCGAAAGATCCTCAAACTGGAGCTTCATACACTTATGAGTCAACAGGCGCAATGTCATTTAAGCTTTGTGCCGATTTTAACGCACCAAGTCGCGACATGGTCGTGGATGGGAAAAGTAGACCTGCTGTTCCTCAGCCAGTAGGAAGTGAACTCGCTAATGAAAATTGGAAACACGACAAAGGCACTGTTTGTTTTGACCGAACCATTGATCCAGAGCGTTTTCCTGTTTTCAAGAAATAGCTTTCAGCTTGGAGTTTTCAGTCGTATAATCCCTACATGGGAAGTTACGACCGCCCCAGTACCACCGGGCTCCGCATGGCTACGGGGCAGGAAGTGGTTCGATATATAATCGTGTTTTTGACATTTTCAGTACCCTAAATCTGCATGCAATCATACGACCACAAAAAAATAGAGAAAAAATGGCGAAAGCTTTGGGAAGAGTCAGGTATTTACAAGACTAGTGAAAATTCATCAAAGCCAAAGCACTATGTTCTGGACATGTTTCCGTACCCATCGGCGTTAGGTCTTCACACTGGTCATGTTGAAGGGTATGCGGCGACCGATATTTACAGTCGTTTTAAACGAATGAAGGGGTTCAGTGTGCTCCATCCTATGGGATGGGATGCGTTCGGTCTCCCTGCAGAAAACTATGCAATAAAAACAAATACGCCACCTCGAGAAACTACAAATAAGGCAATTGATAACTTCCGCAATCAAATCCAACGCTTAGGCCTTTCGTATGACTGGTCACGAGAAATAGGCACTCACAATCCTGACTATTATAAGTGGACACAGTGGTTGTTTTTGTTCTTGTTTGAAAATGGTCTTGCGGAAAAACGCATGGGTAAGGTGAATTGGTGTCCCACCGACCAAACAGTGCTCGCCAATGAACAAACAGTGAGTGAGAGTGGAGAAAAGGGTGTGTGTGTTCGTTGCGGTACAAAAATAATTCAACGCGAACTTTCACAGTGGTTTTTCAAAATTACTGATTTTGCTGATGTATTAATTGATGATTTGAATGGTGTTGATTGGCCAGAGTCTACAAAAATAAATCAACGAAATTGGATTGGTAGAAAAGAAGGAGTCATTGTTACTCATAAAGTGAAAGGGCTGGATGTATCGCTCGACACGTTTAGTGCCTATCCTGCATGGCTTTTTGCGGATACCTATATGGTACTTGCTCCTGAGCACCCAATAGTAAAAACTCTTGTGGAAGGTACTGAAGTACAAAAGAGTGTTGAGGATTTTGTGAAGTGTATGCAGGAGGTCACAACGATTGATCGCACAAACGCAACAACGGAGAAAGAGGGTATTTTTACAGGACGCTTCGCTATTGACTCTCTCTCCGGTAAAGAATTTCCTATTTGGATTGCTAACTTTGCTTTGATGGATTTTGGAACAGGTATTATTCGTTGCTCTTCACACGATATCCGCGACCTTACATTTGCTAAAAAATACGGAATCCCTTTGAGTGAGGTAGTCGAGAGAGAAAGTCCTGATATGCCCGTTGATGCCCATGCTAATAAGGGTGTTTTGAAAGACTCGGGTCCGTTCACTGGTCGCACTATTAATAATGAGTTAATTCAAGAAATAATTGCGTGGATAGAAAGTAATGGATATGGGCATGCACAGACTACATACCGTCTTCGTGATTGGCTTATTTCTCGTCAACGATATTGGGGGGCGCCTATTCCAGTAGTGTATGACCCAGAAGGGAAAGCGCATGGAGTTCCCAAAGAGCACTTGCCGTGGCTCCTTCCTGAAGATGTAGAGTATTTACCGAAGGGAACTTCACCGCTCGGAACCTCAAAGGAACTTTTGGAACGAACAGAGAAAATATTTGGGAAAGGGTGGAAGCCAGAGATCGACACTATGGACACTTTCGTGTGTTCTTCGTGGTATTTTCTTCGATTTGCCGATCCACATAATGAGATTGAGTTTGCGTCGAAAGAAGTAGTAAAAAAATGGCTTCCCGTTGACCTCTACATGGGAGGTGCTGAACATACAGTTTTGCATCTTATGTACGCCCGCTTTATTACCAAGGCCCTGCAGAAGTTTGGATACATAGAGTTTGGTGAGCCATTCTCCAAGCTCCGTCACCAAGGGATGATTCTTGCTGAAGATGGAACCAAGATGTCTAAGTCGAAAGGTAATGTCATAAACCCTGACGAAATTAGTGAACTCTACGGTGCGGACACGCTACGAATTTATGAAATGTTCATGGGTCCTCTTGAAGCTATGAAGCCATGGAGCACCAAAAATATTATTGGCTCACGGAGATTTTTGGAGCGTGTCTGGAGGGTACAAGAAAAGGTGAGTCAAGGTGCAACTTTGAGTGCAAGCGCTGATGCCACTCTACAGCAAACAATTAAAAAAGTAGCTGAAGATATCGAGCTCCTTAGTTTAAACACGGCAGTGAGTCAGATGATGATTTGTGTTAATGCTTTTGAAAAAGAAGAAAAAATACCTGCTGAAAGCTATGAGAGCATGCTGTTGGTACTTGCCCCGTTTGCACCTCATATGACAGAAGAATTATGGGAAACTTTGGGTCATACTTCTTCAATTCATCAAGAAAATTGGCCAGTGTTTGATGAAAGTAAGCTCGAAAAAAATGAAGTAGTAATGGCTGTTCAGGTTGGTGGGAAAGTAAAGGGCACCATTGTCATTCCTCGCGGAGCTACAGAAGAAGAAGTAATTGAGTTAGTACGAAAAGACGTCAAACTTGGTGGGGTAGTTCCTCAAAACCCATCCCGCATGATATTCGTTCCCAATAGGGTCGTTAACTTCATACCCTAGAGCATGTGGGACCTCGGAGGTCCCACATGGGGGTGGCCCCCGCACTAAAACTTGGCGTTATAGCTTGCTGTACTGATATATGAGATTATTTATACTACTGTTGCCACTATTGCACTCCGTGTAATGCGTTATACTCAC
The DNA here is from genome assembly GCA_007378985.1 of Parcubacteria group bacterium Greene0714_7. Classification (GTDB taxonomy): domain Bacteria; phylum Patescibacteriota; class Minisyncoccia; order Phycocordibacterales; family Phycocordibacteraceae; genus Phycocordibacter. The sequence goes on from VMHB01000001.1 coordinate 237,563, forward strand.
GCTTCGCTATGAGGTACGACGCCAAGTTCTAGTGACGGGGTGGGGATAAGTATTTGACGGTTTGACGGGATTTAAAATATGTGCTATAAGAAGTGGACACAGTAATCAATAAAAATACGGCTCATATTTATGATCAAACTTCCTTTCAAGCCTGTTCAAGTGAGCAAACGACTTGTTGCAGTACTACCTGAGCGTTCACGCGATGTTGTAGTGAGCCGTTATGGCTTAGGTTCAAAAGCTCGCGGAGAAACTCTTGATGCTATTGGAAAGCGATATGGCATTACACGAGAACGCGTTCGCCAAATTGAAAACCACGCAACAAAACTCATACAAGATTCTCCAGCACTTACAAAAGAAGCTTCTTCTTTTGTCTGGCTTGAGAATGCTATTCGTGAATTAGGGGGCGTACTGTCAGAGAGTATGTTGCTTGATGAGTTTGCAAAGGACACTGAAACACGAAACCATCTTTATTTTTTACTCGTTGTTGGACAGCCATTTATTTCTGCAAAAGAAACTCCTGACTTTAAAGCTCGCTGGTCTGTTGATCCAGAGCTCACCAAGGCAGTTGAATCTGCTTTGAAGCAAGTTCATGGAACCGTTAAACACTCTGATGTTTTATCTGAAGATAAACTTGTTGAGCATGTCATGAGTTGCCTCACTAAGGTCAACACTAAATATCGCTCTAAAGATACTGTCCGTAGATGGCTAGAGCTTTCAAACTGTATTATGCGAAATCCTTTAGGTGATTGGGGACGCGCATCGGCACCAGGAATTAGAGTAAAAAATATTCGCGACCATGCGTATCTTGCCTTGAAGCGTCATGGCTCACCAATGCATTTTCGTGAAGTCGCAAAATCAATCGAGAAACTTTTTGGAAAGAAAGCTCACGAAGCAACAACGCATAATGAGCTTATTAAAGATGGCCGTTTTGTGTTAGTGGGTAGAGGTATCTACGCTCTCAAGGAGTGGGGATATCGAATTGGTCCAGTGGTTGAAATAATTAAACACATTCTGAAGGAATCAGGACCTTTAACTCGTGAGGAAATCATGAAGCGTGTTTCTAAAGAGCGTTATGTGAAGCCAAACACTATCATTGTGAACTTGCAAAATTCATCATTCACAAAAAAAGACGGGAAGTATTCATTGAAGGGAACATAATATACATATGTATGCCTAGGCATGAAAAACCTCAATTGAAGCTCATTCAAGGGGGATTAGCAGAAGCTCCATTCCCTCCCACTTCTAAGTTTTTTACTAGACCACCTCAGTCTTCTCCGTTTTCACTCACTGATTTTAAACTCCCTGACGACGAATTTGTTCTCTCGATAGAAATTCTCAACGGCCTAAGAGAAAGATTTGATCTAGATTGAGAGATAAGAGTATCGGCCTTAGGTTGGGTCTTATTGTGATATATTTTGATAATGTCTCGTCGCTACACAGTGCAATTTCTCGTTATTTTTGCACTCCTTGCGGTTCCAGTTCTCATTTATTTTGCTCCATCTTTTGTAGCTTTTCTTTATCACACTCTTACTTTTTTAGCCCCTCTATGGCTCCCTGTCGCACTTCTAGCGATTGCTTGGCCTCTCTGGCTCAATGTCATTCGCTCTAGATTCGTTGATTCAATTTCTTATGTCACGCTCGAATTAAAGCCGGGTGATGAAACGCCTTCTACTGCAAAAGCAATGGAGCTTGTTTTTTATTCTCTGTATCATCGGACAAACATTTCTCGAATAGATGCCTATTTCCATGGCAAAGTTCGTTCATCTTGGTCGTTTGAAGTATATGCACACAATGGTCGTGTACGATTTTTTGCCCATGTGCCAGAAAGTTATCGTGTATTACTCGAAGGACGAATCCAAGCGGAATATCGCGATATTGATATTCATGAAGTGCGTGATTATTCAAGAGAACTTCACTTCGATCCCCTCCATATGCGACTTTCTGCACGCGAATACACTCTCGCAAAACCAGATCCGTATCCACTAAAAACCTACGTCTCATATGAAGGTGGGCAGGGGAAACGAGATGTCTTTGGTGAAATTGTAGAAGGGTTAGCGCATACCAATACACATGAACATGTGTTTCTTTCAATAATAATGCGACCGCATCAACGGGATCGTTACAATATTTTTGAAAATCCACGAGACACGCTTCATGAGGCAGCACACATTGAAATTAAAAAATTAGTTGGTGCACAAGGTGAAATGAGTAAGCTTGCACCAACAACTAAAACTATAGTGAGTGCTATAGAGTCAGCGTTAAACAAGCCTTCTTTCGATTGTGGCATACGGTCTCTTTATATTGCAGACAGAGATCATTTTGATGAATCATATGAACAAAAACTCACACGTTTGCTCGACCCTTTAAACGACAATGATTTGAACAGCTTTGTTGCGTATGACCCCAATCACCGTCCTGGTTTTGTATTGTCTGAGATCTTTGGTGCAGTACCCATACTCGCCTCATCGCACCTTCTAAATTTATATCGTCGTCGAGCATTTTTTGCCCCACCGTACTATGGGAAAGCATTTGTGCTTAATACTGAAGAATTAGCAACATTATTTCACTTACCACACGCAAGCAGAGGTAGTGCACTGGCCCGTATGCGTGGTCTTACGCTGGAACCGCCTGAGAATTTGCCAGTTTAGAAGAAGGTTCTAGTTTTTAGGTGCTAGCTTTTAAAATGGAAAAAAATACTAAAAAAATAATCTATAGCATTTCGGGAGTTCTGATTGTTTTTCTTTTTGCTACCTACGGTGCATTTTTTGCACCTCCACTTAGTTTTCAGAAAGATTCCATTGTCACAATTTCCTCAGGGACGGGCGTACAAGAGGCTGGGGAATTGTTGAAAGCAAAGAGTGTTATTCAATCTCCATTCGTGTTTTCAATACTTGTTCGATTTATCTACCCCTCAGGTATTATCGCTAACCACTATTCGTTTTCTAAGCCCCAGTCAGTATTGACTGTTGCGTACCGTCTTGCAAAAGGGAAAACAGATTTGGTGCCCCTTAAAGTAACTATCCCAGAAGGCTCTAGTTCTTTCGAGATTTCAAACATCCTTGAGGGCACACTTAAGGATTTTGATTCGGTAACTTTCAAGGCACTCGCAAAATCACAAGAGGGATACTTGTTTCCTGACACCTACTTTTTCTTACCAGGAACCACACCCGACGTAGTGATTGATACGATGCGTAAAAACTTTGATGAAAAAATAAAACCACTTGAGAGCGATATTGTTATATTTGGGAAACCAATGAGTGAGATACTCACAATGGCTTCTATTCTTGAAAGGGAAGCACGTCAGAGTGAAACTAGGAGAATGGTCGCGGGAATATTGTGGAAGCGAATATCTATTGGCATGCCACTTCAGGTTGACGCAGTGTTTGGCTATATTTTTCAAAAGAGTGGCTATGCTCCAACGCTCACTGATTTACAAACTGATTCTCTCTACAATACATATTTACATAGAGGACTTCCACCAATGCCCATTGGTAACCCTGGTCTTGAGGCAATACAGGACGCCGTCACGCCTACAAAAAATCCTTACCTCTATTACTTAACTGATACAGATGGGAATATATACTATGCAAAGACATTTGCGGAACATCGGCTCAACAAACTAAAAGCCAGAAACTAACAAGAAATTTCCCCATTTCTTATATATCGATTAATCGATATATAAGAAATGGACATGGGTTGACAAAATATGATTAAGCTAGTATATTACACAGATGGCAGGAGAAGATTATATAGGAGATCGGGTTCGTAGGGGAATCCCTGTTTTAAAGGCAACTGAGGCTTTGGCAGTAGTTGCTGGTGTTTCTGTACCTGTAGCAGTGGGGCACTTACTTATAGCAGGATTACTTACTCCACCTCTCGGAGCTATTGCTGCCGGTACTTTTGCGACTTCAGCACTTGTTTTTTGGTTAGCACGAGGATACAGAAAAGGTAGAGAGAGCGTTCTTGATCATTGGAACAAATGGCCAGTCAGACCCGGTAAATGATACTAAAATCGACTTTAAAGTAATATTTTATGTCTTCAGGAAAAAGAGAAACACTTCGAATACAAGGTGAGCGCAATTTTGCGAGACTTGTAGATAACATAAGAAGCGCAACTAGTAGAGCTCTGGAGCAGATGACCGAAGACTGGAGTTGCACTGTCTGTGGGCTTGCAGGAATACCTGAAGGTAGTAGATGTCCAACTTGTAATCCATATAAATAATTTTTCTTAAAACTGGAAGACTGGGGCTTGAGGCTATAGACTGTCTTCATGGATACTGTTTTTGTAGGACTCTCTGGAGGTGTTGATTCTGCAGTTTCCGCGTATCTTTTGAAGAAGCAAGGATACAAAGTAGTGGGCGCTTTTATAAAGGGCTGGGAACCTGATTTTTTGCCATGCACCGGTGTTCGTGATCGTTTGGAAGCAATGAGGGTGGCAGCTCACCTCGGCATTCCATTCGTTACTTACGACTTGTCAGAAGAATATAAGCGGGGAGTCGTTGATTATTTTGTTAGTGAATACAAGCTCGGTAGGACACCTAATCCTGATGTCATGTGTAATCGAGTTATAAAATTTGGTGCATTTTGGGAAAAAGCAAAAGCAGATGGAGCCAATCTAATTGCAACCGGCCATTACGTCCAAAAGAAGATGGCAGATGGCAGTTTTCAGATGGCAGTCTCGGAAGATATGGAGAAAGATCAAACATATTTTTTGTGGACATTGACACAAGAGGATCTTAGTCATTCTTTCTTTCCAGTAGGTGGACTTGAAAAAAGTGAAGTCAGGCGACTTGCACTTGAAGCAAATCTACCAAATGCCTCACGCGCCGACTCGCAAGGGCTTTGTTTTTTAGGGCATGTTGATATGCACGCATTTTTAAAGCGATATCTACCAACTGAAATAGGTGTTGTGCGAGATGAAAATGGAAAGTCTATTGGTAGTCATGATGGAATTTGGTTTTATACTCTTGGTCAACGGCACGGCTTCGGTTCTCTTGGAGGTGAACGTTTGTATGTGGTAGCAAAAGATCGTACGAAAAACGAATTAATTGTTTCTACAAGTCCTCTTGGAGAAAATGCGGAGAAATCATTTGCATTAACTAATGAGAGTTCGGTAGATGGCTCTCCACTAGTAGGGAAATATTTGGGTCGCTATCGGTATCGTCAGACATTATTGCCTGTGGAAATTCATGACGGACAGGCTTCTTTTGACACTCCGCAACGGATAGCCTCTGGGCAGTCGCTCGTGGTGTATGACGAGAGAGGGGAAATAATGCATGGTGGTGCTATTATTGAGTAACTATGTCGTTGCCTATTATTATAAAAGGAGATGGAAACAAAGAGTCTTTTGCAATAGAAAAACTTACCGAATCTCTGCGTCGCTCAGGAACAGATGAGCATTTAGCAGAAGCTGTAGCAAAGCGCGTTGGTGCGACCGTTAAAGACGGTATGACTACTACCGCTATTTACCAAGAAGCTTTCAAAGTACTCCGCAAGGAGGAGCGTGTTTCAGCAGCCCGATATTCAATGCGCCGAGCTATTCTTGATTTAGGGCCTACTGGTTTTCCATTTGAGAAATTTGTTGCCGCGCTCATGCATGCAAAAGGATACGAAACTTCGTATGGCATCACGGTGCAGGGAAGATGTATTGATCATGAAGTTGATGTAGTAATGCGAAAAGATGGAAAGGCAATTGGCGCTGAATTAAAATTTCATAATACCCCCGGATTTAAAACAGATCTAAAGACCGCACTCTATGTGCGTGCAAGATATTGGGATATTCAATGGGGGGCTGAAGACAGGGAAGAGAAGGCTGGTATTGACGAAGGATGGCTTGTGACGAATACAAAGTTTACTTCGAAAGCTATCCAATATTCAAATTGTTCGGGCATTAAACTTCTTGGGTGGAGTTATCCTGATGGCGCCAGTCTTTCTGACTTTATTCGAGAGACGGGTGTCTATCCCATAACGATCTTAACGACACTCTCACAAGCAGAAAAAAATCGACTTCTTCAGTCTGGCGTAACAATGTGTCACATGGTAATGAGTGATCCCGATTCACTAAAGCGAATTGGTATTCCAGCAAAAAAACAAAGTGAGGTAGTTGCAGAGAGTAAGGCAATTTGTCAGCTGTAACATTGTATTTTTTCACAAAGCATTATGTCGCAATACTATAAGCCACACCGTAAAGTTGATTGGAATTATGGAGGGCCTAGGTGGCGTCTGTCGCGTTCAAAAATAGATCTCTTCATTCAGTGTCCTCGTTGTTTTTATATTGATAATAAGCTTGGTACTGCACGACCTCCTGGATTTCCATTCAATTTGAACTCAGCCGTCGACAAACTTTTAAAAAAAGAGTTTGATATTCACCGAAATTCAAAAAGTACTCATCCATTAATGAGTAAGTATGGTGTTGATGCTATCCCCTTTGAGCATAAAAAGATGGATACATGGAGAGAAAATTTTAAAGGGATTGATTGCTTCCATGCACCTACTGGATTCACTGTTTCGGGCGCCATAGATGATGTATGGGTTAGTCCAAAAGGTGAGTTACACATTGTTGATTACAAGGCTACGAGTAAAGATGAGGAAGTAACCCTTGATGCCGAGTGGCAGGATGGATACAAGCGTCAAATGGAAGTGTACCAATGGCTATTTCGTCAAAACGAGTTCACTGTCTCTGACATGGGGTATTTTGTGTATGCGAACGGAAGAACAGATACCGAGGCATTCGATGGCAAGCTTGAGTTCGATGTAAAGGTAATCCCGTACGTCGGCAAAGCGGATTGGATTGACGGGACTCTTTTGGAAATTAAAGCGTGCCTAGATGCCGATGTAATTCCAAAAACAGGCGAAGCGTGCGATTACTGTACGTACCGCAAAGCAGTTGGGGAAGTTCTTCAGCCATTTATAAAAAAAGATGTAGGCAGTTCAAAAATAAGTAAGGCAAAATCAAAAGATAGTGAAGATTCACATGAGCAATCCCTTTTTAGATAATTTTTTAAATTAACGACTAGTGTCTACAAATTTCTTTTTTGCATGACTGAGAAACTTATTTCCATATATGGAAATAAGTTTCTCAGTCTAATTTTTTCTTTTTTGGTTCTGGAAATAGAAGAAAATGCAACGGGTATTTGCGTTTAAGTGCTCTGAAAGAAAATGGACCATAGTTCGCCTCAAAAAGGTTTTCCCTCTTTTTGAATTCTTTATCCATGCTTTTGATTGCTTCCTCGAATCCAGGAAATTGATCTTGAAGCCATCGTTCTACTCGGTATATGGTTGCCAATCCAACGCGTAGTTTTGTGGCGATGTCATTAGCTCGTTCGCCTTGGATAAGGAGTCGAGCTATCCAAATTCGCCTTCCAAGCATGATTCTCTCGCTTTCAGTGAGAAGATCGCGCAGGAAGAGTTTCATTGTGCTTCGTCCGCGAACTGATCCCGCTGCAGTGTAGAGAATATCTAGTGTTTTCATTTTCTCCTCCTTTCCAAGGTCGCTAGATTTTCTTTTCATACTGAACATATTTTCATATATGGAAATATCTGCACGAAAACATGGTGTATAACTTCACTCACATGTATTTCCATATATGGAAATACATGTGAGTGAACAGATTTGGGCGTGCAAGATGAGCTAGGCAAAAGGGTGGTATATTTGATAAATGGTGCAGGTATTTTCAAAGAAGTTCAAAGATGATTTCAGGGCTCGAGTGGTGGCGGTGGTAAAGAAAATACCGCGCGGAAAAACTATGAGTTATGGGCAGGTTGCTCTGGCAGCTGGGCGTCCAAATGCAGGAAGGGCAGTTGGAACTATTATGGCGGGAAATCAGGATAAGGGCGTGCCGTGTCACCGAGTGATTCGCTCTGATGGGAAAATTGGGGGCTACAACGGTCTTCGAGATGGTTTGAGTAAGGAAGAACTTTTAAGAAAGGAAGGGGCGATTAAATAGATTCAAGGTACAGGATTCAAGAAGCAAGAATTAAAAAACCTTTACTCCTGAATCGCGAATCTTACTTCTTGAATGCAAGGCATATGGAAATACGCATTGAGCAATCTTGGAAAGAAAAATTGAAAGAGGAATTTGAAAAGCCATATTTCAAAACACTGATTTCATTTGTTAAAGATGCCTATACAAAAGGTTCGGTATACCCACATCCAAAAAATATCTTCCGTGCGTTTGATTTATGTCCATTTGGTGCGGTTAAGGTAGTTATCTTGGGTCAGGATCCGTATCACGGAGAAGGCCAGGCAAATGGCCTTTCGTTTGCAGTAGAGGAAGGAGTACGACCACCGCCATCGCTTCAAAATATTTTCAAAGAAATTCAATCAGATATTGGTAAGCCTCTTGTTCATACGAACGGTGACTTATCAAGGTGGGCAACGCAGGGAGTACTACTTTTAAACGCAACGCTCACTGTGCAAGCGAATACGGCAGGCTCGCATCAGGGTAAAGGTTGGGAAGAGTTTACTGATGCGGCAATTAAATTACTTTCAGAAGAACGTGAACACCTAGTGTTTATTCTTTGGGGTAATTATGCCAAAGCAAAAGGTGCGCATATTGATCGCACTAAACATCTTGTTATTGAATCGCCACACCCATCACCTTTCTCGGCCTTTAGTGGATTTTTTGGAAGTAAACCTTTCAGTAAAACAAACACGTATCTTATGGTTAAGGGACACGCTCCTATTGATTGGCTCTGAATGTTATCCACTTATGTTCTACTTGTACCCGTAATCAATTTATGTGGGTGATACAAATAAAAAGTAAGTTATGGGTGCACACTGTTCAGAACGTCATCTGGTGGATAAATTGAGAGATTTAGGATTTGAAGGGCCTGTCCCCGGTGGCCATCATAAGAAAATGACGAGAGATGGAAAAACAGTTGCAATACCGAACACACATGGGAGCGGTCAACTCGACATTTGCGCAAAACTTCTTTTTAAAATTTTACGAGAGGGAGGGGTTACAAAAGATGAGTGGCGTCAGAATTAATTCCTTAATTAATACCTTCACCAAACTTTTGCACGTTTGTTTTTAGGACGATACAAAGCATCCTCTTTTTGGACTTTAAATGCAGAGTAGAACTCTTCAAAATTTGAAACGGGACCATTTACACGGCATGGCGCTGGAGAATGGGGGTCAGTGAGTGCTGCCATTTTCAAAAATTCTGGACGCGCAATTTCTCGCTCTGCCTGAGCAAACCCTAAGAAAAACCGTTGTTCAGGAGTGAGTCCATCAATATTTTTTCTGCCAGTTACTCTGAGACGTTTTTGATACGCATCGTATGCGATGGAGAGTCCTCCAAGGTCGGCTATGTTTTCTCCCAAGGTTAATTTTCCATTTACCTGCACACCCGCTGCCGCTTCGTACTGGTCGAATTGTTTAGCAATAAGCGATGCTCTTTTAGCAAATTGCTTTTCATCCTTTTTTGTCCACCAACTTTTCATGTTGCCGTTTCCATCAAACTTTGAACCCTGATCATCAAAACCATGTGTCATTTCATGCCCTATGACCGCGCCAATGCCCGCATAGTTTATTGCGTCATCTGCATTTTCATCAAAAAATGGTGCCTGAAGAATGGCAGCAGGGAAAACAATTTCATTTAAATTAAAACTGCAGTATGCGTTTACTGTCTGCGGAGTCATAAACCATTCTTTACGGTCAACGGGGCGACTCAGCTTCCGTACTTCACGATTATGAGCTTGTTCATGAGCGCGAATAATGTTTCCAAAGTAGTCGGTCGGGTCTACTTTGAGTCCTCTATACGTTCTGAAACGTTTTGGGTACCCAATTTTGCGGTTCATTTTTCGAAGTTTCAGAATTGCTTTCTTTTTTGTTTGTGCACTCATCCAATCAAGGGCACGAATTCTGTCTTCATATACAATAAAAAGATCGCTAACGAGTGCATACATTCTTTTCTTTGCCGATTGTGGAAAATAGCGCTCAACATAGAGTTTCCCGAGCGCTTCTCCAATTGTTCCATTCACAGTGCCGAGCGCACGGCGCCAGAGTGGTTTCATTTTCTTTGCTCCACTGAGTACTGTGCCGTAGAAAGCAAAGTTCTCTTTCACAAATTTTTCTGAAAGTAGTGACGCCGTATCGTTTATGAGGTGCCACGAGAAGTATGTTTTCCAGTCATCTATAGAGATAGTTTCAAGCATTCGAGAAATTTCTTTAAAGAAGTTTGGTGTGGCCACAATAACTGTCGAAACATTTTTAATGCCTGAATTTTTAAAGTAATGCTTCCAATTAATGCTCGGAGAGAGATAACCGAGAGAGGAAAGGTTCATTTTGTTGTAGGTCTTTTCAACATCACGGGTATCTTCTTTATTCATTGATGCGCGCGCGAGACGAGTTTCTATTTCTAGTACCACACGAGAAATATGAGCTCGTTCTTCAGCTGTTTTTCCATGAAGCTTTAGAAGGGCATCAATGTGTGCAAGATATGCACCCCGAACACGCTTCTGCTCCGCTTCATTTTTAAGGTAATAATCACGCTCAGGCATACCCAAGCCTCCTTGATACAAATGCAGTATGTATGAGTCACTCTTTTTTGAATCCTGATCTACCGAGCTATTCCATAGAGCTGAAATACCGACGCGGTGTGCTTTGGTAATGTAATTGAGTAAATCTTTAGTATTGGAGATATCTTCAACTACTCTCTGCCATTTGATTATTGGTGTGGTGTCGAGCTTGTTTCGGAGTGGCATATCAACGGCTGACCTATATAGGTCCCTGACAAGCTTTTCTGGACCCTCCTTAATTCTTGATGCTTTCAGAAGTTCATTTAGGAGCGTGTGCTGTTGATAGTCTGTTTTATGTCGAAGCATAATAAAACTTCCCCAACGAGATTCATCGGAGGGGAGTTTTGTCTTTTTTATCCATCCACCGTTCGCAAACAAAAAGAAATCATCCTGAGGACGCACTGAAGAATCAATTGTCTTAGGGTTAAAACCCCAGCCAGTCTTTTTTCCCTTTACGGTGTTCATTCAGAGGATGATACCGTACCCTTAAGAAAATTGGTAAGATACCACCTATGACCGTAAACGAACTGCGATCCAAATATCTTGAATTTTTTAGGCAAAGAGGGCACCGGGTAATTCCTTCGGTTTCACTAGTGCCTGAGAATGACCCAACCACCCTGTTCGTTTCTTCGGGTATGCAACCTTTGTTGCCGTACTTTTTGGGAATTCCACATCCGATGGGTAGCCGTGTTACTAACTCGCAGAAATCTCTCCGCACACAAGACATTGAAGAGGTAGGCGACAACCGCCATACGACGTTTTTTGAGATGCTCGGTAATTGGTCTTTTGGAGATTACTTCAAGGCAGAACAATTGCCATGGTTTTTTGAATTTTTAACTGATGTGGTGGGGCTCGACCCGGCACGTTTGTATGTAACTACATTCATCGGAGACGAAAGTTTAGGAATCCCACGGGATACCGGGTCGGCAGAGATTTGGAAGAAACTTTTTAGCTCGAAGGGGGTAGAGGCAAAAGATGTTGCTTTAGGCTCCGAAGAAAACGGTGGAACCAAAGGTATGCAGGGTGGGCGTATTTTTTACTACGACGCAAAGAAAAACTGGTGGAGCCGCGCCGGAGCCCCGTCTCTCATGCCAGCGGGCGAGCCTGGTGGTCCTGACTCTGAAGTCTTTTATGACTTTGATCCAACAGGGGTAATGCACGACGTGAAATTTGGGAAAGAGTGTCACCCTAATTGTGATTGCGGAAGATTCATGGAAATAGGCAATTCTGTTTTCATGGAGTACATCAAGAAAGAGGATGGCAGTTTCGAACCTCTTCCCAATAAAAATGTGGATTTTGGTGGGGGGTTAGAACGCATTGCAGCAGCTCGTGAAGGGGGTGGTGACGTGTTTCTTTTGGATGCGTTTACTCCGCTTATTTCCGTCCTTGAAAAAGCAGGCACAAAAAAATACAAAGAGGCAACAAAATCATTTCGTGTCGTGTTAGATCACATTCGTGCTGCGACATTCATGCTTGGCGATGGAGTCACCCCTTCAAATACTGAGCGAGGGTACATTGCACGCCGGCTCATTCGTCGTGCGGTGCGTCATGTTGATGTACTCGGCGCACCACAGGGAACCCTCGCTCTACTCGCTACTGCCGTTATTGAGTATTTCAAAGAGCATTATCCCGAACTCAAATCAGCTGAAACGATAATCCAAGAAAATATTAATATCGAGGAAGATAAATTCCGGAAAACTTTAACGCAAGGCATGCGAGAATTTGAGAAACTCTCGAAAGAGGGACCACTTCGTGGAGAAGATGCATTTACACTCTTTACAACCTTCGGATTTCCTTTTGAAGTTACAGAAGAACTAGCAAAAGAGAGAGGTCTAGCTTTTGATAGTGCTGGTTTCAAGCAAAAAATGGAGGAACATCAAAAACTTTCTCGTGCTGGTGCGGCACAAAAATTTGCAGGAGGTTTGGCGGATCATTCAGAGCAAACAGTTCGTTATCACACCACGCATCACATCCTTCTAAAAGCTTTGCAAGTAGTCCTGGGTCCTGAAGTGCATCAGCGAGGATCAAATATCACCTCCGAGAGACTCCGTATCGACTTTTCGTACCCAACCAAAATGACACCAGAGCAAAAAGCGGAAGTGGAAAAAATTGTGAACGAAAAAATAGCAGAAAAGCTTCCTGTTATGCGTACCGTTATGCCAAAGGGAGAAGCTGAGAAATTTGGAGCGGAGCACGAGTTTGGCGTGAAATATCCTGAAATGGTATCTGTTTACTCTGTAGGACCAAAGGGAGCGGTTGAAGGTAATCCGCAAATTGAGAGCGCATTCTCAATAGAGTTTTGCGGAGGTCCTCATGTAAACAACACACAAGAAATTGGCGACAACGGCAGAATCTTTAAAATTCAAAAAGAAGAAGCGGTAGCATCAGGAGTTCGAAGAATAAAAGCGGTGTTAGTGTAAGGGGATTGACTTACTGTATCAACTAATGTATAATATATCTATGAGTGAAAGACCAGCGAGCGCATCAAGACAAGAAACTCAAAGAGCTCTGAGAGAAGACTCGCTATTTGAGGAGTTTTTGCAAGATATAGGAGTTACTGATTGGAATAGAATTCTTAAAATCGATGCCGAGAAATTAGTTGACCGACTTTTTGGTGTTGATAAAAAATAGAAGTTTTTTTAAGCTAAGGCTTCATTTCATAGGTTACAATAATCTGTGAAATGAAAAAGAGTAGAACTGAGTTAATTTTAGATATCGGCAGTGCTTCTGTTGGAGCATGTGTGGCAACTTTTACAAAAGGCGAAAAAATAGTAATGCACCACTCTGAGAGGGTTGCCATTCAAAATGATTCAGGAGATGCAGTTGGTGGTATTCAAACACTAACTCTTCAGGCATTAAAGAAAGCTCTTGACACGGTGGCACGTACTACGCACCTAGATCTAGTGCATGTTGTTTTTGCTGCTCCTTGGTATGCGTCAGAGATAAAGGTTGTACTCTCAGAATCTAAAAAACCTTTAAAAATTACACAGGCAACAGTGTCGCATGCTTTGAAAACAGAGCGTTTAGAAAATTCAAGAAATCGTCGCACAGGGCGTCATCCACTTGAGTCGGTGGTTAGTCAAATATATGTTAATGGATACCTCACCACTTTGGATTCTGCAGTTCAAGGGACTGAACTAAAAGTGCATTTGTACGAAAGTGAAGCCGATTCTGCTTTTGTACAAGGAGTCACCGAGCTTATTAAGAGTGCTTTCCCGCACATTCACATTAGTTTTCAAACGTTCCCTTTTATAGCATTTTCCATGCTCCAAGCCACCCGCGAAGAAGAAAATTTTATGGTTCTCGATATCGGAGGTGAAATAACTGATTGTCTCATTGGTGATAGGGGGGCTCTTTCTTTTATGAGTTCATTCCCAAAAGGTACACGCTCATTTGTTCGTGAGATTGCAGGTGCAGGAAGTATTACCGACGCACTGTCCAGGCTTACATTATTCGCACGAGGAGAGCTGAGTCCGGAGCAGACAGAAGCTTTTTCAAAGGTTTTTAGAGATGCGAGTGCTTCATGGATTAAAGGCTACGAGCGTGTTATTGAATTAGCTCGTGAGAGTACCCCAGTTCCTCGGACGATATTCTTAATGGCCGATAAAGAGGCGTTGCCGTGGTTTGAGAAGATTTTTTCACTGGGGATTCCGAATTCTGTAGTAAATACAATCTTAGTCACACCTAATTTTTTTGAAAAATATATCACACTTGGAAAAGATACAATTCACGACCCATTTCTTTCTGTCGAGGCTCTTTTTGCAAGTGTGAATGATGGCGAGATATCCAAAATCTAGTTCCTGCTCATTTTGTACACAGGTATAGCAATAAGGGGAGATTGGGTTTGCGTGAAAGAGGGGTATACTTTACGGAATGGATCAGCATCGCAGCATTCAAGATATTATTCCACCTGCCCGTTCAAAGCCTATAAGAAGTTCTATGCCTGGAACTTCAGAAACTACACCACCACCACGATCAACACCACCAAAAAGCATGCCTGTTAATCCTAAACGACCAAGTGGCTTCTTCGGATTCGCTGTCGTGGCGGGAATTGTTGCGGTACTGCTCGTTGTCGGTGTTGTAGTCATTAGTACGGTTTTCTACCGAGCATATATTACTGTGACCCCAGTCTCTTTCAGCGTCCCTGTACAAGCTTCTTTCGAGGCATCTCTTACGAGTACAGAACTTCCATATCAAAAAATTGCCGTTTCTGATACCGCGTCTAAGAGTGTGCCTGCTACAGGAACACAGCATGTTGAAAATCATTCTTCGGGAACGATTACTATCTACAATGCGTATACTGCGACACCCCAGCGTCTCATTACAAATACTCGTTTTGCAACAAAAGATGGGCTAGTTTTCCGAGTGCATGCGCCAGTTGTAATCCCTGGTTACACAATGAAGGCCGGTATTAAGGTACCAGGCTCTGTAGATGTCCTTGTATATGCTGATGAAGCAGGAGAGAAATACAATATCAGTCCTACCGACTTCACTATCCCCGGCCTTAAGGCATCTAAGCAATACACTCTTATATATGCGAAATCAAAAGGATCTACAACGGGAGGATTTATAGGCGAACAGGCCGTTGTAGACTCAACTGTTCGTTCGGAAACTGTTGCAGGTTTAAAGGCAGAAGTTGAACGCTCTCTTCGTGCAAAGATGCTCGTGGCACTGCCCGCAGGGACATTGGTTTTTAATGACTCTGTTTCCATCATCTATGTAGAAGCTCCTGACGCTGTTGATGGTAGTAATGCAGTAATCTCTATTTCTGGCACGGCTTCGGCACCGGCGGTCAATGAAAATGCACTGGCTCGTTCAATCGCCACTACAGGGCAAGTTTCGTACGATGGGTTATTGGGCATTGCAAATCCTAATGATTTCCGTGTTGTAGTGGATGTTCCTGAGTCGTTAGGCACAGATACGCCTATACACCTGAATGTTTCTGGGACGGCAAAATTGGTTGCACTTTTCGATATTAACGCTCTAACTAAAGATCTTACGGGTATACAAAAAAAGGACATAAAGGTTGTTTTGCCTAACTATCCATCGATTTC
This sequence comes from Parcubacteria group bacterium Greene0714_7, assembly GCA_007378985.1. Taxonomy (GTDB): domain Bacteria; phylum Patescibacteriota; class Minisyncoccia; order Phycocordibacterales; family Phycocordibacteraceae; genus Phycocordibacter. Next base: position 253,139 of record VMHB01000001.1, read on the forward strand.
AAACATCGATGTCAAGGTATATCCTTTCTGGAGAGGGGGCATGCCTAATGACCCAAAGAAGCTCAAAATAACAGTGTCCGAGACATCCACAAACTAACCTGTGAGTTCTTCTTGACCCCGTTGTAGATGTTGGTGATATTCAATTAATGATTTAAAAAACGTTGAAAAACATGATTAAAATGAACTCGCTCACTTTGCAAAAACTATCTCAAGTGGATAACTTTTCACCAACATTCACAACGGGGTTGACGTCTGATACTTATTTCTGGTACTATAGCTAAGTCCAATTCAGATACTGATTCGCTCAAATGGTACGCACGAAAGACACTGAGGAAAAGCTTGGTACAGTTACCGAGTCACTCCCAAATGCTCTATTTCGAGTAATCCTTGAAGGCGGAGAGGAAGAGATGCTTGCATATCTTGCAGGTAAAATGAGACTCCATCGCATTCGCGTGTTGGTGGGGGATCGCGTTTCTCTTGTTCTGGATCCGTACGGCGGACGTGCACGAATAGTGCGACGTCTATAATTTTTTACACACACATGAAGGTTCTAGCATCCGTAAAGAAGCAGCAAGCAGGCGATATTCTCGTCCGCAGGCGTGGTCGCTTGTACCGGATCAACAAGAAGAACCCTCGTCGTAAAGCTCGCCAAGGATAAGCGTTTCAAAATAAATTCAATCTACTAAAAATATTCTCTATTAATTATGCGTGTCGCTGGTATTACCATCCCTGATAACAAACATCTTTCTATCGCTCTTACTGCGGTGTATGGAGTTGGTCGGGTACGTGCAAGCACAATACTTGCAAGGGTTGGTGTTTCTGGCACAACGGTCGCAAAAGATCTTTCTCCTGAAAAAGAGTTAGAAATAAGAACACTCATTGAATCGTTTACTATTGAAGGAGATCTCAGAAGAGAAATTGGCGGTAACGTAAAACGCCTAAAAGATATCAAGGCATTTCGCGGTATTCGTCATCTTAAAAGCCTTCCTGCTCGAGGACAGCGCACCAAGACAAACTCACGAACTGTTCGTGGCAATGTCAGAAAGACCATGGGTTCAGGCCGTCGTAAACTAGAAAAAACATAAAATATCATGGGTAAAAGACGAATATTAAAGAAACAAGGTAGTGGTGTTGATTCCGGAAAGCGGGATCGCACTCTTTCAAAGATCTCGAAAAGACATATTGATCGAGCTATTTTGCATATTGAGTCAACATTCAATAACACTCGTGTCAGTCTTACTGATAAGGAGGGTGGCATGCTTATGTGGTCATCATCGGGATCTATGGGATTCACTGGGAATCGTAAATCAACTCCATTCGCTGCTGCAAAAGTCGGCGAAGTCATAGGAGAAAAATCTGTAACCATTGGTGTTAAGGAAGTAGAAGTGTTCATTAAGGGGGTTGGTTCTGGTCGCGAATCAGCACTCCGTGCTTTTGCTGGCAAAGGTATCCAGATCCTTGCTATCCACGACATAACGCCAGTTCCTCATAATGGTCCACGACCTTGTAAGCCTCGTCGCGTATAATCAATAAATAATTTTTATGATACTCGGACCTAGATACAAAATCTGTAAACGCCTTGGCTCTTCCATTTTTGAGAAGTGTCAGACACAAAGCTTCGCTCTTTCAAAGCAACGCTCTGATGCAAATAAGAAGAAGGGACGCCGAAATGTTTCTGACTATAATCGTCAGCTCATCGAGAAGCAGAAGCTTCGTCTTTTGTATGGTCTTACTGAAAAACAATTTTCTACGTATGTAGAAAAAGCGCTTGAAAGTAAAGCGAATCCACAGGCAACACTTTTCGGTTTCCTTGAAAGCAGGCTCGATTCGGTTGCGTATCGCATGGGTCTTGCTTCAACGCACCGCATGGCACGCCAAATGGTCTCTCATGGCCACCTCGTAGTGAATGGCAAGCGCGTTACCGTACCTTCATACCGTGTCTCTCCGGGAGACAGTATTACTATCCGCGTAGGAAGTAAGGATAGTGGTTTGTTCCAAACACTTGGCGAAAAATTGAAAGAGGCTCGCACACCATCATGGATTTCTTTTGATCCAAGCGTTATGGAAGGGAAGTTGAAAACTACTCCGGTATTTTCTGATCAGGATACAGCCGTTGACATTGGTGCTGTGTTTGAATATTACACACGTTAATAATTAGCCAATAATCACTTAATCACTATGGATTACTCCATTACATTGCCATCAAAGCCACGAATCGTTTCTGAGGAAGGAACTACCGGTATCTATGAAATCGATGGCTTGTACCCTGGCTACGGACATACACTCGGCAATTCACTTCGCCGAATTATTCTTTCTTCTATCCCAGGAGCTGCAATCACATCAGTGAAAATTGAGGGTGCATCGCATGAGTTTTCAACTATGGCAGGTGTCAAAGAGGACACTATTGGTGTTATTTTGAACCTTAAAAAAGTTCGTATTCGCATCTTCGATAATCAACCACATACTCTCTCTATCAATGTAAAGGGTATAAAAACACTTACAGCAAAAGACATCACTGTTCCTGGTCAGGTTGAAATATTAAATCCTGATCAACACATTGCTGAGCTCACTGATAAAAATGCACATTTTGAGTCTGAATTGATAGTAGACACAGGACTTGGTTACGTACCAAAAGAAATTACTCAGAAAGACCGAGTAGACATTGGCATGATTGCACTTGATGCAATATTTACACCAATTCGTCGTGTTAACTACGAAGTTGAGAACATGCGTGTTGGTGATCGTACCGATTTCAATCGTTTGCGTATTGTTATTGAAACAGACGGCACTCTTTCACCAAGAGAAGCATTGGAGCGCTCTGTTGCAACAATGATTCAGCAGTTGAAAGCTGTCGTTGGTTTTAAAGAAGATGCTCCAGTACCTTCAGAGGCTGAGTCTGTTGCAATGGGTGACGAAGCGAGAGAGGATGTCATGAAGACTCGTATTGAGTCACTTGAACTTTCAACAAGAACTGCAAACGCGCTTACTGGTGCTGGTATTCGTACACTTGGAGGACTCGCTCGAAAGACTCCTGAAGATATTCTTGCACTTGAAGGTATCGGAGAAAAAGCAGTTGAGGAAATAAAAGAAGCTCTCTCACATTTCGGTATTTCTTTGAAATCATAACTATGAACCAC